>JBKQIR010000169.1:0-76317 GCA_052148275.1 Solirubrobacteraceae bacterium
GATCGGGCTATCGAACGCTGCTCCTCTGGGAACGATCTCGGATGCCTCGTGACCGTCGGCTTGATTACCGCAGCGACAGCGCAGCAGGTGTCTCGACTCAAGGACTCGAGCCACCTGCTGCTCGCCAAATCCGAGACTCGGCGCGCCGACAGGCATCCGCCCCGATCCAGCGGCTCGCCGGTGGCGGCAGCGTCGGGGGTTCTTGCGGCGAGGCCGTCCCGGAGGTTCGCTCGAGCAGATGTCAGCTGGTGATGTCGATCTCTTTTCGCTCTGGGAGGCTGGCGCGACGTTGCTTGTAGTCGATCAGCCCGCGCCGGGCGTGCCGGTTGGCGATCCGTTTCACGCGGTTGGCGAGTTCGATGAACTGGTCGGTGCTGCGCAACTTCGCGAACGTGAGGTTGTACGCGTCGTTGGTGAACGGGCCGGGGAGGTCGAGGTAGCGGGCCGCGGCGTCCCAATCCAGCGGGCGGAGCATCCGTGCGAGCAGCACCGAGCAGACGCGGCGCCCGAGCCCGTGGGTGAGGTCGTCGACGTCGAGCAGCTCTCGTAGGCCTCGTTCGGGGTCAAGCAGAGGTGCGGTGCCTCGGGGACGCGTAGCCCGTCGTGCGGGCGGCACTGGTAGTCCACGGCGATCCACCGGCCGATGATCGCCTCCAGCTCGTGCGTGAAGTAGACGGCGTCGGCTTCGATGTCCTTCCCGCGGGCGAGCACGTTCGGGCCGGTGTATCCAGGCAGTGATTCGAGCAGCCGCTCGCGCATTGCTCTGAACAGCCGCTCGTCCACCCCTTGTCCGAGCCGCGATACGGGCGGGCTGACTGGACGTTGATCCGCAACTGCTCGCACGCGGCCATGAACGTGACCGACTGATAGTTGCGCCCGCGGTCGATCACCACGGTCCCGGGCCTGACCGTCGGCCTTGGGCACAGCGCCGTCCCCTCCTCGAGCTCGAACGCGCGCAGCACCAGGCTCTGTGGCAGCCCGCAGTACGGGTAGGGCACATCCGCCGGCCAGCGGCCGTCCACCGGCGTCGGCGAGAGCAGATCGGACAGCAGCAGCGCGAGATCACGCCTTGGGTGGAGAACGGCGTCAACCGGAACGCGAGGATCGACCGGGTGCACACATCCAAAGCGGCGGTGAAATTGAGCTTGACCCATTGGAACGTGAACGGGTCGATCGCGACCACATCCAAGCTCGTGGTGTCGATCGCGACGTACTCACCCGGCGGCTCCGAGACCAGGCACCCGAGATCCTCACCCGGACCGCTGTTCGCGCTGCGACGCGCCTCGCGGCAGACGTTCAACCGGATCGTCGATGAGACGTTGCGCTCGTCGGGGCTGTTCCGGCTGCCCGCGAAGTCGGCGGGCAACTCCAATGGCTCGCCGCTGTCGCGCGCCAACCGGCTCGCGACCCTCGCGCGGAACTGCATCTTGCGCACATCCGAGCGATCCGCCAACTCCTGCGCCTCCGCCACGATCGCCGCCCGCAGCAGGTCATCAACCGCCTGGCCGACCGCAGGCTGCGTCGCACGCCCGTCGACGAGCGCGACCAGCCACCCGGCGGACCAACTCGCGGCGCTTGTTAGAGAGCTTCCACACCGAGTATCCCAGCTCGGACGCCTTCGCCTGCAGCCGATCCCCGAGCGTGGTCTGCTCCGGCTCAAACCCCGCGCGCGGCTCGCCCGCACACGGGCGCGACGGATCGCCCGAGCGGTACCCGAACCACGCCTCGTTCAGATGCCCCAGCAGCACGGCGGCGTCACGCAGCTGAACGGCGCTCAACGCGCCAGCGTCCACGAGCACCGACCCGAACCGCAACCCCTCACCGCTCGGTTCGGCGGTCGCCTCGGCATCGGCACGCGTCAACACGAACCGGACCGGCGCGCCCGCCGCGGTGAAGCCGTGCACCTCAGCGCCCGTCGACCCGGTTGACGAACACGATCTCGCCGTCGATCACCAGCCGCCCGCCGATCCCAAGCGGCCACAGCGGCTCCATCACGCCACCGCCATCGACGGCGCCCACACACGACTGTCCGGCTCGATTGGGGCGCCCACATCCACGATCACGGCGCCGGTCCACAGCAGGTGCATCAGCACCGGTCGCGCGAGCGCGACCTCCAGCGCGCCGGACAGCATCTCGGCGATCGTCGACGGCCCAGCCGCGAGGACCGCCAACATTCGAGCGCGCTCACCGTCCAAGTCAGCCGGTGGCTCGCGGAACCCCGCCAGCCACCGGACATTCACCAGCAGCTGCCGGTCGGGCTCCGACAGCACCCGGTACCCAAAGCCCGCCTCCGCGCACGCCCGTCCGGTCGCGCGGACCTGCGCCTGGAACTCAGGATCGTCGACCCGCTCCTCGCTCTTGACATCACACAGCTCCGGGATCCCCCCTCGCCACACCAGCAGATCCGGCACATGACTCGCCGGGCTGCCGTCCTTCGGGTAGCGCAGCCGCAGCGGCTGCTCGCAGATCCAATCGACCGCCCGATCGAAGTCCAGCAGCAGCATCCAGTCGCGCTCCAAAAGGCTCTCGTACTCCAAGAACCGCCCCGCGGTCGTGGAGAACCACCGATCCGGCATATGCCGCTGACGCCGTAAACACCAGGCCTCCGCACCGGACCGCAACGCCGCAGCACATCGGCCGGCAGATCCGCTAGGCCGCCCCGGACCTCCTCACGGCCGACACGAACCATCACCTCGAAAGGCCCCGTCACAACGAACTCCGCGCCGACGGCCGAAATCACGCCCAAGACGATAAGCCGAGCATCGGACGCCGACTGCAGACGCCAAGCCCGCCAACAGCCTGCCATCACCCCCGACCGAGCGTGCCGCTCCGCGCCGCACGCTGGAAACCACCGCACCGATTGGAAACAACGACTGGAAACTACGCGCCCTTTGGAAACTGGCCCGAGCGGCAACAACAGCCGCTCATGCCCGCTTCGCTGCGGCTCGCGCAGCTCCGCGCACAGTTGCACTTGGTAGTGCCGCAGCGTAAACGATGCATACACATGGGACGACGAGCACGGCAGCGACAACCGCGGGCGCGCTCGGCGACGGCGCCGGCGCCGGGCCGGATGGCGCGGGTTCGGGTCAGCGACGAGACCGGGAGCGCGTTCCGGGCAAGCCTCGGGTCAACGCCGGCGAGCGTCGCGCTCGGGCGGCTCGTCGAGCGGGAGGCCGTGGCGGCACAACGACGATCGGCCCCGGACCCCGAAGCGATCAAAGCTGCCTTTCTAGAGGCGCGAGTCGTCGCGCGGAAGCTCCCGGAACTCATCAGCCGCCTCAAAACCCATTGAGCACGCTCAAACGATCCGCGGAGTGGGCGATACTGGGCTCGAACCAGTGACCTCCGCCTTGTCGAGGCGGACCCGCGTGGTCAAGTCGGGATAGGGCAGGTCGGGAAAAGCCGATAGATGCAGGCGATTCCGAGGTTCGGCTTGACCTGAGATTGCCGGGCGATACGGCTGATTTCGATCCTGAGGGACGCACTGAGGACGCAGCTTTGCCGGGTGCTCAGCAGCCGGTGGCGTGATCCAGGGCGTGACAGACCTCGGCCAGCCTCTCGTGGCTGAGTGAGGTGATGAGGTCGCCGAGGTAGCCCTTCGGCAGCGAGGCGACGTTGTCGGCATTGAGAACGCACGGCCGAGGCATTCCATCCTCTGGGCCGAGCTCGACCTCGGTCGGCAGCCCACGGATGTTCGTGGTCGCGAGAACGACGAAGACGGCATTGAGGCGATCGATCGCCTCGTCACGGGTCAGCACGAGGACGGGCCGCCGCGGCCAATCGGGATGCACGGCCCAGCGGACCTCGCCGCGCTTCACCAAGGCTCGTGCCCGGCCGCCTGCTCCTCCTTGGCCAGTCGCCGCATCGTCTTTGCGGTGCTCGCCTCATGCAACTTGGAGAGGTCGTCCCATTCGTCGACGGCCTCGTCGCTCTCAGCCGCACGGAGAGCGCGCTCAGCCTGCTCCTCGCTCCAATGAGGCGCGCGTTTTAGGAGCTTTTCCTTCGCGGTCATGGCGAGAAAGAGCGTACAGCGCAGGTCACAACTTCGACCGCCGCGCGGCGGAGTTTGCGGGGACGCGAGCGAGCTATCGCTCAGGGCGTCGGCCGTCGGCCCCAGGCGGTCGCATGCTCGGGGCCGTGAAACCATCGCTGGTCGTTCGCGAGCTCGGCCTGCCCCCGGTCGATGACCTCGCCCGGTTCGCCCGCCGCGACCACACGCTCGCGAGTCTGCTGCCAGGTAAGGCTCCAGAGCTCGGCGGGTATCGAACCGCCGCGAAACAGGGGCACGTCGAGCTGGCCGGAAGTCACGCAAACACACGGCCAGCACCGGCTCCCTCGTATCCGCGCAAAGCAGGGCTGAGGTGCAGGCCGGCTTCGGTTTGGGCTGTTTCGGCGCCGCGCGGCGCATGTCTGAGGACGGCTTGACCGTCAGGTCGGCCGTTGATCAGCTGGCCAGTGGTGTCGTTTTGCCACCGTTCGTTGCGCGTGGTCGTCGGAGAGCTTGAACAGGTCGATAGCAGCGTCCACGTCGTCGGGTGTTCGGATGGGTAGCGAGACCCACCCTGAGTTGGGGAGAACGTGGTGGGGATGGGCGCGCCCTTCGGCAATCAGCGCGTCGCGTACCGGGCGGGTGAACGGGAGGTCTGCGAGGCGGTTCCCGTGTAGGTGTCCTAGTTCTCGGCGGCCCAGCCTGAATGCGATGCCGCCGAAGCGGTGCGCCGCCGTCTGCACGCCGGGCCAGGCGGCGAGGGTCGCGGTGATCTGCTCGGCCGCCTGGGGTTGCGTATCGGTCATCTCGGGCGTTGGCTCACGCGGCCCACCCGACGGGTCGTGTTTGGCCACCGTTGTTGTAGATGACCTGCCCGGTGATGAAGCCGGCTTGCTCTGATGCGAGAAAAGCCACCAGCGCGGCTGTGTCCGCTGGCTCGCCGATTCGTCCGAGGGTGAATGCTTCGCCCATCTGGGCTCGCTGCTCGGGAGTTGGGTCCGCGAGCCGTCCGGTCGCGGTCGTTCCGGGTGCGACGGCGTTGACAGTGATCCGCCGGGGGGCAAGCTCGATCGCCGCGACCCTGGTGACCTGGTCGATGAAGGCCTTTGCGCCCGAGTAGAGCGAGCTTCCGGCGAGGGCGGTGCTGGTAACGGCGGATGAGATGTTCACGATGCGCCCGCCTTCCGACATTCTCTCGGCCGATGCCTGCATGAGCAGGAATGGGGCTCGGGCATCGACGGCGAGGAGGTGGTCGAAGTCCTCGACGGTGACGCGTGTGAGCGGGCCCCAGGGCGCGATGCCGGCGTTGCTGACGAGGATGTCGAGCTTCCCGAGCGATCTAACGGCGGCCTCAATGACCTCGGCTGCAGACTCGGCGGTGCCCAGATCGGCGGCGATTGATGTTGCCGTTCGGCCGATGCCGCGTACGTCTTCGGCGACGGCGGCGGCCTCGTTGATGCCGGTGTTGTAGGTGAACGCGACATCTGCGCCGGCTTCTGCGAGCCGTCGTACGATGGCTGCTCCGATGCCCCGGCTGCCCCCTGTCACGAGCGCTGCCTTGCCCTTCAGGGATTCGCTGTTGTTCATGATCGCTCCGTTCGATTACTAGACATGCGACATGATGATCATATCTTATGTCTGATCTCGTGACGTGAAGATGCCGAAAGCGCAAGAGCCAGACCCGAGCGAGAGCTCGCCGTCGCATTCCGCTCCGAGCTACGAGGAGGGCACCGCCTACGTCCTCGCAGTTGCCGGCTCGATCACACGACGCCAGTGGGTCGACGCTCTCGCTGCACTCGATGTCACGCCGACCCAGTTCAAGCTCATCATGGCTCTCCAGACGGCGAGTCCCCTCAGTCAGCGCGAGCTGGCAGAGCTGGTTGGGATCGACCCGCGCAACTGCGGCCCGGTCGTCGACGCGCTGGTCGACAGAGCGCTCCTCGCACGCAAAACCGACAGCGTGGACCGGCGCAGACGGGTCCTGTCCCTGACCCGCAAGGGGCACAAGCTCGCTCGCGAGCTCGAGTCAGCGAACGCCGCCACCGAGAACGCGCTCCGGCGACGGCTCGGCCCGTCTGGATACACCTCTCTACGCCAAGAGCTCCTCCCGATCATTGAGGCAGACAACGCAGACGGCTGACCCGTGCTGCTTTTCGCCAAACCCGAGACTCTCCGCCTCAACGCCGCCACCGTCGGCGGGTTCCTGGCTCGGGGATCCCGAAGATCTCCCGGTAGCGCCGCTCTCGCTCGGCGGCGGCCTCGGGCGTCTCGGGCTCCGGCGCCGGTGGCGCGGCCCGCTCCGGCTGCACCCGCGCTGGGGTGAACGGAGCGCGGACAGGAGCCGTGAGTACCTCCCCGTCGCATGGCGGCGTGGCTCGAACGGAGGGCTGGGGCTCGCTCATCGGCAGCTCTTCGACGTCGTCGGCGGCGGGGGGGAGGGCGGCGATCTCCTCGGCGCTCGCCTGCTCGGCTGCAAAGAACGCAGGGGCGGTCAGCCTGACCTTCCTGGCCAGACGGTTGATCCAGCATTCGACGGACGCGTTGGCGCAGTCGTAGCGCACGCCGGCGTAGCGGCCGGCCACGATCGCGTCGCGCCATCCGTCGAGGATCATCTTCTGGCGGTCCTCGCGCCGGCCGCCGCTCTCGGCGATCACCGCGACGGGTGGCTCGGAGCGTTTGAGCCAGACCGCGAGGTCGGGCAGGAGCTCGGTGTAGCCGCGCTCGCAGCGCGCTCTGACCGCCCACCGCTCGGGCTCGATCGCAAGCTCGCGCGCCGACTTCCACACGCGGCGTCGGTGCTCCACCCGTGCCGCCGACCAGCCGACCAGGACGCCGTGCGCGATCGTGGTCGCGCCAGGCGGCGACTTCACCGGCCGGACCCCGCCAAGCCCGGCGCTCCCGATGCCGGCGCTCGTAAGCCATGCCACGGATCCCTCGCCCCAGTTCCACGGCTCCCTCGCCAGCCAGCCCGCCGCCTCGAGCTTCGCAACATGCCTCCGAATCACCCGCTCATCCAGATCCAGCCCGACCCCCACCGCTGGGAGCGACACGACTCCCAGCCTTCCGATGAACCGTCCTACCCGCACAGCCCCAGGTCCCAGAACGACTCTCTGACTCACCACAGAACTCCAGTCCGAACATTCCCCAGCCTCACCGCCGTCTGCCCCGCCACCACGTAGATGGACCCCGGCTCTCGACTGGCAGCTGACTGCCCGAACGACCACGTGGAGGGCGGGTAGTCAGCTGCCACAAAGAGGGCCGGGGTCCTGATCGATCCCAGCACTGGCGGGGCGGACGGCGGTCACCAGTGGTCCGCAAATCAGTCCGCCCATGTGCACGAAATGCGGACCGGCGCGCGGACCGCGTAACTACGCTCATCGGCGTCGTCCCCGCCCGTCCGGGTCCAGATCGTCCGCGATCTCGTTGAGCACCCATCCGATCTCGCGGAACTCGTCTGCCACGAAGCTGATGACATTGCCCTGGGTCGCGATGGCGAGCCGCTCGACGGCCATGTCGTAGCTCTGCCACTTATGCGGCGCGCCGGGACGGTTCCCGCCCGGTCGCAGCTCGTGGGAGCGGATCACCGGGTGCGGATCGAAGACTGGCGTCCACCTGAACCCGGGGATCGAATCTGCCTTGTTCAGCGCCTCGGCCCGTTGGAGGCTCGCCTCTGCGATGGCACGGAGCCGCTGCGGGAAGCCGGGATCGGGCGGGGCGTTGTTGCTCGCGCCGACCGCGGTGTCGAAGACGGCTTCGGCTTCCTGCATCCCCTTGAGCGCCTCGCGGATGACGGCCGGATCCATGTTGGCCCGGGCCCTGGCGACCTGGCCGGCGAGCGGGCGGGAGAACACCGGGCGCAGCGGTTCCGGTACCCGCGGCTGTCGTGGCTCGGCTCTCGATGGGTCCGTCAGGGCGAGCATCCGATCGAGTTCCGAGCGCCGGACCAGGAGCTTGCGCTGTCCGGCACGCATCGCCTTCAGCCGGCCGCGCGACACCCACAGCCTGACCGTCGCGGGGTTCACCCGTAGCTCTTCGGCGATCTCGGCAAGGGTGAGCCACGGGTCGTCCTCGGGGTCTGGCTCGCGTGTCACGGGGCGTCCTTTCGATGCTGTACGATAGCGCAATCAGCGTAATGACGCTATCTTGAGTTCGCCGCCACATTTCAGATTCCTTGAAGCAACGGGAGACAAGTGTTCGTGCCGTCGCGCCGCCCCGTCGATCGCCGTGACCCTCCGTAGGAGCGAACGATGGGCGCGATCCTGACGGTCCAGGAGGTCGCGGAGCGCATGCGCTGCGAACACCGCACAGTCCGCCGCGCGATCAGGTCGGGCGAGCTGGAGGCGGCGCTGATCGGTGGCAAGTGGCTCGTCCGGGAGGAGGCCGTCGACGACTGGTTCCGGTCGCGCTGCGCGGCTCCAAACTCGTTCTCGCCCACGCCGCAGTCCCGGCCGAAACGGGCCGGATCGAGGAGACCTGACAGCACCGGCAGCGTCGAGCGACTCCAAGCGATGGACGCGAGAGGCGCATGAGCGTCCGCAAGCGCGGCAAGCAGTTCGAGGTCCGGTGGTCCGAGGGCGGCCGGAAGCTCTCGCGCGCCTTCATCCGCGCTGAGGATGCGCGTGCCTTCGACATCGACATCAAACGGCGCAAACAGCTCGGTGCCCTGGCCACCGGCATCATCCAATCGCGACAGACGCTCGCCGAGTTCGGGGAGGAGGAGTGGTGGCCGCGCTACGCGATCCCGAACCTTGCGCCCGATACGCGACGACGCTACCTCGAGGTCTGGGGCGTACACCTGCTGCCCGGCCTCGGGGCGTACGAGCTGCGCGAGATCACCCCGATGGTCGTCGAGGACTTCCGCGAGCGAATGACGCGAGGCAACGGTGGCGCTCCGACGCAGCGCAAGGCGATGATGCTGCTCCAGGGCATCCTCAGGCGCGCCGTAGTGCGCGGCTTGATTCCAATCAATCCAGCGCAGCTGGTCGACAAGCCCAAGCAGAGGCCGACCCAGCTTCCCCAGCCGCTCTCTCCGCTGACGGTCGAGCAGATCCGGGCGAACATTGCTCCAGCCGCGAACGAGGGTCGTCCCGGCGGCGGGGGTGGGCAAGCGGCCTCGCCGTGAGTACGAGGCTTCGTTCGGGAGCGATCAGGAGCGTCAGCGAAACGCGCTGATCGTCTCGATGCTCGCCTACGCCGGCCTGCGCCCGATCGAGGACCGCGGCTGCACCTGGGGCGACCTCCACGACAGCACGCTCCACATCTTCGCTACGAAGACGGGCCGAGCGCGCGACATTGACCTGATCCCAGCCTTGGCGGAGGACCTCGCCGAGTGGCGCGACGCCTGCGGTCGGCCCGACGCCAAGCAACTGATCATCCCGCGGCCGTCCGGCGGCCAGTGGACGCGAGAGGACTGGGCGAACTGGCGCCGGCGCATCTGGCGGCCCGCCGCAATCGAGGCCCGGCGTCACCGGTGATCTTCGGCCGTACCGCCTACGCGGATCGTTCGTGTCGCTGCTCCTCTGGGAGGGCCGCAGCCTGACCTATGTCGCGGAGCAGGCCGGGCACTCCGTTGCGACCCTCGCGCGGCATTACGCCGGGACGATGCGCGAGCTCGAAACGAAGCCCCGCATACCCGCCGCCGAGGCTATTCGACAGGCCCGCGATGAAGTCTGGGGGACGCACTGAGGACGCACCCTCAAAATCCTCGATCACCGGCAGTAGGCGAATCCCCTGCAACTACCGGAGTGGGCGATACTGGGCTCGAACCAGTGACCTCCGCCTTGTCGAGGCGGCGCTCTCCCAGCTGAGCTAATCGCCCTGGGAGCGATAAATGTAGCGTGCCCGGCGGTGCGCGTCGATCTCCCCGGATGATGCGTAGCATGGCGACTGTCATGCAGTACACGCTCCCCGATGGCACGAAGCTGGATCTCGAGGACGGCGCCACGGGCGCCGACGCCGCCGCGGCAATCGGCGCCGGGCTGGCACGCGCCGCGCTGGCGGTGAAGGTCGACGGCCAGGTCCGCGACCTGTCCGCGCCGCTGCCGAGCGACGGTCCCGGCCGGCTCGAGGTGATCACCGAGCGCAGCGGCGCCGAAGCGCTCGATCTGATCCGCCACGACTGCGCGCACGTGCTCGCGACCGCCGTGATGGAACTCTATCCGGGGGTGAAGATATCGATCGGCCCGCCGATCGACAACGGCTTCTATTACGACTTCGACTTTCCGGAGGGAGTGCACCTCAGCGAGGCGGACTTCGAGCCGATCGAGCGCCGGATGCAGGAGCACATCGCGGCCGACGAGCAGTTCGCGCGCGAGGACGTCAGCGTTGCGGCCGCGCTCGATCGCTTCGCAGCCGAGCATCAGGACTACAAGCTGGAGCTGATCAACGATCTCGTCGCGAACGACGGCGTCGCGACCGTCTCGCTCTACACCAATGGACCGTTCACCGACCTCTGTCGCGGACCCCACGCAACTGGCACCAAGCGGATCAAGGCGTTCAAGCTCCAATCGGTCGCCGGCGCCTACTGGCGGGGCGATTCGAACCGACCGATGCTCACGCGCGTCTATGGGACGGCGTTCTTCTCGAAACAGGATCTCAAGGACCATCTCGAGCGCCTCGAGCAGGCGAAGGCTCGTGACCACCGTCGCCTCGGACCGCAGCTCGGCATGTTCGGCTTCTCCGAGGTCTCCCCGGGAGCGGCCTTCTGGCTGCCGGCGGGCACGGCGGTCTTCAACGAGCTCGTCAAGCTGAGCCGCGAGATGGGCCGCGAGCGTGGCTACGTCGAGGTGAAGACCCCGCAGATCTTCGACAGCTCGCTGTGGATCACCTCCGGTCACTGGGAGAAGTACGACCAGAACATGTTCGTGACCGAGTACGAGGACCGGCAGATGGCGATCAAGCCGATGAACTGCCCGGGTCACTGCAAGCTCTACGGGCTCGAGCGTCACTCCTATCGCGACCTGCCGCTGCGCCTCTGGGAACCCGGCCTCCTGCATCGCCGTGAGCCGAGCGGCACTCTCCACGGGCTGCTGCGGGTGCGCCACTTCGCCCAGGACGACTCGCACATCTTCTGCCGCGAGGACCAGATCCAGGAGGAGGTGGCGGGCGTGCTCGAGTTCGCGTTCGCGACCTACAAGCTGTTCGCGATCGACGTGCGCCTCGAGCTCTCGACGCGGCCGGAGCAGCGGATCGGATCCGACGAGCTGTGGGACCGCAGCGAGGCGGCGCTGATGAGCGCGCTGGACAGCCATGGTCTCAGCTATGACCTCAACGAGGGCGACGGCGCCTTCTACGGCCCTAAGATCGACATGCACATGACCGACTCGCTCGGTCGCTCCTGGCAGCTCGGCACCTGCCAGCTTGACTACAACATGCCCCAGCGCTTCGGCCTCACCTACACGGGCGCCGACAACGTCGACCACGTACCGGTGATGATCCACCGCGCCCTGATGGGCTCTTATGAGCGCTTCATCGGCATCCTGCTCGAGCATTTCGGCGGCGAGCTGCCGGTGTGGCTGGCGCCCGTCCAGGCGATCGTGCTGCCGATCTCCGACCGCCATTCCGAGTTCGGTCAGCGCGTGCGGGACGAGCTGCGCGGCGCCGGCGCCCGCGTGGAGCTCGACGACCGCACCGAGTCGATCTCCCGCAAGATCCGCGACGCGGAGCTGCGCAGGATCCCGTACATGCTCGTCGTCGGCGATCGCGAGCAGGAGGCGGAAAAGGTGGCGCTACGCGAGCACAGGCGCGGCGACGCGGGCGCGTTCACGATCGACGCGTTCCGCGCGCGACTCGAGGATGAGATCGCGCGGCGCGCCCTTCGCGCGACCGTCGGCGTCGTCTCCGGCTCGACCGCGGATGGCGCGCCGAGCGCAACCGCCGGCGGCCTCATCGGCTCGACCGCCGACGGCGGCCATGGTTCGAATGCTGACGAGAGCTCCACTTCAACAGCTGATGAAAGCCCCCCTACGACCGCTGGCGAAGGTCGATAGCGCGCGTCGCGCGGAAACGAGTGGATATGCCCCTGGACCGCGGCTATACTGGCTCACGTTGATCTCAGCGCTTATTCTCACACGGCCCGTCGCCGCTTGACGACCGACCGACATCACAGCTAGTGCCGGTTCCGCGAAGGTTCGACCGGCGCCCGCCGGAGCGCGATCAGACCCGGATCAATGAGCGCATCCGTGTGCCCGAGGTCCGCCTCGTCGGCGAGGACGGTAAGCAGATCGGAGTCGTGAGGACCTCCGAGGCCCTCGCGTACGCGCAGGAGCGCGATCTCGATCTGGTCGAGGTGGCTCCCGATGCCCGCCCGCCCGTCTGCCGCGTGCTCGACTACTCGAAGTTCAAGTACGAGCAGGCCCAGAAGCTGAAGGCGGCGCGCAAGCATCAGCAGCAGATCACGATCCGCGAGATCAAGTTCCGCCCCAAGATCGCGCAGAACGACTACGACACGAAGAAGAGCCACGTCACGCGCTTCCTGCTGGGCAAGGACAAGGTCAAGATCACGATCATGTTCCGCGGTCGCGAGGTCACGCACCCCGAACGTGGCACCGCGCTCCTGGACCGGCTCGCGAGCGAGCTGTCGGAGATCGCCGTGGTGGAGCAGACGCCGATCCAGGACGGCCGCAACATGACGATGATGCTCGCGCCTTCTAAGGCAATCCTCGCCGGCGAGCGGGATCGGCCGGAGGATGAGGCGCCGGCCGCCGGCGGCAAGCGCGAGCGCCGCGAGGCCGGCGCCGGCGCCGGCGCCGAGAACGGCGAGGCCGCGGCCGTGCCCGTGGGCGTTGAGGACGTCGACGACGTCGAGGACGCCGTGCCGCGGCCGGCGAACGCGACTCCGCCCGCCGCCCAGCAGCCGCCTGCCAACTCGACCGCTCCGGCCCCCGCGAGCTCGACCGCTCCGGCCCCTGCGAGCTCGACCGCTCCGGCCCCCGCGAACTCGAGCGCACCCGCTCCCAGACAGCCGCGCGCGAACTCGACCGCGCCGGCCGGCGCACAGTCGTCTGCGAGCTCCGCCGCACCTGTCCCCGCGAGAGCCCCCGCGAAGTCCACAGCGGCCACGGCCCGGCCGCCGCGAGGCTCGACCGCCCGTGCCGCCGCGGAGCCTGCGGAAGCGGGCGCCGTAGCAGGTGCCGCGAAGCGGGCGCCGGCGGACGCCGGCGACGGCGCCGCGTAGCGGCCGTCACCGCAGTTTCTGCACGTCTGCTTTACTCACGGCTGGATATGCCGAAGATGAAGACCCACTCGGGGGCGAAGAAGCGCTTTGCACTGACCGGCACCGGCAAGGTCAAGGCGCGCCACTCGTTCTCCACTCACATCCTCGAGAAGAAGTCGCCGAAGCGCAAGCGTCACTTTGCGCAGCCGATCATCGTCTCCGACGACGACATGCCGCGCATCAAGACGCTGCTCGTGGCCAAGTCGAAGAGGTCCGGCTGATGAGTCGCGTCAAGCGCTCCGTACACGCGCGCAAGAAGCGCCGTGCGACGCTGGAGATGGCGAAGGGCTTCCGCGGTGACGCCAGCCGGCACTACCGTACCGCGAAGGAAGCGGTGCTCAAAGCCGACCAGTATCGCTACCGCGACCGTCGCAACCGAAAGCGCGACTTCCGTCGCCTGTGGATCACGCGGATCAACGCCGCTGCTCGGCTCAACGGCCTTTCATACTCGCAGTTCATCCACGGCCTCGAGCGCGCCGGCGTCGAGCTCGATCGCAAGATCCTGGCCGACATCGCCGTACGCGACGCGGAGACCTTCCGACGGCTGGCTGAGCGCGCCCGCGCGGCGCTGGCGGCCGGCTGAGCCTGACCCCTCCGGACCACACGCCAGCATCGCCACCGGGCGCCGCTCCTTCGGACGGCGCCCTTTTTCATTCCCCGACCACCTGACGGCTCACCAGCTCCCAACGACGATCAGCAGTCCTCAAAAAGGCGATCATCAGCTCACAACCCGATCGGCAGCCCGCGATGACGATCAGAAGCGCCCACAACGAGAAGCTCAAGGAGATCCGCAAGCTCCGTGCGCGCCGCCGCGCGCGCGACCGCGTGCACCGGTTTGTAGCCGAGGGCGAGGACCTGCTGGCCGCCGCCGACGAGGCGGGCTGGCCGGCGGTCGAGCGCTTCTGCGCCGAGGGCAGTGGACTGCCGGGCGTTGAGGTTGACGGCGCGCTGCTCGCCTCCGCCTCAGGGCTCGCGTCCGGGACGAGGGCGCTCGGGGTCTACGAGGAGCGGTGGTCACCGGCCCCTGCAGGGCCGGTGTGCGTGTACCTGCATGGCGTCGCTGACCCCGGGAACGTCGGCGCCGTGCTGCGAAGCGCACAGGCTTTCGGCGCGAGCTGCGTCGCGCTCGGCCCCGGCAGCGCCGATCCGTTCAGCCCCAAGGCGGTGCGCGCAAGCATGGGCGCGATCTTCCACGTCCCCGTTGCCAGGGCTGCCCCGGAGCAGCTGCCCGGGAGCACGATCGCGCTCGACGCGCGCGCCGAGCGATCCCTCGCGGAGGTGGTGGAGGGGCTCCCGGAGGTGGTGGACGGGCTCGCGGAGGTGGTGGAGGGGCTCGCGGAGGTGGTTGAGGGGCTCGCCGAAGCTTCGCTCGCCGGCCTCGCGCTGCTCGTCGGCGCCGAGCGCGACGGGCTACCCGACAGCGTCGTGTCCGCCGCTGACCATACGGCGCGCATCCCGATCGCGACGCATTCGCTCAACGTTGCGATGGCGGCGACGGTCGCGCTCTACGAGCTGTCCCGCGCGCGCAGGATGTCGCCGGCATGAGCGACGGTAGGATCGCGTCCGCATGAACGAGCGCATCGAGCAGATCCGCCGCGCCGCGCTGGTCGAGATCGCTGCCGCGACCACGACCCAGCAGCTGGAGGACGCGCGTGTGCGCTTCCTCGGCCGCAAGGCCGAGCTGCCGAACCTGCTGCGCGGCGTCGCCGAGCTGCCCAAGGAACAGCGGGGCGCTGCCGGCAAGGCCGCGAACGAGGCGCGCAGGGAGATCGAGTCAGAGCTCGAGCGCAGGCACCAGGAGCTCGCCGCCGCCGAGCTCGATGCACGTCTGGCGGCCGACCGGGTCGACGTCACGCTCCCTGGCGACCCGCTGCCCGCGATCGGCCGCCTGCACCTGATCACGCGCACGCGCCGCGAGATCGAGGACGTGTTCCTCGGGCTCGGCTACAACGTCGCCGAGGGCCCCGAGGTCGAGCGCGTCTACTACAACTTCGACGCGCTCAACTTCGACGCGACGCACCCCTCGCGGCTGATGAGCGACACGTTCTACATCGAGCCGACGCCGGACATCTTCCATCCGCAGAGCCTGCTGCTGCGTGTCCACACCTCGCCGGTCCAGATACGCGCGATGGAGGGCCAGCCGCCGCCGATCTACATCATCGTCCCCGGGCGCGTCTACCGCCCCGACAACGACGCGACGCACACGCCGCAGTTCCACCAGATCGAGGGGCTCGCGATCGACAACGACATCACCTTCGGCGACCTGCGCGGCACGCTAATCACGTTCGCCCGCGCGATCTTCGGGGAGGAGCGCGAGATCCGCCTGCGTCCGCACTTCTTCCCGTTCACCGAGCCGAGCGTCGAGGTCGACGTGTCATGCTTCAACTGCAACGGCGGGATCACCGCGAGCGGCGAGCGCTGCCACCTGTGCAAGGGCACCGCCTGGATCGAGATCCTCGGCGCCGGGATGGTCGACCCGAACGTCCTCGCGCATGTCCGCGATCACGGCTACGACCCCGAGAAGGTGCAGGGCTTCGCGTTCGGCATGGGAATCGAGCGGATCGCGATGCTCAAGCACGGCGTTCCGGACCTGCGCCTCCTCTACGACAACGATGTGCGATTCCTGGAGCAGTTCCACTGATGCGCGTTCCGCTTTCATGGCTGCGCAAGTACTGCGACAGCGGGCTGGACGCGCACGAGCTTGCCGAGCGCCTGGCCATGACCGGCACCGAGGTCGAGCGCGTCGAGCACCACGGCGTCAGCGCGCTCGACCACTTCGTCGTCGGCAAGGTGCGCGAGCACCGGCGCCATCCGGATGCCGACCGGCTCAGCGTCTGCATGGTCGACCTGGGCGCCGGCGAGCTATCGCAGATCGTGTGCGGCGCGTCGAACGTGGCGGCCGGACAGACGGTTGCCGTCGCCACTCCGGGCGCCGTGATGCCGGACGGCACCATGCTGCGCAAGGCGAAGCTGCGCGGGCTCGAGTCCCGCGGGATGATCCTCGCGGAGGACGAGGTCGGGATCGGCACCGAGCACGGCGGCATCATGGTGCTCGCCGGCAAGCACGCGGCCGGCACGCCGCTCTCCAGCGTGCTGCCGATCTCCACCGACGTGCTCGTGCTCGAGATCACCCCGAACCGCCCCGACTGCCTCGGCATCTACGGCGTCGCCCGCGAGGTCCACGCCGCCACCGGCGCGCCGCTGCAGCCGCCGCCCTGGGCCGACGACGTCGGCATGGAGGGTGCGCTCGCCGGGATCGAGATCGCCGTCGAGGATCAGGAGCTGTGCCCGCGCTTCACCGCCCGCATCTTCGAGTTCGTGACCGTCGGCCCGAGCCCGCTGTGGCTGAAGGCGCGGCTGATGGCCGCCGGCCAGCGGCCGATCGCCAACGTCGTCGACATCACCAACTACGTGATGCTGCTCACCGGCCAGCCGATGCACGCGTTCGACCTCGACCGGATCGCCGGCGGGCGCCTCAACGTGCGCCGCGCCCACCCGGGCGAGCAGGTGCAGACGCTCGACGGCCAGGTGCGCGTGCTCGACGAGCAGATGCTCTTGATCGAGGACGCCGCCGGTCCGACCTCGATCGCCGGGGTGATGGGCGGTGCGCGCTCCGAGGTGCACGACGGTACCGTGCGCGTGCTGAGCGAGGTCGCGAGCTGGAACGGCGCCAACATCCACCGCACGTCGCTCGAGCTGGGGCTGCGCAGCGAGGCCTCGAGCCGCTTCGAGAAGGGGCTCGCGCCCGAGCAGGCCATGCAGGCGCAGGCACTCGCCACCAGGCTCATGATCGAGCTGTGCGGCGCGCGCGTGCGCGGCGGCACCATTGACATCGGCGGGCCCGGCCCGGCCCCGATCACGATCCGCCTGCGTGAGCGGCGCCTCGCCGCGATCCTCGGCACGACGATCCCGCGCGCGCGCTGCCGGGCGATCCTCGAGTCGCTCGAATTCGCCGTCGAGGACGCCGACGACGGCCTCGACGACGCCAACGACGGCCTCGACGTCACCGTCCCCGCCTTCCGCCGCGCCGACATCACCCGTGAGGCCGACCTGATCGAAGAGGTCGCGCGGCTCAACGGCCTGCAGGAGATCCCGGCGACGCTGCCCGCGACGCGCCGCTACGCGGCCGCTGCACTGGCCGCCGGCGTGGATGGAGCGCCGGCCGGGGGCGCCCGCGGCGCCGGCATGGATGGAGCGCCGGCCGGGGGCGCGCACGGCGCCGGCGAGGATGGAGCGCCGGCCGGGGGCGCCCACGGCGCCAGCGCCCAAGGACGGCTCACGCCGCGCCAGCAACTGCGCCGCCGCGCCGCCGACGTGCTCGCCGCCCAGGGGCTGCACGAGATCGTCGGATGGAGCTTCGCCGGCGCCCAGGACCAGGCGCGCCTGCGCCTGCCGCGGGACACCGCCGTGAGCCTCGCGAACCCGATGTCCGCCGAGCAGTCGCGTTTGCGCACCACGCTGATCGGCTCGCTGCTAGACGTCGCGCAGCGCAACCGCTCCCGCGGCGCGGGCGCGCTGCGACTGTTCGAGGCCGGCGCCGTGTACCACCCGTCGGGCGACGGCGAGCTGCCGCGTGAGCCCCACCACGTCGGCGCGCTGATGATCGGTCCGGTGCGTCCCGCCACCTGGCGCTCGGGCGAGCCACCGGCAGCCGACTTCTTCGCCGCCAAGGGGATGCTCACCGCGCTGCTCGACACGCTAAGCGTGCCCTGGGAGGTCCGCGCCGGCGTCGAGCCGTTCCTGCACCCCGGCCGCGCCGCCGCCATCCTTGCGGACGGTGTGTCCGCGGGCTGGCTCGGCGAGCTGCACCCGAGCGTCGCGGCGCAGTGGGACATCGAGCAGACCGCCGCCGGGTTCGAGCTCGATCTCGACGCGCTCGGCGAGCCGTCGCAGCACCCCTACGTGGACCTCACCAGCTTCCCGGCGGTCCGCGAGGATCTCGCGGTCGTCATCGGCGAGCAGGTCAGCGCCGCCGACGTGCTGGCGGTGATCGATGCGGCCGGGGCGCCGCTGCTGTCCCGGTGCGAGGTGTTCGACGTCTACCACGACGAGGCGAAGCTCGGTGCGGGCAACACGTCGCTGGCGCTGGCGCTCTCCTACCGGGCGCCGGACCGCACGCTCACCGACGCGGAGGTCGCACGTCAGCGTGAGGCGATCATCGCCGCGCTGGCGCGGGAGCTGGGGGGGCGGATTCGTGCCTCCTGAGGACTCCTATGAGTGGGGGGGCCGCAACCGGCCGCCGCGCGCGCCCATGACCGAAACCGATGACGCATAGCGGACCGATCACCGTCGCCGTGTTCGGCGCCGCCGGCTACACCGGCGCGCTCGCCGCGCGCCTGCTGGCCCACCATCCGACCTTTGCGCTGACGGCCCTGACCGCCCGCAGCGACGTCGGCCGCCGCCTCGATGACCTCTACCCGCAGCACCGCGTGCCCCTGACCCTGGAGGAGCTCGACCTCGATCGCCACGCCGAGGTCGACGCCGCCGTCGTCGCCTACCCCCACGGCGCCGCCGCGCCGCTCGTCGCCGACCTGCGCGAGCGCGGCGTCAAGGTCGTCGACCTGAGCGCCGACTTCCGCATTCGAGACCTCGCCGTCTACGAGGAGTGGTATCGCCCGCACCCCAAGCCGGAGCTGATCGCCGAGGCCGTCTATGGGCTCCCCGAGCTCTACCGCGAGCAGCTGCAGGACGCCGACCTGGTCGCCAACCCTGGCTGCTACCCGACCGCGACGCTGCTCGCGCTCGCGCCGCTGGCGCGCGAGCACGCGATCGCCGACGTCGTGATCGACGCCAAGTCGGGCGCCTCGGGCGCCGGCCGCGCCGCGACCGACAAGACACATTTCGTCACCGTCGACGAGAACGTCAACGCCTACGGCGTCCCGCGCCACCGTCACACCCCCGAGATCGAGCAGGAGCTGGCGGCGCTCGGCGCGCCGGTGACGATCACGTTCACGCCGCACCTGCTCCCGCTCGACCAGGGCGAGCTCGTCTCCTGCTACGTCACCCTGCGCGAGCACGCGGCCGATCTGGACCTCTACGAGCTCTACCGCGAGACCTACGACGACGAGCCGTTCGTCGAGCTCGCGACCGAGCCTGCGGGCGTTCGCGCCGTCCGCGAGACGAACATCTGCCGGATCTCCGTGCACCGCGACGAGCGCACCGGCCGCGCGATCGTCTTCGGCGCGATCGACAACCTCTGGAAGGGCTCCTCATCGGAGGCGGTGCAGAACCTCAACCTGATGTTCGGCCTCGACGAGCGCGAGGGGATCGCGTGAGCTTCTTCAACTCACGCTGGGTCGAGGCCCCGGCGAGCACCCGCGTGCTGCCGGACGGCGGCCTGCCGCTCGGCTTCCGCGCGGCGGGGGTCGCCTGCGGCGTGAAGCCCGGCGGCGCGCTGGACCTCGGGCTGCTCGTCAGCGACCCGCCGGCGACGACGAGCGCCGCGCGCTTCACCCATTCGGGCACGCTGTCCGCGCCCGTGCTGCTCACCAAGCAGCGCACCGAGCTCGGCGCGCTGCGCGCGGTCGTCGTCAACTCGGGCAACGCCAACGCCGCCACCGGCAACCGTGGCCTCGAAGACGCGGCGAAGATGCAGGGGTCGGCCGCGATCGCCTGCGGCGTTCCGGAGAGCGCCGTCGCGGTCGCCTCCACCGGCGTGATCGGCGTGCCGCTGCCGATGGACGCGATCACCCGCGGGACGCTCGCCGCCGCGCATGAGCTGCGCGAGGACGGGGAGCGCGAGTTCGCCGCCGCGATCCAGACGACCGACGCATTCGAGAAGCGCGTCTCGCTCGAGCTCGCGCTACAGGCCGGGACGGTGCGCCTCAGCGTCCAAGGCAAGGGCGCCGGCATGATCTCGCCCAGGTTCGCGACCCTGCTCGTGTTCGTGCAGACCGACGCGCAGCTCTCCGCGGAGGAGTGCGATCTGCTGCTCGGGGTCACGGTCTCACGCTCGTTTGACCGGATCAGCGTCGACGGGCAGCTGTCGACCTCCGACACGGTCATCCTCATGGCCTCCGGCGCCTCGGGCGTCGCGGTCGAGCCGGAGACTCCCGACGAGCGCACGTTCGGCGAGGCGCTCGACGCGATGCTGCGCCAGCTCGCGCTGATGGTCGCACGCGACGGCGAGGGCGCGCGGCGCACCGCCCGCGTGCTCGTCCGCGGCGATGAGCCGATCGTCGGTCCGGTCGCGCGCGCGGTCGCGGGCTCCTCGCTCGTCAAGACGGCGCTGTACGGCGGCGACGCGAACTGGGGGAGGATCATCCAGGCGGTCGGCGCGGCGTTGCCGGGGAGCGCGCCGCTGGCGGTCGACATCGCGATCGAGGGCATCCAGGTGTGCGCGAACGGCAGCTATCTGGCCCATGACACGGCCGCCCTCAAGGCAGCCGTGCAGCGCGACGAGGTGCAGTACGAGATCGATCTCCCCGGCGACGGCGGTGTCGCCGAGCTGTTCTTCTCCGACCTCGGCCACGAGTATGTGACGATCAACGCCGACTACACGACCTGAGCATGACCTACACAACAGACACCAAGGGGCACCGGCATGCGTGACGTCGCGACCCTACTCGAGGCGCTGCCCTACATCCGCCAGTTCCATGGCCGGACGGTCGTGATCAAGTACGGCGGCGCGGCGATGACAGACCCGGCGCTGCAGCAGGAGTTCGCCCGCGATGTGGTGCTGCTCAAGTACGTCGGCATGAACCCCGTGATCGTGCACGGCGGCGGTCCCGAGATCACGAGCTACATGGAGCGCCTGCATCTGCCGGTGCAGTTCGTCGACGGCCTGCGCGTCTCGGACCCGGAGACCGTCGAGGTCGCGAAGATGGTGCTCGTCGGCAAGGTCAACAAGGACATCGTGCTGATGATCAACCGCCACGGGCAACCCGCGGTCGGCCTCTGCGGCGATGACGGGCTGCTGTTCCGTGTCACCCGCCGCGCGGCGCCGAGCGGCCGGGACATCGGCTTCGTGGGCCGCATCGAGCACGTCGACGTGGCGGTGCTCAACCACATCGCGCAGGACTACATCCCGGTGGTCGCGAGCGTCGGCGCCGACACGGAGGGAAACTCCTACAACATCAACGCCGATGAGGCCGCCGGCGCCGTCGCGAGTGCGCTGCGCGCCTACAAGGTGATCTTCCTGACCGACGTCCCCGGCTGGCTGCGCGACCCTGACGATCCGAGCAGCCTCGTCACCTCGGCGAGCATCGGCGAGCTCCAGGCCGCGCTCGGGGGAGTCGGTGGCGGCATGCGCCCGAAGCTCGCCGCCTGCCTGGAAGCGGTGCGCGCCGGCGCCGGCGCGGCGCACATCGTCGACGGCCGCGTGCCGCACTCGCTGCTGCTGGAGCTGTTCACCGACGCCGGCCAGGGAACGAAGATCGACTCCGGCCACAGCACGAGGAGCGATTCGGGTCACAGCGCGCGGGTGGACGGCGGCAGGAGATCCGGATGACGCTCTCCGAGCTACAGGAGCTCGAACGCGACTACGCGATCGGCACCTACGTCCGGCAGCCGGTCGAGTTCGTGCGCGGGTCTGGATGCCGGCTCTGGGACGCTGAAGGCAACGAGTACCTCGACTTCCTGGCGGGGATCTCGGTGCTGAACGTCGGTCACTGCCATCCGCGCGTGGTCGGAGCCGTCCAGCAGCAGGTCGCGCGCCTGCAGCACGTCACAAACTTGTTCTACACCGAGCCCGCGATGGCGCTCTCAAAGGCACTGTCGGACAGCTCGCTGCACGGCAAGGTGTTCCTCTGCAACTCCGGGGCGGAGGCCAACGAGGCCGCGATCAAGCTCGCGCGTCGCGCTCGTCCCGCAGGCGAGATCGTGGTCGTGCACGACGCCTTCCACGGGCGTACCTACGGGGCGCTGTCGGCCACGCCGCAGGAGTCCAAGCAGGCGCCGTTCGCGCCGCTCGTGCCGGGCTTCGTCGCGGTCGCGAAGGACCCCGAGGCGATCGCCACCGCTGTCAGCGAGCGCACCGCCGCGGTGCTGATCGAGCCGATCCAGGGCGAGAGCGGTGTGCTGATCGTTCCCGACGAGGTGCTGGCGGCGGCGCGCGCGGCCTGCGATCAGAGCGGCGCGGCGCTGATCTTCGACGAGGTCCAGACCGGCATGGGTCGCACCGGCAGCCTCTGGGCCTACGAGCAGACGCCGGTCGTGCCCGACGCGATCACCAGCGCGAAGGCGCTCGGCGGCGGCCTGCCGATCGGCGCGCTGATCACCGGTCCGCGGCTCGCCGGCGTTCTGCGGCCCGGCGATCACGGCTCCACCTTCGCAGGCGGTCCGGTCGCGTGCGCGGCGGCGCTCGTGGCGCTCGAGATCTGCTCGGACCGGCAGCTGCTCGCCTCCGTCCGGGAGCTCGGCGAGCGGCTGCGACGCGAGCTCGAGGAGCTGCCCGGCGTCGCCGCGGTCCGCGGCCGCGGCCTGATCTGCGCGATCGATCTCCGCGACCCCGCCTCGGCACCCGAGCTCGCGCGGCGCGCGCTGCTCGAGCAGCGGCTCGTCGTCAATGCGACCGGCCCGGCGACGATTCGCCTCGAGCCGCCGCTGATCGTCACCGCCCACGAGATCGACGACGCCGTCGCACGGATCGCTAAGCTGGCGTGATGAACGGGCAGGTGGATGTTCTCGACGGTCAGCGTGCCTGACCTGATTGCGCCTGACCGCTTCACGCCCGACCTGCTGGATGACGCGCTGGCGGGCGAGTTCACGCTCGGCGAGGTCGAGGCCGCAGCCGGCGAGCGGGTCTACTACGACACCTTCGACGGCCTGCTGCGCGCCGGCGGCGTCACGCTCCGCCACAGTCAGGGGGCGCTCGAGCTCGTGCCGCGTCACCCCCCACGGAACGGAGCTTCCGGCGCCGCGCCCGCAGGCGCGGGCGCCGCAGCCACACCGCCGCTGTCGCTCGCCATCGCCGAGCCGGCCACGCCGCTGCTCGGCGGCGGGCTGCCGGCCGGTCAGTTGCGCGACGCCGTCCTCGAGCTGATCGACGTGCGCGCGCTGCTCGCGCTCGCACGCGTGCGCGTCCTCTGCAGGACGCGACGTGTGCTCGACGACGAGCGCAAGACGGTCGCCCGGATCTCGATCGAGGAGCCCATGGCGCTCGCCGACGGCGGTGGTGAGATCCGCCTGCGTACCCGCGTGAGCCTGCTCGCCGTGCGCGGATACGGCGGCGAGCTGGAGCACGTGAGCGAAATGCTCAGCGCCGGTCTGGGGCTCGAGCCCGCCGCCGAGCCGCTCGTCGACGAGGCGCTGCGCGCGAGCGGACGACCGCCCGCCGGCACGAGCGCGAAGATCGATGTCGAACTGCGGCCCGAGGACCGCACTGACGAGGCCGCTGTGCGCGTCCTGCAGCGTCTGCTCGAGGTGATGGACGACACGCTGCCCGGCACGCTCGCCGATCTCGACACCGAGTTCCTGCACGACTACCGCGTCGCCGTGAGGCGCACCCGCTCGGTCCAGCGTGAGCTGGCGCGGGCGTTCGAGCCGGGGCCGCTGGCCCAGATGCGGACGGAGTTCCGGTGGCTGCAGCAGGTCACCAGCGAGACGCGCGACCTCGACGTCTACGTGCTCGACTTCGAGCAGATGCGCGGGCTGCTCCCCGAGCTGCTGCGCTCAGACCTCGACCCGCTGCTCGGCGTCCTGCGGCGCCGCCGGCTGCTCGCGCGCCAGGCGATGAGCCGGGACCTGCGATCCGAGCGCTCCGAGCGGCTGCGGGTCGATTGGACAGCGCTGCTGGGGTCGCTCGTCGAACGCCCGGTGCAGGAGCGCCCGTACGGCGCGCGACCGATCGGGGAGGTGAGCGCCGAGCGGATCAGACGGGTGTATCGCCAGATGGCGAAGATGGGCGATGCGATCGATCCTGAGAGCCCGCCCGAGGACTATCACGAGCTGCGCAAGAAGGGCAAGGAGCTGCGCTACCTGCTGGAGCTGTTCGGCGTGCCGCTGCACGACGAGACGGTCGTGAAGCCGATGATCCGCTCGCTGAAGGGTCTCCAGGACGTGCTCGGCCGTCACCAGGACCGCGAGGTCCAGATCGGCAAGCTGCGCTCGCTCGCCTCCGAGGTCTCGACGATTACCGGCGGCCCCGGCGCGGTCCTGGCGATGGGGGCGCTGATCGAGCGCCTGCACGAAGACATGCTCGCGGCCCGGGGAGAGTTCGCCGAGAGCTTCGCGACGTTCGCGTCCAGGGAGAAGCGGCGACTCGTGCGGGAGACGTTCGCATGACCCGTGTCCTGGCGCTGTACAACATCAAAGGGGGAGTGGGGAAGACCTCCGCCGCGGTCAACCTCTCCTACCTGGCGGCTCGCGACGGTCACCGCACGCTGCTGTGGGACATCGACCCGCAGAGCTCGAGCACGTACATCTTCCGCGTCAAGCCACGGGTGGAGGGCGGCGGCCGCAAGCTGCTGCGGCTGCGCTCCCCGGTGCGCGACCTCATCAAGGGCTCCGACTTCGAGCGGCTCGACCTGCTGCCGGCCGACTTCTCCTACCGGCACTTCGACCTCACGCTCGACGCCTTCCGCGATCCGGCGCAGCGGCTCGCGCGGGTGCTCGCACCGGTCCGCGGCGAGTATGACTACATCTTCCTGGACTGCCCGCCGAGCATCTCGCTCGTCTCCGAGAGCGTGTTCGCGACCGCGCAGGCGCTGCTCGTGCCGGTGATTCCCGCGACCCTCTCGACGCGGATCTTCGAGCAGCTCGAGACGCTCGCCGGCGGCGGACCGGCGCTGCTGGCGTTCATCTCGATGTCCGATGCGCGCAAGCCGCTGCATCGCGACCAGATGGCGCGCCTGCGCTCGATCCACCGCCTGACGATGCTCGGCGCCGCGATCCCGCTCGCCGACGACATCGAGCGGATGGGGGAGGAGCGCAACCCGGTCGCCGAGTTCGCGTCGGGGAGCCCCGCCGCGATCTCCTACGAGGCGCTGTGGCTCGACGTCCAGAGACGGATCGGCGCCTCGGCAGCGGCCGCCGGGGACGCTGCGCCCGCGGCCGTTTGAGCACCCCTCGGTGCGCAGGTGGCGCGCGGCCAATACCCTTGCCCCAATGTCAAGCCATCCCCGAGAGTTACGCACGGCCTCATACGAGGCGCATCCGGACGAGGTGTCGCGCGTCCTGCTGCTCTACAGCGGCGGTCTCGACACGAGCGTGATGCTGAAATGGATCCGCGAGCAGTACGACGCCGAGGTCGTGGCGCTCACCGTCAACCTCGGGCAGCCGGGTGAGGACTACGAGGTGGTCCGCGGCAAGGCGCTCGCGATCGGTGCGCTCGAATGTCACGTCATCGACGCGCGCGAGGAGTTCGCGCGTGACTACATCGCCCCTGCGATCAAGGCGAACGCGATCTACGGCGCCGGCTACCCGCTGTTCACGGCGCTCGGGCGGCCGCTGATCGCCAAGCTCGCCGTGCAGTACGCGAGGTATGAGGGCTGCGACACGATCGCGCACGGGTGCACTGGCAAGGGCAACGACCAGGTGCGGATCGAGGCGACGATTGCGACGCTCGCGCCCGAGCTGAAGGTGATCGCGCCTGTGCGGACCTGGCAGATGGGCCGTGACGAGGAGGTGGCGTACGCCCGCGAGCATGGGATCCCGGTCAAGGGCGGCACCGAGGCAGCTCCATATTCGATCGATGACAATCTCTGGGGGAGGTCGAGCGAGGGCAAGTGGATCGAGGATCTCACGGTCGCCCCGCACGACGACGTCTTCCAGCTCGTGACGCGTCCGGAGGACGCTCCCGACGAGGCCGAGACCGTCGTCGTCGAGTTCGAGCGCGGCCTGCCCGTCGCGCTCGGCGGTGAGCGCATGGGGCTCGTCGAGCTGATCGAGCGGGCCGCCGAGATCGGTGCGCGGCACGGCGTCGGGATCGTCGACCACATCGAGGACCGTGTCATTGGGCTCAAGGTCCGCGACATCTACGAGGTCCCGGCGGCGGCGATCCTGCTGCTGGCGCACGCGGAGCTCGAGCGCCTCGTCTCGACGATCCACCAGGACCAGTTCAAGACGGGGCTCGACCAGAAGTGGGCGTATCTCGTCTACGCCGGCCTGTGGCTCGAGCCGCTGCGAGAGGACCTCGACTCGTACATGGAGGCCGCCAACGAGGCGGTCACAGGCGAGATCGGCGTGCGGCTCTTCAAGGGCTCCGCGCGGGTCGTGACGCGCAGCTCCCCGAACGCGGTCTACGACGCCCAGCTGGCGACCTTCGCGGAGTCCGGCGGGCTCTTCAAGCAGACCGCCTCGCCAGGCTTCATCGACCTCTGGTCGCTGCAGTCGCGGATGGCGTGGCGGGTGCGTCACCCGACCGGCTGACCCGCTGATCGCAAATACCGGAGGTCGAGCTGCGGTCGGGACGCGGGCCTTGAGGGCCGTCCGCTTCGGTGCCTATGCTCCGTTCTCCAGATGAGCCACGGCTGCGCCCACCTCCACGTCCACTCCGAGTACTCGCTGCTCGACGGTGCGTGCAGGATCGACAAGCTCGCGGAGCGCGCGGCGTCCTTCGGGCAGCCGGCGCTGGCGCTCACCGACCACGGCGTGATGAACGGCGCGGTCGAGCTGTTCACGGCGTGCCGCAAGCACGGGATCAAGCCGATCCAGGGCTGCGAGGTGTACATCTGCGATGACCACCTGAAGCGCGCGAGCGGCCGGATGCGCTACTACCACCTCACGCTGCTGGCCGAGAACGCGGTCGGCTACCGCAACCTCGTGAAGCTCTCCTCCGCGGGGTTCCTGGAGGGGTTGCAGCGCGGCAAGCCGCTCGTCGACGCGGGGTTGTTGTCGGCGCACTCCGAGGGCGTGATCGCGCTGACCGGCTGCCTGGCGTCGCGCTTCTGCCAGGCGTTGATCCACGATCGCGCCCGGGACGCGCAGGCGGCGGCCGACGAGCTGCTAGGGATCTTCGGGCCGCAGAACGTGTACTTCGAGGTGCAGAAGAACAAGCTTGCCGAGCAGGAGAAGGCGAACGAGGGGGTTGTGCGGATCGCACGGGAGGTCGGGCGGCCGATCGTCGGCACCGGTGACGTGCACTACCTGCGGCGCGAGGACTTCGACAACCACCGGGCGCTGCTCTGCGTGCAGACGAAGTCGACGCTGGCGGCGCCGAAGATGACCTTCGACACCAACGAGTTCTATCTGCGCTCGAGCGAGGAGATGGCCTCGGCGTTCGAGGAGTGGCCCGAGGCGCTCGCCTCGACGCTCGAGATCGCCGAGCGCTGCGATGTCGAGATGGAGCTCGGGCGCCAGCTGATCCCGCACTTCGAGTGCCCGGGCGGTGTGCAGGAGCGCGAGTACCTGCGCGAGCTCGTGCTCGCGGGGCTCGCGCGCCGCTACGGCGATCCGCTGCCGGCGGCGGCGCTCGAGCGCGCCGACTACGAGCTCGGCGTGATCGAGGCGATGGGGTTCAGCGCGTACTTCCTGATCGTCTGGGATTTCGTGAAGTACGCCAAGGACTCCGGGATTCCGGTCGGGCCGGGACGCGGCTCGGCGGCGGGGTCGATCGTCGCCTACGCGCTCGCGATCACCGACGTGGACCCGATCCGCTACGACCTGCTGTTCGAGCGCTTCCTCAACCCCGAGCGTGTGTCGATGCCGGACATCGACATCGATTTCTCCGTGCGCGGCCGCGAGCAGGTGATTCGCTACGTGACCGACAAGTACGGCAAGGAGTGCGTGGCGCAGATCGTCACGTTCGGCAAGATGTTCCCGCGGGCGGCGACACGCGACGCGGCGCGGGTGCTCGGCTACCCCTACGCGCTCGGCGACAAGCTCGCGAAACTGATCCCCGACCCCGAGCAGGGGCGCGCACCGCACTTCGAGGACTGCCTGGCGGAGGGCCAGCCGCTCGCCGCCGAGATCGCGCGGGATCCCGAGGCGGCCGCGATCATCGAGGTCGCCAGGGGGCTGGAGGGGATCGTGCGCAACTCCTCGATCCATGCCGCGGCGGTCGTGATCGCGGACCGGCCACTGACCGAGATCGTGCCGCTCCAGCTCGCTGACGCGAACAAGACCGACGAGAGCGGCGAGCGGATCTACCGCACCGTGACCCAGTTCTCGATGAAGCCGGTCGAGCAGATCGGCCTCTTGAAGATGGACTTCCTCGGGCTGCGCAACCTCGACGTGATCGAGGACGCGCTCGACATCATCGAGCGCTCCACCGGAGCGCGCCCCGACATGTCGACGCTCCCGCTAGATGACTCAGGGACATACGAGATGCTCGCGCGGGGCGAGTCGATCGGGGTCTTCCAGTTCGAGTCCGAGGGGATGCGCGAGGCGCTCAAGAAGGTCCGGCCGACGGAGTTCGACGACATCGTCGCCCTCGGTGCGCTGTATCGCCCGGGGGCGATGGATCAGATTCCGACCTACGCGCGGGGCAAGCACGATCCGGAGTCGATCACCTACCGTGACCCACGTCTGCAGCCGATCCTGGAGTCGACCAAGGGCGTGATCATCTACCAGGAGCAGGCGATGCAGGTCTCCAAGGAGCTCGCCGGCTTCAGCGGCGCCCGCGCGGACGACCTGCGCAAGGCGATCGGCAAGAAGAACCGCGAGGCGATGGCGAAGCTGAAGCCCGAGTTCTTCGACGGCTGCCGCGCGTCCGGGACCGGCGATGCCGTGACCGAGTTCCTATGGGCGACGAACGAGAAGTCAGCCGACTACAGCTTCAACAAATCCCACGCCGCCTGCTACGCGCTGATCTCCTATCGCACCGCCTGGCTGCGCGCCAACTACCCGGCGGAGTACATGGCGGCGCTCATCTCCTCGGTGATGGACACGAAGGACAAGGTCCCGTTCTTCGTCGCGCAGGCCGAGCAGATGGGGATCGAGATCCTGCCGCCCGACGTCAACCTTTCCGATCATCGCTTCGTCGTCGTCGACGGCAACATCCGCTTCGGGCTCGACGCTGTCAAGGGCGTCGGCTTCGCCGCCGTCGAGGCGATCAAGCGGGCCCGCGAGGAGGGCGGTCCGTTCAGCGACCTGTGGGACTTCTGCGCGCGCGTCGACGGCCGGACGGTCAACAAGAAGGCGATCGAGGCGCTGATCAAGTGCGGCGCGTTCGGGTCGACCGGCGCGAGCCGCAAGGGCATGATGAGCGTACTCGAGCAGGCGCAGGGGGCTGGGCAGAAGGCCCAGCAGGACGCGCAGATCGGCCAGGTGTCGATCTTCGACCTCGGCCTCGATGGCGGCGGTGATGGCGGCCGCATGATGACCCCGAGCCATGCGCCGATCCCGACTACCGAGTTCGAACGCACCGAGCTGCTCGCAGCCGAGAAGGAGTCGATCGGGATCTTCATCTCCGCGCACCCGCTGAAGGCGCTCGGACCGGCCATGGCGGCGGCGACCGACTGCGGGGTCGCGGCGCTCGCCGAGCGCCGGGACGGCGAGATGGTGAGCGTCGGGGGGATCATCAGCCAGACAAAGCGGCTGCGCACCAAGAAGGGCGACCAGATGATGTTCGCGACGCTCGACGACCTCGACGGCTCCGTCGAGCTCGTCGTGTTCGCCCAGACGCTCGAGGAGTGCAAGGACGCGCTCGCGCACGACGCGATCGTGCTCGTGCGCGGCCGCGTCGATCACAAGGACCAGGCGCGGACCTGCCTGATCGTGCAGAAGGTCGAGCGCTTCGAGCCGAGCGGCGAGGAGCTCGAGCGCGCGCAGCGATTAGCGGCGAAGGCGTCGGCGCAGGCCGCCCAGGCGCTGCGGATCCGCCTCGACGCGGCCGCAGTGCCGCTGACGGCGATCGGCGAGCTGAAGGATGTCCTCGCCGGCTTCCCGGGCGAATCCGACGTCGTGATCGAGCTGTGCACGCGCGGCGGCGAGCGCCGCCTGCGGCTCGGTCCCGACTTCCGTGTCTCGCGCGGGGCGGTCGGGCTGCACGCCGAGCTCGAGAGCCTGCTCGGCGAGGCGATCCTCGCGCCCGCCGCCTCAGCGCAGGCGCCCGCCGCCTCAGCGCAGGCGTCCGCCGCCTGAGCGACCTTAGGGCATGAAAGTGTCGCTCTGGGACAGTTTCATCCTCGCTCGGCGATCGTGGGGGCCGCTGGCGCTATCTCAGCCCGGCGCCGTCGCTGGAGGGCAGCCACGGCCCGCGCCAGCGGCCGTAGCCGCTCACGAGCCGCTGGGCGCGCTCGGGGCCCCAGGTCCCTGGCGCGTACGCGTGCACGGCCGGAGGCGCGTCGAGCAGCGGCGTCACGACCCGCCAGGACTCCTCGACGACGTCCTGGCGGGTGAAGTTGGAGGTGTCGCCGATGAGCGCCGCATTGAGCAGCACCTCGTACGGCGTCGGATCCTCGCCGCCGGCGTTCGCGAACTCCATCTCGAGCGAGATCTCGTGTGCGGCGGGACGGTCGGCGCGGTGCGCGTCGAGGATCATCTTGATGCCGGTTCCCGGGTCGAACTTGACGACGATCTGGCTCGGCTCAGGCCGCCTGTGCGCATGCGGGATGAACGCGACCCGCGGCGGGTGCTTGAACACGAGCCGCACCTCTGTCTCCTTGATCGGGAGTCGCTTGCCCGCGCGGATGAAGAACGGCACGCCCGCCCAGCGCCAGTTGTCGACCTCCAGGCGCAGCGCCACGTAGGTCTCGGTCTGCGATTCGCCGTCCACGCCGCGGATCTGGCGGTAGCCGTCGTACTGGCCTCGGACGTAATGGCCCGGGTCGGCTTCACTCGTGGAGCGCAGCACGGCCAGCTTCGCGTCCTTGATCGTGTCGGGGTCGCCACCTGCGGGCGGCTCCATCGCGACCATGGTCAGCAGCTGCAGCAGGTGGTTGACGACGACGTCGCGCAGCGCCCCGACGGGATCGTAAAAGCGCCCCCGGTCCTCGACGCCGATCGACTCCGCCATCGTGATCTGCACGCACGAGACGTAGTTGCGGTTCCACACCGGCTCGAGCATCGTGTTGGCGAAGCGCAGGTACAGGATCTCCCGCAGCCCCATCTTGCCAAGGAAATGGTCGATCCTGAGGATCTGGCGCTCCTCCAGACAGCGGTGCAGGCTCTCGGCGAGGGCACGGGCGGACGGCAGGTCGTGACCGAACGGCTTCTCCAGGACGACGCGGGCAGGGGGGCGGCTCAACCCGGCGTCGGCGAGACCCTGCGTCACGATCTCGAACAGCGACGGCGGGATCTCCAAGTAGTAGACGGGCACCCGCTTGTCGGACAGCTCCTCGGCCACGCGCGCGTAGATGCGGGGGTTGGTGAAGTCGCCGCCGACGTAGCTCATGCGCCGCGCGAGCCGGGCGAACACGTCCTCGTCGAACGGCTCGCCGGTCGCGATGATCGACTCGCGCGCGTGCTCGCGCAGATGCTCGATCGTCCAGTCCTCAGCCGCCACGCCGAGGATCGGACAGTGCAGCAGGCGGCGGTGCTCGAGCCTGTAGAGCGAGCGGAGCGTCATGATCCGTGCGAGGTTGCCGGTTATCCCAAAGATCACGAGCACGTCGGCTTGTGGGGACTCGCTCACGTCGCAGACCCTACCCGCTCGGGGCCCCCGGCTGCCCTGACGGCAATGCCCCGTTCGCGCAGCGCCAGCGCGAGCGCGACGTCGGCAGCCTGCACCCGTCCATTTGCGTGCCCCGTCTCCATCACGCACGGCATCTCCTCGAAGCGCGGCTCGGACAGGAACACGGCGAGGCCGTCCTCGCCGAGCTCGCCGTCGCCCGGCGGCGCGTGGCGGTCCCGGTTGGAGCCCAGGGGGGTGATCGAGTCGTTGAGGTGCAGGGACCGCAGTCGCTCCAGGCCCGCCGCCGCATCGCAGGCCGCCAACGTCTCGTCGAGGCCCTGTGCGGTGCGGATGTCGTAGCCGGACGCGAGCAGGTGGCAGGAGTCCAGGCAGAGCCCGAGGCGCGGGTGCGCGCCGGCGGCCTCGATCAGCTGGGCGAGCTCCTCGAACGAGCGCCCGAGCGTGCCGCCCGCTCCGGCGGTGTCCTCGAGGTGCAGCTCGCACAGCTCGGTCTCGGCGAGCGCCTGCGCGATCACCTTCCCCGCGCGGGTGATCGCGCCGTCCACGGCGCCGCGCTTGGCCGAGCCGGGGTGCAGCACCACGCCGGCGGCGCCGATCGCGTCCCCGACGCGCAGCGAGTGGATGAGCGAGGCGAGCGACTTGGCACGGATCTCGTCGTCCTCGGAGGCGCAGTTGACCAGGTAGACGGCGTGGATCAAGACCGCCTTCACGGGGCTCGCGTCCATCGCCTCCCTGAAGGCCGCGAAGTCCTCCTCCCCGTATGCGGTCGGCTTCCACATCCGCGGCGACTGGTTGAAGATCTGGATCGACTGCGCCCCCAGATCGACGCCCCGGGCCACCGCCCGCGCGAGGCCGCCAGCCGGCGAGACGTGTGCTCCGATTAGCATGGCGAGTCGATCCTCATGCGCGTCCGTTTCGCTCCATCCCCGACCGGGGCCCTCCACATCGGCGGCGCCCGCACAGCGTTGTACAACTGGCTCCTGGCCCGCGGGCCAGGAGCCGAGCCCGGCGCCCCTTCCGGAGCCTTCGTCCTGCGCATCGAAGATACCGACCGCGAGCGCTCAACACCGCAGAACGTCGCCCAGATCCTCGACGCGCTCGAGTGGCTCGGGCTCGACTGGGACGAGGGGCCGATCTACCAGACTGCGAACGCCGAGCGCCACGCCCAGGTGCTCGCGCAGCTGCTGCGGGGCGGGCACGCCTACCGCTCGAGCGCCGCCGCGCAGGACGTCAAGGAGTACAAGCGCCGGCACGGCTCGGACCGCGGCTTCCGTGGCGAGCCGGAGGAGTCCGGTGCGGTGCGGCTGCGCGTCCCTGACGAGGGCCACACGGTCGTCGACGACGTGATCCGTGGCGAGACGCGCTTCCCGAACGCGAGCATCGACGATCCGGTGATCGCACGGGCGGACGGCTCGGTGCTCTACAACTTCGCGGTCGCGATCGATGATCTCGACGCCGCGATCACCCACGTCGTGCGCGGCGAGGACCACCTCTCCAACACCCCCAAGCAGCTGCTCGTGTTCGAGGCGCTCGGCGCAACGCCGCCGCGCTACGCGCACCTGCCGCTGCTCCACGGCCCGGACGGCAAGAAGCTCTCAAAGCGCCACGGCGCGGCCTCTGTACAGGAGCTCCGCGACGCGGGCTACCTGCCGGAGGCGGTCGACAACTACATCGCGCTGCTAGGTGCGGGCTTCGCCGCCGATGAGGAGTACTTCAGCCTGCAGCAGCTCGCGGAGCGCTTCCGCCTCGAGCGCGTCTCGAAGAACCCGGCCATTTTCGACGAGCGCAAGCTGCGGCACATCAACGGCCTGCACATGCGCGAGCTGGGGATCGACGAGCTCACCAGCCGCCTGGAGCACTACACGGGGCGCACGGGACTGAGGCCGGCGGTCGAGATCTCGCACGAGAAGATCCAGACGCTCGCGGACTTCTGGCCGCTGGCGGGGTTCCTGTTGGACGGGCCGGGCGACGACCCGGCCGTGCTGCGCAAGGTGCTCGGCCGCGAGGGCGCGGTCGAGGCCCTCAGGGAGGCGCGGGCGGCGCTGGCGGACGTGGATCCGTTCACACAGGACGGCGTGCAGGATGCGTTGCGTGCCGTCGTGGAGCGCCGTGGCTGCAAGCCGGCCGAGGTCTTCCAGCCGGTGCGCGTCGCGATCGCCGGCACGACGATCTCGCCCGGCATCTTCGAGAGCGTCGCCCTGCTGGGTCGCGAGCGAACGCTGTCGCTGGTCGATCGGGCGCTGCAACGGGTCGCCTGAGTTCTCGATTCGGGCGTCGGAACCGCTCGGATTCGGGCGCGCGGAGCGCACAAATCGCTTGCGAGATGTCATCCGGCGATAGGGTTCGGTTAAACCTCGCTCGTACATCTGCCGATTAGGGTGCGTGGGGTGGTCAATCTCCAAGACAGCCGCTATCAGCCGCGCCGGTCTAACGGCGAGCGGCGCAGCGTCGCCCCAACCGCAAACATGCAACCGATGGCCCCGACCGACCCCTACGCCACACGCGACCGCCGCCACAACGAGGGTCACGGGCGCAGGCTGACGCAGGCGTTCGAAGCGCTCGAGGCGTTTCCGGTGATGACCGAGTCGCGCAACCGGGTGCTGCGCATGTTCGAGGGCGGCGATCCATCGACCTCCGACGTCGTCGCGGCGATCGAGGGCGACGTCGCGCTCGCGATCGCGACGCTGCGACTCGCCAACCAGGTCGACGGCGCGAGCCGCGGACGCGTCGAGAGCGCCGTGATGGCGGTGGAGGTGCTGCAGCCCGCGACGATCCAGTCGATCGCGAGCCGTGCCCGGACCTATGACTTCTTCGAGCGAACCGCCGTGTGGCAGACGATCCCGGAGCGCTTCCGGCTGCATGGCGTCGCCACCCAGCGTGCGGCCGATCGCGTCGCGGCCGAGATCGGCTACGGGCAGCGCGACCGCCTGATGGTCAACTCCCTGCTGCACGACATCGGCAAGCTCGTGCTCGTGCACGCATACCCGGGCTATCCGCGCCGTGTCCACGGCGATGCGCGCACACCGGAGGAGCGCCTGCAGAAGGAGCGCCTCGAGCTCGGTGTCGACCATGCGCTCGTCGGCGGCGTGCTCGCGCGCCGCTGGGGGCTTCCCGCCGGCTTCGCGCGTGTGATCGAGACGCACCACTCCGAGAAGGCGGATGGCGAGGCGGCGATCGTCCGGCTCGCCGACATGCTGGCTCACTACCTCCTAGGCGGCCACGTCACCCCCGCGGAGATGCTCGCCGCCGCCCGCGCGGTCGAGCTGAAGCCCTCCGAGCTGCGGACCGTCATGTACGACCTCCCGCTGGCGACGGGCCAGGGCCGTCCGCGGCAGGTCGATCCCTGCCCGATGTCCACCCGCGAGGTGGACGTGCTGCGCAGGTTGGCGAAGGGCATGGTCTACAAGCAGATCGCAAGCGAGCTCGGCCTCTCGACGAGCACGGTGCGCACCCATCTGCACAACGTCTACGGCAAGCTCGGGGCGATGGACCGCGCGCAGGCGGTCCTGATCGCGACCGAGCGCGGCTGGATCTGACGCCTCATACGTCGGGCGCGGCGCGTCCGCGCGTTTGCAGCCGTCAAACAGGTTGAACGTTTCAGGGAGCCCCACTACAGTCGGGGCTGACCCATGATCTCGATCACCTCCAAGTCCCCGTACGCGGTGCGCGCGCTCGTCGAGCTGTATCTGCTCGGGGAGAGCGCTCCTGTTCCGATCGCTGAGCTGGCCAGGCGCGGCGACATCCCCGTCCAGTTCCTCGAGCAGCTGTTCGCGACCCTGCGCCGCGGCGGCATCCTGCGCTCGCAACGTGGCGTGAAGGGCGGCTACAGCTTCGCCCGCCGACCCGACGACGTGAACGTGCTGGAGGTGGTGGAGCTGCTCGACGGCCCGCTCGGCCAGGACGCGACGGGCGTGTTCGCGCAGGCGAGCGACGCTGCGCGCGGCGTCCTGTCTGAGCAGACGATCGCCGGCGTCGCCGAGGAGCAGATCCGCGCCGCCGGCGCGGCGATGTACCACATCTGACCCGAAGGCCCTGTTTTGCAGGGCTTTCGGCGCTCTTGGGGACGCTCGCGCCGGGGCTCGCGCCAGTCGCGCTCCCTGCCGTCTCATCGGGCGCGGTACGCTCCCCCGAATGGGAGACATCCTCGAAATACTCGGTGTGCTTGTCGCAGCCGACGAGACTGCAGGTGAGCCGCACACATTCACGTTGGGCTACGGCGGCTCCGGACGGTTCATTGCGGGTCATCCAGGCTGGCCAGAAGACGGCGTTGCTCCGTCGCACGTCGAAGTCGACGAGCTCGCAGACCTCGGCTATGTGCGTGTCGAACGCCGAGACGGAAACGGCCGGCAGTTCTCGGTCACTGGCGAGGGCCGGCGCGCCTGGGAAAGAAGGAAGGCGCTACTCGCTCCGCGCACGGGCACGAGCGTGGATCTGAGTTGGACTGTGGCGCGGGCGGTGCTGCACGAGCTTTACCAGCAATACAGGGCGCAGGGCGCGCCCGAAGTGGGAATCGAGACGATGACCATCGTCGGAGCCGCCGACGATCCGGCGAGCGCGAAAGCAGCCATCCGCGAACTGGTCGGTGATGGCTACCTCGTGGTGATCGCGGACGACGACCAGGGCGACGTCCCGTCGATCGTGCGGCCGACTCCGAAGACGCTGAAGGTCGAGGAAGGCTGGCCCGGGAGCTCTGCGGAGGCCGTGATTGCTGACTTGGTCGAGGCGCTCGAGGGCAAGATCCAGACAACGACCGACGCCGACGAGAAGTCAGCTTTGACGAGAGTCCGTGAAGGGCTCCTCGGCGCTGCACGCGACTTCGTGATCGCGTATCTCGCGGGGAAGGCCCAATAGCTGACGTGAGCGGCGGCCGGAACCTTCCGGTCCGGCTGGTAGGCTCGTCTCGTTCGCGGTTTGCGGAACTGGTGGCGTGGCGCCGTCCCCGACGGGGGGCGGCGTTTCGTCGTTCTGGGGTGTGCCGGTGTTGTCACGTCCGAAGAATGCCCTACCGTTCCCGGTACCAGCATGCAAACCCTCCGAACCCATGTCCGCCGCTCGTCTCGCTGAGCCGTACACACTCGGTCTAGACCAGGCTATGGCGCAGGCGCCACGGCGCGCCCGCGAGACTCGACGGGCGCACGCCCGGCGCTCGATCCTCGAGCAAAACGCGCGGGAGCTGTCCGCAAGCAGGTTCACCTACCCAAAGGCGGATGGCGACTTCCTGCGCATGCCTACGGCCGCCGACCTCCGCGAGCTCGACCGCCTACAGCGGCGCTATCGCGTCGATGCGTGGGGCAACCGGAGCGCGCTACCGGCCCGCGCCAGTCAGATCCTCGGTCGACGCCGCTCCGCTCTGACCGGCGCTCGACGCCGACCGGGCGCCCGCAGGTCTCCGCGCCGCGCGCCGCCGGGCGACCCTGACCGAGACGGGCCGGGTGAGCCGGCCGCAGACGATGTAGACCCCGCTGCCGGCGAGAAGCCGGCGTGGCTGCCTTGCGCGCGCGCCCTCGCGCACGCCGAGATGTTGATCGACGCGGCCATTGTCGAGGGCGACGAACACGCGCTTGTGCGTCTGCTCGTCCACGCCGACATGATCAGCGACCGGCTGTCGCAGGCGGTCTACGAGATCGAGAATTTCAGCCCCGGTGAGATCGCGCGCAGGCGCGAGCTGGAGCAAGCGGCGTGAGCGCCACCGAACCATGCCCCGGCTGCGGAGCATCCGGCGGCGGGCGCTACCCGGTCGGCGATCGGATGGTGTGCTGGCCGTGCTTCTCGGCGCGAACAGATCCCGGTGACGCGACCGACGGCCGAGTCGAGTGGCTGGCCGGCTCGCCGATGGACCCCACCGCCACGCCGGCCGAGAAGCTCCCGCCGCTGGCGGGGTTCCCGTTCGTGCATGCCGGCGCCGGAGTCGTCATCGTCGGCCCAACAGGCGGCGGTCGCAGCTCTCTAGTGCAAGCCTGCCTCTACGACGGCACCGCGGCCGGGCTGCGCGGCGCCTATCTCGGCTCGGAGGTCACCGAGCCCGAGTTCAACGCGCGCGCCGCCATCCTCGCGGACCTACGCGGCGACCGGGTCGACGAGGAGCTCCGTGCGCGCCTCGCACGCGTTCGCTACCTGAACCTCGCCTCTGTGATCACTCACGCGTGGGCGCACCCAGACGGATGGATCACCGGCGTCACCAGCGCATACGACGTCGTCGTGATCGACCCGCTATCGGCGGTCGCATCCGCGCTGGACCTCAACTTCGACCAGTCCAACGCCGAGTTCGTCAAGTTCTACGACCGGCTCGTGCAGCCCGTCACAGCCAAGGGCGTCACGGTGGGCATGGTCGACAACGTCGGACACGCGCTCGAGGCCCGCAGCCGCGCCAAGGGCGCGAGCGCCAAGTCCGACCGCGCCGACCTCACATTCTCGTGCGCGCTGCTCTCCACGCCTCCTGCGCTCGTCATCAAAGCGCACAAGGTCCGGACCGTCCGCGCGCCCTTCCAACGCGGAGACGAGTGGATCTTCTACCGCGACAGCCAGACCATCGAACGGCGCCAGGTCGCCGCCGCACAGCCGACTGAGACGTTCCGGCCGACCACGCTCATGCGACGCGTCTCCGAGACGGTCAGCGCCGAGCCGGGCATCAGCAAGCGCGCAATCCGCCAGGCGATCTCCGGCCGCAACGAGTACATCGACAAGGCCCTGAACGTCCTCATCACCGAGGGCTACATCGACAAACGAGCCGACGGCCACCACAGCCTCAAACCGTTCGACGTCGCCACCGACGACGGCCCACCGTGCCCCGACCGTGCCCCGCAAGGCGTGCCCACCGTGCCCACCGTGCCCCACAGCGTGCCCACACCGTGCCCCGCGCCCGATGAGCAAGCGTGCCCCCGTGCCATACATACGGAGTTGTATGGGCACGGGGCACCTAGCTCGCACAACGGGCACCCAAACCCCGACCCAGACGCCGAACAGGCCCGCATCGTCGCGAAGTTTCCTGACCTAGCCGAGGCGACAGAATGACGCCGCAGCCGCCGCTCAGACGCCGCTCGGCTCGAACGTCAGAGCACACGAACGTGGCGCCCGTTCCGCGCCTGTCGCTGAACGTCAAGGAAGCATGCGCCGCACTCGGGGTGAGCTGGGACGTGTGGCGCGCGCACATCGAGCCCGACATGCGGCTCGTCCGGGTCGGCACTCGCAAGCTCGTCCCGGTCGCCGAGCTCGAGCGCTGGCTAGCAGTCCACGCCGAAACCCCTCTGGAGCGAAGATGACCTCACTGGCGCGCATGGGACGCGCACCCTCTCGATGCCCAGTGTTCGCGGGGGATCTCGGGTGCGTGCGGATGTCCCTCATCTGCACGGAGCGCTGCTGATGCCCACGTCACGCGATCCTGGCAAGCGCGCGCGGCAGCTGGCGAACCTGCGCAATGCGCCACCCGCACCGGCCGGGAACGCTCGCGGCCGAGTCCACGGCGCCTATAGCGCGCTGCCGCCGGCGCGTGTGGACGCGAAGATCGAGCAGGTAGCCGCCGCGCTCGCGCAGGACACGCCAGTGCGCGCCGTCGACGGCGGTCTGCCGGCGGCCGATGCGGTCGCAGTGCGCCAGCTCGCCGAGTCGCTGTGCAGGCTCGACGACATCGCCGAGTACCTGCTGCGGCGCGGCTGGGAGGACGACAGCGGCAAGCCGCGCCCGGTGCTCGAGTATGAGGGCCGGCTGCGGTCGCACGTGCTCGACTTGCTGCGTGAGTTGGGGATGACGCCGCGGGCTCGCGCAGCGCTTGGGCTCGACCTCGTGCGTTCGGCGCAGTCGCTCGAGCAGACCGCAGCCGAGGGCCGTGCGGCATGGGACGCGATCGACGGGAAGGCAAGCGATGCGGGCGCGTGACGTGCTGGCCGCGCTGCGGCTCGAGGACGGCCGGCGGTGGCTCGAGGCGGCGCACGACTTCCAGCGTGAGGACGCGCTGGCGGTGCTCGAGGGCGAACGGCCGTACTCGTACCTGACGCGCAGTCGTGGCAGCAGCAAGACGACGGATCTGGCGGCGGTCGCGCTGGCGGTGCTGGTCGCCGCGGATGGCCGGTTGCGGTGCTACTGGCTGGCGGCTGACAGCGATCAGGGTGGCCTTGCGGTCGATGCGGTCGGGGGGTTCGTTGCTCGCACGCCGGGGCTCGGTGGGCGCGTGGATGTGCAGGCCAGGCGCGTGGTCGTTCCGGAGTCGGGCGCGGTGTTGGAGGTGTTGCCGGCGGATGCGCCGGGCGCGTGGGGTTTGACGCCGCACTTCGTGTTCGTGGATGAGCTTGCGAACTGGAGCGATGGGGCGTCGGCTCGTCGGTTGTGGGAGGCGGCGAGCTCGGCGGTAGCGAAGCGGGACACCGCTCGGATGGTGGTGCTGACGACCGCGGGTAGCCCGGATCACTTCGCCTATCGGGTGCTTGAGCATGCGCGGTCCTCGCCGTTGTGGCGCTCGAGCGAGCGGCCGGGGCCGGCGCCGTGGATGGATCGGGCGCGGCTCGAGGAGCAGCGCCAGCGGTTGCCGGAGGCGATCTACCGGCAGCTGTTCGAGAACGAGTGGACGCAGGCGACGGGGTCGTTTCTGGATCCGGCGATGGTGGCGGCGGCGTTTGTGCTGGATGGGCCGGCGGCTGATCGTGCGCGCGGCGCGTCGCATGTCGCGGGGTTGGATCTCGGGACGGTGAACGACCGGACGGTGCTGGCGGTCGGTCACCGGGTGGGTGACCGGGTGGCGCTTGATCGGATGGTGGCGTGGCAGGGGTCGCGGCGCCGGCCGGTCGACTTCGCCGAGGTCGAGAGCACGATCGTGCAGGCGCACAAGCGGTTCCGGTTTCTGCTGCGCGCGGACCCGTGGCAGGGGCTTGACCTGCTGCAGCGGCTCCGGTCTCAGGGGATCCGGGCGGAGGAGTTCACGTTCTCGTCGGCGAGTAAGCAGAGGCTCGCGGCAAGCCTGTTGTCGACGATCAACTCAGGGAACCTCGCGCTGTACGAGGCTGAGGGCCTGCGGGATGAGCTGCTTGCGCTGCGCCTTGTGCAGACCGCGGCTGGGGCGTGGGCGTTCGATCACAAGTCGGGCGGCCACGATGATCGGGCGACGGCGTTGGCGCTGATGGTGGTGGCGGCGCTCGAGCGGCCGGGTGGTCCGGGATCGCTGCAGGTGCCCACGGGTGCGATCCCGCTCAACAGCGGCAGTGCCCCGCGGCCGAGCATGGCGAGCGTGATCCGTGCGGGCTCTCGCGGCGGTGTGTCAGGCCCGGCGCACGAGCAGATCGCCCGTCTGCCGCCGCACCTTCGGAAGCTTGCTCGACGGAGCTTGCAACGACCAAAAAGGAGTGATTCGGATGCGTGATCTCTGGAAAATCACCGCGGCCCGTTTGCGGATCGCGGCGTCGACGAACGGTTGGGCGCGTGACCCGGTGCCCGACATCGCGGAGGACGGCTCACCCCGCATCAGGTGGCGACGGACGGACGGAGTGGTGTTCCTGAGCGGCGATCCGGAGATCATGCCCACGGGGGTCAAGCAGGCGGTGCGGGCGCTGCTGTGCGGGTTCTTTGCGCACGCATGCCCGTGTTGCGATGCGAAGGCCCGTTGGCTGTCGGAGGACGAGATGGTCAAGGCTGACGCGGGGCGGGTGCAGGCGGTCACGATGCACGGCGTTGTGCCCGACGTGGCGGTGGGATGGTCGACGGGCGTTGTGTTCGCGATCGAGCATGCCGCCGATTGCCCGGTGCGCCCGGAGAGCGTCAGTCGGATGGTCGGGGCCGGGCGGAACTGAGCCGATGGTGGCGCATCCCCTCGCCTCGCCGGTCGCGCACGTCCGCACGATGCTCGCTGCTGCTCGACGGCAGGGCGACCCGTTCGAGGCCGTCTGGCGGGATAGGGTCTCTCTCGCCTGTCGCAACTGGCCCGAGAGCGAGGCGTGGCGAGAGGCGATCCTGGCCACGGAGCCCGTTTGGCGGCGGGCGTACGACCGCCAGCCGGCGACGGCCGGCGATGAGGCGATCGTGGCGCTTGCTGGCGATCGCGTGATCGTGCTCGATCTGCTCGACGAGAGGGCGCGTAGGTGCGCGCGGGAGGGCTGTGGTGAGTTGATACCTGTCGACCGGGATCCGCGCGCGATCTACCACAGCGATCGGTGCCGGCGGCTGGCGAATCAGGAGCGCGAGCGGGAGCGGGCGGCACGTGTAGCAGACGCTCGGAAGGACGCGTGTGCGGCGTGAAGTTGTGTCCTTCCGAGGCGCGTCCATCGTTGGAGATCCCTTGATCCCCGGAAGGAGCGCATCCCCATGAAGACGTCCATCACAGACCGTCTCGGTCGTGTCGCGAGCATGTCCGACACCGAGCTCGGCGGCTTCCAGGTCGAGTTGATCGGCGAGCTTGCGAGCGTTGGCGGCGGCGGTGACAGCGCCGCCGCGATCGGCGAGCTGCACGCGCTGCAACTCGCGTCGGATGTCGTGCAGCGCGCGGTCGAATCACGGCAGGCGCTCGCCGCGTCAGCCGCGCCGGCAGATCCTGGCGCGACGCTGCGACGCATGGCGCGCAATCAGCGGCGGCCGGCCGCGAGCCCGGAGGTGGGCAACCAGGCGCCGCGGACGGCGCTTATCGCGTCCGGGAACGGCCGCGGCAGCATGGCCGGCGCCGAGCTCGACCGCCGGCAGCTTGCTGAGACGATCGCCTTGACCCTCGACGGGCGGGATCGTCCGCAGGGCGCGCCGGGCGCGCGTGGCCGTGACGTGCTGATCGCGTCCGCGGACTGGAGCGACCAGTATCCGGAGGAGCGGCGTCTGCGGGGCGAGTACGAGCACGACACGCGCGTCACGAAGGCCGCGCTCGAACCGGACGCCCTCGTCGCGACCGGCGGCATCTGCGCTCCGGTGAACGTCGACTGGGCGATCGGCACCATCGCGACCGCAGACCGGCCACTGCGGGATGCGTTCCCGACCTTCCAGGCCGGCCGCGGAGGCTTGATCTACCGCCCCGACCTCGATTTCGCCGCGCTCGAAGCCGCAACCGGGATCTGGACGGAGGCGACCGACCTCTCACCCGCTGGCGCGACGAAGCCGATCTATACCGTCGCGTGCCCGTCGACCGACACCGTCTACGTCGAGGCTGTCTCCACCCGGCTCGGGTTCGGGAACATGCAGTCCCGGTTCGATCCGGAGACAGTTCAAGCCTTCACGGATGCCAGCTTCGCCGCCGCGGCACACGTGGCGGACAACAATCTCCTGAACCTGATCGCCACGAACGCGACGCAGGGTGTGACCACAAGCCAGGTGCTTGGTGCCACGCGCGATTTGCTCATGGCTGTCGGGCAGGTTGTCGCTGCGTTCAGGAACCTGCATCGCGTGAGTGACAATCAGCGGCTCCGGGCCTGCTTCCCGAGATGGGCGCGAGACCTCCTGAGGGTCGACCTCGCGCGCGAGTCCGCCCACCAGCAGGACGACCAGTGGAACTCACTGGCAGTGAGCGACGCGCAGATCGAAGCCCTGTTCGACGCTTACGGAGTCACGCCCGTGTGGCACTTCGACGGCCAGGCCACAACGGCGCCAGGCCTGTCGGGTGCGGTCAACCAGTACTTCACGACGCAGTCAGGCTCCGGCGTGGTCCAGAAGTTCCCGACCGAGCTCGTCTGGTACATGTGGTACGAGGGCGCGTTCCAGCTGCTGGACGGCGGCCGGCTGGATCTCGGGATCGTCCGAGACAGTCTCTTGGACTCGACAAACGATTTTGAGACGTTCACCGAAATCTTCGAGACGCTCGCTTACCGCGGGTTCTCCGGCGGCGCCGTCCAGATCATCTCGACGCTGTGCGCGAACGGCGCGAGCGCCGGCACGACGTCGACCTCGAGCTCGTGCGCGTGAGCGCAGCCATCCCAACACAACACGAGGAGTAACCGTGAGGAAACCAACGACCAGCAACGACCAGGCGCCGGCGCCTCCCGCGCCGGCGCGCGGCTTCCCGGTCCCGTGGACGCTCCCTCGGAGCGCTCGCGAGCTTGCGGGCGAGGCCGACGACGTAGAGAGGGAAGGTGCGACCGATGGCGCTTGAGGCGTCGCCCTGGATCATCGACGGGACCACGATCGACGCGGAGACAATCCGCCGCGCGGTCGGCACGCTGATCAACCCGGCCGGCGGTGTGGTGACACCGGGTGACCTGACGGTCGCTGCCCAGTCGACGCCGAACATGAGCTGCCAGGTCGGGACTGGGCAGGCGTGGGTGGCTGGAACGTCGACAGCGACTCAGTCGCTCTACTACGCGATGAACAAGGCCGCGGTCACCGTGTCGATCAGCGCAGCGAACCCGTCCAATCCGCGTTTGGATCAGATCATCGTGCAGGTGCTCGATAAGGAGTACGCGGGTGATTCGACGGAGATGCAGTTCGCCGTCGTCGTCGGCACTCCCACGTCGGGCGCGAGCTTGACCAACCTTGTCGGGCTCGGGAGCGTCCCCGCAAGTTCACTCGTGCTCGCATACGTGCTCGTGCCGGCCGGGACGACGGCGATCACAACCGGGGACATCAGCAACCTTGTGGTCCCGGTCGGACCGGGCAAGATGTTCACCGGCGGGGCGCAGTACAGCGACTTCACGACGTTCTTCGCGGACGCGAACGCACACGTGGCAGGCCCCTCCATCCCGTTCATCGTGCAGTCGACCGCGCCAGCATCGACCGAGGTCTTCCCCGCGTCCGGCTGGTTCGGGCTCCATATGCCTTCCGACACGTGGAGCAGCGCTTACGGTCTCGGATTGTGGGCCGCCGTGCAGGACGACGGCGACTCTGGCGCGGGTGGCGCGTGGGGGATGCTCGCGATCGCGACGAACATCAACTCCAGCGACGGCAGCCGCGCTCTGCGCGCCATCGAGGGCGACCTGAACTACACCGGCCCCGACTCGCTGGGGACCGCTCTCGGCGCTTATCCGATCTATGCGCTGAATCTCGGGTTCGGTGCCGTGAACCGCGCCACCAGCGCCATCGAGATCGACAACGCCGAGGGTGCGGGCGGCTGCTTCTACGGCATCCGCTTCAACGAGGTCGTGTACGAGGACGGGGCTGTCGTGCAGTCCCTACTCGGGGACGCCTCCACGAGCCAGGTGCAGTGGCAGACGATCGCCGGCACGAACTACACCACGCCGCTGTACCAGTGGGACGCGTCCGGCAGGCACCAGTGGAGCGACGGCGCCGCGGGCTACGACGTCGACCTGTACCGCGCGAGCGCCGGGGTCCTCGCAAGCGACAACACGTTCCAGGCATTCGGGCTGCAGATCGAGCCGCCATCGAGCAACGCGGCGCTGATCCTCAACGCGCCGTCAGGCCATCAGGCATCGCTCATCTTGCAGCAGGCCGGAACGTCCGAGTGGCAGATCGGGCTCACGAGCACCGCGGATGAGTTCTTCATCTACAACGTCGCGACGAGCACAAACGTACTCACGGTCTCAAGCGGCAATATCGTCCAGATTCCCGGCACCACATCGCTCTGCTCGGCCGGCACCAGCGAGGAACTCAACTTCTTCAACGCTGGCGGCGCGGTGCAGCAGACCGTGTCCGGGAGCCGCGGGAGCGCCACCGCAACGGTGCTCGAAAACCTGTTGAACGCTCTCGGCGAGTACGGCCTGATCAACAACGCCACCACATCCTGAAAGGTGACCGATGAACCCTGCAGCCATCCTCGCCCTCATCAGCGACCTGTGCACGCAGATCGGCGTGCTGCGCCAGGAGAACGAACGGCTCCGCGGCGAGCTCCAGCAGGCTACCGCCCGCGCGACCGAGTCATGAGGCTCTGAGGCGTTCTCCGGTCGCTGATCGTCGACGTGGGCGAACACACGTGCGTGTGCCGGGGCGGGCGCCAGGCACGCGCACGCGCTGCCACGGGCACGAAATCTCGCTTCGTGCCCGGTTCGTTGCGCTCGGGCTCGGCTCGGCGTAGCATGAGCCCCACAACCAATCAAGTGGCCCGGCGCGGTTGGCGCCGCCCGGGCCGTGGCCCCGGAGATGTAGGCTCCGACGCGCTAGGCACGCTACCACCGGGCGGCGGCGCCTTCCTCGCCAGATCCGCACCCTTTCGGCCACACGACCGAGGAGGACAACATGGCCACCAACATGATCGAGCGGCGCGTCGTGACGCTCACGATCCCGGCCGAGCACATCGACGCCTTCCGCGTCGCCGTGCTCACCGACCTGAGATCCGAGACGGACGGATTCCGGCACGAACACGAACACATGCTCCACACACTCGACGCAAGGGATGAGCACGAGCAGGTGCGACGCAACGCCCGAATCGACCGAGACAGCCGGATCGAGGGCATCCACCGCACATACGGGCTGCTCTCCCAACTGCCCGACGAGGACGTCGAAGCGGCGATCACGGGAGACGCGAACACACTGCGGTTCGTGCTCGAGGCGATGGGGCAAGCGCTGCTGGAGCCGCTGCGAGGCCTGTATGACTACTGCCCGGTGCCCATGGAGGACGTGACGCCGCTCGTCGAGCGAAGTGGACGGTTGAGCAACGCCGCGGCGATCGGGGAGGGCGAGTGATGAGCGACACCGTGAACCAGCCGGAGCTACCGCACCTGAAAGCCGAGACGATGATCGTCGACCAAAGCGGACAGACGCTCGCGATCGTCGACACGCTCCTGTGGCCCCCGATCAATGCGAAGGTGGAGCTTGGCCAGCCGAACCGCGACGCCGTGGTGCGTGAAGTGCGGTTGCGGCTCTTTCCCGAGCATGCATCGATCTTCATCCGCATTGAAGATCTCGGCGAGGTTGTGCCGGGCGGTGGGCAGTGATGGCCGCCGGGATCAGACAACGACACGGCCGCGGCTGCAGCCAGCAGGGGCGCTGCAGGTGCCCTTACGAAGCGTCGGTCTACTCCAAGCGGGACGGCCGGAAGATCCGCAAGACGTTCCCGACGATGGCCGCCGCGGCGGCGTGGCGCGACGACGCGAGAGGCGCTGTGCGCCGCAACACGCTCAGGGCTCCTACTGCTACGACGATCGCCGAGGCGGCCGCCACGTGGCTGGAGGGCGCGCGAGGCGGGGTGATCCGCAACCGCTCCGGCGACCCGTACAAGCCGAGCGCGATCCGGTCCTATGAGGCGACGCTTCGGCTCCGGATCCTCCCGGTGCTCGGCCGCGTTAAGCTCGGCGAGGTGACCCGCAACGATCTGCAGGACTTCGTCGACGAGCTCGTGGCGTCCGGGCTGAACGCAAGCACGGTCGGCGTGACGCTGCTGCCGCTGCGGGCGATCTACAAGCGCGCGGTCGCGAGGGGCGACGTCGCGGTGAACCCGACGACAGGGCTGCAGATGCCGGCGGTCCGTGGCGGCCGGGACAGGATCGCGAGCCCGGACGAGTGCGCGGTCCTGCTCGAGGCGCTCCCGGCCGGCGACCGGCCGTTGTGGGCCACAGCGATGTATGCCGGGCTGCGGCGCGGCGAGCTGATGGCGCTGCGCATCGAGGACGTGAACCTCGCCAGCGGCGTGATCCACGTCCGCCGCGGGTGGGACGCGATCGAGGGCGAGATCGGCACGAAGTCGGGCAAGGAGCGGCGCGTTCCGATCGCCGCGGTGCTCCGTGACCATCTCGACGAGCATCTGCTGCGGTTGGAGTGGCGCGAGGGGCTCGTGTTCGGCTCGACGGCGGTGAGCCCGTTCTCGCCGACGACGGTCACCCAGCGCGCGATGGTCGCGTGGGGATGGCGGCGGACGCGGGCCGGCGGCGAGGGATGGGTCAGGGCTCGCGAGGATGCGCTCGAGCCGATCGGGCTACACGAGTGTCGCCACACGTTCGCCTCGCTGATGATCGCCGCCGGGGTGAACGCGAAGGCCCTCTCGACCTACATGGGGCACGCGAACATCTCGATCACGCTGGACCGATACGGGCACCTGATGCCCGGCAACGAGGACGAGGCTGCGGCGCTGCTCGACCGCTACCTGGCGCGCGCCAGCGAGGACGCCGCTCGCGCCAATCTCGCGCCAGTCGCGCTCGGATCGAGCCGGATCCAGTCGGATCCAGTCGGATAAATGGTCCTGCTAACTGCCACAATCACCTGTGTTCACGGGGGCCTGTGGGCGATGTACCACATCTAGTGGGTCGACGACCGTTCCGGGATCCCCACTGAAACGGCGGATCCCCTTGTCCACATGACGACCGCGCGACCGTTCACCGGCATGACGCTCGATCGTGCGATGGCGCTGCGCAAGGATCCGGCTTGGATCGACCGGCTGCTCGCCGATCCGAGCGCTCGCGCGGTGGCGGCCGATGGCGAGGGGGTGTTGATGAGCGACGCGAGCAGCACCGCGCTGCTGCGCCCGCCGCTCACGCCCGAGTCGGTCCGGGAGCCGATCCTGCTCGGGCTTGCGGACGGTGCCCCGCTGTTCGCGCTTGATCTCAGTCCGCTCTCGCCGTCCGTCCGCGCGCGCGTGACTGCCGGCGGGCGGATCGCGTCGCTGCGGGACGCCGGCGCGGTGCTCGCGCACCCCGAAGCCGGTCTCGCCGCCTACCTCGTCGCGCTGCTCAACTGGCACCGCAACCATCGCTTCTGTGCCAACTGCGGCGCCGGGACGCTCGTCGCGGAGGGGGGCTACTCGCGTCACTGCCCGCGCTTCGAGGCGACGCACTTTCCTCGCACGGATCCGGTCGTGATCATGACCGTGGAGCATGAGGACCGGCTGCTTCTCGGACGCCGCGCCGGATGGCCGCCCGGCCGGCTGTCCGTCCTCGCGGGGTTCGTCTCACCCGGCGAGTCGGTGCAGGAGGCCGTCATCCGGGAGGTGCAGGAGGAATCGGGCATCCTCGCCCGCGATCCGGTGTTCGTCACTTCGCAGCCGTGGCCGTTTCCGGCCTCGCTGATGCTCGGCTTCGAGGCGCAGTCAGACGGTGGCATGCCGCAGGCGCACGATGGGGAGCTCGAGGAGGTCGGCTGGTTCCGGCTGGAGGCGATGCGCGACGCGATTCACCGCCGCAACCCCACATTGCTGTTGCCTCCGAAGGTGTCAGTCGCTCGATTCCTGATCGAGCGCTGGGTGGCGCGACACGGCGGGTAGCGGCCCGACCCGAGGAAGCTCACGTTCACCGCTCCTGCGCTCGTGCCGATCAGGATCGTCGGGCGCTCATTGCGCTCCTCCAGCACCGGCAGGAGGACCGACAGCAGGCCGGCCTCGCATGCGCCGCGCGCACCACCTCCCGCGAGCACCAGCGCGATCGGCTCCTCCCGCATCGCCGGCGCTCAGAATGGGTACTGCGCCGACAGACCGTGCGCGGTCAGGCGCGAAGACCTGCGGCACTGTCCGCTGCGCGTGCCGTGCACGGTGTTGAGATCGAGCTGGCGCGGATACAGGTTGTTCGTGAGGTCGGTCGTGTCCCACACCGTCGAGTTGCCGCTGCAGGCGAGGTTGCCGCCGATCATGTTCGTGCCGATCTCGATCGCGTCGGGGTCCTCGAAGTGGTTATCGACGAGCGTGAAGCTCTTCGCGACGTGCACGCGCAGCACTCCGAGCCAGCAGCCGTTGATGCCCCCGATCGACAGCTCGCCGCCGATCGTGCTGTCCTCGATGTCGAACCACGGGCCCGAGTCGAATTGATCGAAGAAGCCCGAGTCGGTGCATCCCTGATCGGCGCCGCCGCCGTTCCACTCCACGCCGCCGCCCACCTTCACGTCGTGCAGGACGACGCCGAGCGCACCGGTCTCGTCGACCTGGCCGCCGATGACGGCCGGCTCGGACAGCGTGGGGTTGGTCTTGCTGTCGTCCAGGCAGCTGAAGCGGTTCGCCTCGCAGCCGACGAACACCGACGTGTCACGATCGGCGGTCAGGTCTCCTGTGACCGACAGCTTCGAGGTGCCGCCTCGCGTGAGGTCGTCGTGCGCGTACGCGGCGGCGAACGTGCTGCCCGGCGAGACGGTGAGCGAGCCGTCGACGACCGCGTTGCCGTCCTTGACCTCGCACACCCCGTCGATGACCACGTTGCCGTGAATGGTTCCGGCGAGCACGCCGGGCGCGTTCAGCGTGCCGCCACATCGCGTCGTGTGGATCGTCGTGTGGGCGCGTGTCGCCTCGGCGCACGCGCTGGTGAGCAGAACCGTGGATGCCGCCGCGCTCGCCAGGGCGATCGCGCGGCGGGCGTTGGTGAGCGTGGGCTTGGGCACGGCGTGCTCGTGCTGCGGGCGGCCGCGCAGCGGACAGCGCAGGGAGAGGCGCAGCGGACGGCGCAAGCGGCGCTGGGGGCGGTCGAGCATGCCGCAACAGTACGGCACGCGCGTTGGCGTGTCCGGTTCGCGGCGCCGAGCTACGCGAAAACCTCGGGCTCGTGAGCTGCGCGCGAGGCACCGACGGACGCGAGCACGACGAGCCCGATGCCGAAAAGCTCGCGGGGGCTGAGCGTCTGGCCGAGGACGATGAAGCCGGCGAGCGCGGCCATCGCCGGCTCGAGACTCATCAGCACGCCGAACACGTTCGTAGCGATCCGGCGCAGCGCCTCCAGCTCGAACGAGTACGGGATCGCCGAGGAGAGCATCCCGACCGCTGCGCCGAGCGCGAGCGCATGCGGCGAGAGGAGCGAGGCCCCACCCTCGATGACGCCGACCGGCAGCGCCACGAGCGACGCCACGACCATCGCGATCGCGAGCCCGGCGCCGTCGCTGAAGGCCCGCCCGAGGCGCGCGTTGAGGAGGATGTAGGCGCCCCACAGGGCGCCGGCACTGAGCGCGAGCAACACGCCGAGGGTGTTGAGGCCATGGGCGTCGCCGTGCATGAGCGCGAGGATCCCGAGAGCCGCGAGACCCACCCACACGAGATCGAGTGCGCGGCGCGAGCCCGCGACGGCCACCGTCAACGGCCCGACGAACTCGATCGTCACCGCGACCCCGAGCGGGATGCGGTCGAGCGCGTGGTAGAAGGTCAGGTTCATCCCGGCCAGTACGAGGCCGAACAGCCCGACGAGCGTCAGCTCGCGTCGCGTCCGCCCTCGCAGCCGCGGCCGCCAGATGACGAGCAGCACGATCGACGCGGAGACGAGGCGCAGCAGCACCGCACCGCCCGGGCCGATCTGCGCGAACAGCGTCGCGGCGATCGCGGACCCGAACTGCACCGACGCGATCCCGCCGATGACGAGCGCCGGCGAGGGCGCTCGTGCGAGCAGGCCGCGGCTGGGCGCCGAGATCTGTGCGGAGGTCACGCCTCGATCGTAGTCGGACGGCAGACCGCGTCGAGATCGCATCGACGTGTTCACGGCGGGTAACCGCGCGGTTCACTTGCTTGGCGCCGGCAACTCTTAGCGTTCTCGTACGTCGAGGAGTGCTGCCGCTTAGGCGCCTGGGCGAAGATGACGTCCATGACCGCTCTCGCCGATCGAACGCCTTTCCAAGCGATCCGGGCGGCGCGATCGTTGGGAACCCGCGCTCTGGTCGAAACGCAGTTGAGACTCCTCCCGGACAGCGACGGTTGCTCGCTCGTCCGGGCGGACGGAGAGCCGGTCTTCCAGGCGTCCGGAAGGGATGGACGGCGACGATGCCTGGAGTTTGCCCGAGCCCAAGGCGTGCTCGCCGTCCTCAGTTGAGGGTCACGGAGACGCTCATGCCAGCGGCTCCCACCAATGCTCCATCCCCAGCTCGGCACGCAGCCGGCTGATGTCGGGCGCGGGCGTACCGGCGCGTGCGAGCAGGTCCGCGTCGTGCTCGAATTCCCGCAGCAGCGCTTCGAGTGCTACCCGCTTGTCGTGTCGCTTGGCCGCGACGCGCGGTGTCAGCTGCCCGAGCGCCGGTATGCGCTCATCGGGCCAGTGTGCGAGCCACACGTCGATCTCGTCCTCGGAGGCTCCGAACCTCATCGGGCCGCTCGGGGCAGTGGGTGGCATGTCCTGAGCGGAGTCGACCACCGATCTGCTCTCCAGCAGCCGGTGGCCCTCCGTGTTCGCGAGCGTCGCTCCGGCCGCACGTCGGCGCCACAGGTCCGCTGCGATCGTCGGAAGCAGATTGCCCAGCACTTTGCTCATCAGGTCGGCGCGCATCGGGTCCGCCGGCTCCGACGCGCCGGCGAGAACGCCGTGCGGCCGAGGCTCCGCGCGGCGGTGCGCGCGTCCGCCCACGCGCTTGCCGCTCAGTGCTCGGATCACTTCGTCTGTCGCGTTGCGCACGAGCTCGGCCGCGGCATCGCCCTCCGCGGGACGCATGTGAACGACCGCACCGGTGCTTCGCCAGGTTCCATCGATCGCCACCAAAGCGCTCATCACGACGCCCCAGCGCCCCGCCGGCTCGAGCTGCTCAGGCGGGATCGCCGCATAGCGCCGCACGCCCGAGACGATGTCGGTGACCCAGACGCCCGGCCCGGGAGTCGGATCCGCGACCTGCCAGAGGCCGTAGGTGCACGTCTCGAGCCAGGCTCGCGCGGCGCGGGCAATCTCCAGCGGCGTTGACGGTGCGGTTGCTAGCAGCGCGAGAGGGCTGGTGGAGTCCTCGAGCTCAGGCTCAGCCTCGATTCGGATCTCCTCGTCTTCGTCCTCATCCTCATCCTGGCTCTGCCGGAGCCACGCACGCTCAATTGCCATCCGCACGAGTCCCTCGAGACGATCGTCGATCGCCTCATCGGCGCAGCCAGGCAACTCGTCGACGGAGCTCGGCTCGTCCTCATCCATCTCGTCCAACCACTCTCTGGTCGTGCGGGCCATCAGCTCCAGTAGCTCCGGGCGCCGCGCGGAGAGCTCGCTCATCGCGTCCCTCAGGCGGTACAGCAGCTCTCGCTCGGCGAAGCGGGCGAGCACCTGCCGCTCGATCTGGTCGAGCGCGTCGCCGGCCTCCTGGCGGTTGCGGAGGTGCTCGAGTGCAGCCACGCGGACCTCCTGCGCGATCTCGTCATCGGGGTCGTCGAGAAGGTGTTCCTCAACGATCTCGAGCGCGCTGAGGACCATGCCGGCCCCGAGCAGGTGCTCTCCCATGCTGCCGGCGCCCTCCGGTTCGATGTCGCATTCGAGCGCCTCGTTCAGCAGCGCAACTGTCTGCTCCAGGTCCGAGGTGATCGTCCGCGCGATGTCGGCTGCGAACGTCAGCGCGGTGAGACTCCCCGGCGCAAGCCGTTGCACCTCCGTCGCAACCGCGCGCACGCGCTCGATCGAACCACTCTCGTGCAGGGTCAGCGCGAAGCCGACCGGCGACGGCAGCCCCTCGAAGTCCTCGACGAGAATCGCAGCAACCCGTTCCGGCGGGGTGTCCGGCGAGTGCGCCTCCGTCGCCCGGCGACGGATCTCGGCGGCGACCCGCTCGAGCTCGCGATCGATCTCGGAAGACCGTTGGGGCGATGGTCGCTGCCGGCCGGCGCGACCTGGGCGCTTGCGCTCGCGCTTACGCCGGGACTTCGCCACGCAGACTCTCCTCGCCGGACATCGAAGCCCAGCGTATCGCGCTCTCCGGCTCAGCCTCGCCTTCCGAGGGCATCGGGCATGTACACCAATTCGGGTGCGCAACGGCGGGGACTCCGAGTACATCTGGGTGGTTATCGGCCGATTAGATGAGTTAGCGCCAGATGCTTCTGAAGGAGTCTGATCGTTGGACGATATTCCGGCCTGTTCGAGTGCACCGTCTTCGCCCGAGGAGATCGAGCTTGTGTGCATGCGCAATCTGCTGGCAAGTTCGCACGAGCGTGTTTTCTTCAAGGATCGCGAGAGCCGGTTTGTGCTCGTCAGCGCGGGTTTCGTGGCGGAGTTGGGGCAGGGGCGATCGCTGGCTGAGGTGATCGGCGCGACCGACTTCGACATCTTCAGCGTGCAGCATGCGGGCGAGGCGCTCGCAGACGAGCAGGAGATCATTCGGACCGGCGAGCCGCTGGTCGGGAAGATCGAGTGTGAGACGTTTGACGATCGTCCCGACAGGTGGGTGTCGACGACGAAGTGGCCGCTTCGCGACCAACACGGTGAGATCATCGGCACGTTCGGAATGTCTCGTGACGTGACCGTGCAGGTCGAGACGCAGGACGCGCTGGCCTACCAGGCGCTGCACGACGCGGTGACGGGCGTCGCGAACCGGCTGGCGTTGATGGATCGTCTCTCGCAAGCGTTGGTCGCGCTGGAGCGCCCGGGTCGTCTCGCCCTGCTGTTCATCGACCTCGACGATTTCAAGGCGGTCAACGAGACGCTCGGCCATGACGCCGGCGACGGGGTTCTTGTGGAGGTCGCGGGCCGCCTGCAGCGAGTCGCGCGGCGAACTGACACGGTGGCGCGTTTCGGAGGCGACGAGTTCGTGATGCTGTGCCCGGCGCTGTGCAAGGACGATGACCTCGGGGCAATCGGCGATCGGATCATGCGCGCACTGCGCGTGCCCTTGAAGAACGGCCGGGATATCACCATCACCGGCAGCCTCGGCGCGGTCATGACCGGAGATCCGCTGGCTGATCCTGCCGAGCTCCTACAACAAGCCGACTTTGCGATGTATGCCGCAAAGCGAGCCGGCCGCAACCGCTGCGAGATCTATGACCCCGCGCAGCACGGGCTGGTCGCCTCCGCCCGCGGGCTGCTCGCCGAGCTCCCACGGGCGCTCGACCGCCGAGAGCTACTCCTGCTCTACCAGCCCTTCTTCCGGATGGACAACGGGGCGTTGACAGGCGTCGAGGCACTCGTCCGCTGGCGCCACCCGGAGCGCGGAATCCTCACTCCTGCGGAGTTCATCCCGTTCGCCGAGCAACACGGCCTGATCGGGTCGATCGACGCGTACGTGCTGGACGAGGCGTGCCGGCAGCTCGCAGCCTGGACCGACGCTGACAGATCGTGGGCAGCGTGCACCATGGCGGTCAACCTCTCCGGCCGCGATCTCCGTGACCCCGGACTCACCGATCGCGTCCTCACCGCCCTTGAGCGACATCGGATCGCACCATCACGACTGTGCCTCGAGATCACCGAAACGGCGCTGATCGAGGAGCTCGACTACGCGAACCAGATCATTGCGTCCCTGACGGGGCACGGTGTGCAGATCGCGCTCGACGACTTCGGAACCGGGTACTCAACGCTCGCGCACCTCCAGCAGCTGCGCGCCGACATCCTCAAGATCGACCGCAGCTTCACCGCACGAATCGGCCGCGACCGGCGAGATCGGGAGATCATCGCCGCGGTCACCGCAATGGCGCACGCCCTCGGAATGACCGTCATCGGCGAGGGCGTCGAAACCGACATCCAACGTAACGAGCTCGTCGCAGTCGACTGCGACATGGGACAGGGCTACCTGCTCGCCCCGCCCCTCCCCCCGCACCAGATCGCCACACTCTGGGCAACAAACACAACAGTGTCCGCAGACCCAGCCCAGCTTGGGCATCCGTGCGGCCATCAGTCTTTCCAACACGATCCAGCGACTCGTAGGTCAACTAGATCCTGATCCAACGGGGAGGATCAGTCTGCCCCAACGGCGACGAGGACTCGTGCCCGTCTGAGCAGTTCGCGTGCGGCTGATGAGCGGTCGATGCCTGTCGACGACACGCGCACCGTTGTGCGCTCATGGCTTTCGCGACGCTGTTCGCTAGGCTTGGGACACAGTCCGCTCCGACGCCGAGGAACGCCATGTCGACCGCCACGCCGCCCGCCACCGGTTCCGCCAAGTTGCCTGCGACAGGGTCAGCGCGCATCGATCGTGCGCGGCTGGACGCCCTGGCTGCGCGCGTCACGGCGGTTGGGCCGCGTGAGCCGATGCAGGTTGAGAAGCCCTTCACCGGCGAGACGCTCGGCCATGTGGTGCGCTGCGAGGAGGAGGACGTGGAGCGCGGGGTGCTCGACGCGCGCGCCGTTCAGGCGGGCTGGGCGAGCACGTCGTTGGATCGGCGCGCGGCGATCGTGCTGCGCTTCCACGATCTCGTGCTCGCCCGTCAGGCCGAGGCGCTCGATCTGATCCAGCTCGAGACGGGTAAGGCGCGCCGGCACGCGTCGGAGGAGGTGCTCGACGTTGCGATCGTCTCGCGTTACTACGCCAATACCGCCTCACGTTACTTGCGTCCGCGACGGCGCCGCGGAGCGCTGCCGTTGCTGACGGCGACGTGGGAGTACCGCCATCCGGTCGGCGTCGTCGCGATCATCGCGCCCTGGAACTACCCGCTCTCCCTTGCCATCAGCGACGCGATCCCGGCGCTGCTCGCGGGCAACGGCGTGGTGATCAAGCCCGATGGCCACACGCCCTTCAGCGCGCTGTGGGGGATGGAGCTGCTCGAGGAGGCGGGCATGCCGCGAGGGCTGATGCAGGTGGTCACGGGGTCGGGCGCAAAGCTCGGGCCGCACCTCATCGACCGCGTCGACTATGTCATGTTCACCGGTAGCACGCACACCGGCCGGACCGTCGCGCGCCAAGCCGCTGACCGCCTGATCGGCTGCTCGATGGAACTGGGCGGCAAGAACGCGATGATCGTGTTCGATGATGCTGACATCGGAAAGGCGGTCAACGGCGCCGAGCGCGCGCTGTTCTCGAACGCCGGCCAGCTCTGTATCGCGATCGAGCGGCTGTACGTCCACGAGGCGATCGCCGATGAGTACGTCCGGCGCCTCGTTGAGCACACCGGCAAGATGCGGCTGGGAGCCAAGCTGGACTACGGTCCAGACATCGGCTCGCTGATCTCCGCCGAGCACTTCGAGGTCGTGCGCGGCCATGTGGAGGACGCCGTCGCGAAAGGTGCGCGTGTGCTCACCGGCGGCCGTCCGCGCCCGGATATAGGCCCTTACTTCTACGAGCCGACGCTCCTGCAGGAAGTCCGCGATGACATGTCGTTGTTCGCCGACGAGACGTTCGGGCCGGTTGTCGCGATCTCGACGTTCGCTACCGAGGAGGAGGTTCTCGAGCGAGCCAATGAGAGCGTCTACGGGCTGAACTTCAGCGTCTGGACCAAGGACACCGCGCGCGGGCGAGAGTTCGCGACGCGGCTGCACGCGGGCACGGTCAACATCAACGAGGGATACGCCGCAACGTGGGCGTCTGTCGACGCGCCGATGGGTGGGTTCAAGCAGTCGGGCCTGGGTCGCCGCCACGGGAGCCACGGCATCCAGAAGTACACCGAGGAGCAGACGATCTCCGTCCAGCGGCTGCTTCCGCTCGGACCACCGCCGCCGATGAGCGACAAGTTGTGGGTGCGCCTCATGACCCAGGCACTGCGCGTCATGCGCAGGCTTCCCGGAGTGCGCTAGCGGCTTCCGGCGCGAGTTCCTGCGCTCGGTGCGTGCGGGCGCGAGCTCCTGCGCTCGGACGTGCGGTGCCCGTTCGGGCTGCTCCGCTACGGGGCTGTGCGTCCCCCGTTCAGTGGATGTGTACCGTGAAGGTGATGTCCCAATGCGATGTGCCTAGATTCACAACGCTGTGGATGGTGTGGGTGCCGTTCGAGAAGCCGCTCAGGAGCAAGCCGTAGCCGTAGGCTGCGGACTGGCCGCTGCCCGGCTTTGCGTCGACGATGTTCTTCTCGGGGACGTGAACCGGGTAGACGCCGGTTGCCGCAATCAGCTTGCCGAGGTCCACCGAGTGGCCGTCGACGGTCGTGGTCTCTTGTGGCGGACCTTGGAATCCCGCTCGTGCGCAGCGCTTCAGCTCCACGCCGGTCGTGCCAAACCCGGGGTGATCGCCGTTGAACGTCGAGCACTCGCTGCTCACCTGCACCACGTAGATCGGCCGCCCGGTCGGTTCCGTGCAGGTGTAGGTGTACGTACCGGGGGACGCGGTGGGAGATGTCAGCGTCAGATCCGCCACGCGCTGCCCATTCGCCGTCAAGGTCTTGCACGGGTTGACGGGCGGCGAGGTGCTGAAGGATGCTTGCCAAGAGCGCTCCAGCCAGTAGGCGTAGCCCTGCCCTGCGACCGTGCCCGTTGGGGAAACCGCGTGGGTCGTACCCGAAGCGAGCGCTCTCGTCCCCACCGACAGCAGCAGCGCTGTGGTGATCCCAACAGTAAGCACGGCGGAAGTGAGCCGCCTGCTGTCCAAACTCACGCCAGGTAACCGACAACGGCCGCGCATCTCGTTCCTTTCAACCCGGTTTCGTCCTATTTCAGGCCAGCGTAATACATGCGCCAAATCCGTTCTTCCACGATCCTTGGGATCCGTGAGGGGTGGGCTTGCTCTCAGTCGGGAAGTAGGCCGGCAAGTTTGAGTAGAAGCAACACGACGATTAGGACGATGTAGCCGCGGAGCAACGCCAAGGTGAGGAGCCGAGGCTGGGTGAGTGGCGGCGGTTTGACGAGTTCGAGCGTGGGGGCGCTCCACGTCTGCCGCTGCCATGGCGTGAGGGGGCTTGGGGGCGGTGTCGGCCGTCGGTTGCGGATGTGGCTGGTCGCCAGGCCGAGTCCAGCGCCGAGGAGGAGCGCGGTGGTTGCGGCGAGCGCGGTCCCTAGCTTCATGTCGTTGAACACGGTGATGATGGTGAACAGGGTTGAGAGGGCAAGCACGACGGCGACGGCGACGATCGCTGCCGCGTTGAGCCAGCGCCCGTTGGTGAGCGGGCCCAGGAGTTGCTTGTCGTTGCAGAGGAGCAGCAGGAGGACCAGCGTGCTGGGCAGCAGGATCCCCGCGAACGCCTGCACGAGCGTGGTCACGGCTCCGAGCGGTAGCTGCGGTAGGAGGACGATGCCGGCCGCGAGTGCGATGGTCGCCGCGAAGCTGGCGTGGAATGTGCGGGCGTCGCGCCAGGTGCGGTGCAGGGAGTGCTTGATGCCGAAAACCTCGGCGATCGCATAGGAGCCCGAGAGCGAGACGACGGACGCGCCGAGCAGCGATGCGTTCAGGAGCGCGATCGCGAACAGAACGCCGGCGATCGGGCCGAGGTGCGCTCCGATGCCCTGGGCGACGGCTGCGGTGTCGGTGAAATGACCCCGTAGATCGGTGCTCGAGAGAGCGGTCGCGCTGAGGATCAGGACGGCGCCGGCGAGCACCGCGAACAGAACCGCCCCGATCGCAGTATCGGCGCGTTCGTAGCCGAGCCAGCGCGGCGTGATTCGCTTGTCGACGACGTTGGATTGTTGAAAGAACAGCTGGGCGGGAGCGATCGTCGTGCCGACAAGCGCGACGAGCAGCAACAGCGTCGAAGTGGCTGTGCCGCCGCGCAGTGTCGGCAGGAGACCGGCGGTGACCGCGGCCACGTGCGGGTGACTGATCAGCGCGAGGGGGATCAGCGCTAGGTCGGCGGCGATCATCAGGTACATCGCGCGCTCCCAGAAGCGGAAGTTGCCGCTGATGGTGACAGCGATCAGCAGCGCCGCGGCGACCGGCACCGACGCGTATTTCGTGAGGCCAACGTAGGAGAGGGCTAGCGCGACGCCGATGAACTCGGTGACGAGTGTTGCGAGGTTGAGGATCAGCAGGTCTGCGAGCGAGAACCCGCACCAGAGCTTGCCGAACCGCTCGAGCGTCAGCCGCGCGTGCCCTGCACCGGTCACGGAGCCGAGCCTGGCGACCATCTCCTGGGTGATGTACAGCGCTGGGCACAATGCGATCAGGACCCAGAGCAGACGCAGGCCGTGGTTCTGGCCTGCTTGTGAGAAGACCGAGATCGTTCCGGCGTCGTTGTCGGAGACCATCACGACGATCCCCGGTCCGAGGACCGCGAGCAGCGTTCCCAGCTTTCGCCGTAGCGTCAGCCGCGGCCCGGTGTCGAACGCGTGAACGGTGCCGAGCGCTCCTTCGATGTCGCCGATGTGGGCGCGATCGAGCGCGTTGCGCCGGTCTGCAGCCGGGGCGAAGGCAGGAACGGGGACGCTCATGGCGCCGTTTCGAGTTCCCGGACGTGGGCGAGCGCGGCGTCGATCAGCGCGGCGGTGTAGTCGTTGCGCAGGGCGTAGAGGCGGGTTCGGCCGACGCGCTGCATGCTCAGCAGCGAGTTGTCTCGCAGCACCCGAAGTTGATGTGAGACGGCGGATTGCTCCATCCCGACCGCGTCGACGATCTGCGAAACAGTGCGCGGGCCCGAGCGCAAGGCGACAAGAATCTGAAGCCGACTGGGCGTCGAGAGCGCGAACATCGTGTCCGCGACCCGAAGCACGGTGGCTTCCGGGATATGCTGGCCACGGTCGGGCGCCGGCGCGCCGGCCGCAATCGTCCGTTCGCGGCTGGATCGACGCGGCGGTCGGGCGTCATCGGCGGCTTCGTTGCTGTTGGGTTCCGTCGGCACGGCCCGTATCATATGTAAAGTGCTTCACGCTTTCATGCAATGCCGGGCGGAAGCGAAGTGCGCGGCGGCCGGCCACGCCACGCCACCGCGACAAAGCTCACGACGGCCAGCAGGCCGTCGCATCGGCCAATCGTATCGACGCCACCTGTGTCTGTTCGCTGAGCCAACCACCAGAGCGCCAAAGTGACCGCGACCGAAAACCCACTCATCGCCGATCCACCGGCTGGCGGTGGCCCTCGTCCCCGCGAACACTCGAGCCCGCTTGGCGGGGTTCGGTCCGGGGGCGAAGAAGCTGGCGGGTCACCGGGGGCCGGCCCGCTAATCGATGCGCCCGTGCCGCCGCGGCGCCGCTATGCATGGCGGGCCGTGCTCGGCTGCGTGATCGTACTGCTCGCAAGCGCGTGCGCTGCTGCGGTGGCCGTGCTCGAGCAGGTCCACACGATCGTCCAGGACATCAGCGTCAACCGGCCGTTGAAGGTGAGCTCGAAGGTGCTTGCGAAAACCAACTTTGGTCAGCCCGAGACGCTGCTGCTGGTCGGCGACGACACTCGCTCGGTGTTCAAGTACTACAACGCTTTCGTCCCAAATCTGGCCAACGAGATGCTGCTCGTCCGGATCGACCCGAGCAAGCCATGGGTTTCGATGATTTCGCTCCCGCGCGAGTTGTGGGTCAACGTCACCGAGCCGGACGGCGTGACGTACACGAACCGGCTCAACTCGGCCTATACGTATGGGACGACGACGCTGCTGCAGACGATCAAGCAGGTCACGGGGCTGTCTGTCAACCACGTGATCGCGACCACGTTCACCCAGTTTGAGAGCGCGATCAACACGCTCGGTTGCGTCTACGACACGATCGACGAGCGCTACTACAACCTGAACGATGGCTCTCCAGGGACCGACTACCAGAGCATCAACCTCCAGCCGGGGTATCAGTGCCTCGACGGCAGCGAGGCCGAGCAGTTCGTCTCCTATCGCCACACCGACACCTCGCAGGTCCGCGATGCCCGCGATCAGAGCTTCCTGCTCGCGGTCAAGCAGCAGTACGGCCCCCAGCTGGGCGGCAACATCGGCGAGTTCGAGAAGGTGTTCGGCGAGACGGTCCAGACCGACCAGGGGCTGCGCAGCTCGAGCGAGATCCTGAATCTCGCCAACCTGTTGATCAGCGCGGCGGGGCTGCGCGTGCGCCAGGTCACGTTCCAGACGAGCCCGTGCACCGACACGTGCCCCCCAGCGGATCTCACCGCCACCCCGCAGCAGATCCAGGACAGCGTCCACAACTTCCTGTCCGGCGGTGACGCCACCCCGAGCCGACAGGTCGTGGCGATCAGCCACAAGATCAGCGGCCGCGGCGGCCTCGCGCGCTTGCCGCTGACGGCGGCGCCGCCGTCCAACGTGGCCGCCGAGCAGGCCGCCGCGGCCAAGCTCCAGTTCACTGCCGAGTTCCCAAAGGTCCAGGACCTGGCGGGCAGCGCGATCGCGGTCGCCCCGCAGTGCACGCAGCTGGTGCAGGCCTGCATTCGCGACTACCTGATCCACGCACCCGACGGCGAGGCGTACCCGATCTACGTCGAGGCGTTCTCCAACGGAGACCTGGGTCAGTTCTACGACGTCCAGGGCACGACCTGGACCGGCGCGCCGCTGTTCGCCGACCCGAATCAGACAATCCAAGTCGGCAGGCGGACATACGACCTCTTCTACGACGGTAGCCACCTGGAGACGATCGCGTGGCGCGAGTACGGCGCCGTCTACTGGGTCCACAACACGCTGACCGACGCCGTCGGCAACGGCGAACTGCTCGCGATCGCCGAGCAGACAGCCCCGATCGGCGTTGTTCGCAGCGCACCCACGAACGTCATCCTCAAAGCCCTCTCGGTCGCGACCCATGAGCCCCCGCCAGCGCCGACACCCCTGCTCGAGTCTGTCGGCCGAGTCGGTGGCCTGATCGCGCTTGCGCTACTGCCGCTCGGCCTGCTCGCCGTGCTCCGAAATCACAGACGTCTGCGGGCGCTGCGCGACCAGCTGAACAACACGGCGACGAGATCCGCGTTCCTTGAGACCCAGCTGGCAACCGCCACGATCGGCCACACAGCGATGATTCCGTCGATAGCCGCCAGTTACACGACCGAGCGCCCAGCCGACACGCGGTTAGCCAGCGCGGCATCAGTCCCATTCACGCTCCAAACGTCGCACCGACGATGGATTCCGCTCACCGCCGGACTTGCGCTCGCTCTCGCCGCAGCAGCCGGCTATCTCGCGCTCCACACGAGCCCGCCCGGACAGTCACGCAAACCACGGATCGTGCAGCTTCCCTCAGCGCCGGTCGCGGTCCTAAACGCCGGCAGCGCGCCGCGTGCCGCCCACCGCCTCGCCGTCGACCTCGCACGCGACCGCGTACACGTCGTCGGAATCGGCAACTTGACGGCCGCGGCGCCAGCCGATTACGAGGTCCTCTACGCACCCGGCGACGCAAGACAGGCGCGGCTGCTCGCCGGAATCCTCAGGACACAGCACCCAGTCCTCGCTCCGATCGACCAAGTCGCCGCGCAATCCGCGGGCACCGAGCCAAGGCTCATCGTCGTCATCCCGTGAGCGGGCGATCACGCGCTAGCCCGGTAGCGCGCGGAGCGACCCGCCGACGACCAACCCGGAGCTGTCTTTCAGGCCTTTCGGCCGGCGATGGTCGGAACACGGGGTGTCTTGGATGCGTGCAGTCGGCGCTCAAACAACTCGTGGAATCGATCATCCACGTCGCCCACAGAGCCTCCCGGTTTTCACTGCAGCGCCGATCGCAGCCGCTCTGCTGCCTCCTGGGGGTCAGGTGCCTCCGTCAGCGCGCGGATGACCGCGATCCCGTGCGCGCCCGCGGCGGCGACGCTCGCGACGTTCGCGAGATCGATCCCGCCGATCGCGAAGAAGGGCCTGCTTGCATGCATCGCCGCGTAGCGCACGAGCTCGACGCCGACCGGCTCCGCGGCGGGCTTGGTGGGCGTCGCGTACACGGGACCGACGCCGATGTAGTCGGCGTCGCTCGTTGACGCCGCCTCGATCTGCTGCCGAGTGTGGGTCGAGAGGCCGATCAGCCGGCCGGGGCCGACGAGCTCGCGCGCCCGTGCGAGTGCCATGTCGCTCTGGCCGAGATGGACGCCGGCGGCGCTTGCCTTTATCGCGAGGTCGGGGCGGTCGTTGATGACGAGCAGCGCGCGATGCTCGGCGCACGCGTCCGCGTAGCGGCGCGCGACGGTGAGGATCCGGCGATCGGGCGCCGACTTCATCCGCAGCTGCACGATGTCGACGCCGCCCGCCAGGGCCGCGCGCAGCCGCATGTCGGGCAGCTCGTCGCACACGAGGTAAAGGCGTGCAGAGGCGAGACGCTCGAGGGCTCGTGTGGGCATCGGACGAGTCTGCCAGCGCCACCGTGACGGCTCCCGCGGACGCGGCGCGGCACGGTAGGATCGAGTACGGAACGTGACCACCGAGGAACGATCATTCGACGTTGCGATCGTCGGCGCTGGCGTGATCGGACTCGCGGTTGGCTGGCGGGCGGCGCGGCGCGGCCTCGGGGTCGTCGTGCTCGAGCGCGGAGCGGCAGGCCGCGGGACCTCGCACTTCGCGGCCGGGATGATCGCGCCGATCGCGGAGGCTACGCCGTCGGAGCCGGCGCTGCTCGAGCTTGGGCTGCAGAGCGCCCGCTTGTACCCGGATTTCGTCGCCGGCGTGCGCGAGCGCAGCGGGATCGATCCGCTGTACCGTCAGTTCGGCACGCTGCTCGTTGCGCGCGACCGCGACGAGGCGGAGGCGCTCGAGCGCGAGCGCGCGTTTCGCGAGCAGCTCGGGCTCCCCGTCAGGCGCCTGCTCGCAAGCGAGGCGCGCCGGCTCGAGCCTGCGCTCTCGCCGTCGCTGCGGCTCGCCCTGGAGATCCCCGACGACCACGCGGTCGATCCGCGACGCCTGACGGCGGCGCTCGCCGTCGCCCTGCGCGCCGACGGCGGCGAGCTGCGGTCCGGCGCCGAGGTGTCCGAGGTGCTGCTCGCCGGCGAGCGCGTCCGGGGAGTGCGGATTGCGGGCGGTGCGACCGTGAGCGCCGGGGCGGTCGTGATCGCGGCCGGACCCTGGTCCGGCGGGGTTGCCGGCCTGCCCGTCCACGCGCGTGTGCCGCTGCGGCCGGTGAAGGGCCAGATCATGCGGCTGCGTGACCCCGCGGGACCGGGACTACTGTCCCGCGTGTTGCGCATGCAGCCCGGATACCTCGTGCCGCGCGGGGACGGGCGCTACGTGCTCGGCGCGACGATGGAGGAGCGCGGGTTCGACACGACCGTGACCGTGGAGGCCGTGCACACGCTGTTGCGCGACGCGGTCGAGCTCGTGCCCGGCGTCACGGAGCTAGTGATCGATGAGACCGGTGCCGCGATCCGGCCTGGGACGCCGGACAACATGCCGATGGTCGGGCCCGGGGCGCTCGGGGGCTTGTACTGGGCGACAGGGCATCACCGCCACGGGTTCCTGCTGGCGCCGGTGACTGCCGAGATGATGGCGCGCGAGCTGGCGGGCGAGGCGCCTTCCGAGCTGTCGGCGCGATTCGCCCCCGGCCGCTTCGTCGTCGAGACGGCAGCCTAGGCGATGCGCGTGATGATCAACGGCGAGCAGTGCGACATCGCGCCGGACGCGAGCGTCGAGCAGCTGCTCACGTCGCTGCAGGCCGGCGCCGGCGCCGCACGCGCGGGCCGCGGGATCGCCGTCGCGGTCGACGGCGAGGTGATTCCGCGGTCGTCGTGGGGCAGCACCGTCGTGCGGGCCGGAGCGGTCGTCGAGTTGCTGGGCGCGGCGCAGGGAGGATGAGCATGGAGCCCGACGAGCTCGTGATCGCCGGACGCCGGTTCTCGTCGCGGCTAATCCTCGGGACGGGCGGCTTCGCCAGCCACAAGCTGCTCGCGCAGGCGCTCGCGGCTTCCGGTACCGAGTTGTGCACCGTCGCGCTGCGCCGCCTGGACCCGAGCGCGCGCGGCTCGATCCTCGAGGTGCTCGACCGCGCCGCGATCCAGGTGCTGCCGAACACCGCCGGGTGTTACACCGCGCGCGACGCGATCCTCACCGCGCAGCTCGCGCGCGAGGCCTTCGACACGAGCTGGATCAAGCTCGAGGTGATCGGCGACGACAGGACGCTGCTACCCGACGCGGTCGAGCTGCTCGCCGCCGCCGAGGCGCTCGTCGACCAGGGGTTCGTCGTGCTTCCGTACACGACCGACGACCCAATCCTCGCGCGGCGCCTCCAGGACCTTGGGTGCGCGGCCGTGATGCCACTCGGCTCGCCGATCGGCAGCGGGATGGGGATCCGCAACCCATACAACATCTCGATCATCATCGAGCGCGCAAACGTGCCGGTGATCCTCGACGCCGGCGTCGGCACCGCGTCGGACGCGGCGCTCGCGCTGGAGCTCGGCTGCGACGCGGTGCTCTGCGCGAGCGCGATCTCGCGGGCGCACGACCCGGCCGCGATGGCGCAGGCGATCTCACTCGCGGTCCAGGCCGGGGCGCTCGCGCTGCGTGCGGGCCGCATCCCGCGCCGGCGCTACGCGCAGGCGTCGACGAGCGACGAGGGGATCCCGGACTTCAACCTGGACCTCCGAGAGTAAACGCGCGGGGTCTCGCTCTCGACCGGGACGGCCGACGCGATCTGCCAGGGCGCCTCGGAAGCGTTGGCCGTTGCACCTCGGAGACCAGGTGCTGGCGGCGCCGGCGGTGCATGTCGATGAGACCGGCGAACTGAACGGCTACCCGAACAGCTCGATTTGCAGGACTTTCAGCGATCGGGGAGACAGGATTTGAACCTGCGGCCGCCCGGCCCCCAGCCGGGTGCGCTACCAGACTGCGCCACTCCCCGTGGTCGTTCGATGATAGCCCCGATCGGCGCAACGCATCCAGCCCCCGCCGGGGTCCGCGCGCTGCACCCGTGATTCTCCGCGGCTCTCCGGACGAAACGCTCGCGCCCTGACGAGCGACGCCGTCTCCAGTTGTGGCCCCGAAGCCTTGCACGGGTGGACAATACGGCCACACGAGATGAGCTCGAAACGGACCGAATGCGGGATGGATCCAGCTGCGTACGTGCTCGGCAAGCTGCGGGGCGCCGAGCGCGTGGCGTTCGAGCGCCACCTCAGCACATGCGCAGACTGCCGTGAGCACGTGGACGAGCTGGAGGACGCGATGGCGGCGCTGCCGTTGATGGCGCAGCACGATGGACCGTCCCCGGAGGGGGAGAGCGAACCCGAGCTCGCGCGGAGCATGACCCTCAGGGAGGAGATCCGCGGGCAGGCGAGGGCGCAGGCCGTACGGCGGCGTGAGGCGGGCGCGCGGGTCTCAGTCGCAGCCTCCCGGCCGAGCCGGCCACTGTGGAGGAGGCCGGCCGCGGGCTTCGCCGCGCTCGCGCTTGCGATCGCGTTGACGGTCGCTCTGGGCTTCGCGTCGCCGGGCGCCGCCACCTACCAGGCGGCGGTCGGCTGGCATCCCGGCGGCGCGATCCTCTCGGTGAAGGGGGGCCGGGGAGAGCTGTTCGTCACCGGCATGCCGGCACCGGCGCCCGGAACGCTCTACGAAGTCTGGTTGCAGCACGGGACGGCGCCGCCGCGGCCCGCGGGGGCGCGCTTCACGACCGATCGTGTCGGCAGGGCGGAGGTGCGGCTGCCCGGCGGCCTCGGTGGCGTGACGCGCGTGCTCGTGAGCGCAGAGCCGGCCGGGGCGAGCCGCGCGATCACCCAGACTCCGGTGCTGATCGCGACGCTGTGAGCGCGGCAGCGACCCTCTCTGCCGCCTTCAGCGCCTTCAGCGCCCGCAGCGCCTGCAGCGCCCGCAGCGCCTTCAGCGCCCGCAGCGCCTTCAGCGCCCGCAGCGCCCGCAGCGCCCGCAGCGCCCGCAGCGCCGGCCGCGCCTGGACCCCGAACACTTCGCTTTAACAATTGGCCGTTTGCGGACCGGTTAGGATGCGCCGCATGCGTATAGGGATCCTCACCGGCGGCGGAGACTGCCCGGGACTGAATGCGGTGATCCGTGCCGTCGTTCGCAAGGCGATCGACCAGCACGGCGATGAAGTGATCGGCTTCAAGGATGGTTGGCGTGGCCTGCTCGAGGATGCCCACGAGCCGCTCACGATCGACTCGACGCGGGGCATCCTGCCCCGCGGCGGCACCATTCTCGGCAGCTCGCGCACCAATCCTTACAAGCGTCAGGACGGCCCGTGGATCGCGTCCCAGACGCTCACGAAGCTCGATATCGACGCGCTCGTGGCGATCGGCGGCGACGACACGCTGAGCGTGGCGAATCGGCTCGGCGCGGACGGCGTCAACTGCGTCGGCGTTCCGAAGACGATCGACAACGATCTCGGCGCGACGGACATGACGTTCGGCTTCGACACTGCCCTGCAGATCGCCACCGAGGCGATCGACCGTCTGCACACCACCGCCGAGAGCCACAACCGGATCCTCGTCGTCGAGGTGATGGGCCGTGACGCCGGCTGGATCGCTCTGTACTCCGGCATCGCCGGTGGCGGCGACGTGATTCTCATCCCGGAGGCGCCGTTCGACATCGATGAGGTCTGCGAGCGGATCCGCCACCGTCACGCGCGCGGACGCTACTTCTCGATCGTCGTGGTCGCCGAGGGCGCGATGCCGAAGGAGGGCACGCTGACGGTTACGGCCGGCGCGCTGGACGAGTTCGGTCATCCCCGTCTCGGCGGGATTGGGCACCAGCTCGAGCGCGAGATCGAAGCGCGCACCGGCTTCGAGACCCGCGCGACCGTGCTCGGGCACATCCAGCGCGGTGGCACGCCGACGGCGTTTGACCGGGTGCTCGCGACACGTTTCGGGCTCGCCGCGGTCGACGCGGTTCACGACGGCAACTTCGGGATGATGGTGGCGTTGCGCGGCCAGCAGATCGTGCTCGTGCCGCTCGCCGAAGCGGTCGCCTCGAACCGGACGGTTCCACTCGAGGAGTACGCTCGCTACGACGTCCTGCTCGGCTGAGCCCAGACGCCCGCGCCAAGTAGCCGAAAGGCGACGAATGCCCGCCACACCACCAGGGCATCATCGGAGAGGAGCACCGTGAGCACCCTGACGGAGGTCAACCCACGCCTGAGGGCTCTGAGCGACGCCGGCGTCAGCGTCTGGCTGGATCAGATCAGCCGGACGCTCGTGGGCGGCGGCGAGCTGGCGCGCCTGGTCGCGGAGTCGTCTCTGCGCGGCGTCACCTCCAACCCCTCGATCTTCGAGAAGTCGATCCTCGGCACGCGCGAGTATGACGACGAGATCGCCGCGATGGCGCGCGAGCAGTTCGACGCGAAGGCGATCTACGACGCGCTTGCGATCGCGGACGTCAAGCACGCCGCCGATACGCTGGCCCTCGTACACGGCGAGTCGGGCGGGCGCGACGGGTTCGTCTCGCTGGAGGTCGCGCCCGATCTGGCGCATGACGCCGCCGGAACGCTGGCGTCGGCGCGCCGCTACTGGACCGCCGTCGGGCGCCCCAACGCGATGATCAAGATCCCCGGGACCGCCGAGGGTGTGAGCGCGATCGAGCAGGCGATCTACGAGGGCATCAACGTCAACGTGACGCTGCTGTTCGCGGTCTCGGCATATACGCAGGTTGCCGAGGCGTACATCCGCGGGCTGGAGCGACGCTGCGCAGAGGGGCTGACATTGTCGGTGAACTCGGTCGCCAGCTTCTTCGTCTCGCGCGTGGACACCAACGTCGATGTGAAGCTCGCCGCGCTCGGCCGGGAGGACCTCGCCGGAACGGCGGCGCTCGCCAACGCGCGCGCCGCCTACAGCCGCTTCGAGGAGATCTTCTCCGGCCCGCGATGGAGCAAGCTCGCGGACAACGGCGCCGCCGTGCAGCGGCCGCTGTGGGCTTCGACGGGAACGAAGAACCCGGCCTACTCGGACATCAAGTACGTCGAGCAGCTGATTGCGCCGGACACCGTCAACACGATGCCTCCGCACACGCTCGCCGCGTTCGCCGATCATGGCAGCGTGCCTGGCGCGACCGCCGAGCAGGACCACGGCGAGGACCTCCAAGCGCTCGCCGCCGCCGGCATCGACCTCGAACAGGTGACCGGCGAGCTGTTGGCGGACGGCGTCAAGCAGTTCGCCGACGCGATGGTCAGCCTGATCGATGGCATCGGGCGTCGCCGCGACGCCGTGACCGCGGCTCGCTCGGCGGAGATCTGAACCGCGAGCGGCACCGCGAGGTCCCGGCTGGCGAGGGGAGATCGGATGAAGGTCCCGGCTGGGCGATGGGAGATCGGATGAAGGTTCCGGCTGGCGATGGGAGATCGGATGATGAGACGGGCGGACATGCGGATAGGGAGCGGAGCATGACGGCAGTGGACGTGACGGTCGTCGAGGATCCGGCGCGCGCGTGTGCCGACGCGCTGCTGGCCGCCGCGCGAGCACGACCGGACTCCCACATCGTCCTGTCGGGCGGATCCTCGCCGAAAGCGGCCTACCGGCTTGTGGCGGCCGAGGATCCGCACGCGTTCGCCGGCGCGATCCTGTGGTTCGGCGACGAGCGCTGCGTCGCCCCTGACGATGAGCGCGCCAACTATCGGATGGCCGTCGAGACTCTGCTCGACCCGCTCGCCGCCGCCGGCGTGAAGCCCGTGTGCCATCGCATACCGGCGGAGGGCGGCCCTGAGGTGGCCGCCCTCGCCTACGAGCGCCTGCTCCGGAATACCTGGCGCGCGGGGGCGCCCGCCTTCGACCTCGTGCTGGCCGGGATCGGCCCGGACGGACATACGCTGTCGCTGTTCCCCGGACAGCCGTCGGTGACCGAGCGTGAGCGGCTCGTCGTGGGTGTGACGCAGGCCGGACTCGAGCCGTTCGTCCCGCGCGTCTCGCTGACGCTCCCGGCGCTCGCGGGAACCGCGCGCGTGGTCGTGCTCGCCACCGGTGCCGGCAAGGTCGATGCGGTCGCGCGCGCCTTTGGTGAGGGCGCGGTCCCGGACGCGAACGTTCCGGCTTCGATGCTCGCGAGCGCGGTCGCCCCCGGCGCGCTCACGGTACTGCTCGACGCGGCCGCCGCGGAGCGCCTTTGAGCGCGTTTCTCGGCATCGATCTCGGGGGAACGAAGATCGCGGCGGCCGTCCTGCGCGACGGTGTCCTGGGCGGCTCGCACCTGCATCCGACGGAACGCTCGAGCGCCGAAGCGCTGCTGGACCAGATCGTCACGATCGCCACCGAGTTGCGTGACGCCGAGCTCGAAGCGGTCGGGATCGGGATCCCGTCGGTTGTGGATTTCGCGACGGGTCGCGCCGTTTCGTCGGTCAACATTCCACTTGTCGACGTTCCGCTGAGGGCGGAGCTGAGCGAACGGCTCGGCGTGCCGGTGTTCGTCGACAACGATGCGACCGTCGCCGCGCTCGCCGAAGCGCACGACAACGATCTACGTCTCGTCGCCCGCAACCTCGTGATGTTCACGCTCGGCACCGGCTTCGGGGGCGGGCTCGTGCTCGGCGGTCGCATCTATCGCGGCGCGACCGGCGCCGCCGCCGAGGTCGGCCACATGCTCGTCGCCGTCGATGTGAGCAACGGGGTTCCGGCGCCGGTCGGCTTCCCGCAGCCAGGTTCGATCGAGGCACTGGCGGCGGGCCGTGCGCTCGACCGTCTGGCGTACGCGATCGGCTTCGAGGGCGGCGGACCGGACGCCGTGCAGGCGGCGCGCGACGGCGACCCCGAGGCCGGCGCGATCGTCGAGCGCTGGGCGCGGCTCGTCGGGATTGCGATCGCCAACGCGATCAACATCTTCGATCCTGACGAGGTCGTCCTCGGTGGCGGCGCTGCGAGCGCCGCCGAGCTGCTGCTCGGCCCGGCGCGCGAGGCCGCGCTCGTCTACGTGCTCCCCGGCGTCGGCTCCACCACGAGAATCCGCCTCGCCCGACACGGCGTCCGGGCGGGCGTGCTCGGCGCGGCGTTGCTCGCCGCGCACGAGCTTAGCCAAACGGTCGCTTGACGGCGGGTGCTTCGCAAAACGGTGGCTTGACGGCGGGTGCTTCGCAAAACGGTGGCTTCACCAGGTAGCTTCGCCGAAGCGGCGTTTGACCACAGGAGGTGCCGGGAATGAAGGTCGCATGCGGGTTCGATCACGCCGGGGTGCCACTCCGTGATGCGCTGTTCGCCGTGATCGAATCAGATGGCCACGAGGTGCTCGATTACGGCACCGACACGACAGTGCCGATCGACTATCCGGACAAGGCGCTCGTGGTCGGCCGCGCGGTCGTCTCCGGGGAGGCGGAGCGCGGGCTGATCGTGTGCGGCTCCGGGGCAGGCGTCTCGATCGCGGCGAGCAAGATCCGCGGCGTGCGCGCCGCCACCGTGCACGACACCTACACCGCCCACCAGGCGGTGGAGCACGACAACATGAACGTCCTCTGTCTCGGTGGCCGCGTGATCGGCTCGGAGCTCGCCGCCGAGGTCGTGCGGGCCTTCCTCGGGGCGTCGTTCTCGGGCGAGGAGCGTCACGTTCGGCGGCTGGCGAAGGTCGCGGAGATCGAGCGCACGGGAGGCTGGGGTGACTGAGCGGGGCACGGACCGGGCGGCGCCAGGAGCGCCCCGATGAGCGATCCGCTCCTGGACGCGAAGGGCCGGATCGTCGTCGTGCGCCACGGCGAGACCGAGTGGAGCATGGCCGGCAAGCACACCGGCCGTAGCGACCCGCCGCTCGCCGCAGTCGGTCGCCGCCGCGCGACCGCGCTCGCCGCCGCACTCGGCGGCCACGACTTCGAGCGCGTCCTGTGCAGCCCGCTGGAGCGCGCACGAGAGACCTGCGAGCTCGCCGGGTTCGGGCTCCGCGCCGAGATCTGCGAGGACCTGCGCGAGTGGGATTACGGTGACTATGAGGGTTTGACCTCCGCCGAGATCCGCGCGCGCGCCCCCGATTGGAACCTGTGGCGCGACGGCGCCCCCGGCGGCGAGCTGCCCGCGCAGGTCGGCGCCCGCGCCGACCTGGTGCTCGCGATGGTGCGGACCGGCGGCGGCGGGGACATGATCGCCTTCGCGCACGGTCATCTGCTGAGGGTGCTCGCGGCGCGTTGGATCGGGCTCGAGGTTGCCGGCGGTCGCCTCCTGGCGCTTTCGGCTGCCGGCATCGGGGTGCTGGGGCACGAGCGCGATACGCCCGTGATCGAGCGCTGGAACGCCGAGACCCCCTGAGCAAGCACGCGACGCGACACGCCCTGTGACATTCATCACAGTTATGACAACTGTCATAGCGGATTGAGGACGCTCGCCACTTTCGGCCGGCGCGCGTGCGGCTTACGCTTGCGACATGACGCAAACGGCCTGGAAAACGGAGGGCGCCGCGATCGAGGTGCGGAACCTGCACAAGCGCTACGGCGAGAACGAGGCGGTGCGCGGGGTCAGCTTCGAGGTGGCTCGGGGGGAGGTGTTCTGCCTGCTCGGTCCCAACGGCGCCGGCAAGACGACGATCGTGGAGATCCTCGAGGGTTACCGTACGAGGTCCGGCGGCGATGCGCACGTGCTCGGCTTGGACCCGGCGCACAGGCCGCGCGAGCTGCGCGAGCACGTCGGGATCGTGCTGCAGGAGTGCGGCGTGCAGTCGGAGCTGACCGTCGCAGAGCTGATCGAGATGTACGGCCGCTACCATGCGCGGCGGCGTCCGCTCGACGAGGTGATCGAGCTCGTCGAGCTCGTGGAGAAGCGCGACGAGCACGCAAAGCAGCTCTCGGGCGGTCAGCGCCGCCGACTCGATCTGGCGCTCGCACTCGTCGGCGACCCGGACCTCATCTTCCTCGACGAGCCGACAACCGGATTTGATCCCGCCGCCCGCCGCCAGGCGTGGACGACCGTGAAGTCGCTGTGCCGTCTCGGCAAGACGATCATCCTCACCACCCACTACATGGACGAAGCGCAGGCGCTCGCCGACCGCGTGGCGGTGATGCGAGCGGGTCGGATCATCGCGATCGGGGCCCCCGACGAGCTCGGCGGACGTGACCGCCGACCGGCGGTCATCTCGTTCGTGCTGCCGGAGGGCACGTCGTTCGGGGACGTCCCCGACGTACCTGCTCAGGATCGCTCGTTCGACGGCGAGCGGGTCAGCATTCTCAGTACCGAGCCCGTGCGCGCCACGCAGCTGATCACCACGTGGGCGATCGAGCACGACCATCAACTCGAGCATTTCTCGGTGAGCCAGCCGACGCTCGAGGACATCTACCTGGAGCTGACCGGCGCCGACGCGAACGGCGCGATGGCGGCCGAGGAGGCAATCCGATGAGCGCAATCACCGCATCGACACCGGCGCCGGCAACGGCGTCGACCTTCCGCCGTGACCTGTCGCTCGTCCTGTGGCAGGTCCGCTACGAACAGCGCACCTACTGGCGCAATCGCGCGAGCGCGGTTCTCACGTTCGCGCTCCCGCTCATGTTCCTTGTCATCTTCGCGAGCTTCTACAGCAACGATCACACCGGCCACGGCGCTGCTCGCATTCCGCTCAATGTGTTCTTCGTTCCCGGCATCCTCGCCTACGGCGTGATCGCGACGACGTACGTCAACATGGCGGTGAGCACTGCGATCCTGCGCGATGAGGGGGTGCTGAAGCGGATGCAGGGTACGCCGCTGCCACGCTGGGCGTATGTCGCCGCGCGGATCTCCTCGACCGTCGTGATCATGTTCCTGATGACCGTTGTGACGCTCGGCGTGGGCGCGATCTTCTACAGCGTGCACGTTCGCGCCTCGACGCTCCCGGGTCTCGTTGTCATCCTCGCGCTCGGCACGATCGCGTTCACAACGCTCGGGATCGGGATCGTCAACTTCATCCGCACCGCCGAGGTGGCGCCGGTGGTGACGAATATGACCGTCCTGCCGCTGACGTTCCTCTCGGGCGTGTGGTTTCCGACCTCCAACTTCCCGAACTGGCTCGAGGACCTCGCCAAGCTGTTCCCGATCAAGCCGCTTGCGGACGGGCTGCAGTACGCGTTCAATCCGCACACCACCGGCATCGGCCTGAAGACGGTCGACGCGGTCTCGCTGGCGATCTGGTCGGCGATCGGCATCTATCTGATGGTGAGGTTCCTCCGCAGGCCGCAGGGCGAGATGAGGTGATTTCGCGCAAGCGCCTCTGGGCAGGACCTTCGGGTGCCCGGGAAGCCGGGCCCCCGAGCCGTGCGCTGCAGATCGCCTCGGGGACGGTCTGGCTGGTCTTCCTCGCGTTTCCTCTGACGAGCACCTTCACAACCCATGTGACGCCGGCGCAGCGCGTGCTTGCGATCGCCGGAACGGTCGTGTTCGTAGCGATCTACCTCGCGATCATCTCGTGCTGGCCCGGCGCATTCTGGAAGAGTCACACCTGGGTCCGCTTCTGGATGACGCATGTCTGGGTCCGGCCGACGCTCTACGCGGTGCTGCTCGCCGTCAGCCTGGCGCTCACGCTCGGCGTGCCGGCCGACGGATGGGGCGTGACCTTCATCTACTGCGCCGCCTGCGCCGCGCTCGTGACGCAGTCCTCGCTCGGCTTCTGGCTGATGCTGCTGTGCATCGCCTTCGCCGTCGGCGGCACGTTGATCGCCGGCCAGCCCGTCGAGAATGCGTTCGCCGAGGGCGCCGGGACGCTCGGGATCGGGCTCATGCTCCTGTTCGTGCGGGACCTGCGCGCGAGCAACGTCGAGCTGACCGAGGCACGAGCCGAGCTCGCCCGGCTCGCCGTGGTGCGCGAGCGTGAGCGCTTTGCGCGCGATCTCCACGACCTGCTCGGCCATACGCTGTCGGTGATCGCGATCAAGACCGAGCTCGCCCGCCGCCTGCTCCCCGAGCAGCCCGCGCGTGCCGCAACCGAGCTCGGGGATATCGAGACGGTCGCCAGGGACGCTTTGACCGAGGTGCGCCAGGCCGTCAGCGGCTATCGCCGACCGACCCTCGACGGTGAGCTGGCCGGCGCGCGGATGGCGCTGACGGCTGCCGGGATCGACGTGGACATCGCGTGGGCCGAGGTTGCGATGGACCCGCCGGTGGAGGCCGTGCTGGCGTGGGCCGTGCGCGAGGGGGCGACGAATGTGATCCGTCACTCCCGCGCCCGCCACTGCCGGCTCTGTGTCACCGCGACGCTCGCCGGCGCCGGCGTGGAAGTACTCGACGACGGGCCGGCGACCGCTCCGAGGAACGGTTCGGAGGCGTACGGTGACGGCCACGGCCTGGCGGGACTGCAGGAGCGTGTGGGCAGCCTGGGTGGAACCATTGCCGCCGGCCCGCAGGCCGGCGGCGGCTACCGGCTTGCTGTCGAGGTGCCGCTGATCCCGAGGTGCTCCTGGTGATGATCCCGAGGTGCTCCTGGTGATGATCCCGGGGTGGACGAGATGATCCGCGTCCTGATCGCCGAGGACCAGGGGATGGTGCGCGGAGCGCTCGCCAGTCTGCTGTCGCTCGAGCCCGACATCGAGGTCGTCGCTCAGGTCGCGCGCGGCGACGAGGTACTGCCCGCCGCGCTCGACGCGGCGCCCGATGTCGCCCTGCTGGACATCGAGATGCCCGTGAAGACGGGACTCGAGGCGGCTGGCGAGCTGCGATCGGCGCTGCCCGGCTGCCGCGTGCTGATCCTGACGACCTTTGGGCGCCCGGGGTACCTGCGCCGCGCGATGGAGAACGGAGCCTCCGGCTTCCTCCTCAAAGATGCGCCTGCGAGCGATCTGGCGCGCGCGATCCGGCGCGCGATGGCCGGCGAGCGGATCGTCGATCCGGGTCTCGCCGCCGCCGCGCTCAGCCAGGGCGACAGCCCGCTGACCGTCCGGGAGCGTGAGATCCTCGCCGCCTCGCGCGGCTACGCCACGATCTCGGAGCTGGCGACCGCGCTGCACCTCTCGCACGGCACCGTCCGCAACCATATTTCGGCGGCGATCCAGAAGCTCGACGCCCGCAACCGCGCCGAGGCGATCCGGATAGCCGAGGTGAACGGCTGGCTCTGACCGCCCCCCCGGACCGCCACCGGACGTCCGTCTGTGGGCGCCGACCGCGAGCGAACGGTGGGTCGTGACCGCCTACCGCTGCTCCCGGCTCAGTCAGTCAGTGCGGCTGAAGGGACTCGAACCCCCAAGCCCGCAAGGGCACGGCGACCTGAACGCCGCGTGTTTACCAATTTCACCACAGCCGCAGAGGGCCGAAGGCTAGCATTTACGGGAGCGGAGAGCATGCCGAATGGCGCATCCGCTACGCTCCAGCGTCTCACGCCGCTATCGTCTAGGGGACTAGGACGCCGCCCTCTCACGGCGGTAACCCGGGTTCGAATCCCGGTAGCGGTACTCACAAAAGCCCTGCTAACGCAGGGCTTTTCCGTTTCTGGTGGTCCATTCGCGGACCAATCCCGCGAAAGCGGGCCCGCAAAAGGGCGTACTTCGGCCCGATACCGGACCCTGGCAGGACGTCTGGTGCCGAGTGTGAGAGCGCGTTCGGCGCCCGGTGTTTACGGGGTTCTAGGTTCTCGGGGTCGTCAGAGCGCCGGAACGCCTAGGTACACGTTTCTGCTGGCAGCTATAGACTGCGGCTGGCTGATCAGGTAGCGTTCTAGGTAGGCATGTATGT
>JBKQIR010000170.1:0-7788 GCA_052148275.1 Solirubrobacteraceae bacterium
CGTTCTCACCTACCTGCAGAACGTCGCGACTGCCGCCCACCACCGCCTCCCCATCCCCTCGCTCGTCCCTACATAAAGTCACGCAGGAACCCCAGCCATCACGGCGACACCCCGTGAACGGCAACTCCCAATCCTCCTGGCGTCCGAGGGCCGTCATATCGAGGTAGTAGTGCGTGCCGCCCACCTGCTCGGTGCCACGCGCGTAGGTCGAGTAGGTGTGGAAGACGCGATCTTCGACGCGAAGAAACACACTCGTTCCGTGTAGCTCATTCGGGAGCTCGGCCAAGCCGTACTTGGCCTTCAACTCGACGGCGGAACGGTAGTTGTAATGGGGATCGTCGACGGTGTCATCGAACGAAACGCCGTAGTCGAAGTTGAACCGACTGCCGTAACTCGAGTAGCAGACGGAGGCGGGCGCGAATCCAATCTTCGCTGCTGACGATCTCAGGCAAGCTCACGGCTGGCTCCTCTCGGGGTGGCGTCTCGACACCGACTGTAAACCGCCGACGGCTCGAGATCTCATCGCACCCAAGTCCGGATACCGACGCGTCGCTGCCCTGCTCGCTCGGTCCACGACATCTTCGATCAAGGTCATGAGCGACCTGCTCGGCGCGAGAGGCCGGCCCGTAGGTGACGATCGTGGCCCAGGTGCGGCTCATTGTTGACTCCCGCCTGGTTGTCCGGGTTGTGGTTGCTTACATCAGGGTCAGTTTGTGCCGGCCAGCGCGGGCTGCGGCTCGCGGATCGTGGTCTTGGCAACCGCGTTGGAGAGCTCGTCGCGGCGGACGAGCGCGAAGATCGCCGGGACGGCGAGCAGCGCGATCGCGCCGAGCACCCACAGCGCCTGCTGGAAGCCCGCGGTGAGGGCCGCGGGTGCGGCGGTGCCGGAGTGCACCAGCGTCTGAGTGTGGCTCGCCGCCAGGCTTGAGGCGATTGCGATCCCGATCGCTCCGCCGAGCTGCTGGCTGGTGTTCAGGAGCCCGGACGCGAGCCCGGCCTGGTGCTCTGAGACGCCGGCGAGCGCGGCGATCGAGATCGGGATGAACGCGAAGGCGGTCCCGGCGCCCGCAACGACGAACGGGCCGGCGAGGTTCGCGAGGAAGCGTCCGTGGACGGGCACCTGGGTCGCCCAGAGCACGCCCGCGCCGATCAGCGTCATCCCGATCGCCATCACGACCTTGGCGCCGCCACGGGTGACAAACGCCTGTGAGATGCCAGCGAGGACGATCGAGGTCAGCGACGCGGCCAGCCATGCGAGACCGGTCTGCAGAGCGCTGTAGTGCAGCACCTCCTGCATATAGAGGGTGCCGACGAAGATGAACGCGAAGAAGCTACCGCCCAACAGCAGCCCTGCCGCGTTCGCGCCGGCGAGCGTGCGCAGCTGGAAGATCGACAGTGGCAGCACGGGCTCCTGCACCCGACTCTCGATCACGAGGAACGTGGCGAGCAGCGCCGCCGATGCCGCCAGCAGAGCGACGGTCCGCGTGGCGCCCCAGCCGTACTGCGGTGCCTGGGCGATCGCGCCGACCATTAGCACGAGCCCGCCCGTGCCCGCGATCGCACCGAGCGCGTCAAACCGCCGGCGCGTGGTGGCGAGCCGGCTGTCGGGCACGATCCTGGGTGCGAGCGCCAGTGCGGCAGCCCCGATCGGGACGTTCAGATAGAAGATGTACTGCCACCCGGCGTAGCGGGTGAGAAGGCCGCCGGCGATGACACCAACGGTCGCCCCGCCGGCCCCGAGCCCGCCCCAGATCCCGAGCGCCTTGTTGCGCTCGGCGCCCTCGGCGAACATGTTCATCACGATCGACAGGGCGGCGGGCAGCATGAGCGCCGCGCCAAGTCCTTGGACGGCCCTCGCTACGATAAGCGACACCTCGCCGGTGGACAGCGCGGCTGCCAGCGACGCCGCCGTAAACAACGAAAGCCCGACCATCAGGATCCGGCGGCGGCCCAGCAGGTCCGCCGCGCGACCGCCGAGCAACATGAAGCCGCCGAACGTGAGCGCGTACGCCGTCACCACCCACTGCAGACTGGTCGCGCTGAAGTGCAGATCGCGACCGATCGTGGGCAGCGAGACATTGACGATCGTCAGATCAATGACCGTCATGAAGAACGACACCGCCAACAGCGCGAACGCGCGCCAGCGATTGATATTCGGGGATGTGGACGTCATCGGTCCTCCAGCGGTCGGGACACGGACAGAAGATTGGGTGTTGGTGTGAAGTTGCATCACTGCCTCCTCTTGGGGCTGTTGTCGCTACGACGAATGGGACGCCGTGATCAGGACACGCCGATGCTGTGGCCGCGCCGCGTGCGCGTAGGGGTGATGGAACACCTCGAGCGCGCGCTCGCCCTCGCGTACCGGAAGCTCGAACGCCTCACCGGTCTTGGTGTCGGTGACCGCCACCGTCACGTGACCGTCGTTCTGACACCACGGCAGCCGGACCTCGATCCCGTCGCCCCTACGCCTGTCGAGCTCGCGTGTGGTGTGGGTGCGTGGCTGGGTCATCTCGCTGTCCTCCCGGGTCGTGTGATCGCTACGCACTGACGACGAACGGGCGGGCGCCGAGGGGACAGCCACGGTGCGTCGGCCGGGTTTGCCGCGGGGCGGTCTAAAGTTGGGCGATCCGGCGCGCGAGGAAGCGACGCTCGGGCTCTGAGCTGGCGAGCTTCAGCGCCCGTTCGTACGCCGCGCGTGCTTCGACAGTCCGGCCGAGGCGACGCAGCAACTCGCCGCGGGTGGAGTGCAGGTACTGGTAGTCGTCGAGGTCGAGGCCGTCGACGATCTCGAGCGCCTGCTCGGTTGCTCCGGCCTGAGCGACTGCGACCGCGCGGTTCAACTCGACCACTGGCGAGTGCGTTATCTGCGCGAGCTGACCGTATAGCGCGCCGACCTCGTTCCAGTCGATCCGCTTCTCGGTCTGGAGCGAGGCGATCGCGGCATGGAGCACGTACGGCCCGCGGCCGCGCAGGGCGAGCGCGCGCTCGAGCGCGGTGCGCCCGGAAGCGATCTTGTCCGCGTCCCACCGCGACCGGTCCTGGTCCTCGAGCAACACCAGTTCGTCGCCGGAGAACCGCGCCTCCCGTCGCGCGTGCTGGATCTGCATAAGCGCCAGCAGTCCGTGCACCTCCGGCTCGTCGGGCATCAGCGCGGCGAGCACACGGCCCAGCCTGATTGCCTCGCCGGCCAGGTCGACGCGGCCCGAGTAGCCCTCGTTGTAGATCAGGTACACGACCGCCAGCACCGCGCCCACGCGGTCGGGTAGCAGGTGCTCGGCCGGGACGGCGAACGGGATCCCGGTCGCCTTGATCTTTGCTTTCGCACGCGATAGGCGCCGCTTCATCGCCTCCTCGGAGACCAAGAACGCGCGCGCGATCTCCTCTGTCGTCAGTCCACCGAGCGCCCGCAGTGTGAGCGAAACCTGCGCCTCGAGCGCCAGCGCGGGATGGCAGCAGGTGAAGATCAGCTCGAGCCGCTCGTCCTCGATCACGGTGTCGTCAAGTTCGTCCATTGTCGCTTCGGGCACCTCTAGCTGACGGGCCCTTTCGGCCAGCGTCCGCTCGCGTCGGATCCGGTCGATCGCACGGTTGCGCGCGGTGACCGTCAGCCAAGCGCCGGGGTTGGCCGGGACTCCGTCGCGGGGCCAGCGCTCCGCGGCGACCGCGAACGCCTCCTGGGCGGCTTCCTCCGCGAGATCGAAATCGCGAAGGAAACCGACAAGCGAGGCCAGGACCCGCCCCCACTCGTCCCGGAAAACCTCGTCCAGCAGCGCTAGCGCTCCACCAACGGCCGGACCTCGATCGCGCCGCCGAGACGCGCCGCCGGGATCCGCGCCGCCAGCACGATCGCCTCGTCGAGGTTGTCCGCCTCGAACACGTCGTAGCCGCCGAACACCTCCTTGGTGTCGGCGTGCGGGCCGTCGGTGGTCAGCGTCTGGCCGTCCTGCACACGCACCGTCGTGGCCGTCTCGATCGGCTGGAGCTGCGCACCGCCCCGGGCGCGCGCGTCCTCCGCCAGCGCCATGTATTCGGCGAACACAGCCTTTTGCTCGTCCTCTGCCAGCGCCTCGACGTTGCCGGGCTTTTCGTGGATCAACATGGCGTACTTCATCTGGAACCTCCTACGGAGGAGATTGGATTGTCGCCCTAACGACGAACGGGCGCACGCTCAGGGGACAGCTTTCATGCGAGCCGGAAATGCGCGAACCTCCGTCAAGCCCGGGCGACGGGAGGAAACCAGGTCAGTCGGCTACGCCGTGCGGCCCGGGCGCCTCCCGCCACCCGATCCCCGGTGGCGCCGCTGGCTCGGAGTGAACTCGACGATCTCGCGGCGCGTCGCGTCGCTACGGCCTCCGAGAGCAAAGCGGCCACGGCCCCGGCGTGGCGCCGCCAGGTGCGGAGCAGCCACGCTCGGCCGCCGCATTACGACCAGCCCCACACCTGCCTTCGTGGTCGGACGCGCAGCTCGCCGGCGACGTCACGCATCCTGCTCGGCGCGCTTGTGTGGAAGAGCGCGTCAGGCGAGGCCCATCGCCGTCGTGCCAGCCGACGGACTCGCTCGTGGCGAGGAGCGCCGCCGCGGCGACGGGCCGGCTGGTCCTGCTTCGTCGATCGAGCAGAATCAGCCGACCGGCGTCACGACCCGGTGTGGACCGCACTGCTCGGTCGGACTGCGGGAGCGGCTCGACGCCGTCGCGTGCTTGTGCATCAAGTCCAACTCGAGCGTGCGGAGTTCCGCTCGGATCGCGCCAGCTTGCCATCGAACGTCGTCCTGCAGGCGTAGCCGTGGAGGTTTGTCCCCTGCGGCGGTGTCTGTTCGTCGTAGGGTTGATAACGAATCTTCAAGGAGGGCGTATGCAGTTCGCGGTGTTGGTCTATGAGAAGCCAGGTACCTATGAGGCGCTGAGCGCTGCGGAGCTGGAGCAGATGACGGCGGAGTATTTCGCGATCGCGGCGCTCCCGGGTTACATTGGAGGTGCTCAGCTGCAGCCGATCGAGACTGCGAGCGCTGTGCGCGTCGAGGGCGGCGAGACGTTGATCACCGACGGCCCCTTTGCGAATACCAAGGAGGTCTTTGGCGGCTTCTACCTGTTCGAGGCGGAGAGTCTCGACTCGGTGCTCGAGATTGCTGCTCGCTGCCCGGCGGCTAGGCTCGGCGGGGTGGTAGAGGTCCGTCCGTTGGTGCATGTCCAGGGCTTGGAGGGTACTGTTTGATCGAGCGTGCCTTTCGCGCGCGGTGGCGGCGCGTGCTGGCCAGCCTGGTCGGCTACATCGGCGACTTCGATCTTGCTGAGGAGTCGACCAGGAGGCGTTCGCGATCGCGCTGAGGCTGCTAATGGCCCCCAGACGGCCCGGTTTGGCCGGTTCCGCCGCCGCGACAAACCTAACGTCGAGCGCGAGCTGGTGCGGTGGCTGGAGGCCAGGGCGTAGGTGTCGGCGGAGAGCCACCGGGCGCTGTTTGACCGGTCGGTCGATCGTCTGATCGCCTCCAAGGTGCCGCTCCCAGGCGCGAGCGTGCTGTGGCGGCTGGTTGGGCCGGTCTGCTACCGCGCAGCGCAGCGCGGGTATGAGCTGCTCGCCCGCGGTGTGACAGCAGACCAGCGGCGCGGGCTCGAGCCCGCGCTCAGGCTCGAGCGTGCGCTCAGAATGATGGCGTTCGCCGCCATCGGGGAGCTGCGCGCCCACGGCCAGACGCTTGACCACCTCGACGTGATCCTCTCAGAGATCGATGATCGCGCGGTGGCACGCGAGCGCAAACGCCGGCTTGAGATCGCGGGGCTGATCGATCAGGCCGGGGTCCGGCTCGCGCACGCGTGCGCGCCGGTGCTCGATGAGAGCATCAACGACGCCGATCTGCGCGATGCGATTCTCGCCCGGGTCGGCCGCGGCCGGCTGCAAGCGGCGATCAGCCAGCTGCGCGAGCACACCCGGCCGGTCGAGGCGGGTCACCGCCAGCGGCTGCTCGGCGGCTACGGGACCGTGCGCCGGTTCCTGCCGCTGCTGCTCGACACGCTCCACTTCCAGGCAACGGACGCTGGCGAGCACGTGCTCGAAGCGATCCGAGCGCTGCGAGAGATCGACAGCAAGCATTCGCTGACCGGAGCGGACGTGCCGATGGGGATCGTCACCCGCGCCTGGCGGACGCTCGTGCTCTCGGAGCCCGGCAAGTTCAATCGCAGCGCGTACACGTTCTGTGCGCTTGAGGCGCTGCGGGATGCTCTTCACCGCCGCGACGTGTTCGTCTCCCGCTCTGACCGTTGGGTGACCCGAGATCGGTTCTGAGGTCTTCACCAAACGTGAAGACCTCGCTCTGCTGCCGGAGCGCGCCTGGGAGATCTTGCGCGAACAGACGCGAACGTCGTTGAAGCTGCCCACGGATCCCAAAGAGTTCGTGGCGATCCTCGGCACCGAGCTTGACGCTGCCTGCCAGCGCACGCTTGGTAGTCGACGATCATCGCGTCGATCCGGGCGCGCAGCGCCCGCAGGCTCAAGGGCTCATCAAGCGCGTCGAGCTTCTGGTCAATGCGCGCAGATGCGTGACCGCTTCGTTCAAGAAAGGGCTCGGAATCTTCGCGATCATCGATCGTTCAAGGATCGGCGCGATTCCTGCCGATCCTGCGCTTTGATCGCGTTCTCCTGATAACTTGGCGGCCGCACGCCTCCCGCTGAGAGCATGAGTCCTCGTTCGCTACTGGCCGCTGCAGACCGCTTTCAGCAGGCGCACACCGTGACGGCCTTTCCGGTTGCGGTCGCCATCAAGTTCTCAGACGATTCGGCCTCCGATTACGCGGCGCTGATCGCGTTCTGGGCTTTCTTCTCGATCTTCCCGCTATTGCTGGCGTTCGTATCAATCCTCGGGATCGTTCTGCACGGCAACCCAGAGTTTCAACACGATGTCCTCGATTCGCTCCTCGCCGAGCTGCCCGTGCTCGGCCAGCAGCTCCGCGGCAACATCACCTCTTTGAGCGGGAACTGGCTCGGGCTGGCGATCGGGGTGATCGGGTCGGTCTGGGCCGGGCTCGGGGTCACAACCGCGATCGGAGGGGCGCTTGATGAGACCTGGGCGGTCCGCCGGTTCAGGCGGTCCGGGTTCCTCGCAGCGCGACTGCGCGGCATCGCGTTGCTAGCGTCGTTCGGGATCGCAGTCGTCGCCTCGACCGCCGTCGTCAACCTCGCGCGAACCGGGGACATCCAGCCCGAAACCTTCCGTGTCCTCAGCTTCATCGCGTCGCTCACGATCGACTTTCTGCTCTTCTTCGTGTCGTTCCGGATTCTCACCAGCGCCGAGGTCACTGCACGCCAGGTGATGCCCGGGGCCGTGGTCGCCACCGGGGGCTGGCTCGTGCTGCAGAACCTGGGTGGCCTCTATGTCCAGCACACGGTGGCCCAGTCAAACCTCACCTACGGCGCGTTCGCCACAGTCATCGGACTGCTTTCGTGGCTGCTGCTCTCAGCAACGATGCTGCTCGCGTGCGCCGAGCTGAACGTCGTGCTGGACGGGCGCTTGTGGCCGCGCTCGTTCTCCGGCCGCCTCTCGAAGGCGGACCGGAAGGCGATGCGCCGGACCGCCGAGGCCCAACAGCGCGACGAGCACCAGTTGATCACGGTCAGCTTCGATCCACCAGCCGAGGCTCCCGCAGGGGACGAGGGCCGGCCGACTCACTCTGACCTACTTCAGTGAGTAGCGCCTCGGCTGCTCGCTCTGGTTAGCAGTTAATCGGCGTGATGGTGGGCGTGGTGTCTGTTGAGCGGTGGCGCCGGGTTGAGCACAGGGCCGTGATCGCCGGA
>JBKQIR010000171.1:0-2564 GCA_052148275.1 Solirubrobacteraceae bacterium
AGCGAACCGCCGGATGCGGACCCGCACGTCCGGTGGTGTGGCAGGCGCCGGGGTGAGCGCGGCGCCTACCCGATCGATCGACGTTCCTCGGCCGACTCGGCGACGCCCGGACCACGCCAGCGAGTCGCTCTTTCGCGTGAAGACGAGCATCGTCGGTCGCACGTCCGGATCCTGGAGTGCTCGGAAGCCCCGTGGCCATTGCTAGCTGCCACCCGACTCGGCGGCAATCACAAGCTGGGAAAGCGGCCATCTCGCCTCGGCCGTCGACACAGGTGCTTGGCATTGAAGCGGCTGTCGACTCGCGCTTGTTGATCGCCCGAGACGGGAGTCAAGCAAGCACTCGCAGAGGTGCGTCCTGGTAAAAGGGTGGGCTCGTCCAAGCGACAGCACGTGCCGGCAGCGGACAGCTCGTCGGACGATCGGTTTTCGTCTCCCCGCCGGCGCGAGCTCGCGAGCGCAATGGCGGCATGTCGATCGTTGGGTGCAGTGGGCACGACTTTACGCGTCGGGAGGAGTCCCGCGCGTGGCGGGCGCCGGGCAAGCTAACGTGGGCGGTGATGCTAACGCGCTTGTCGATCCTTGACCTCGCGCCGATCGGGCGTGGCGAGAGCGCTGCTGAGAGCTTCGCGGGGAGCGTGGCTCTGGCCCAGCAGGCGGAGGAGCTCGGTTACGAGCGGGTATGGTACGCCGAGCACCACAACATGCCCATGATCGCGTCGTCGGCGACCAGCGTGCTGATTGCGCATGTCGGCGCTCACACGCAGAGCATCAGGCTCGGTGCCGGCGGGGTGATGCTGCCAAACCACGCCCCGCTGGTCATCGCCGAGCAGTTCGGATCGCTGGCTGCCATGTACCCGGGTCGTATCGACCTTGGCCTGGGCCGCGCGCCGGGCTCTGACCAGAACGCGATGTACGCGCTGCGACGCAATCCCAGCTCGGCCGATACGTTTCCCCAGGACGTCCTGGAGCTGCAGGGCTATCTCGCCGGGGACAGCATCGTGCCCGGGGTCGACGCCGTTCCGGGCAAGGGCTCACGGGTCCCGCTCTACATCTTGGGTTCGTCGCTGTTTGGGGCAAAGCTGGCTGCCGCGCTGGGTCTGCCCTACGCCTTCGCGTCGCACTTCGCGCCGGCGGCGCTCAACGCGGCGATCGCCACCTACCGCGGCGAATTCCGGCCCTCGGAACAGCTGGAGCGACCGTATGTGATCGCCGCAGTGAACGTGATCGCTGCCGACACGACCAGCGTTGCTGAGGAGCAGTTGCAGGGCATCCGGCGCAGGCGAGCTGTCAGCCTCTATGGACGGCAGCTGGGCATCAAAGACCTCGAGATGACCGACGAGGAGGCCGACCGGTTGCTCGCCGGCGGGGTCGCAGCGCACGTCGACGAGATGCTCACCTACACCGCGCTGGGGACCCAGCGCCAAGTGACGGACTATCTCGAGGGCTTCCTGCGCCAGACCGAAGCCGACGAGTTGATCGTCGCTCACCAGGCACCGACGATCCAGGGTCGCCTGCGGTCAGTCACCCTGCTGGGCGAGGCGCTACAGAACGTATCCGCGTCCTGACCCACGGCGCTCCGAGGGCACCCGCCGACGCTCGCCGTTCCATGTGCGATCCGGCAGCGGCCACCTGATTCGGCCTCCAACCAGGGCCGAGATCTGACGCCCGAGCCGACCGAACCCGCGCCGGCGCCGGCGAAGACGCGTTCGACATCGGCAAACCCGGCATCCCCTACGGTGCGCTGTGCGCCCCGCGTCCGGCGAGCAGCACGGGCCGCCCGCGTCCGCGGACGCCTGCGGTCACGATCGCGCGATCGGCGCGGAGTCGTCCGGCTCGGTGCCAGGCGCTGGGCGCCGTCGATCCTCAAATCCTGGCGGCACGGGCGCCCCGTGGCCCTTTCGCGGCCGGCTTTGCCGAGTTCGCCCGCGCGGTCGACGACGTCGGCGCCGAGGTCGTCGCTTTGCGCCACAAGTGACGGCCCGCCAAATCGGCGCGAGACTGTCGCTTTCGTCGACGCGCTTGCCGCGCTCTTGCAAGCAACAGCGTCCTTTCCGCCGTCCCTTCGACCGGACGGGGATCGATCCCGGGTGAACGAGCGCCGTGATCGCTCCCGCGCGATACGAATAGTCGGGTTGATGGAGCCGGGACCGGGACGATCGCCTGTTGGCGAAACCAGGAGTCCGATGCGCGACGAATGCAGTAGTCCGCCTCGGAGGTGAGGTTCGCGCAGTGCGGCTCGCGCATCCTCCGGGCAAAGCAGCCGTCCGCGCCGCGCGTCGCGACTACCGAGTACGTGGCATTGCAATCACGCCGACCAGCGAGACCGCACCAGTGCTCGCCGTCGAAACCGATCGTGCGCCGCGGCGCAGCTCGGGCTCGATTCGGCCAAGCGCTTCGTCGCCATAGCCATAGCCAAGTTCGCGCCGCCGCCAGCGCAAAAGCACTCCCGGTGTTGAATCTTTGGTGCCCGCGCGGGCGACGGTTCGCGTAGGGTCGAAGGCTGAACCGAGGTCTGGCTCAAAAGCACTCTGACCCCAGGTGTGGGTGTCTTGGCGACGAAGTGT
>JBKQIR010000172.1:0-3329 GCA_052148275.1 Solirubrobacteraceae bacterium
GCAGGAGTTGCAGATCGAGGGAGAGCGAGACGAGCTGCTGCTGGGCGCCGTCGTGGAGGTCACGTTCGAGTTGTTTGCGTGCTTCGAGGCTTGCTTCGACGATGCGCTTTCGCGAGGCGCGTAGTTCTTCGAGCCGCGCGCGTAGGTCCGCTTTCAACTGCTCGTTTCCGAGTGCGAGCACAGCGCCCGCGGCGGCGGCCTCGACCAGTTCGGGTCGCGCCTCGAGTTCGGCGTCGTGGATGATCGCGGCGACGCGGCGACCGCTTTGCTCGACTGCAGTCCATGCGCGACCGGAGTCTCCGGTCGGCAGTTCGACTGGGTGGCCGTGTTCGTTGACGAACAGCTCCGATTCGGGGAGCCAGTAGGCGATTGTGAGTGTGTGGTCGCCAAGCCGTTCCGCCAGTGCCTCGCGCACCGTGACACCAGTACTGACGCGGCTCGTGAGAGCGTGACGGGTCAGCTGCCCGAGCTGCGAGCCGCAGGCGATGAGTGTCGCCGCTAGCAGGACGAGCGCCGGAACGCTGAAGAGGACCAGCACGCATCCGACAGGCGGACCGAGCGACCACGGGCCGAGGTAGCTGCTGGTGCCCACGAATCCTTCGACCGCGTGAATGAGGAGTTCGACGACGAGCGCGGCGGGTATCGCGCAGAGGGCTGCGGCAAGCGCGCAGAGCGGGAGTCTTGAGGCAAGGAACGCGACGTTGCGCCGGTCGATCGGCTCGCCGGGCATGACGGGCCGCAATGCTGGGATCCGCGCTCCGAGGAGACGGTTCGCGAGCGTGCGCTCGAGTTCGAGCAGCCGCCGCAACGCGGTAGCGCCGCCCAGAAGCGCAGTTGGCAACGCAATCAGGTAGAGAACGCCGAGCGCGAGTTCGGCGAGTAGATAGGCGAGACTTCGCATCGCCTCTCGAGCGCGACGCCGGAGCGCGAGCGGTTCGGGCCGCGCGAGAGCGAGTGTGCTCATGTGTCGGCGGCCACCGTGACGTTGCCGCTGTTTGACAGGGCCTGGATGTTCCAGGGGGCGTCGGCGTCGTTGACGAGTCCGCTGATGCGGGTATTGCCGCTCTGCGAGGCTGCGTCGATCCGGTAGTTCCCGGCCGGGACAGTCACGGCGACACTGCCGCTGTCGCTGAAAAGCGCGAGTCGCGCCGGCGAGCAGGAGGTCCCGACGCTGATGCTGCCGCTGGCCGCTGTGGCAGCGAGCCCCAACCCGCAATAGCCCTCGGCGGTGATCGAGCCCGCGTTGGTCGTGATATCTGCCGAGCCTTGATAGCCCTCCAAACGGACAGCGCCGTGCTCGGCGCGCACGTTGATCGAGACGTTATCGGGCACCTCGATCAGGTAGTTCGAACCGCAAGAGCCGAGGACGAGCGCCGGACAGCTCGAGGCGAGATGCAGAATCCCAAGCCGGACGAGGCGCTGCTCACGCGGGCCGTGCCCATAGACCGAGTGGTCGGTACGGCTAACCGAAACCCCCGCCTGGCTGCCGCCAACGATCGTGACATTGCCGGATTGCACGCGCAACTCGATCCCAAGCAGCGTTCTCGGCAATACGTAGGCGACAGTTGTGGTGCGGGAGCTGGCGAGCCACCAAGCGGCGAGCACCGAAGCCCCGGCGAGCACCGCCATCAGCGAACCGACGACGAGGAGCGCCCACGGCGAAAAGCGCCGCGGCGTGCGGCTCGTGGTACGCGGCTCAGACGCAGCGGAAACGAGCTCAACGCTCATCGGCCCCTCAGCTTACGACGGCGAGGCAGCACTCACAACCGATCGTTCAGACCACCTCGACCGCACAGACAAGGTAGCGCCCGCGGCGTACGTTGACGAGCGGCGCACCGTGGGGTCAGGCGTGCCCCCGAACGCTGGGCTGCACCATGCAACGCCAGGCCTTAGCGGCGAAGCTGGCGGGTCACCTCCACCAACGAAACGAACGTCATGATCGTCGCCGTCGCTTGATCGCGCTGCCGGCTCGATTGCCGCTGCGTTCCCCGGGATTGGGCCTGGCGCCGCGGCGCCGCGATCGAACCGTTGGTCCAGCTCGCAGATGCGGCGGGCATCGCCGGCCTGATCGCGGGCCTCGCCGCCGTTGGCCTCGTCTACGATGCCGTCGGTGCCGTGGCCCTCGTGCTGGGCCTCGTCGGCGGCAAGCGGGCCGCCGACCGCGTCGCGACCCGCTCCTGGGACGCCCGGCTGAAGCTCGACTCGCTCCGCGGCCTCGCGGCGGATCGGCTTGGCGGAGCGATCTGCGCCTCGGTCAAACAGGGGTGGTAGCCGTACTGTCGTTCGGAAGGTCGTCTGGCATGATCGGCGTGATGCCAGACGCTCTGATCATCGACGACAGCGCAGGTTTTCGCGCCAGCGCTCGCTCGCTGCTCGAGACGGAAGGCTTCGCGGTTGATGAGGCCGCTACTGGGGTCGAAGGCATCGACGCAGTGCGTCAGCGCCGCCCCGAGCTGGTCCTGCTCGACATTCGGCTTCCCGACATCGACGGCTTCGAGGTGGCCGAGCAGCTCGCGCAGCTCGAGCACCCGCCCACGGTGATCCTTACCTCGAGCCGCGACGGCGCGGACTACGGGTCGCTCGTCTCGACCAGCGCTGCGCGCGGGTTCATCCCGAAAAGCGACCTTTCCGGTGCCGCCGTCCGCTCGATGCTCGGCGTGTAGCGCGGGCGACACTTCCAGGTAAGAATCCAGCGCGTCGCTGCGGCCCAGACGGGCTCTGCGCGCACTCGGGTCATTGATCATCAAGACGGTCCTCGTGTCCTCGCCATGCCGGGAATTATTTCGGCAACCGCGGCCATGAACAGTGCGGCTAACCGAACCCCCTGTCGGGGCGATCCGAACGCCAAGACACCTGGCCGCAACACCGAAACGCGTCAGGCTAGGTGCAACTCTGCCGCTGTGCTTCAACCCACTCTCAGCGGAGGAAACGCCATGCACGAGATGCCAGACCGATTCGATGAACGTGACCTAGATGCCATGCTCGACGGACGCGAGCCTAGCGGGCTCGACAATCGATGGATCCGGCAGGCCTCGGCAGAATCGAGGCCACCTAAGCTCGCCTCAGACGTTCTGGCCGATGAGGTGAGGGAGCATAATGTGCGCAGGAGATGAGCGGAGGTGAGGCTACCGGAGATTGTGCCGATATTCATCCTCGCTAACGCACAATGCGAGGTCGAGTATCGCCTCGTGATGAATTGACTAGGGTGCGGCTCGTCTGGAGGGACGTTATGCCTCGCGTGGGATGACGCTGTTGGCGTAGCGTAGGTCGTGGTTGCGGTGTCGTTCTTGGGCGAGGTGATATTCCCAGTAGGCGTTGAAGTCGTCGTT
>JBKQIR010000173.1:0-58167 GCA_052148275.1 Solirubrobacteraceae bacterium
CGCAGAAGACCATCGGCTTGACCTCCCGGTAGCCAGGGAGCGCCTCGCTGGCTTCGGCGATCGCAGCCCGCCCACCGGCGCCGGCCGAGCCGCCTGCCTTCGCGCGCGTCGTGAGCGTGTCGCCGACGCGCAGCAGCGTCACGTCCTTGAGTCCCGTGATCAGGTAGCCGACCTCGCCGGCCGCAAGCTGGTCGGTGGGCATCATCTGCGGGCTGAAGAAGCCGATGTCGTCGATGTCCGCCTCCGTGCCCGTGGCCATCGCGCGGATCGGCGCGCCCTTGCGAAACACGCCGTCGACGACCCTGATGTAGGCGATCACGCCTCGGTACTGGTCGAACTCGGAGTCGAAGATCAGCGCCCGCGGCGGCCCGTCGGGGTCGCCCGCCGGGGGCGGCACGCGCGCGATCAGCTCCTCTAGCACCTCCCCCACGCCCTCGCCGGTCTTGCCGCTGATCCGCAGGATCGACTCGGCCGGCTCGCCGATCAGCTCGCTGACTTCGCCGGCGACGCGCTCGGGCTCGGCGCCGGGCAAGTCGATCTTGTTCAGGCACGGGATCAGCTCGAGCTCTGACTCGACCGCTAGGTATGTGTTGGCGACGGTCTGCGCCTCGACGCCCTGCGCGGCGTCGACCACCAGCAGCGCGCCCTCGCACGCGGCGAGCGAGCGCGAGACCTCATACGTGAAGTCGACGTGCCCGGGCGTGTCGATCAGGTGCAGCTGGTAGGTCTCGCCGTCGCGCGCGTTGAAGAACACCCGGACGGCCTGCGCCTTGATCGTGATGCCGCGCTCGCGCTCGAGGTCCATCGAGTCGAGCAGCTGCGCGCGCATCTCGCGTGCGGCGACCGTGTGCGTGAGCTCGAGGATGCGGTCCGCGAGCGTGGACTTGCCATGGTCGATGTGGGCGATGATCGAGAAGTTACGGATGTCGGCCTGATCGGTGATGCCCCAAGGTTAGGGCCTCGCCCCCAGCTTGCTCGCCCCGTCGCCGGACGGCGTGACCGCCCCGCCGCGGGCGACCCGCCGGGCCACCAGGGACAGCTCGTGCAGCGCGCCGCGCCCGGCGACACCCGCCGTCAGCAGGCTGCTGAACAGGGCCACCGCGTCGATGCTCTTGCGCCCCTGCGCGTCCCAGTAGTCGTCGGCCAGGTCGAACCACAGCGCGAACTCGTCGAGCGTCAGCGCGCAGGCGATCCCGTAGGTCGTCGCCGTGATGCGCGATCCCCACCGTGACCGCGGATGCGTGCCGAGCGCCACCTGGTAGGTCCAGACATACCCGATGCCCACCAGGCCGAAGATCCCGAGCGTGCTGTGGTGCAGGTGCCGCCCGCCGGCGCTCAAGTTGCCAAACGGACCAACCCCGGCTCTGATCGAGTGGGTCACGAGGCGGCAGGTCGCAAACGCAGCGTTGAAGCCGACCGCACTGAGGAAGGCTCGCTCGCGCCTGGGATCTGAGAGGTGTCGGTCCCACAGGCCGCGCACGTCGGCGTTGTCCAGATGCACCTGCTGCTGCTCGATCATGCTCGCACGCTACCCGGCCGCGCCCACGATCGCAACCGTTCACGTCGCGTCGCGCGGGCGCAGCCGTCCGCGGACGAGCGACTCGATCTGGCGCGCTTCCGGGACCCGCATCGTCAGCACCGCTTTGGCGTAGAAGGCGCCCGCGATCGCCACCGCAAGTCCGACCGAGACGATCTGCGCCGGCAGAGACACGCCCAGCAGCGAGTCGAGCGCCAACCACACCGCACGGGCGATCCCGGCCGCGAGTGCAGAGGCGACCGCGATGCGCATCGTGACCATCAGCGTTTGGCGGCCCTCCAGGCGGCCATTGAAGCCGGCCCGAAGTCGATGCAGCTCGAGCGCCGTCATCACCATGTTCGCCGCCGCGGTCCCGATCACGAGACCGGCGATGCCGAGCGGCTTGTACAGGGACAGGCTGACGATCACGTCGACGACCATGTTCATCGCCGCCAGCCGCGTCGGGATCCACGGCCGCTGCACCGCGAAGAAGGTCCGCGTGAGCAGCAGGTTGAGGCCTCCGAACGGGAGGCTCCACGCGAACCAGAACAACGCGATGGAGACTCCGTGAGCCTGGGAGGCGGTCAGATGGCCGTGCTGGAAGACAAGACGCGTGATCGGCTGCGCGAGCACCATCAGCCCCGCGGCCGCGGGGAGCAGCAGCAGGTTGATCTGGCGCATCCCGTTGCCGAGCGTGTGACGCATCGGACCCACGTCGCGGCGCGCGGCCTGACGGCTCAGCGTGGGGAACAGAACGGTGGCGACCGCGACGCTGAAGACGCCCTGCGGGAGCATGTAGATGAGGAACGCGAGCTGGATCGCGCGCGGCGCGTCCGTTGAGACGAGCAAGCCGAACGTGGAGTTGAGCAGCTGGTCGAGGTTGACGATCCCCAGTCCGATCGTGACCGGCAGCATCAGCACGAACACCTGCTTGACGCGCGGGTCGCGCCAGTCCAGCTCGAACCGCACGCGGAAGTCGATCCGCCGCAGCGCCGAGGCGATCAGGAGGAACTGCACGATCGTCGCGACCAGCCACGCGACGGCGTACGCGTAGATGCTCGGGTGGAACTGATCGCGCAGCACGACGAGCAGGACAATGATCACGATGTTCCAGACGACCGGCGCGAGCGCCGGGATCGTGAACTCGTCGTAGGACTGCAGGATCCCGACGAGCAATCCGGTCAACCCGAGGACGAGCACAACCGGGAACAGGACCTGCGCGAGCCCGATCGTCAGCGCCTTGTCCGCGGCGTTGAATGTCGACAGCGAGCCGAACGAGACCGTGAACAGCGGCATGATGACGCCGGCGAACACGATCCCCAGCGCCATCAGCGCGCCGAGCCCGAACAGGATGATCCAGAACAGGGTCGAGGCGAGCTTGAACGCCTCGCGCTTGCGCCCCTGCTGCAAGAGGTCGGTGAATACGGGCACGAACGCCGCCGACAGGGCCGCCTGCGCGAACAGGTTCGACATCAGGTTCGGTACCTGGGAGGCGATCGTGAAGGCCGACGCCGCGGGGCTCGTACCGAACAAGCCTGCGGCGATGATCTCGCGCACGAGCCCGGCAACGCGCGAGAACGCCGTGGCAATCGTGAAGATCGCCGTGTTCGCGGCGATCCGTCGCCGAGGCGGATCAACCACGTGCGGAAGCCTCGTGTTCGCCCGCGGCGTCGCTCTCGTCTCTCACAAGGTCGCTATAGTACGCACGCGCCGCGGCGTACAGCCGTGGCCTTTTGTCTGCCACACCCACATGGCCAACATCAACTCACAGAAAAAGCGAATCGAGCGCGCGCTGCGCGAGCGTGACGAGAACCGGCGCTACACGTCGCGGATCAAGACGTACTTTCGCCGGCTGGAGCGCGCCGTCACCGATGGCGACGAGACGATCGCTGACGAAGAGCACCGAGCACTGGTCCGGACGATCGACAAGGCCGTCAAGCGTGGAGCGCTGCACCGCAACAACGGCGCTCGCAAGAAGTCACGCGCCGCACGTCTGCGTCACCGTCTCGCCGAGTAAGTGCCCGCGGCCCTCAGAAGGCGAGCGCGAGGATCGCGAGCAGCGCCTCGGTGTCCTCGCCTGCTCCGCGCAGCGAGCCGGTGCGCGCTCCGGCGCGTAGCGAGCCGCCGCCGCGAGAGGCGAGCTCGAGGTCGGCGATCCGCTCGATCGCCGCTCGTAGAACTTCGGGCCCGGCCCGGCGGGCGTCGGCGATCAGTTGATCGGCGGCCCGCGAGGGCATCCGCAGCGTGCGCTTGATCTGAGCGGGGGACTCCCCGCGCTGCAGCGCGAGCGCGACCCGGTGCGCCTGGCGCACGCGCGAGCTGACCCAGAAGATCAGGCCTGGCAACCGCTCACCCTGTGAGCGCAGGGACAGGTACGCGCCCGTCGCGGCCGCCGCCTCGCCGCTCAGCAGCGCGTCGGCGAACGACCATGCCCGCCGCTCGGCCGACGCCGCAGTCAGCTCCTCCACCTCGTCCGGGCCGACGCGAGCACCTGGCCCGACGTCGAGCGCGAGCTTCTCCAGCTCGCGCAGGAGCCGCTGCTGGCGCTCGCCGACGTGCGCGACGAGCGCGCGGGCGCCATCGGGGTCCAGTTCCAGCTGGTGCTCGCGCGCCCGCGCGATCACCCATTTCGGCAGCTCCCACGGCTTGACGGTCGCCTCCGTACTGATGTCGCCGCCCGCGCCGCGAACCGCGTCCAGCAGCCGTGCAGGTGCCTTCAGGCGCCCGTCCTCACGCGCGAAGAAGGCGACAGTCGTGTCGGGCGCCGTCGCCGCCAGCGCGGCCAGCGCCGCCTCCAGCGCGTCCAGGTCGCGCTCCTTCCAACGCTCGACGCCGTCGACGATGATGAACCGCCGCCCGATCGCGAACGTGAACGCGTTCAGCGCCGCGGCGACGGCCGCCGGGGTGCTCGCGTCGCCCTCGAACAGCTCCACGCCCTGCGCCCCGCCCTCCTGCTCGGCGATCGCGCGCAGGCGCGCGCGCCGCTCGGCGATGCGACCGTGATCGTCGCCGTGGATCAGGTAGGCGGGCTTGAACGCGGACGCCACCGTGTGCATTCTACGATCGCGCACGGCGCCCACACGCAGCCCGCACGCGCCCGCACGCAGCCCGCACGACGCCCGCACGCAGCCCGCACGACGCAGCCTGCGGCCGCGTGGAACGGCCGCAGACTGCGCTGCGAGCATCTGTGGCGGCGGCTAGCGGATCCTGTAGGCGTACGGGATCGCGGCCAGCTCGTCACCGCTGTACTGGCTGTAGGCCGCGGTCGGAATGCCCGACGCCTCGACGTCGACGTACAGCGTCCCGGCGACCAGGCTGCCCCGCGGTCCCGCCGGAGTGATCGTCACGTCGATCACGGCCCCCTTGCCGGGCTCGACGATCACCGGGGTGAACGTCGCCGCTGGATTGGTCGCCTGCAGCCAGAGGTCGCCAGTCGTTGATGTCACGGTCGGGTCGAACGGCTTCATGAACGCGGTGATCCCCACCGTCGCGGAGCCCGCCGGCGCCGGCTGGGCGTAGGGCCCGCACTCGGTCGGCTCCACCATCCACGTCCCAGCGGTGACCGTTCCACCCGGTGGCGCGTAGGAGCTCGCCGACGTGTCGCTGCAGAGAGAGCCGGACCCGAATCCGGCGCTCGCGACCAGCGGATCCCCGACCTGCGCTTGGGCCAGCGACGCGGGCACGTAGTCGAACATCGTCGGCAGCGATGAGGTCTGCGCGACACTGATGCTCGAGGTCTCCGTCGGGATCAGCCACTCCGGCTCAACGCCGTTCATCGGCAAGGTCACCGTGCTGGGCGAGACCGGCACGAGCGGGATCGCCTGGGTCGTGTCGAGGCGCGGATCGAGGAAGAACGCCTGCGGCGCGACCCCCGTGTTGGCGACGAACACGGGCACGGTGACCGGGACCCCCGCCGGCAGTCGCGTGCGGAAGCTGTCGGGCACGGCGCCCGCCCCCACATGAACGGCGTCGAAGCGGATCTGACCTGCGTACGGCTGCGCGATCTCGTCTCCGACGACCGGCTCTGCGAACGCGACGATCAGCGTCCAGCGTCCCGGGATCGGGTTGAGCGTGTAGGCGCTCAACGACGTCCCACTCGTGCCGTTGAGCACGTTCACGTTCTGCCCGTAGCCGACCGTGTCGCCGTCCGGGCTGATCAGGTACGAGCCGACCGGGTCGCCGGCGTCGTTGGCGAACTCGACGTCAGCCTCGATGTCACGGACCCCGGCCGGCACGTCGAACTCGTAGAACTCATCCTGCCCCTGGCCGAGAGGGCGGCCGTTGCCGCCGGTCAGGACGCCGGAGAAGCCTCCGCCGCGGAAGCTGTCGACCGGGACGAGGCTGCGCAGCGTGACCGGGATCGAGGTCTGTCCGCCCGACCCGGAACCGAGCACGATCGAGCCCGAGGTGTCGCCCGGCGCGGACGGCGTGTTCGCGCCGACTACCACGCTCTGGCTCTGGCCCGGCGCCAGCGTCAGACGGTTCGGGAAGACGAACCCGAACGGCACGTGCTCCTGGGTGGCGACCCGCCATGTGACAGTGCCGTTGGTGCCGCCGTCGGCGGCCGTGATGCCGAAGATCACGCCGGTCCACCGACCCCCGACGGGATGCTGCACGTCGACGAAGCCCGCGTTTCCGGGTCCTTGCGGGAGCGAGTGGGCGGCGAACCGCCCGAGCGGATCGATCAGGATCAACCTGACGCGCGAGTTGAGACCGATTTCGCAGCCGACCTGGACGCAGTACGCCGGGTTGCCCGGCCATGCCAATTGGGCGGTGAGACGATCGACGCCGGACGGCACGCGGAAGTGGATCACCGCATAGTTGTTCGGGAGAGCCTGGAAGTCCTCGAACTGCGGGCTTGTGCCGTCGGTCAGGTTGACCGTGCCGGATTGCACGTTCTGGTCCTCGCCGAAGGTCTCTCCGGACAGGTTGACCGTCTGCGTCTGGGCGCCCGTGTTCGTGACGGTCACCGGCCAGCGCTCCGTTGTCCCAGGCTGCCCGACCGCGTTCAGCTGGGTCTGCGAGGTGAGCAGCGTGCTGCCCACCGGTGGCGGCGAGCCCGCCGGGGTCGAGATCGACTCGGCCAGCTCGACCGCCTTCAGCGAGTTGAGCAGACCGGCTCCCTGCTCGTAGGCGGGCGCTCCGAGATCGGTGGCCGTCGTCACGAGGATCTGCTTGACGAGCGCCGGCGACGGCGAGGCGCCGCCGTGGGTCTGGCGGTAGGCCTGGATCACGAGCGCGGCGGCGCCCGCCACGAACGGCGAGGACTCGCTCGTCCCGCCGCTGCGCTCGATGTCGGAGGGCGCGTTGAGGAAGTTGGTGCAGTCCGAGTATGTGGGGCTCGCATCGCAGGAGGCGAAGCTCAGCTCTCCCGGTGCGACCAGGTCGATCGTCTGACCGGTCTCGTCATAGCCGCCGGAGCTCAGCGAGCTGATGTTGTCATTCAGCCAGCCGGTGCTCGCAAAGTAGCGGGCAGCGGCGTAGTTGGTCTGCGCGTAGAAGCGCAGGTCCGTCGAGGCGCCGACGGAGAGCACGTCCGGATCGCCGGACGGCGAGCCGATCGTGTTCGTCGGACCGGCGTCACCGCTCGAGACGCTCACCACGACGCCCGCCGCGACGGCGGCGTCGTTGAACTGCTTGACGGCGTCCAGCGCGGTGATGTCCGGGAACAGGTTGGAGCCGAATGACTCGTTGATCACGTCGACGTGGTCGGTCTCGACGGCGTAGTCGATCGCCTCCAGGAAGTTGGACTCGGTCCCGTCCAGCTGGTTCGCTGCGTCCTCGGAGAACACGTTGAGCCCCACGAGCGTCGCGCCCGGAGCGACGCCCTCGATGCGGATGTCGCAGGAGGATGGATCCGCCTGCGCGCTGAAGCCGTTGACGTCGTAGACGTGGATGCCCTGGCCGGCGATCGTGTTGGCGTCGAGGAACGCCTCGTCGCCGCCGGTGGGTGCTCCGGGGCCGTTACCGCTGAAGTCCTGGTAGTCGCCGAAGGCGGAGGTGCCGTTGGCGCGGATGAAGTTGATGTTGTCCGGGTCGACGCCGTCGGCTATGAAGGCGACCTTGACGCCGGCCCCCGTGATGCCGAGCGAGCGGGCGGTCTGCTGAGTCGGGTCGTCGGAGTCGGTGTTGGTCAGCGACAGTCCCTCGGGATCGAGCTGTGACTGGCCGTTCGGCGCGCAGGCACCAGGGATGACGTTCGGGGTGAGCGAGGAGCTCTGTTCGGCCCGACGCTTGCCCGTACGGGAATCGGCCATCACCGGCGCCGGCTCCTGGATCGTGATGTCGGGGACGATCTCGGCGACGTCGGGGTTGGAGGCGAGCTCCGTACGCTGCGCCTTGGAGACGGTCGCGGCGAACGCGTTCAGGAGCGTGAAGCCCTTGATCTCCGTCGCACCCGCGACACGCAGCTGGCGCAGGATCGGCGCCTGCGCGACCCTGATCTCATAGGCACGGATCGCAGCGGCTCGGCTGCCGACGCGGGCAGGCGCGAGCTGGTCGCGCATGATCACGATCACGTGCGGCCTGACCTGTCGCGAGAGCTGCGTCGCCCGCGAGGACAGCGCCCGCTGTCGCGCACCTGCGCCCGTTGCCGCCGAGGCGACCCACGCCCCCGCGAGTCCGAGAACCGACACCGCGACGACGGTGAGCGTCGCCGCCGTCAGACGTGAACGAGCGCCGCACAAAGCGCGCGCAGACCCTGCTCGCATTGCTCCGTCCCCTGCTTTCGCGCGGCCCCACGAGCCGCTGTTTGCGAACCGAACCCCCCGAGCCCCGCCCGGCGAGCTCCATTCAATTCGCGCCGCACCCTATCACCACGTGTCGCTCATCCGCAAATCCGGTGTGCTTGAGCTGACCGCCCGCCTGCCCACGCGCGACGGCACCCGACGAACTGCCCCCGCAACCCCGCCGGTTCAAGCGGTGACCGTTCCAGAACGCAGCGCCCGGCCGGCTCACGGCCGAGCGCGCGCGGCTCGGCGCGAGGCCGCGAGCTCGAGCGCACGCGCCACCGCGGCGCCCGCCGATGACGCCGCCTCGACTCCTTCGATCTCCCAGCTCGCCAGTCCGACGACCGGCACCCCGGTGCGCAGCGCAAGCGCGAGCTCCGAGAGCGTCCCGTAGGCGCCGCCGACCGCCACGACGGCGTCCGCCGCCCGCACGATCAGACCGTTGCGCAGCTCGCCGAGGCCGGTCGGGAGCGCGAGCGTCACCCACTCGTTTGCGGCTGCGCGGTCGGCCCCCGGCAGCAATCCGATCACCGTCCCGCCGGCCAGCGCCGCTCCGCGCGAGGCGGCAGCCATGACGCCGCCGAGCCCGCCGCAGACGATGATCGCACCACCCTCCGCGAGGCCGCGTCCGACCGCCTCGGCGTCGGCGCGCTGCCGCTCGTCTGCCTCACCCGCTCCGATCACGGCCACGTACGGCGCTGTCGTCACCGTGCGGACCTCACCTCGCGCCTTCAGCGGACGACGATGTTCACGAGCTTGCCGGGCACAACCACGATCTTCACGATCTCCTTGCCCGCGATGTGCGCTTGCACTCCGCGAGCCGCGCGAGCGAGCGCCTCGAGCGCCTCGGGCGAGGCGCCGGTCGGAGCCTCGACGCGGTCACGGACCCTCCCGTTGACCTGGATGACGAGCTCGAAGGTCTCCGCCTGGAGCATCGCCGGGTCGCTAACCGGCCACGGTGCCTCCCAGACCCGATCTCCGGTCAGCAGCTCGTACACCTCGGCACCGAGGTGCGGTGCGAACGGGAAGATCAGCGAAGCGGCGGTCGCGGTCGCGAAGCGGCGCGCTTGCAGATCGGCGTCGGGATAGCGGTAGAGGTCGTTGACCAGCTCCATGATCGCCGCGATCGCGGTGTTGAACGCGAACCGCCCCGCCATGTCGCCCGAGACCTTGTCGATCGCCCAGTTGGCCTTACGAACGAGGGTGAGCGCGTCGCCGGTGGGCGCCGCCGGCTGCTGGGCGGTTGCCGGCGCGCCCGGCCCGCGGGCCGGCGCGCCGGGAGTCGACGTCTCGGGGTAAGACAGCTCCTCCCCCAGCCTCCACAGCCGTGCGAGGAACCGGTGGACGCCCTCGAGCGAGCTTTCGTTCCAGGCGGCGTCCTGGTCGGGCGGGCCGATGAACAGGATGTAGCAGCGGGCGGCGTCCGCGCCATAGCGCTCGACGATCGGCGCCGGGCTGATCACGTTGCCGCGCGACTTGGACATCTTCTGGCCGTCGGGCCCGAGGATCATGCCCTGCGTGAACAGCGCCTGGAACGGCTCCTGGGTGTCGAGCAGCTGCATGTCCGCCAGCGCCTTGACGAAGAAGCGCGCGTACATCAGGTGCAGGATCGCGTGCTCGACGCCGCCGATGTACTGGTTGACCGGCATCCAGCGGCGCAGCACGCCGCGGTCCCATGCGCGCTCGTCGTCGCGGGCGTCGCAGTAGCGCAGGAAGTACCAGCTGGAATCGACGAACGTGTCCATCGTGTCGGTCTCGCGGCGGCCGGGCGCGCCGCACCGCGGGCAGTCGACCACCACCCACTCCTCCGCGGCGGCGAGCGGTGAGCGCCCCTTCGGCTGGTAGTCCTCGATCTCGGGCAGCTCGACCGGAAGCTGGTCCTGCGGCACCGGGACCATGCCGCAGCGCTCGCAGTAGATGATCGGGATCGGGCAGCCCCAGTAGCGCTGGCGTGAGACGAGCCAGTCGCGCAGGCGGAAGTTGACCGACGCGTGACCGATCCCTTCATCCTGGAGCTGCGCGATGATCGCATCGCGGCCGCTGACCGCGTCCATGCCGCTGAAACGTCCCGAGTTCACGAGGCGCTCTTCGTCTGAGTGAGACACGAACGCCGTGCCTTCGGGCAGCTCGGTCCCCACCGGTGGTGCCACCACCTGGCGGATCGGCAGACCGAACGCCACCGCGAACGCGTAGTCGCGCTCGTCGTGCGCCGGTACGGCCATGATCGCTCCGGTCCCGTACTCCATGAGCACGTAGTCGGCGACGAACATCGGGATCTCCTCGCCGTTGACCGGATTCGTGACCGTGCGGCCCAGCGGCACGCCGGTCTTGGGCTTATCCGTCTCCCCGCGCTCCTCGGCGGATTCGCTCAGGGCGCGGTTGACGTAGCGGTGAACCTCGTGCTCGAGCTCGGTGCCCTTCGCCAGGCGCAGGACGTCGGGGTGCTCGGGCGCCATCACGAAGAAGGTGGCACCGAACAGCGTGTCCGGGCGCGTGGTGAACACCGGGTAGTCGATCCCCAGCTCCGCGCATCGGAACTTCACCTCGGCGCCGGCGCTGCGCCCGATCCAGTTGCGCTGCATCGCCTTGACGTGCTCGGGCCAGCGGATCTGATCGAGATCCTCCAGCAGCCGCTCGGCGTAATCGGTGATCCGGAAGAACCACTGCTCCAGCTGGCGCAGCTCGACCTCGGCGCCGCAGCGCTCGCAACGTCCGTCGATCACCTGCTCGTTGGCGAGCACGGTCGCATCGTTCGGGCACCATTTCACGGCCGCCTCCTTGCGGTAGGCGAGCCCGCGCTCGTACAGTGCCAGGAAGATCCACTGCGTCCAGCGGTAGTACTCGGGCGTGTGCGTCGCGATCTCCCGCGACCAGTCTATCGAGATCCCCCACGAGCGGAACGCCCGCTGGAAGGCGGCGATCGAGTTGTCGGTCGAGATGCGGGGGTGCACGCCTGTCTTGATCGCATGGTTCTCGGCGGGCAGGCCGAACGCGTCGTAGCCCATCGGGTGCAGCACGAGATGGCCGGTACGTCGGTGGAAGTGGGCGATTGCGTCGCCGAGCGCATAGTTCTTCAGGTGCCCGATGTGTGGCTCCCCGCTCGGGTAAGGAAGCATCTCCAGCACGTACGATCGTCTGCGCACCGTTGCGCACGAACCGTCTGCGGCGGCGCCGGCGGCGCTCCCGACCTCGCCCGGGATTGCGTCGTTGCTGACCTCCCACGTGCGCTCTCGCGCCCACAGCTCCTGCCACTTCGGCTCGATCTGCGCGGGGTCGTAGCGTCGCTCGGACGTGCGCTGGAGTGTGCCCACGCGGCTGAGGTTACCCGGGCCGCCGTACGCCGGTCCTACGGGGCGCGTTGCGGTGCTGTTGAGGTCCGCCATCCGCCGTCGGCGCAGGGTGCGGTGGCGTTATTGCGAACCTGCCCGATTCGCCGCTCTACCATCATCCCATGTCCGAGTCCTCGAGCGCAGCTCAGCGGGCCGCCGAGATCATCGCCGACGCGGACCGCACAGCGCGCGAGCGGCTCGCCGAGGCGGATCGCGCGGCCCGCCACCGCGGGCAGGCGGCCCAGCAGGAGGCCGAGGAGACGCTCGCCTGGGCGCGTGAGGAGGCGGCGCGGTTGCGTGAGAGCGCCGGCGCGGAGATCGACCGGATGCACGAGCACACGACGCGCGAGGCGCGCGACGCCGTCGCCAAGGCGCACGCCGAGGCCGACCGGATCCTGATGGAGGCGGGTGAGACCGTCGCCCGGGCCAAGGCGGAGGCGAGCGCGCTGACCGCGCAGGCGACCGCGCGTGCCCAGGCCGCCGTCGACCAGGCCACGCACGCGGCGACGAAGACGATCGCGGACGCCGACGAGCGCGCTCGCGAGCTGCTGCGCCAGGCGCGCGCCACCGCCGGCGAGGTGAGAGCGGACGGCACCGAGGTCATCGGCGATCTCCGTGAGCTGTCCGGCTCGCTGCGCGCCAACGCCGACCGGCTGCTGCGTGACGTCCAGGCGATCCACGCCGGCATGCTCGCCCAGATCGAGCGGGTCGACGCCGGCCGCCGGGCGATGCTCGCATCGGCGCCGCGGCTACGTGCCGGCGAGCGATCGGCGGACGTGGGGTTGCGCTCGGTCGAGCGGTCGGCGGAGTCCGGCGGCAGGCGCGGCGAAGGCGGCGAGCGCTCCGGAGACCGCGGCGGCGAGCGCGGCGGCGAGCGCTCCGGAGACCGCGGCGGCGAGCGCTCCGGAGACCGCGGCGGCGAGCGCTCCGGAGAGCGCGGCGGCCCGGGGCAGCCGCGCAGCTCGGCGGGGCGGCCACAGCCGTTCCCCTATGACGATCGCGACGACGCGTTCGACGTGCCCGAGTTCATCCCACCGCGCTGAGCGTCTTCGTGCCCCACACCCAGGTCGGCGTCTCAGCTTTGCCGGCGCCTCGACGAGTTAACCGCGATATCCGCGGTTTTCTCGTCGAGGCTCGTCCGCCGGTAGGTAGTGGAGCTAGCCGGGCTCGAACCGGCGACCTCGTGACTGCCAGTCACGCGCTCTCCCAGCTGAGCTATAGCCCCGTCGAAAGCGAGTCCAGTCAAGGGTAGTACATGGCGCCCGCACGAACGAGTGGCCGTATCGCTCGCTCGGTCTCCGCAGACGCTCAGGGTCCGCGAGGGCCCTCAGCCCTGCTTGGCCGCCTCGATCGCGGCGACCGGATCGAGGCTGGGGTCGCCCTTGGCCAGCTCCAGCGCCCGGTCGGCGACCTCCACCGCCTCGGCGCCGCCGATCGAGTCGTCGCGCAGCGCGAGCGCGACCAGCCACTCGCGCAGCATCTCCGGGTTCTGGGTGTCCGGCGCCGGCCCGGCTGGCGGGAGGCCGCGCACGGTTGCCAGCATCGTCGATGCGGTCGCGCCGCCGCCGAACAGCCGCCCGGGATGCTTTTCGGGGATCTGGATCGCGACCGCACCGGTCGCCGGGTTGACGACGTTGATCTTGCTGCGCAGGCCGACGCGCTCCAGGACGAGCCGGTAGCCCGACAGTCGCAGGTACCCGAGCTGGGCCGCAAGCGCGGTGAACGCCGCCATCTCACGCTCGTCGCGCAGCTTCGACTGATGCAGCGAGATCTGCGTGCCGGTGTCGGTGATCGTTCCGTCGGGCTCGTTGGCCACCAGCAGGAACGCCTGCGGCCCGAGCCGTCCGGCACCGACGCCGCAGACATCGACCAGCAGCGTATATCCCCCGAGCGAAAGGGCACCGACGATCCCCGTCGGTACCGGATTGGACGCGAGGTGCCCCGGTTTGAAGGCCATCAGTTCCCGAGCATGCTGCCGACGATCCCCCCGAGCCCGCCACTCTGCTGGGCCTGCTGGTTGTTCTCCGGCACGGGCGGGTGATAGTAGGCGCTCTGCAGGCCGACGCGGCCGGGGCCGGTGAAGCGGTTGAACACGAGCTGGCCGGCGCCGCCGCTGAGCAGACCGGTCTTGAACCCGTACACCTCCTGGCTCATCGACACGGAGTTGTCACGGTACAGCCAGCCGCCCGGCTCGATGTCGATCGACTCGCCAGCCTCGAGCACCTTCTCGAACACGTTGCCGTATCCGTGAACCCAGAGCACGCCCTCGTCGCCGCCCGCCAGGAACTGGTCGATGAAGAAGCCGCCGCCGTACATCATGTTGGCGAAGCCCTTGATGCGCGAGTAGTCGTACTCGACGTGGCCGGTCGCGGCGAGGAACTGGTGCTCTCGCACGGCGACGCCCTGCCCCGGCTGTAGATGCAGCGCCACGATGTGTCCTGGCGCGTCACGGCTGAAGGCGATCTCGCCAGGCGACTCGGCCTGCAGCAGCAGCAACGGCATGCCGCCGAACATGCGGCGCTTGAGGCCCTTCTTGAGCGGGTGCAGGCCGATCTGCATCTGTGGGTACTTCCACAGCAGCACGTGGTGCTCGAAGTAGACGGGAACCTGGCCATCGAGCGCCATGTGCAGAACGGGAACCAGCTCCCCCTCGAGCCGGTAGACGAGTCCGGGCGCTCTACCCTCGGCGATCTGAGTCGGGAGGATCTTCGGGGCTGTGGGCATGCGCGTTCTCCGTTTCCTTGGAGGTTCGGGACAATCGCGGCCGGTCATCCGGACCGGCCGCGTGCTCAGCGGGGAGTGTCGTGGACGCTATCGCGCCAGGACTGACATTGCCAGTACGCCGCGGAGGGCCCGCGAGGGAATTGTTGCGGGCTCCCGGCCCTCATCCGTACATAATCGAGCACGTGCCACCGATCTACGTCACCGGCCACCGCAACCCCGACACGGACTCGGTCGCGTCGGCGATCGCATACGCCGAGCTGAACCGGCGCCTTGATCCACGCAACGAGTACGTGCCGGTGCGCCTGGGCGATGTGAACACGCAGACGCGCTGGGCGCTGGAGCACAGCGGCGCCCCGGAGCCGGAGCTCCTGACGCACATCATGCTGCGCGCGTGCGATGTGATGCAGACCGATTTTCCCCGCATCCATCAGGATGCGCCGATCCGCTCCGCCGGGATCGAGATGGCGCACGCGGAGGTCGATGTGGTCCCGGTGCTGGACGACGACGACGCGCTCGTCGGCGTGGTGACGACGAGAACGCTCGCCCGACGCTACACCCGCGAGTCCCGCGCCGGATCGACGTTGCGCGACGCTCCCACCTTCGTGCACGCTGTGATCGACGTGCTCGAGGGACAGCTCGTGACCGGCGAGGACACGCAGCTGGCGGGCCGCGTGTGGGTGCACGCGATGGACGTGAGCTCGCCGACCGGCATCACCGACGGCGACGTCGTGGTGCTCGGCAACCGCGTCGACGCCCAGCGATTGGCGATCGAGCAGGGCGCCGCGCTGATGGTCATCTCCAACAGCGCCACACCGACCGAGGAGATCCTCCGGCTCGCCCGCGAGCGCGGCACGGCGATCATCGTCTCCCCGCTCGACACCTACGTGACGGGCCGCATGATCACGCTTGCAGCACCGTGCCGCGCGGTCATGGACGACGGCCCGCTCACGGCGCTGACCGACGATCTGATCGCCGACGTCTCGGAGCAGATCAAGGACATCCACTACGGCGCGGCCGTCGTCGTCGACTCGCTGCGACGCCCGGTCGGGCTCCTGACCCGCTCCGACCTCGTCGCGCCGCCCCGGCGTCGCGTGATGCTCGTCGACCACGCCGAGCAGGCACAGAGCGTGGTCGGCGTCGAGCAGGCGGAGATCGTCGAGATCCTGGACCATCATCACATCGGCTCGATCGAGACGCGCGTGCCGGTGCGTGCCACCTTCGACCCGGTCGGCTCGACCGCGACGCTGGTCGTCGAGCGCTTCCGGCAGAACGGCCTCGAGCCCTCGCGCCCTGTGGGCATCATGCTGATGGCCGCGATCATGTCCGACACCGTGATCCTCAACTCGCCGACCACGACCGACCGGGACCACGCGGTCGTCGAGTACCTCGAGCGCGCGCTCGCGATGGACGCGCGCGAGCTGGGGCGCGAGATGTTCGAGTCGACCTCGGACTTCTCGGCGGTCAGCGCCGAGAAGATCGTCGCGCGCGATGCGAAGGACTATCAGGCCGGCGCCGGTGTGGAGATCTGCATCGCTCAGATCGAGGTGGTGGGCCGCAGCCTGCTCGAGCGCCACGACGAGCTCATCGCCGCCATGAAGATGCAGCGAACGCAGCGGGGACTGAGCCTCTACGCGCTGATGGTCACCGATGTGCTCACCAAGAGCACCGTGCTGCTCATCTCGGGCGACTCGGCGATGGTCGCGCGTGCGTTCGGGGTGGAGCCGACGGGCGACGCGCTCGAGCTGCCAGGTGTGATGAGCCGCAAGAAGCAGGTCGCGCCGAAGCTGCTAGCGGCCTTCTGAGCGGAAAATCACGCCGAGATCACGCGGCTCCCCCCTACCCGCTTGCGAGTGCCAGGGCCGGAGCCTCTCCCCAGAGCTGCTCGAGACGGTAGAACTCGCGCAGCTCAGGCGTGAACACGTGGACGACGACATCGAGATAGTCCATCAGGATCCACCGCGCCTGCGGGAGGCCCTCCACCCGGCGGGGCAGGATCCCGTGCTCGTCCTTCATGCCCAGGTGGATGCCGTCGTGGATTGCCTTCGTCTGGCGATCGCTGCGTCCCGTGCAGATCACGAAGTAGTCGGTATAGGAGATGATGCCCCGCAGGTCGAGCTGGACGATGTCGAGCGCCTTGCGCTCGGACGCGTACTCAGCAATGGTCTGCGCGAGTGTGTCTCCGCTGGTCAATGTGTATGTCCTCCGTTCCCGTAGAGACCGTGTGTGTCGATGTATTCGGCGACCGCGTCCGGCACCAGGTACCGGATCGGCTGCCCCAGGCGAACCCGCCGGCGGATCATCGTCGAGGAGATCCCGATCCGCGGCATCCCGAAGAACTCCGCCCGCTCGCCGCCGCGCAGCCCGGCCAGCGCCGTCTCGATCGCACCCGTCGGCGTGCCGCGACGCTTGGCGACCGCCAGGCGCGCGAGTGACAGCACGCGCTCGGGCTCTCGCCAGCTGGCGAATCCGGCGGCGATGTCGCCGCCGACGATCAGGAACAGCTCGTTGTCTGGCGCTGTGGAGCTCAGTTCCAACAGCGTATCGACCGTGTAGGACGGGCCCGGCCGCTGCAGCTCTATCCCCGATATCTCAAAGCGCTCGTCAGCGCCGAACGCCAGCTCGCACAGCGCCAGGCGATGCTCGGCTCCCGGCTCCTCCTCCACCCGCTTGTGCGGCGGGATCCGCGCCGGGATCAGCAGCACCCGATCGAGCGCCAGATCGACGAGCGCCTCCTGCGCGATGATCAGGTGCGCGATGTGCGGAGGGTTGAACGTCCCTCCGAGGATGCCTGTGCGCACTGTGCCCGCTCGCCGGTACCCGGGCGTCAGCGACGGACCTGCCCGTCGCCGTCGATCAGGTACTTGAACGTGCACAGCTCGCGCAGGCCGATCGGGCCGCGGGCGTGGAGCTTCTGGGTCGAGTTGCCGATCTCGGCGCCCATCCCGAACTCGCCGCCGTCGGTGAAGCGGGTGGAGGCGTTGACGTAGACGCAAGCCGCGTCGACGCCGAGCTGGAACGCCCGCGCGGACGCCGTCTCGCCGGTCACGATCGCCTCCGAATGTCCGCTGCCGTGCGCGTTGATGTGCGCGATCGCCTCCGCGGTTGAGTCGACCACGCCGACCGCAAGCTCGAGCGCGAGGTACTCGGTGTCCCAGTCGGCGTCGGTCGCGGCCAGTACCGGCGTGCCCGCCGCCACGGCCCGGGCCCGATCGTCGCCGTGCAGCACCACGCCCCCGGCGTGCAGATCGCGCAACGCGGTCGGCAGGAAGGCGCCGGCGATCTCGGCGTGCACGAGCAGCGTCTCGGCGGCGTTGCACACCCCGGGGCGCTGGAGCTTCGCGTTCAGGATGATCTCGCGAGCTGCTCGCAGGTCGGCACTGCGGTCGACGTAGACGTGGCAGTTGCCGGATGCGGCGTAGATCACGGGGATGGTCGCGACGCCCTTCAGCGCCGCCTTCAACCCCTCGCCCCCGCGCGGGACGATGAGGTCGATCAGCCCGGTCTGGGTGGCGAGCTGTGCGAGCTCGTCGCGCCCGCCCCCGGCCACGAGCGACAGCGCCCCGTCTGGCAGCCCCGCGTCGGACGCGGCCTGGGCGGCAATCGACGCGAGCATCGCGTTGGAGTACGCCGCCGAGCTCGAGCCGCGCAGCACGATCGCGTTGCCGGACTTGAGGCACAGCGCGGCGGCGTCGATCGTCACGTTCGGGCGCGCCTCATAGACCACCGCGACCACGCCGAGCGGCACGCGCACCTTGCGCACGTCGAGCCCGTTGGGAAGCCGGAAGCCGTCGATCACCTCACCGACCGGATCGGCGAGCGCCGCGATTGTGCGGGCGCCGTCGGCGATCGCCGCGATCCGCCGCTCGTCGAGCGCGAGGCGGTCCAGCAGCGCCGCGCTCAGCTGAGCCTCGCGCCCGGCCTTGAGGTCGAGCGCGTTGGCCTCCAGGATCTCGGGCGTGCGCTGCACGAGCGCGTCGGCGATCCCGTACAGAGCCCGGTTCCTGACCTCCGAGCCGGTGATCGCGAGCGTTCGCGAGGCGCGCTTGGCGGCGACGCAGATCTCGTTCACCGATGCGATCGTGATGGTCATCGCGGCAAAGGTTACGCGAGCACCGGGCAGCCGGCGCTCGCACGCACCCGACTTCCTCAGGCGAGCACGAAGTAGTCGCGGTGGACCGCCTCGTCGCTCGCGCGCGGCAGCAGCTCGCGGACCGCGTCGGACTTTAGGCCCCGGACCGCCCGCAGCTCCGCAGCGGAGTAGTTGCTGATGCCCTTCCCGACGGTCTCCTCGGCGTGCGCGACCTCGACCGCGTCGCCGGCGTCGAACGCGCCGTTCACCTCCACGACCCCTACGGGCAGCAGGCTCGTGCCGCCGTGGCGCAGCGCGCGCGCCGCGCCGGCGTCGACCAGCACCCGGCCGCGCACCGGCTTGGCGTACTTCAGCCACAGCTTGAAGCTGGAGTAGCGGCTCGAGCTGGCGGCGAAGCGAGTGCCGACCGGATCCCCGGCGCAGGCTGCGCGGATCGCGCCGTCCTCCAGACCGCTCGCGATGACCGTCTCGATGCCCGACGCCGTCGCCATCTCCGCAGCCACGACCTTGGAGCGCATGCCGCCGGAGCCGAGCGGCGAGGTCTCGTGGCCGATTCGCAGATCTGACAGCGCCTCGAAGTCCTCGACCCGGCGCACGAGCTCAGCGTCGGGGTCGCTGCGGGGATCGGCGGTGTAGAGACCGCCGGCATCGGTCAGCAACAGCAGCAGGCGCGCGCCGAGCAGGATCGCGACCTGAGCGGCGAGGAAGTCGTTGTTGCCGAACGAGATCTCATCGGTCGTCGTCGTGTCGTTCTCGTTGATGATCGGGACCACGCGCCACTCGAGCAGCTTGCGCAGCGTCTGGCGCGCGTTGAGGTAGTGGGTGCGCGCGCTCATGTCGAAGAACGTCAGGAGCACCTGCGCGCTCGGCACCCCGCACGCGGCGAGCAGTGCGTCGTAGACCTGGTAGAGCTTGCCCTGGCCGACCGCGCTGGCGGCCTGCAGCTCGTCGATCGCCTTCGGTCGCGGGATCCCCATGACCCCCATGCCGCGCGCGATCGCGCCGCTGGTGACGACGATCAGCTGCTCGCCGGCGTGGTGCAGGTCGGAGAGCTCGCCGCAGACCCGCCCGAGCACGTCGGCGCGCACCGACCCGTCGTCGCTCGCGACGATGCTCGAGCCCAGCTTCACGACGACGGCGCTCACACCCCAGAGGGTAATGAGCCCGGGCGCCGCCCCGCAGGGCGGCGCCCGGACCGGACCGTGTCCCGGGGCCAGGGTCCGGACCTTCGCCGCGGTCGCGCCGGAGGCCGGACGGCCCCTTACTCATCGCATTCGCTCCGGGCGTGGCCGACCGGGAACCTGCCTCAGCTCAGGACTTCGCCGGGCACCACGGGTTCGCCGGCACGCCCTCGCACGGGTTGGGCATGGTCGGCAGCTGCCGGCTCGGGAGCGGGTGCATGACGACCTTCGTGCGGCGCGGGTAGTTCGCGCCCGCGGGGCACGGTGTTGAGGACCCGAACACCTGCGTGTCGCAGATCGCCTGGAACACGAACGGCAGGTTCATGTCGGCCGCGCTCACCGCCGTGCTACAGATCGAGTACGCCGTCTCCAGGTTCGCCGGCGAGCTTGTCAGCGTGCCGCTCGTGTCGACGTTGTCCCGGTAGCAGTTCGCGGCGTGGGTGCCGAAGAACCGCGACTCGGCGAAGTCGCCGTTAGTCGGATTCTTGAAGAACCCCTCGTTCGTGAACGTGTTGCCGATCAGCGCGTCCCCGCCGTCGTCGTAGACGCACGTGATGTTGAGCAGGCCGAGCAGGTTGTAGTTCGGAACCCCGCCGCGGCATGGCTTGGTGACGTTGGAGGGAGGCGTCTCAGTATCGGGATACGGTTCGAACAGCACGCCCCAGGCGCCGTTGTTCTTGAACACGTTGTCCATCACGGTGTCGTTGCTGCCCTCGAGCGACATCCCGGTGCCGACCGGTCCGGCGGCGGCCGCTCCGGCCGCGGGCACGTCCGGGTTGTTGTTGTCGTGGACGTCGTTGTGCATGAACACCCAGCACGAGTGCGTGTGCGTGATCGGGCTGGTCGCGTTGCCCGGGCAGGCTCCGTTCTGCGGGGAGGGCCAGTCGCTGTTGTTCTGGCTGTTGGTGTCGAACCCCTCCTCGTTGTCGTCGAACTGAGAGTGCTCGACGATCAGCGTGCCGCCAGAGTTCGTACCCGAGTAGCCGAGCGCGTTGTACTGGCCCCAGCCATGGTCGATCGTCTGGTTGCAGAGCTGCTGGCAGGCGCCGATGTAGTAGCCGGAGTCGTTCATGTCGCTCGTGTACGTGTCGTTCCACGTACCGCCGTCCCAGTTGCTGGAGAAGATCCCGTACTCCGCGGCGGTGCTCTCCGGGTTCGGCTCGGCCTTCGTCGCAGCGAAGAAGGTGCTCATCGCGTTCAGATAGGAGCCGGTGTAGCCCCAGCCGCCGATCGTCCCGCCGCCGGCGCCGCCGTTCCACCAGATCTCGTTGCCGGCCGGATCGGAGCCCCCGAGGAAGTTGCAGGCGGTCATGTTCTCGATCGCGACGTCGTCGGCCTTCCAGATCATGATGCCGTTGAGGCCGCTCGGTCCGGCCTTGGTGGCCGCGCCGAAGTTCTGGTCAGCGGGATTGCTGGCGCACGCCGGCCCCTTGCGGGTGCCGTCGACGATCACCGTGTTGCGGTTCATGCCGCGCAGCGTCAGGTCCGGGGTGCTGATCAGAACGCCGGCCGGGAAGGACCCCTCGGCGCCCTTGACCGTCTTCAAGGAGGTCGTCTTGTAGTCGCCGGGGGCGATCAGGATGACGTCGTTGGGCTTGGCCGCGTCCACCGCGGCTTGGATCGTCCTGTACTGACCGGGGATCCCGTGATAGGTCCCCACCCTCAAAACGCGGGGCGAGGCGGCCGTCGCGACGGGCGCGAGGACCGCGCAGGCCAGGGCGACAGCCCCTCCCGCAGACAAACGACGCATGCACATCTCCTCTCATGAACGCAAAGCCCCCGGACCCAGCTCCGGCGGCGGCTGACCATGCTAGTAACAGTCGCGGCGGCGAGTTGATGCGGTCCTCCGCGTGCAGTGCCGCGGTGAATGCGGCGGCGGACACGCGGTCCTCCGCGTGCGGTGTCGCGGTGAATGCGGCCCCCTAGACACGGAGCGCCGTCAGATCCCGGGATCGAGCTCGAACTCGACCCCGGCGATCTCGATGTCGTCGCCCGGCTCGAAGCCCTCGGACTCGAGCGCCCGGATCACCCCGATCCCGCGCAGGCGACGCTCGAGGTGGGCCATCGCATCCGGGTTGTCCAGGTCGTAGCGCGCCACCAGACGCTCGATCCCCTGGCCGCTGACGGTGAAGCTGTGCGGCCCGGTCCTGCTGACGCGGTACGCGCGGGACGCCGAGGGGCGGAACACGCGGTGCTCGGCCAGGCCGTCGATGTCGGCATCGTCCCGCTCGCGTGGCGAGGCGGGGAGATCGAGCGGGACCATCCGCATCAGCAGCGCCGACAGCTCGTCCAGGCCCTCGTGCGTCGCCGCAGAGGTCACGACCACGGGCACGTCGTCGCCGAGCAGCTCGCGCCAGCGCGCGCGTGTGCGCTCGGCGACGCTCGCCTCGACGAGGTCGCATTTCGACAACGCGAGAACATGCGGGAGCGCCGCGAGCCGCGGGTCGTGAGCTGCGAGCTCAGCCTCGACCGTCTGATGGTTCACAGGGGGGTCCGAGCCGTCGAGTGGGGCCAGATCGAGCACGTGCACGAGCAGCCGCGTGCGCTCGATGTGCGCCAGGAAGTCGTGCCCAAGCCCCGCCCCGGCGCTCGCCCCCTCGATCAGGCCCGGGATGTCGGCGATCACGAGCTGGCGGTCGTCCGCGTGCAGCGTACCCAGCACCGGCTCGAGCGTCGTGAACGGGTAGGCCGCGACCTTCGGCGACGCGCGCGTCAGGCGCGAGAGCAGCGAGGACTTGCCCGCGTTCGGCAAGCCGACGAGCCCGACGTCGGCTAGCAGCTTCAGCTGCAGTGTCAGCCAGCTTTCCGCGCCGGCGAGGCCTCGCTCCGCGAACCGCGGCGTCTGGTGGGTCGCCGCCGCGAAGCGCTTGTTCCCACGGCCGCCGGAGCCGCCGCGCGCGACGAGTGCGCGCTGACCGGCGCTGACGAGATCGTGCATGGTCCCGTCCGCCTCCACCAGCGCCTCGGTTCCGGGCGGCACGCCGACCACGAGCGTCTCGCCATCCACGCCGTGACGCTGGGATCCCTCGCCGTGGCCACCACGGCGGGCCTTGAAGTGCGAGCGGCGGCGGAAGTGCTCGAGGTCGCGCAGCGAGTCGTCGCACACGAGCACGACATCGCCGCCACGGCCGCCGTCGCCGCCATCGGGGCCGCCCTTGGGCACGTGCGCCTCACGCCTGAAGCTGAGGCAGCCATCGCCCCCGCCTCCCGCCTGAACAAATATCCGTGCGCGGTCCTTCACGTGCTTATTGTTGCGTGTTCGATGAGCAACCTCTCACCTCAGATCGCAGGGCTCGGAGGGGACGAGCCGCAGCCGGCGTCCCGGCGCCCGCGGCTGTGGGTGGAGCTCGTGGTTGCGATCGTGCTCGCGGGTTTCCTGGCGCTGCTCGGGATCGGCTTCCTGGGCAACGCCGCACATCGCGATCCCGCCGGCAACGCGATCGGCGCCGCGATCTGCTTCGGGCTGACGTTCCTGTGCTCGCGCTGGGCGATCCACACCGAGCATCGCCTCCGCGCTCACCAGCCGCTGGCGCAGTCGTTCACCGGCGCGCCGTCGTTCCCGGCGAGCTCTGCGACAACGGCAACGCCCATCCAGGATGCCCCGGCAGCTCGCGCAACCTCGCGCAGACGGGCGGCAACCCCTCGCCGGACGGTCCGCCGCGGGCGCCGCTACAGCCCCGTCGGGAGCACGATCGTCGCGCTGGTGCTGGGTGCCGGCACGGCGGCCCTGGCGGTCAACGCGGTCGTCATGCGTTCGCACGGAGCTCGCTCGAGCTTCGTGCAGAGCCACGGCGTACAGGAGCAGGCGACGGTCGATGACGTGAACAACAGCCAGGATTGCGGGCGCTACGGATGCACCTACAGCGCCGCGATCAGCGTCACTCTGGCGCGGCCGGTGGGTGGCACCATGCAGAGCGTCGCGCACTACCCGGACACATCCAACCTGAATCAGGGACAGCAGATCACGGTGCTCGTCGATCCCGAGGAACCCACCTACTCGGAGATTCCCGGGTCCAAGCTGGTGGACTCCGGCTCGTGGATCGCGTCGGCGCTGCTGGCCTTGGCCTGCGGAGCGCTGCTCGTGCTCGACATCAGGGCGACGGCGCGAATCCATGCCCACCGGCGCGCGGCCGCCGCCGGGCCGACCGCTTCCGGAACCCCCGCTTAGGCGGAAAACTTCCGCTTAGGGGGCCTTGACAGACTCAGAGCGACGACGGTGTCTGCGGCGTGATCGTCTGACCGGCGCTCTGCGCCATGCCACTGATCGAGGAGATCGCGCTGTTCGCCGATTCGATCGTGCCTCCGGCGCCGCCACTCTTGACGCTCGCCTCGACCTGGTCGAGCTTTGACTGCAGCGCGGTGATCGGCGCGACGAGCTTCGCCAGGGTCGGATCCGCCTGCGCGTCGGCGAGTGCGAGCTTCAGCTCGTGAACGACGTAGGTGGCCGCGAGGCCCGCCTTGACGAGCGTGAGCTTGTGCTCGAGCGGATGGCTGAGGTCGCCGGCCTTCAGCGGTCTGTAGATGAAGTGATGAAAGGCTCCGAACGCGAGACCCGCGTGCAGCACGAACTTCGTCTTCGCCAGCCCGACGGAGCTGCTCGCGGTCGCCAGGCTCGTGCTGGTCGATGTGGACGCGCTGGAGGAAGCGCTCGACCCGCAGCCCGCCAACGCGAGCGCGAGCACGATCGCAGCGGCCGCGACGATGCCCGGGAAGTGCCTGCGCGCCGGCGTGAAGCTCATTGCGATCCTCGCTCAGTCGCGCGCAGCGGTGCCGTCGGAGCGTGGAGCCACCGAGATCACGCGGCCGCGCCAGCCCTCGTTGAACTCGACGATCCCCGCCGCGCGGGCGTAGATCGTGTCGTCCCTGCCGATCCCCACGCCGTCGCCGGGCTTGAAGCGCGTGCCGCGCTGGCGGACGATGATCTCCCCGCCGGTCACGGTCTGCCCGGCGAAGACCTTCACGCCGAGGCGCTTTGCGTTCGAATCGCGGCCGTTGCGCGAGGAGCCGAGTCCCTTCTTATGCGCCATCTGATACCTCCACGGTTGCCTGCGCCGCGGCGCCGTCGAGGGCGATCTCGGTGACCAGGATCCGCGTCAGCTCCTGGCGGTGGCCGTTGCGACGCTTGTATCCACGCTTGGGCTTGAACTTGACGATGCGCAGCTTCGGACCGCGCTCGTGCGCGAGGATGGTGGCGGTGACCGAGACGCGGCCGATCTCGGCGCCGTCGACCAGCTCGGCGCCATCGACGTAGAGGAGCGGATCGAGCGTGATGCGGTCCCCCTCCGCGGCGGGCAGGCGCTCGACGAGCAGCCACTGGCCCTCCTGGACGCGGTATTGCTTGCCGCCGGTCTTGACGATTGCGTACATGTTCGTTTCGAGAGAGTGAGTCTTCGCGTGCTGAGGCGCCTCCCGGCCTCGGCGCGGCCACGGGCCAGCGACGGCCACGGCGCCGACCAGCGCGATTCTACGGCATCGTCGCACGCAGCGGTCTTCCGCTCGCCGACGCCGCGCGGCGCCGCGTCTCAAATCCAGACCCAGGCGGCCGATTAGGAGAAGCGTGAGCGCAATCGAACATGAACGCGAGTTCGCGATCGAGGAGCTGTTCTTCTCGACGACCGACAGCAAGGGGATCATCCAGTCCGGGAACGCCGTGTTCTCACGCGTGGCGGCGTACGCCGAGACCGAGATGATCGGGAAGCCACACAGCCTGATCCGTCATCCGGAGATGCCGCGGTGCGTGTTCAAGCTGTTGTGGGACACGCTCGAGCAGGGGCAGACGGTCGCCGCGTACGTCAAGAACGAGGCCAAGACGGGAGAGCCCTACTGGGTGATGGCGACCGTGGTGCCCTGCGATGGCGGATACCTGTCCGTGCGGTTGAAGCCCTCCACGCCGTTCCTCGACACGATCAAGGCTTTGTACTCCGAGCTCCGTGCGCTGGAGCTCGAGCTGGGCGGCGAGCGTGAGATCGAGCGCAAGCCGGCGATGGCCGCGTCCGGCGAGCGGATGCTCGAGATCCTCGCCGGCGCGGGGTTCCCCGACTATGGGACATTCATGAGGACGGCGCTGACCGCGGAGCTCGCGAGCCGAGCTGCCCAGATACCGCGCGATCGCTCCTCCGCGCGTCGCGCCGGGGAGCACCGAACGCCGTTCACGACGATCCAGGAGGGCTGCGACTCCGTGAGCGACTTCCTGGACGGCCTGTTCGGCGGCGGGATCGATGGTCATGCCAAGCTGACCGACCTCAGCCACCAGCTCGGAACGAAGTCCGGCTTCGTGCTCGAGCTCGCCGAGAGCCTGCGGCTGTTCTCGCTCAACGCACTGCTCGCCTCGACTCGCCTGGGCGACGACGGCATCGTGCTGCACACCGTCGCCGGGATCATGCGACGCACATCCGATTCGATGCGCACCGTCATGCGAGAGCTCTCGGACGACCTCGAGGGGGCCGAGGCGCTCCTTGGCGAGGTCGGCTTCCGGGTTGCGGTCGCCAAGCTGCAGGCCCAGATGTCGAGCCTGTTCGTGGCGGAGCTGATACGCGACGACCGGTCCTCCGCCGACGAGATCGATCAGTGGAGCCGGCGACTGCTCGACGTCGTGCGGCTCACCGGCTGCCTCAACGACGGGTTCGTCACCCTGCGCGATGCGCTCGACGGTCTCGGAAAGCACCTGCGCGCCGTCTCGGCGAGCGTCGCGCACCTCTCCCACGACCTGGACGTGATGGGCGCGCTCGAGGCGAACGGTCGGATCGAGGCGGCTCGGACGAACGACGCCGCCGCGATCCTGCTGCTGTTCAAGGAGATCCACGATCAGATCGAGACCGCTGGCAGCGAGCTGGCCGACTTCGCCGCGATCACCGCATTCGGGCGGGCGGCGACGTCGCGCGCGACGATGGAGCGCATCAGCGACGACCTGGAGCGGGTCAGCCGCAACGCGAGCCGGCTCGCAGCCTGAGTGTCCACGGGAGAATTACCGCCCTGCTGAGCGGCGTTACTCGGCTCCGGTCTCCGGCGCCCCCGCCGGCGCGGTGAGCGGGGTCTTCGTGCTCGTCCGGCGCCGGCCGCCGCGGCGGCCGCGCCGCCGGCCGCCGGCCTCGGCATCGTCGTCGCCGTTCTCGACGGCACCATCGGAGCCCTGTGGCGCCGGCGCGTCGGGCTCAGCCTCGGGCTTGGGCGCCGGGACGTCGATCAGCCTCGCGGTCGCCGACGTCCTGCCGACCTCCTCGATCCGTACGAGCCGCTTCTCGCCGACCGCGGACTCGGCGTCCTTGATCGAGATGATGTAGCCGTCGATCTTCGCGACCGCGTCGCCGGGGCTGTACATGTGGGGCTCGACGATCTCGACGTGCACCTCCTCGCCCTCCCGGAACGGCAGCGCCCGCTGGAGGACCTGCTCGCGGTCGCCTTCCAGGAGCACCGCGAAATGCTCGAGCGGCAGGCCCTCAGAGCCCTCGAAGTGGAACCACTTGCCGGTGTCCTGCTCGATCACCCGCAGCACGCGCGCTTCGTTGGCTGTGAACTCGGCGCTCACACGCGGGTTCATCTGCAGGAGCAGGGCCTCGGCCTTGGTGCTCGTCGCCAGCTCGCGCATGCGACGCTCGAACTCGATCGCGATCGTCTCCTCGGACTTGATCACGCCCTCGCCGGAGCAGGTCGGGCACGGCCTGGTCATGATCTCGCGCACGCCCTCGGTCACGTTCTGGCGCGTCATCTCGACCAAGCCGAGCGGCGAGATCTCGACCACGAAGGTCTTGGTCCGGTCCTCCTCGAGCGCCTTGCGCAAGGTCTTCAGCACGGCGTCGCGGTTGCGCGCCCGCGCCATGTCGATGAAGTCGATCACGATGATCCCGCCGATGTCGCGCAGCCGCAGCTGGCGGACCACCTCGTCGGCGGCCTCGAGGTTCGTCTTGGTGATCGTGTCCTCGAGCCGGGCGCCCTTGCCACGCCCGATGAAGCTCCCGGAGTTGACGTCGATCACCGTCAGCGCCTCGGCGTAATCGATCATCAGGTAGCCGCCGCTGGGGAGATCGACGCGGCGCTCGAGCGTTGACTCGAGCACCTCGTCGACGCCGAACGCCTCGAACAGGGGCTTCGGCTCGGACCACAGCTCGACGTGCTCGACGAGGTCTGGCGCCGTCCGGGAGAAGAACGAGACGAGCCGGTGGTGCTGCTTGGGGTCATCGACGACCGCGCGCTCGAACGCGTCGGAGAAGATGTCGCGCACGACTCGCACCGACAGGTCTGCCTCCTGGAAGACGAGCGCGGGCGCCGACATCTCCGCCACGCGCTTTTGGAGCACCTCGCTCAGCTTGAACAGGTAGAGCAGCTCGCGCTCCAGATCGGCCCGCACCGCACCCTGGGCCGCGGTGCGGATGATCGCACCCGCCCCCTTGAGGTCGAGCTTCGCCGCCTCCTTGCGCAGCCGTTCGCGCTCCTTCTCGTCGAGCCTGCGCGAGACGCCCACGCCCTCGCCATAGGGCGCGTAGACCATGTAGCGCCCGGCGATCGTGAGGTCCATCGAGAGACGCGCACCCTTGGTCTTCAGGGGGTCCTTGACGACCTGGACGACGATCTCCTGGCCGGGCTTGAGCAGGTCGGTGATCTGGCGCTGCTCGCGCCCCCCGTCGCGTCCACGCCGCGGTGCCTCCACGCCCGGGAGCACGATCTCGTCGACGTGCAGGAAGCCGTTCTTGTCCAGGCCGATGTCGACGAATGCGGCCTCGAGCCCGGCGAGCACGTTGTCGACGCGCCCCTTGTAGATGTTGCCGACGATCGATCGCGCACCTCGGCGCTCTAGGTAGAGCTCGGCCACGCGGTATCCGGCGCCGGGGTTGGCCGGCTTGCGGCGGCGGGTGGTGGCACCGGGCTTGCGCGCCGGGACCTCTCCGCTCGCCTCGAGCAGCGCGACGCGGGTCTCACCACGGTCGACGCTGACCAGTACTTGCTTCTTCAATTGTCTTCAGTCCTTTGTGAGTGATGCGCCCGGCCAGCCTGCGGCCGGGCAAAAGTGGAACGCGCGATGGCGCTGCGGGAGGGCCATCGTCACGAAATGAGGAGCCTGGCCTTGCCGGCGGTCGACACCCGTGCCTGGATGTGGATCGACTGCAGCAGGCCGATGGCGATGAAGGTGACGAGCACGGAGGAGCCGCCGTAGCTGAGCAGCGGCAGCGGCACCCCGGTGACGGGCATGATCCCGATCGTCATGCCGACGTTGACGAAGACCTGGAACATCAACATCGCGAGCACGCCGCCCGCGATCAGCGTGCCGAACAGGTTCTTGGCCATCGTCATGACGCGCAGGATCCGCCAGATCAGCAGCGCGTAGAGCGACAGCACGATCGCGGCGCCGACGAACCCGTAGGTCTCGGCGAGCACAGCGAAGATGAAGTCGTCCTGCGCCTCCGGCAGGAACTGGAAGTTCGCCTGCGTGGCACCGGCTGGTCCCACCCCGGTCTTGCCGCCCGACCCGATCGCGATCTTCGACTGGTAGAGCTGATAGCAGGTCGGGTTGCTTGTGGGGCAGTTGCTCGTCTGGTGCAGGAAGCTCGTCAGGCGCTGCTCCTGATAGGGCTTCACCAGATGCACGCCCATCGCCGGAGCGACCAGCAGCACAAGCGCGGTGGCGGTGACGAACAGCACCGCCAACGCCGTCAGGTGCTTCCACGAGGTGCCGGCGAAGAACAGGACCGAGACCGCGATCGTCACGTACACGAGCCCGGTTCCGATGTCCGGCTGCGCGATCACGATCATCGCCGCCACCAACGCCAGGAGCATGATGCGCGCCGTCGTGCTGCGTTCGTGCAGCTGCCGTCCGCGACCCACCGCGATCCCGGCGAGCGCGACGATCAGCAGCAGCTTGCCGAACTCGGACGGCTGGAACTGGAACATCGGCAGCGGGATCCAGCGCCTGGCGCCGAGCGATTCGGGCATCGCGAACACCACGACGTTCAGCGCGATCAGCAGCGCGTAGGCGATGAACCTGTACTCCCGCAAGCGCGAGTAGTCGAAGCTCGCGATCAGCACCGCGACGATCACGCCGATGCCCGCATACAGCGCCTGGCGGTCGGCGTAGTGGGGGCCCTGGGTGCCGAGCGTGCCCTTGAGCGTGAAATACGAGCACGCGACCAGGCCGAGCGCCGCCAGGATCATCAGCGGGTCGATCGCGAGCAGCGCGCGCGGCGCAGCGGCGCCATCCTGATTGGCGCGAAGCGGCGAGAGGCTCACAGTGTCGGAGAGCTCCCCCGCGTGTACGGACCGGGTGTGCCGAAGAACCACTGCGACAGGATCTCACGGGCGACGGGTGCGGCGGCTATATCCCCGAAGCCACCCTGCTCGACCGTGACCACCACGACGATCGGCTTGCCCGTCGCGAAGTCCGGCACGAAGCACGCATACCACGCGTAATCCTGCTGGCCGTTGTACTGGGCTGTGCCGGTCTTGCCGTACACCTGCTCGGGAAAGTTGCCGAACACGTCGTCGGACGTGCCGCCCGGCTGCGAGGCGGCGGCGCGCAGCCCGGCGCGGACGGTCTCCAGGTAGATCGGATTGATGTCGACATGCCGGGACGGCGGCGGCACGAGCTTCTGCCAGACGGTCCCGTCGGAGGACTCGATGTCGACGCCGAAGTGCGGGCGCACGATCGTGCCGCCGTTGGCGAGCGCCGCGTACGCGATCGCGAGCTGCAGTGGCGTCACCTGCACGTCGCCCTGCCCGACCGCCATGTTGATGTTGTCGCCCACCGTCCAGGCCTCGGGCGGCACGATCGCGATCCCGCAGCCGCCGTCGGCGGCGGGATGCGTGGGGCTGCGGTGCCAGCCCTTATGGTCGACCGAGCTGTGGCTTGTCCCGTTCGCGTTCGTGTAGGCGTACGGACCGGTGGCGTTCTCGCAGTCCGCCTCGAGCTGGTTCAGGTGCGAGCGCCACGCCGGCGTCGGCAACGTCCCCGTATCCGCATCCGGGAGATCGACCTCCGTCGACTGGCCGATCCCGAACTCCCTCGCCCACTGCTGCAGCGGCCCACCGCCGGGGTTCGTCACGGGGTCGACGTTCAGCTTCGCACCGAGGTTGTAGAAGAAGTCATCCGAGGAGACGCGGATCGCGTTGACGAGGTCCAGGACGCCGTCGACGGCATGGCCGGCGTTGTGGCGGCACTCGCCGTCGATGCAGAACTGCCCCGTGTCGTCGAAGGTGTCGCCGACCAGCCAGTTGCCGCTCTGCAGCGCCGCGATCGCGGTGATCGGCTTGAACGTCGAGCCTGTCGGTCCCTCGCTGTCGATCGCCCGGTTCAGCAGCGGATAGTTGCTCGTCGGGCTCGTCAGCTCGTTGTAGTCCGAATAGGAGATCGGCTTCGTGAAGATGCTCGGATCGAACGTCGGATAGGACCCCATCGCATACACCGCGCCCGTGTCCGGGTTCATCGCGACGAACGCGCCGCCCATCGCCGGTGGATTGTCGTCGATCGACTGCGCGAGCGCCGCCTCTCCGGCCTTCTGCAGCGCCGTGTCGAGCGAGGTCCTGAGGTTGTATCCGGGCTTCGGCGGGTGCTCCGGAAGGTAGCCCTCGAACTGGTTGAACGAGTTCACGCGCACCTTCTGCTCGCCGCCGACGCCCTGCAGGTACTGCTGGTACTCGAACTCGAGCCCGGACTGGCCGACGACCGCCTGCTGGGAGACGCCGCCGAAGCGCTGCCTGTCCGTCAGCTCAGCCTTGGTGATCGGCCCGACGGTGCCGAGCACCTGCGCCGCAAGGGAGCCGTAGGGATACTGGCGCAGCGAGACCTGCGTCACCTGCACCCCGGGGAACGCGGTCTGGCGCTCGGCGATGTAGTAGAGGACGTCGTCGTTCACGCCGGTTGCCACCGTCACGTTCCAATACGGCAGCAGCTCGACCTGCTGCGCGACGAGGCACGCAATCGGCGCCAGGCGCTGCACGCCGTGCGTGACGATCGCGCAGGGGCCCGGCTTCGTCGACATCTGCAGGACCCTCGCCAGGGAGCGGAACTCCGCGAGGTCCTTCGCCGGCTGATGCACGAGGTTCGAGAGCGTGATCGGCGCGGGGAGCGCGTCCGGCTCGATCTGCACCGCGTTCGCCGGCGCGGAGCCGGCGAGCGGGTTGCCGGCGCTGTCGAGGATCTCACCGCGGGGCGCCGCGATCGGGATGTCGCGCACGAAGTTGACGGTCGCGGCGTGCGCGTACTGGCTGCCGGACAGAATCTGCAGGAACCACAGCCGGAAGAAGATGACCGCGAACATCGCCAGCGCGAGCGTTCCGACGATCGTCACGCGCCGCGCGAGCTGCGGCGTCATCGGCGGCAAACGGTCCTCTCCGGGGGGCGCGATCATTGCGATCTGTACCGGCCGCCGCGGTCGGAAGGTCGGTGCACGGGACTGAGGGCGCCGGGCGCGTACGTGGTCCGCGCGCGCCGGCCGCTCGGGTCGCGCGGAAGCGAGCGGTAGATGACCCGCCGAATTACCTCGTACACCGGGAGCGCGAGGAGCGTGTTGACGAGCACGGTGAGGAAGATCTGCTGGATCAACAGCAGGCTGACCGGCGCGTCGACGCCCAGCATGAACTGGATGATCGCCATCCCGATGCCGGCGACGGCGGTCGCGGCGGCACCAAGCGCCAGCGGCACGAGGCCGTGCGAGGGGTCGTGCAGCTCGCGCAGACGCCCCGACCAGTAGCCGATCATGATGTAGAGCAGCGAGGTCACGCCGAGTGTCTGCACGAGCACGAGATCGACGAGCAGGCCCACCGCAAAGCCCGTGATCGCGCCCGGGAGCGACCCGCACAGCAGGCCGATCGACATCACGACCAGGGGCGTGATGTCGGCGCTCGCCCCGAACACCGAGATCTGCGAGATCGTGGTCTCCTGGATCACGACGGCCAGGAAGGCGATCGCGGCGATCCGCACCGAGAGACCGAGCGGGAGCTCGTTCACGGTACCTGGGCCCTCTGGTTCGTCGCGGCCGCCTTCGTGAGGATCTGCACGACTGACAGGTTGCGCAGGTCGACGAGCGGGGTGACCTGCACCTGCCGGTCGTTGGCGAGCGTGTCCTGGTTGAAGCTCGTGACCGTCCCGATCGGAATCCCAGGCGGGTACAGCGAGTTCAGCGCCGAGTCATTCGGATCCTTGTAGCCGGCGGTGACCACCAGCTGCCCGTTCTGGATCGGCGCCTGCGGGTTGAGGTCGGTCAGGTTCAGCGCGTTCGGGTTGCCCGGCTGCGGCTCGAGCACGCCGGTGTCGCCAGAGCCGTCCTGCACCTCCGCGGCAACGCCGAACGTCGGGTCGGTCTGCAGCATCACGATCGAGACGGGGCCGTAGGCGTATTCGACCCTGCCGACGAGGCCGTCGTCACCGACCACCGGGTCGTATTGGCTGACGCCGTCGTTGGTGCCCTTGTCGACCTCGATCGTCTGGTACCACAGCGATGGGTCCTGCCCGATCACGTCGGCGGCGACCGGGCTGTAGGCGTCGAGCCCGTTGCTGTCGTCGAGCTTGACGAGCGCGCTCAGGTGCTGGTTCTCGATCGCGTCCTGCCGGAGGCGAGCCACCGTTGACTCCAGGCTCTCGTTCTGGCTGCGCAGGCGCGCGACCTGCGACCTGGCGTTGAGCGTCTCGGAGACCCAGTTCGCCGCGGAGCGCACCGGCGACAGCACGGTGCTCGCTCCCTCCTGGATCGGCGACAGAACCTGCACGATCCCGCGCTGCACCGAGTGCAGCGGGCTCGCCGGGGACTCGCCGAAGTAGGCGGTGAGAAGGATCAGCGAGACGGCGACGAGCAGCCCGAGAACTGCGCGCCGGCGCCGTACTTGCTTGTCGTGCACGAGATCAGTGTCTCCAAGATGGTGCTCCGCTCCGACCGTGACGCTCGCGAGCCACGGCTAGTAGCGACGCCGACGGTTCCGTGAATTCTTGCTCGACCGACGGATCGCATCGACCTCCTCCAGCGACCGGCCCGAACCGACCGCGACGCACGTCAGCGGTGACTCCGCGAGGTGGGCCGGCATCTGGGTCTCGTGTCGCAGCCGCTCCTCGAGTCCCAGCAGCAACGATCCACCTCCGGCCATCATGATACCCCGGTCCATGATGTCGGACGAGAGCTCTGGCGGCGTGCGATCGAGCGTCTCCTTGATCGCCTCGATGATCTGCGACACCGGCTCCTCGAGCGCTCCCCGGATCTCCTCGCTGGTGAGCACGACCGTCTTCGGAAGGCCGGAGACCATGTCGCGACCGCGAATCTCGGCCTGGACCTCCTCGGGCATCGGGTACGCCGAGCCGATCTCGAGCTTGACCTCCTCGGCCGTCTGCTGGCCGATGAGGAGCTTGTACTCGCGCTTGACGTAGTTGACGATCGCGTCGTCGAGCTCGTCGCCGCCGATCCTGATCGACTGCGAGACGACGATCCCGCCGAGCGAGATCACCGCCACCTCGCTGGTGCCGCCGCCGATGTCGACCACCATCGAACCGGTCGGCTCGCCAACCGGCAGGCCCGCTCCGATCGCGGCCGCCATCGGCTCCTCGATCAGGTACGCCTGACGGGCGCCGGCCGACAGGCAGGCCTCTTCGACGGCGCGCTTCTCCACGCCCGTGACACCGCTCGGTACGCATACGATCACGCGTGGATGCGCCCAGCGGTTCTGGTGAACCTTCTGGATGAAGTGGCGCAGCATCTCCTCGGTCACCTCGAAGTCGGCGATCACGCCGTCCTTCAACGGCCGGATCGCGGAGATCGTGCCCGGCGTGCGCCCGAGCATGCGCTTCGCCTCGATGCCGACCGCGTGCACCTCCCCGGTGCGCGAGTCGACGGCGACGACGCTCGGCTCCGACAGCACGATGCCGCGGCCGCGAACGTATACCAGCGTGTTTGCGGTGCCGAGATCGACAGCCATGTCGCGGCCGCCAAAGCCGGTCAGGTACGTGAGAAAGCCCATGCGAAGACGAAGGTACGGGAGATGGATCGAGGAGGTCGACGGGTCACCGGAGAGGATGCTTCCAAGGGGGGTCCCCGTCGGCACGGAGTGTAGCGGACATCATCGCGCAGACCATTCCACCATTCGGAATCCGGCCAGAAAAACGCTGGAAAACGGCCCACCGCAGGAGTCCTTGCAGGTCTTCGCGGCAAGAACCGCCGGTGGACGGCCCCTCGCGAGGCGGCGGCCTACGCGCGGTCCGGGGTCCCCAGCAGGTCAGGTATCAGATCGAGCAGTGTCGGCACGGGCAGCCCGACGACGTTCAGGTAGTCCCCCTCGATGCCGGCAACCAGCGCCGCGCCCCGGCCCTGGATAGCGTACCCGCCGGCGCGCCCGCGCCACTCTTCGCTGTCGAGGTACCACTCGAGCTCGGCGTCAGCGAACGCTCTGAAGCGCACCGCGGTGCTCGCCGCCGCCATCCGCCGGCGGTCCGGCTCGATCAGGCATACGCCGCTGATCACGCCGTGCGTCCGGCCCGCCAGCGCGCGCAGGCAGTTGCGGGCCTCTTGGCGGTCGGCCGGCTTTCCGAACAGCCGCGTTCCGAGCGCGACGATCGTGTCCACGCCCAGCACCGTCTCGCCCGGCCGCTGCTCGGCCACCACGGCCGCCTTCCGGTAGGCGTTCTCGATCGCGAGCTCGTGCGGCGGCCCCTCGCTCAGCTCCTCGACGTCGGGCACGACCACCTCGAAGGCGACGCCGAGCTGCTCCAGGATCGAGCGGCGTTGCGGGGATTGCGATGCGAGGATCAGAGCTCCGGGAAGAACAGTGCGACCTCTCTTGCCGAGGAGTCCGTCGAGTCGGAGCCGTGGACCATGTTCTGACCGAGCTCGATCGCGTAATCGCCGCGGATCGATCCGGGGCTCGCCTGCAGCGGGTTCGTGGAGCCGATCACCTGACGCGCCGCCTCGACCGCTGACTCGCCCTGGAGCACCATCGCCACCAGCGGGCCGGAGGTGATGAAGTCGACCAGCTCGCCGAAGAACCCCTTGCCGACGTGCTCCGCATAGTGGCGCTCGGCCAGCTCGCGAGTCATCGTCATCTGCTTGAGGGCGGCGAGCTTCAGCCCCTTGCGCTCGAAGCGGGCGATGATCTCGCCGGTGAGGTTGCGCGCGAACGCGTCGGGCTTGACGAGGATGAGCGTGCGCTCCATGTTCTCTGACCTTTTCTCTGGTGGTTCGTCTCGGAAGTGAGTGCGCAGACCAGCGCCGGGCCGCGGAGCGGCCCGGGCGTGCGCGCAGACACTTATACCGTGGGCGGACCGCCGATGGTCTGCTCGCTGCTCGTCCGGCGGCGCGGACGCCGTTGCGGCGCCGGCATCGCGCCCACTTCGGACTCGCAGAACGGGCAGATCGTCCATTCAGGATCGAGCGGACGCCCGCAGGTCGCGCACGGGTCCTTGAGCTTGCGCAGGCAGGTCGGGCAGCGCAGGAAGTCCTTCTCGATCTCGTGATCGCAGTATGGACACAGGAGCACGCCCGATTCCGCGAGCCGCGCCTCGGCGGCCAGGATCTCCAGCTCGCGCTCGTGCACGTCCTCGAGGTACTCGGGCGGGCGCACGATCATGTAGACGATGCTCCCCACGAAGGGGAACAGCGACGCTGCGGTGGCACAGCCGATCAGGAGCGGATCCGCGATCCGCCGGCGGGCGTCGGCGAAGGTCCAGTAGACGAGCGCGAGCCAGATCACCACAAGGAACAGGATCACCAGATCGACGACGAGGTGGACGGTGCTGTTCTTTATTCCGAGGAAGCTACCTAGATAGACCATTAACGCAGCGAGTGTAATGGGCGCGGGTCACAGACCCGCAACAACGGCGTCACAGGAACGCCCTTCCGAACTCATAACCGACCCCGAAGAACACGAGGATCACGATCGCAACGCAGACCGCGACGAGCGCGACCATCGCCAGGAAGCTCGGCTGTCTGTCGTCCCGGCCGCTCACAGAATCGACGCTCGCCGCGAAGCCCTCCTGGTTGTCGTCCCGCGGGCTCACAGCATCGAGGCGCGCCGCCCGCGGGCGGCGCCGGTCCGGGAGACGAGGTCCGCGACGAGATAGATCGAGCCGGTTGCCAGGACGGCGCCGTCGGCCCCGGCCAGCTCTTTCGCGCGCGCCAGGGCGGCGCCCGGATCGCGCACGGTCTCCGCGTGGGAGGCGCCGAGCTGCTCGGCCAGTGACTGGAGCGTCGGAGGTGGCAACGCGCGCGAATTCTGACTGCTCGTGAGGACGAGTGCGTCGCAGACGGGCACGAGCTGGGCGAGCATCGTCGGCGCATCCTTATCGTCGAGGATCGAGACCACGATCACGAGCCTGGGGGCGCCGGCACGAATCTCGGGCAGCGACTCGACGAGCGCTGCGATCCCGTCCGCGTTGTGGGCGCCGTCCAGCAGCGTGAGCGGATCGGAGCCGAACGGCTGCAGGCGGCCGGGTATCCGCACGTGTGCCCCGGCAGCCGCCACCGCCTCGCCGTCCAGCTCGCCGAGGTACGCCTGCGCGGCCAAGCGCGCGACGGCGAAGTTCCGCCTCTGGAATGCTCCGAGCGCACCGACCGGCGTGCCGGGATCTGAGCTCGCGATAGCGATCCGGGCGCCGCGCTGCGTCGCGATCTCCCGCGCGAGCGCGAGCGCGTCCGGATGCAGGTCGTGTCCGAGCACGAGCGTCGCGCCCGGCTGCACCACGTCGAGCTTCTCCCGCGCGATCGCCTCAACCGTCGGCCCGAGCCAGCGGGTGTGCTCGAGCCCGACGCTCGTGAGCACCTGCACCTTCGACGGGATCACGTTCGTCGCGTCGTAGCGTCCGCCGAGACCCGCCTCGATCACCGCCACCTCCACCCCGCGCCGCGCTAGCTCCGAGAAGGCGGCCGCGGTGAGCAACTCGAACTGTGTGACGTGGTCATCCTCGGCGGCGCTGCGGTCCACCATCTCGGCCGCGCGCAGCGCTCGCTCGACCGCCGCGGCGAATGCCACCGGCTCGAGGTCCTGCTCGTCGATCCGGATGCGCTCGCAGAAGGAGACCAGATGCGGGGACAGATACGCGCCGGTGCGCAGCCCGTGGCGGGCGAGGATGGCGGCGATCATCCGGGTCGTCGAGGACTTGCCGTTGGTCCCCACGACGTGGATCGAGTCGAACGCGCGCTCCGGACGTGACATTACGGTCATCAGCCGCCCCATCCGGTCCAGGCCGAAGCGCATCCCGAACAACTCGAGCGCGAGCAGCCGCTGCTCGGCTTCCTCCACCCTCACAGGGACTCCAGCTCCTCGCGCAGCGCGGCAAGCTTGTTGCGCTCGGCCTGCACGACGGAGGCGGGCGCCTTGTCGACGAAGCCGGCGTTCGCGAGCCTCGACTGAGCACGTGCGATCTCCGCCTGCAGCTTGGCGCGCTTGGCCTCCCGCTCGCGCTGCGCAGCCTCGAGATCGAGCTCCCCGTCGGCCAGGACCTCGAGCGCGCCGCCCGGGATCGGGATCGATGTGGCAGGCGCGACGGCGCCGTCGCCGTTGTCGCTGCCGTCGATCAGCTCGACGCGGGTGAGCCGAGCGAGCTGCGCTCGTGTCTCGTCGTAGCCGTCCGCCTGCAGCCGCGCGCGGAGCGTCGCCCCGGCCTTCACGCCGGCGCCGTCGCGCCAGGCCCGGATCGCCTGCACGGCCGCGATCGTGCGCTCCAGCACCGCTTCGGCGTCGTCGCCGCCCGGCGGGGCGGCGACGGCAGGGCTCACCACGCGCGCCGCAAGCAGCCCCTCGGTCCCCGGGATGTACGAGTAGATCTCCTCGGTGACGAACGGGATCACCGGGTGCGCGAGCGACACGGTCTCGGTCAGCACGTGCAGTAGCGTCGCGGCGGTCGCCGTGTCGCCGTCGTACAGGCGCGGCTTGACCATCTCCAGGTACCAGTCACACAGCTCGCCGTAGACGAAGTCGTAGAGCGCGAACGCCGCCCGTGAGAACTCGTAGTGCTCGATCCGCGAGCCGACCTCCGCCTGCGCGCGCGCGAGCCGCGCGAGGATCCAGCGATCCTCGATGCTCACCGGACGCACGGCGGCGCGCGCGTCGTCGGACACGCGCAACAGGATCAGACGCGAGGCGTTCCACAGCTTGTTCGTCAGCCGCTGGCCCTGCGCGACCGTGTCCTCTGAGAACTTGACGTCCTGGCCGGCGGACATCGCCAGCAGGCCCCAGCGCAGCGCGTCCGCGCCGTACGCCGGGAACTCCCCGCCAGAGGAGAACACGGGCGGGCGCAGCCCGCCATCGATGAGATCGAGTGGATCGATCCCCGTCCCGAGAGACTTCGACATGCGGCGGCCGTCGGGCGCCTGGATGATCGCGTGGATGTGGACGTCGTCGAACGGCACCTCGCCCGCGAACTCGAGCCCCATCATGATCATCCGTGCGACCCAGAGAAAGATGATGTCGCGGCTGGTGACGAGCACATCGGTTGGATAGAACGCGGTCAGCTCCGGCGTCCGCGCAGGCCAGCCGAGCGTCGCGAACGGCCACAACGCGCTGCTGAACCAGGTGTCGAGAACGTCGGGATCACGCTCCCACCCATCCCCCTCCGGCGCGCTCCCGCCGACGTATGTCTCGTCGCCTCGGTACCAGACGGGGATCTGATGGCCCCACCACAGCTGGCGCGAGATGCACCACGGCCGGATGTTCTCCATCCAGTCGAGATAGACCCGCGTCCAGCGCTCGGGGAAGAAGCGGACCCGGCCGCTCTTGACGACGTCGATCGCCGGCTGCGCGAGCTCGTCCATGCGCATGAACCACTGCAACGAGACGAGCGGCTCGATCCGCTCGCCCGAGCGGTGCGAGAACGGGACAGTGTGCGTGTACTCCTCGGTGCGGCGCAGCAGCCCCTGCTCTCGCAGCGCCGCCACGACCGCGCGCTGCGCATCGCTCGCGCGCATCCCTGTGAACGGTTCGCCGGCCTCGTCGTTCATCCGGCCGTCCTCGCCGATCACGTTGATCTCCTCCAGGCCGTGGCGCCGCCCGATCTCGAAGTCGTTCGGGTCGTGACCGGGGGTGATCTTGAGCGCACCGGTGCCGAATTCGGGCTTGACGTATTCGTCGGCGATGATCCGCAGGCGGCGTCCGACCAGCGGCAGGATCGCGGTCTCGCCGATCAAGCCGCGGTAGCGCTGGTCGTCGGGGTGTACGGCGATCGCCGTGTCGGCGAGCATTGTCTCCGGGCGAACGGTCGCGACCGTGACCGTGCCGCCGCTGCACTCGAGCGGGTAGTCGATGTAGTAGAGCGTGTCCGTCACCTCGCGGTCCTCGACCTCGAGGTCCGAGATCGCCGACCGGCTGCCGGGATCCCAGTTGACCAGATAGCGGTCGCGATAAATGTAACCCTTCTCGTACAGCGCGACGAACACCCGCAGCACGGCGTCGGCGTATTGCGCGTCGAGGGTGAAGCGCTCATCGTCGTAGTCGCACGACGCGCCGAGCCGCTTGAGCTGCTCGATGATCTGACCCCCGTACTGCTCGCGCCAGCGCCACACACGCTGCTCGAACGCCTCGCGGCCGAGCTCCTCGCGGCTGGTCCCCTCCGAGGCGAGCTGGTTCTCGACCTGCGTCTGGGTCGCGATCCCGGCGTGGTCGGTGCCGAGGATCCACTTCGTCCGCTGGCCGCGCATGCGATGGTGACGGGTCAGCGCGTCCATGATCGAGTCCTGAAAGGCGTGGCCCATGTGCAGCGAGCCGGTGACGTTCGGCGGTGGGATCGCGATCGAGTAGTTCTCGGCGGCGGTCCCGGCAGGAGCAGGGTGAAAGAGCCCGGAGGCGAGCCATGTGGCGACGATCCGGGGCTCCACCTCGGACGGCTCGTAGCGCGTCTTCGACTCCAACTCGGACATCGGTCCCCGCAGTCTACGCGGCGCGCGACCGGGAACCAGGAAGTAGTGCAGCAGCGAGCCCTATGCCGCAGCTTCGCCGGGCTCGGCGGGCGCGGCGACGGTGACGAGCGTCGGCTGGACGCCCTTGTCGATCGTCTCCTTCGTGACGACGCACTTCTTCACGTCGCGCCGGGAAGGCAGCTCGAACTGGACCTCGAGGAGCACCTCCTCGATGATCGAGCGCAGACCGCGCGCGCCGGTCTCGCGCTCGAGTGCCTTGTCGGCGATCGACGAGAGCGCCTCCTCGGCGAACACCAACTCGATCCCATCGAACTGGAAGAAGCGCTGGAACTGCTTGATGAGCGCGTTGCGCGGCTCGACGAGGATCTTCATCAGCTCGTCCCGGGAGAGCTGGTGGATCGCCGACATCACCGGCAGGCGGCCGATGAACTCGGGGATCAGGCCGTACTGGATGAGGTCCTCGGGCAGGCAGTGCTCGAAGATCTCGCCGGTGTCACGCTGATCGCGCGACTGGATCGTGGCGCCGAAACCGACCCCCTGATGACCGATCCGGCGTTCGATCACACGGTCGAGGTTGGCGAACGCACCACCGCAGACGAACAGCACGTTCGTCGTGTCGATCGACAGGAACTCCTGATGCGGATGCTTGCGACCGCCCTGCGGCGGCACCGACGCGGTCGTTCCCTCGAGGATCTTCAGCAGCGCCTGCTGTACGCCCTCGCCCGATACGTCGCGGGTGATCGACGGGTTGTCCGCCTTGCGGGCGATCTTGTCAACCTCATCGATGTAGATGATCCCCGTCTCCGCCTTCTTGACGTCGTAGTCGGCCGCCTGGATCAGCTTCAGCAGGATGTTCTCGACGTCCTCGCCGACATAGCCCGCCTCGGTGAGCGCGGTGGCATCCGCGATCGCGAACGGGACGTTGAGGATCTTCGCGAGCGTCTGGGCGAGCAGCGTCTTGCCGCACCCGGTCGGCCCGAGCAGGAGGATGTTCGACTTCTGCAGCTCGATGTCGTGCTCATCGGACTGCATCATCTGCACACGCTTGTAATGGTTGTAGACCGCGACCGAGAGCGACCGCTTGGCCTGTTCCTGCCCGACCACGTACTCGTTGAGCACGTCGTAGATCTCCCGCGGCTTGGGGAGGTTCTCGATGTCGAACGTCGGCGGAGTTGTGAGCTCCTCGTCGATGATCTCGTTGCAGAGATCGATGCACTCGTCGCAGATGTAGACGCCCGGGCCTGCGATGAGCTTCTTCACCTGTCTCTGCGACTTGCCGCAGAAGCTACAGAGAAGTTGCTCGTTTGAATCTGTCGGGCGTGCCATGCAATCTCTCTCTCTGGAGTACGGCGGCCGAGCACCGAAGCGTGTCCCTGAAGGTTAGCCGTTTCCGGGCCCGAAGCCCGGAGGAAACAATCAGTGCTTCGAGATCACGCGGTCGATGATGCCGTACTCCCGTGCCTCCTCGGAACTCATGAAGTAGTCCCGTTCGGTGTCCTTTCTCACTTCATCGACAGGCTTGCCCGTGTGATGAGCGATGATCTCGTCCAGCCTACGACGGACGTCGATGATCTCCTTCGCGTGGATCTCGATATCGGTCGCCTGCCCCTGGAAGCTGGAGGAGACCTGATGGATCAGGATCTTGGCGTTCGGCAGCGCCATGCGCTTGCCGTGCGCGCCGCCCGACAGCAGCAGCGCTCCCATCGACATCGCGATACCGACGCAGATCGTCTGCACGTCGGGCTTGATGAACTGCATCGTGTCGTAGATCGCAAGGCCGGCATACACCGATCCGCCCGGCGAGTTGATGTACAGCGAGATGTCCTTGTCGGGATCCTCGGACTCGAGGTGCAGCAACTGAGCGACGATCAGGTTCGCGATCTGATCGTCGATGGGGGTCCCCAGGAAGATGATTCGCTCGTTGAGCAGTCGACTGTAGATGTCGAACGCTCGCTCTCCCCGCGACGTCTGCTCGACAACCATCGGTACGAGTGGGCTCATGGTCCTCGCTTCTTTCCCTTCCGCAGGCGGATTCCTGCCGAATGTAGCAATCGCCCGACCCGCGTCCCGGCACTCCGGGGCGTCGGTCGGGATCGACTGGGCTGTCGGGTCGATCGGGATGGGCCCGTCAGCTGCCGGGAGTCCAGAGCTTCCCGGAGAGCTCCGCGGCGCCCGCACCCTCGGCCTCCCCGTGGGCGCGCCCCTTGTCGGGCGTCCACAGCGCCTCGCGCGCCTTGGCGGCTGCAATCGTGATCGGCTTCGCCTCGCGGACGAGCAGCTCGATCGCCTGGCGCTGCGCGACGTCGGCGCGCACGCGCTCGATTCCGCCGCTCGCGCGCAGTCGCTCGAGCAGCTTCGCGGGGTCGGTCGACTCACGGGCCGCACTCGGGCCGAGCGCCCCGAGCACGTCCTCGTCGTTCGGCTCGATCCCCTCCGCCGCGATGATCGCGGCGAGCACGGCCTCACGGCGAAGTCCCTGGGCGGCCTGTGGCTCGGCCTCGTGCACGAGCGCCTCCATGTCGCCGCCGGAGAACTTCAGATAGCTCTCCCTGGAGATGCCCCGGCGCTCGAGCGCGGCGAGCGTGTCCTCAAGCATCTCATGGGCGCGGGCATGAACGAGGCCGTCGGGAACGTCGATCTCCGCGGCCGCGACGGCCGCGTCGAGCACGGCTCGTTCGAACTCCTGCTCGATCGCGTGCTCGTCGGTCTCGCGCGCACGCGCGGCGACGTCCTCGCGCAACTCGGCGAGCGTGTCGAAGCCGGCGGCCTCCGCCGCGAACTCGTCGTCGAGCTCCGGTAGACGCTTGGCCTTGACCTCGGTGACCGTCACCGTGAAGCGCGCTGCTCGGCCGGCCAGGTGCTCGGCGTAGCTCTCGGGGAAGGTCACGTCGAGATCACGCTGCTCGCCGGCGACCGCACCCACGAGCTGCTCCTCGAAGCCGGGGATCAGGCGTCCGGAGCCGAGCTCCAGCAGCTGATCGCGACCCTCGCCGCCCTCGAACGGCTCGCCGTCGACGGTGCCGGCGTAATCGATCACGATGTGGTCCCCCGTCTGTGCCGGGCGATCGACGGTATCGAGCGTCGCGAACGTGTCACGCAGCCGCTCGAGCTCGGCGTCGATCGCGGCGTCGGCCACCTCCGGCTCGCGACGGCCGACCTCCAGGGCCTGGTACTGCCCGAGCGTCGCGCGCGGGCGCACGCCGATCTCGATCGAGAACGCGAGCGGCTGGCCCATCTCCGGTGCGTCCGCCACATCGAGATCGGGCTCACCGATCGGGACGATCCCGGCGTTTTCGATCGCATCGAGGTACCACGCGCCGATCGAGTTGCGCAGCGCCTCGTCGAGCACCGTTCCGCGCCCGAGACGGCGGATGACCACCGTCGGGGGGACCTTGCCCTTGCGGAAGCCGGGGACCTTCATCTCCTTGCCGAGCTCTCGGGCTGCCTGCTGCACGCGCCGCTCGACCTCGTCGGCCCCGATCACCGCGTCGACGCGGACGCGGGACTCGGGCAGCTCGGTGACGCTGGTGGTGACTGTTGGGGACATCGTCATGAGACGATAGCTTGGGAGGCGTGCAATCGGATCTGTCAACCCGGTTCGTCGGCGCGCTCGCCACCAGCCCGGCCGCGTTCCTGCTCGCCGGGCTGATCGACCTCGCGCGCATCTCGCCGCTGCTGCTGGCGCTCACGTGGCGCAGCGTACGCGCACATCATCGCGCCGATCGAGCCGGCGTGGGGCCGTAGGACCCGGAGGAGGCCCGCACGAGATTGCGGACCTCGCGCAGGGCGACCGGGAGCGTGGTCGTGTCGTATACGCCTGAGGAGTCGATGTCGGCAAGCATGCCCAGGCAACGCTGCATGGCGGCGCCGTGGCCGGCTTCCCACGCCGCGATCGCCTCCTCGCTCGACGTCGACGGGGCACTTGCCTCGAGCACCTCGTGCACGAGCACGCGCGCGAGGCTGCCGAGGTCGTCGTAGAGGGCGTCGCGGGCGCGTGCGCGCCAGCGGTCGTCGCGCGGCAGCGCAATGATCCGGTCGCGCAGCCAGTTGAGGCGTAGCCGGGTGCCAAGCTCGAAGAAGGCTCGCACGACGACGTCCGGATCGCGTCCGGTCGCGTTGGAGACCTCGACGATGTCGAACACCTGGAGCATCCAGGGCATGCTCGCCACGCGCCGCGACAGCTCCCGGCCGACGCCTGCGGCCAACAGCTCGCCGGCGCGCGCATCGTAGGCGGTCCGGTTGGTCGCGTCGAGCATCTCCGGGATCGTGACCCAGAGCATCTGAGCGCCGCCGGCGTAGCGGCTGATCATACGCGCGATGTCGATCGACGCCGGGTTGGCGCGCACGAGCCAGCGCGTCGCGCGCTCGAGCAGCCGTCGCGACTCGATCAGCATCGAGAGCTGTGCCGATGCCTCGACCTGGACGTCGAGCGCTTCGACGGCGGCCCACAACGCCGGCATCTCGTACACCTCACGGGCCGCGGCATAGGCGCGGGCGAGGATCGACGGCCGACCGCCGGTCTCCTCCCCCAGGCGGAACGCGAACGTCGTTCCGGCGCGATCGACGATCTGGTTGGCGACGACCGTCGCGATGATCTCGCGTCGTAGCCGGTGGTTGTGCATCCGCGCGGCGCAGAGCTCGGGGAGCGGCGGCGGGAAGTAGCGCTCGAGGTCGTGCGAGAGATAGGGGTCCTCCGGCAGGTCGGAGTCGAGCAGCTCCGTGTAGAGGTGGATCTTGCAGTACGCCATGACGATCGCCAGCTCAGGGGCGGTGAGTCCGCGCTTGGCGATCTTGCGCTGGTGGATGACCGACTCGTTCGGGAGGAACTCGAGCTCGCGGTTGAGCCCGGCTACGCGCTCCAGATCGCGGATCAGCCGCGCATGGACGTCGAGCATCGCGTCGGCCTGATGCAACGCGAGGCTCATCGCCTGCGTCTGCGTATAGCTGTGGTGGATGACGCGGTCGGCGACGGCATCGGTCATCTGCGCCAGCAGCTCGTTGCGTTGCTTCTCGGTCATGTCGCCGTCGGTCAGCAGCGAGCGGAGCAGGATCTTGATGTTGACCTCGTGGTCGGAGCAGTTGACGCCCGCGACGTTGTCGATCGCATCGGTGTTGACGGCACCGCCCTTGAGCGCATACTCGATCCGCGCGCGCTGCGTGAAGCCGAGGTTGCCGCCCTCGCCGACGACCTTGCAGCGCAACTCGGCGCCGTCGACGCGGATCCCGTCGTTGGCCTTGTCGCCGGCGTCTGCGTGGATCTCGCCCGACTCCTTGACGAAGGTGCCGATCCCGGCGCTCCACAGCAGGTCGACGGGGGCTTTCAGGATCGCGCGGATCAGCTCGTTGGGCGGCAGCTCGTCGGCGTCGATCGCGAGCACCTGCTTGACCTGATCGGAGATCGGGATCGACTTGGCGCTGCGCTCGTGCACCCCCCCGCCGGGCGAGATCGCCGACGGGTCGTAGTCGCTCCACGACGAGCGCGGTCGCTCGAACAGCCGCTTGCGCTCTGCGAAGCTGATCGCGGCGTCAGGGTGCGGGTCGAGGAACACGTGCTGATGGTTGAACGCGGCAACCAGCCTGATATGGGTCGAGAGGAGCATCCCGTTGCCAAACACGTCCCCTGCCATGTCGCCGATCCCGACGACCGTGAAATCGGTCGTCTGGATGTCGGTGCCGAGCTCCCGGAAATGGCGCTTGACCGATTCCCAGGCACCACGGGCCGTGATGCCCATCACCTTGTGGTCGTAGCCCGTGCAGCCGCCGGAGGCGAACGCGTCGGCGAGCCAGAAGCCGTATTCCTCGGAGACCTCATTGGCGATGTCCGAGAACGTCGCGGTGCCCTTGTCGGCGGCGACCACGAGATACGGATCGTCGCCGTCATAGCGCACGACCCGCTCAGGCGGGATCACCTCCCCCCCGACGATGTTGTCCGTCAGGTCGAGCAGGCCCGCCAGGAACGTGCGGTAGCAGGCGATCGCCTCGGCCTGCAGCGCGTCGCGTGCGCCTGCAGCGGCGGGACGCTTGACGACGAACCCGCCTTTGGAGCCGACCGGGACGATCACGGCGTTCTTGACCATCTGCGCCTTCATCAGGCCGAGCACCTCCGTGCGGAAGTCCTCCCGCCGGTCCGACCATCTCAGTCCGCCGCGGGCGACCCGGCCGCCACGCAGATGCACGCCCTCGACGCGGGGCGAGTACACGAAGATCTCAAAGCGCGGACGCGGCAGCGGAAGCACCGGGATCTGCGCCGGATCGACCTTGAACGAGAGGTAGGGCTTGCGGGCGCCGGATGCGTCCGTCGTGAAGTAGTTGGTCCTCAGGATCGCGTGCACGACGGACGTGAAGCTGCGCAGGATCCGGTCCTGGTCGAGGCTCTCGACGGCGTCGATCGTATCGCGCAGCTCCTCCGCGAGCGCCGCTGCGAGCCGATCGTCGCGCGCCTCTGGATCGAGCCGCGCGCAGAACAGCTTCACCAGCAGTGCGGCGATCTCGGGATGACCGATCACCGTGCGCTCCATGTAGCGGTCCGAGAACGAGATGCCCGCCTGACGCAGATACCTGGCGACCGCCCTGAGGATCGTGATCTGGCGGCTCGTGAGCCCGGCCAGCAGCACGAGTCGGTTGAGGTCGTCGTCTTCGACGTCGCCACGCCAGACGCCGAGGAACGCTTCCTGGAAGAGGTCGCGCAGCTGCTCGAAGTAGCCGGTGTCGCAGCGCATGCCGAAGTCGTAGAGCCAGATCGCCGGCCCGTCGGCCGGCGCGATCTCATACGGGCGCTCGTCGATCACGCGTGCGCCCATGTGCTCGAAAGTGGGCAGCACGTCCGACAGCGAGACGGCGACGCGGCTGAAGAGCTTGCAGCGCATCATGCCCTCGGGCGCCTCGAGCGGTCGGTAGAGGCTGAGGATCGGCTCCCGACTCAGCGCGAGGTCCTGGATCCTGCCGATGTCGGCCACCGCCGAGCGGGCCGGCCAGTCCTCGCGGTAGGCCGCCGGGAAGGCGTCCTCGTAGCGCCACAGCTGCTGCAGCCCGATCTCCTCGCCGTGCTCCTCGGTCAGCGCGTCGCGCAGATCGTCGACCCATGAACGCGTCGCGATCACGATCTCGCGCTCGATCTCAGCTTCGTCATAGGGCTCGCGGATCCCGGTCGGGCAATGCACGATGTAGTGCACGCGCGCGAGCAGCGACTCGGTCAGCTGCACGCTCCAGTCGATCTGCGTGCCGCCGAACGACCGCTGCAGGATCTCGGCGGCGCGGCGCCGGTTGACCGTGTTGAAGCGGTCACGCGGGATGCAGACGATGCACGAGACGAAGCGGCCGAGCGCATCCGAGGTCGCGAACAGCCGTACCCGCTGGCGCTCGCCGAGCCCTGCCAGCCCCGCCGCGATCCGGTAGAGCTCGTCGGGGTCGATCTGGAACAACGCGTCGCGCGGGTAGGTGTCGCAGATCGCCATCAGCGCCTTCGTGTCGTGGCTGTCGGGCGCGAAGCCCGCCCGCTCGAGCACGTGCCTGACCTTTCCACGGATCAGCGGGATGTCGACCGGGCTCTCCCGGTAGGCCGTCGTCGTGTAGAGGCCGAGGAAGCGCCGCTCGCCGATCACGACGCCCGCGGCGTCGAAGCGCTTGACACCGACGTAGTCGAGGTAGACGCGACGGTGCACGGTCGAGACCGAGTTGGCCTTCGTGAGGATGAGCGGCGAGGGGGCCATCGCCAGCGTCAGCGCCTTGTCGCTCAGCTCGGTGACCGGGGTCACCGGATCGCCGCTGAGGATGCCGCAGCCCGTCTCGGCGATCGCCTCGACGCGCGCCGGGCGGACATCGTGCACGAGCCGATACTCGCGGTAGCCGAGGAACACGAAGTGATCGTCGACAAGCCATCTCAGGAAGCTCCGCGCCTCCTCGAGCTCGCGCTCGGAGATCGGCCCGTGCCCGGTGGCGAGCTCGTCGATCAGCGAATCCGCGACGCTGCGCATCGGCTGCCAGTCCTCGACCGCCGCGCGGACCTCGCCGAGCACGCGCTCGACGTGCCTGTGCAGCTCGGTGAGAAGGTTGCGGTTGGGCTCGCGGTCGAGCTCGACGTGGATGAACGACTCCGCGCGCACGTCGGGGTCAGCGCTGCCCGGCTCGAGCACGTCGAGCAACGTGCCCTCGGCATCCCGCGCGATCAGGATCACGGGATGGATCGTCAGCTGCGTTCCGTAGCCGTGCCGCGCGAGCTCGATGCCCACCGAGTCGACGAGGAAGGGCATGTCGTCGGTCACGATCTCCAGCACCGTGTGCGGAGACTGCCAGCCGTGCTGCTCGAAGTCCGGGTTGTACACACGGATCTTCGCCTCGCCCGGCAGGCGCTGCTGGGCAAGGTTCCAGTGCGCGACCGCGGCGCCATAGAGGTCGAGCGGGCTGCGATCGATCAGGTCCTCCGTCGGCACCCAGTCGTAGTACTGGCGCACGAACGACGCGCACGCCTCCGCCTGCTCCAGCGGGAGGCGGTCATGGACTCGCGCCAGCACGGTGTCGATCAGCTCAGCTTCCAGCTCCCTCGCTTTCACAGCGGGACCCAGCCTACGCCTCCCGGCCGATGAACTGCGAATAAGCGACACGGAGATCCGCGAGGCTCGAATCCTGTCCGATTGCCCGATCGGGACCGGGGAGCTCATCGGGCTTGACCGCGTATGGTGCCGCGCGTACCTTGCCAGAAACGGTGCCGGATATCGCTGCGCCGGATTCGAGGCATACTTTCGCCGTCGCAACCCGTCTCATGGGTCAGATGGCCGCACGGATGACGGTCGCGCAACGAGCAATGCACACCTCTGGGAGGCACTGAATGAAACGGATTGTGATCTCGCTGTTCGCGGCCGTCGCGCTCGCACTCTCGATCGGAGCGGTCGTCGTAGAGGCCGATTCTCCAGGCGGGGCTCACCCGGGACGCTGGACGGGTGCGCTGCAGGCGGTCGTCGGTGGCACGGTCGTCTCAGCGAGTGGCGACTCGTTCGTCGCCGACGCATATGTGCTCACACCGGGCGACGGCTACGGCGGCTCGACGCCGGCGACCACGCAGGTGACGATCACCGCCGGGTCGGGCACCCACATCGCCATCAACGGCACCAGCGAGACGTCGTTCACCAACCTCACCTCGGGTGAGACGTTCTACGCGTTCTTCGACGGCAGCCCGAGCGAGGGCCTCACCGCGCTCCTCGCCGGTCCGCCCGACGCCGTGCGCGCGTTCACGACGCCGACCCCGAAGGCCTTCGTGGCGGGCACGATCACTGGCGTCGACGCGGGCGCCCACACGTTCACGGCGGACGCCTACGTGCTGCCGGCGATGTTCTGGCGCCACGCTCGCGGATGGCATCCGCAGCCGGTATACGGCCAGCATGACAGCGGTTACGGCTCCGGCCGGCCGGCCGACCCGAGTGGCTGGAGCGGCTCGAGCCAGCGCGGCCAGGGCGACCCGAGCGGTCAGCGCGGCTCGAGCCAGGGCGGCCAGGGCGACCCGAGCGGTCAGCGCGGCCAGGGCGACCCGAGCGGCTGGAACGGACCCGGCTACGCGCGAGCCGGCGATACATCGACCACGACGACCACCATCAGCGCCACCAGCTCCGCGACGACGAGCACCGGCACCACCTCGAGCCAGACGAAGACCGCGACAACGCCGGGGGCAACGCCGGTGACGATCACCACCAATCCGTCGACGACGTCATTCAAGGTCGACGGCAACCGTGGCGCGACGATCGAGGATCTCGGCCAGGGCCAGGACTTCGTCGCAGAGTTCAGCGGCTCTGCGAGCGACTCGCTCGCCTCGCTCACATCCAATCCCGCGCTCAGCGTGGCCGCGTGGGGGCAGATCACGCCCACCACCACGACGACGGTCACAACGACCACCACGGTCACCCTGACTCCGACCGTCACGCCCGCGACGCAGACGCTGTATGCGTTCGTCGGGACCGTCACTGCGGTATCGGGATCGAGCACCCCTGAGACGGTCACCGTCAACGTCGCCGACTCGCTTCCGCATGGCCTCGTCAGCTCCGGGTCGGGGCCGCAGACGTTCGCCGTCGACGGCAACACGCTGATCCTCGGGGCCGGTGACACCTCGCCGCTCGCCGCTCCCCTCAGCAGCGACGTCTCGGTCGGCGACGTCGTCGCCGGCGGACTCGAGGCCGCCTCCGGCATGAGCCTCAGCGAGGTCGAGGCCACGCCGCTCAAGGTGCTGGTCGACTTCCCGGCGTCCAGCGGCACGAGCGCGTCGCGCCGCGCCGGACGGGCCGCCATACGAGCGAAGGCGCTCAACCAAGCCGTCTCGCTGCTTCGCACAAAGACCGGACACTCTGGCAAGGGCAAGAAGGGCAGCAAGCGCAACACCAGGGACACCGCCAAGAAGCGCAAGCACGGCGGCAGGTCGCACACGGCAGGCAAGCGCGGGTGACATCCGGGGACCGGCGAGTGGAGGCGTGAGTGATGGATGCGCCGGCACCCGTCGCCGGCCGCCACTCGCCGTGCCCAGCCGCTTGCTCGAGCGCAGGGCGGACGCCGTCCTCGCCGAGCGGTTCGCCGTGACACCCGCCCCGCGGCGGCCGGTGAGCTTTGCGGCGCTCCGGCGTCAGCCCCCGCACGAGCCCGGGGAGTCCGGCAGCTCCGGCGCCGGGTCCAGCTGACACATGCAGCACCGTGGACGCGGCCTTGACACGTATACGAACATATGTTCGTGACCAGCGACGGGAATCCCTACACCCGCTTCCGGCGGGCACTGGAGACCGGCAATGAGTCGCTCGTCACAGCAGCGGCGCTCGAGCTCCCGCGCGTGGCGCTCGACGACGCGCTGCGGATCTGCCTCGTGCTGCGCGGCGGGGATCCCGCTCGCTACGAGCGCGCCGCCGTCCGCTGGCTCGGACGCTTTGCGCTGGAGGCGCGCGGAGTCACGATCGACGATCTGCGGATCGCAGCCGAGGCGCTCGACACCCTCCCCGAGCAGGCGACCGACGCGATGGAGCGCCTCCAGCACCTCTGCCTGGCCCGCGGCGTCGCATGAGCCAGCGCCACGAACATTGACCCGCCGGCCGCGTGGCCGGCCGCGCGCATGGCATCGGGCGGCCGGACCGGCTGGACGTGCACTCCCGATCGAGGTCGAGCGCCGCTCTCCCCCACGGCGAGCGCGCTCTCCCCGATCGGATCCTTGAGATGCCGCCCCGGCCGCTGGTCAAGTAGCGATCCTCGTCAACTTTGGTTGGTCCCCCCACGGCCCTCGACCGGCGGCCGCAGGGGAACCACGCCCATGCGTGTGTCAGAGAATCTCGACGTCCACGAGGTTGAACGGCTTGTTCGTCGGCGCCGTGTCGTTGATCGTCACCTTCGTGCCCGAGGTCCCGAACGAGGTTGGTGAGATCGTGAACGGATTCTGGTACAGGCCGTCTGACGGTAGCGCCATCGGGCTGCATGATCCCGAGCATGTTCCCTGGAACTGGAGACCGAACGTGCCCGGCTGATCGAACGCGTCTGCGACCCCGATCGCAAACTGCCCCGACGGCCACGTTGGGGGAGTCGTGCCAGAGATTGGGTCGCTGTAGGCCGCCCAGACGAAGCTGTCCGGCTCCGTCGTCGTCAGCGAGCAGCTCGGCGCGGCACTCGCCGAGTAGCACGTGCTCGAGGCTCCGAGCCCGATCGCCTGCGGTCCCGACGCGACGCCGGCCGTGATCGCGTTGTTGAACGTGACGGCCTGCAGGCCGACGTCGCACGCACTCCACTTGCCCCCGCACGCTTTACCAACCGTGGCCTTGACGAAGATCGGCGCCGTCTTGCTGATGATGCTGGCCGCGTCCGCGTACCAGACCTCGGAGTCGCCGCCGGCGGCGTTCTCGGAGGCGAACTTGTGGAAGGTCACCGGGCATGTGCCGCCGCTGTACGTCGTGCAGCTCACGGTGATGCTTTGACCACCGCTTGTCGGCCCATCGGCCCCAACGAACGCGACGATCAGCTCGCTCGCAGCGGTCGTGTAGACCCCGCACGGCTGACTCGTGTACCCGAGCGCCTTGCAGTTGGTGGTGTTGGTCGACCCGAACGTCGTGGAACCGTCGTTATATGAGAACGCGCCGAAGAGGTTGTCCTCCTTCGGAGGGGTGCAGTAGTTCGGGCTGAACTGGCCCGCCAGGCAGTTCGCCGCGTGCGCAACGGTCGTGCTGGCTTGCGTGCGCTCGACGTAGAACTCGCGTCGCGCGTCGCGCTTGCCGACGACGATCAAATCCATCTTGCCCTTCTCCGCGCGGCTGCTGGTCTGCCGCGCATGGGCGCCCGCGACCGCCGGGGCGATCAGCGTGGCGGTCGTGGCCACGGCCACGGCCACGCAGGCGAAGTACTTTCTCATCAAGGTCCTCTCGGGTTGGTTTGGTCCGACTGCTTCCTCAGTCCCGTGTACGTGCCGACCCACCCGTGGCTGACAGCGCTCGAGTTACAGCCGCTCTCGCTGTGCGCGTCGCAACGTACCTTCCTGTCAACGTACTGTCAACGTACTGTCAACGCACTGTCGACGTACTGTAAAGTGCAAGTGATTTTCCAGGGCGATCCTGCAACACAGTCATAGACTTTCGCGTACTCACGGAGTCAGCGTGTTACCAGACTGTGTCGTGTCGAGAACGGCCCCGGGCGGCCGTGGTCACGTTTCGGCGCACCTTTGACGGCGGTCCGCGTCGCCGGTGGTTGAGGTTGGCGGTCGGTCCGAACATGGGCCGTAGCCGCCGCCAGCCGGCGCTGCGGGACAGCGCGTCCTCTTGTGGTGCACTCCGATTAGGTGCCGCGGAGCCGCCCGCAAGCGACGCGCGGAGAGGAGCATCCTCCGTCCAGGCGGGTCGCAGCGCCGGCATGCGACGATGAGCGGATCAAGATGATCTCCAGGACGAACCTCGACTGGCGGCACGGCGAACGCCTCGCACCGGGCGGCGCGGCAGACATCGGATCCGTTGCTGACCACGGCGTTCTGGAGGCTCTGGACGGATGAGAGCCTCCGGACCGGAGGCTCTGGACGGATGCGAGCCTCCGGACCGGCTCGCCTGCTCCGGCTCGTCCTCGCGGTCACCTCGACGCTCGGACTCTTTGCCGGATGCGCCGAGGACCGAAGCTCGCCGACGACCGCCCGAACCCGTTCAGCCGCCCGGTCACCGGCGACGATCGCTGCGACGAGGTCAGCCGGTTCGGTTCGCGTCCGTGGCGGTCCGACGGCAGCTACATCGTGACGGCGGGAATCCACAAGATCAAGCACGTCATCATCATGGAAGAAGCTGCTCGGTCTGAACCGAGCCGTCGTCGAGGACGTCGAGCTCAGTCGAGCAGGAGAACCGCTCCTTCGACCGCTACTTCGGGGACCTACCCGAGCGCGGACGGCATCCCGATGGCCCGTGGGGTCCCGACCGTGGCATCCGCAATCCGCATGGCGGATGCACATATCCCTATCTCGACCGCAGTGACGTCAACGGCGGCGGTCCACACAGCGAGCGCAGCGCGATTGGCGACGTCGACGGCGGCAGGATGAACGGGGTTCATCGCCCAGCGCGACAAGGCCAAGCGCTCGTGCCAGAATCCGGACGATCAAGCGTGTGAGCTGCGCCCGGGCGTCCGTCCGGACGTGATGGGGTACCACACGGCAGCGGAGATCCCCAACCACTGGACGTACGCGAGGGACTTCGTGCTCGACGATCGCATGTTCGAGCCGGTGAAGTCGGGTCGCTTCCCGACCACCTCTACCTGGTCTCGGCGTGGTCCGCGCGCTGTGCGAACGCCTCTCCTTCGAGTTGCGTGAACAGGATTGGCTGACCGGTCGGCGTTTCGGAGATGAACGGCCCAGGTCAGCGAGGCCCTCGCCACGGGTACCGCAAGCATCGTCAACGCGTGGACGACATCACCTGGCTGCTCTACGCACGGCACGTCTCATGGCGTACTACGTGCAGCGAGAGGATCAGCCCGATTGCGATGACGACTCGGCCGAGACCTGCACACGGTGCCTCAGAGCGCCACGACGCCGCGTATCTGGAATCCGCTGCCGCTGTTCGAGGACGTCCAGAAGGATCATCAGCTGTACAACATCAAGCCGTTGGCGGACTACCTCGAGGCGGCGAAGGACGGGCTTCGATCGCCGGTGTCCCTGGATCGTCCCCTCCCAAGCGGACAGCGAGCACCCGCCGGCCAGCGTTCATCAGGGCCAGGCGTACGTGACGGCGCTCATCAATGCCGCGATGAAGAGTCCCGACTGGCGCTCGCCGGCGATCTTCCTCACCTGGGACGACTGGCGCGGCTTCTACGACCACGTCGTCCCACCGAAGGTCGATCGCAACGGCTACGGCCCGCGGGTTCCGGCGATGGCGATCTCGCCTGGTAGGAAATAGCCGTGGTAGCCCGTCAAACAAGATGTACTGATAACCGGGGTCACTGCGACCATTTTCACGACGCCCGCATGGCCGCCCGCGACCCCGGATACTTACGCCAAAAAGGGCTTCGTCGATGACCGGATCCTGAGCAGCGACGCGTACTTGATTCATCGAGGAGACTTCTTCGGTGGAGCTCATCGAGGACGACTTCCTCGGTGGAGCTCATCGAGTACGACTTCCTCGGTGGAGCTCATCGAGTACGACTTCCTCGGTGGAGCTCATCGAGGACGACTTCCTCCGTGGAGCGAGACTCAACCCCGAGACGGACGGGCGCCCCGACCCCCGCCCCGGCGTCCGCGAGGACGAGCGCATCCTCGGCAACAAGCTCAAACGACTTCGGCTTCACACAGACCCCTCGCGCGCCTGTGCCGCTCTTGACCAACCCCACGGCCGATTCCCCCTCGATACCAGCCTGGTTCGCCGGCCGGGGACGGTGCATGGGCTGCACCTCGCTGCCGCCGGGTACCTGAACCATCCGCGGCCACCCGCGGACAGGCGACCTCCCACCCGCGGACAGGCAACCTCCTATGGCACGGTGATCGTGCGGGAGGTTCCGAGCACCTCGCCGGACGCACTCAACGCCTTCACGGCGACGAGCGACTCCCGGCGCGGAAGGCGGATCGCCGTTTCGAACCCCGCCCAGCGTGTGGTCGTGAGCGCCGTCAGCGAGCCGGCGGCGGCGGCGCCGAGGACCCTCCAATCGTCGACGTTCGTGGCCCCGTTCCAGCTCACGTACACGGTGGTCGTAGCACCCTTGACCCGAGCCACCACCGCCGGGGGCGTCTGCGGCGTGCCACTCCATGGAAAGCGCAGCGCGCGGTAGGTGATGTTCGCGCCGACGAAGTGCGCGTCGAAGATCGTCGCGCCGCGCGAGTTGAACTCCGTCACGTAGGGCTGCTGCCCCCAGCCGACGATCTCGTCGCCATTCGGCAGCGTCTGGACGCTCCCCTCGTACAGTGCCTGCAGCCCCGGATCGTGCTCGTCCTGGCTGACGAGCGTGGCCGTCATCTGCGCGACGTCCAGCTGCAACGTCAGCGCGCGGGACTGCTTGCCGGCGACGCCCGATTCGTCGTCGAAGATCGTGATCAGATCGCCCGGCTGTAAACGAGCATCGTGCTGAAACGCGAACGTCGTGTTGCTCCCCATCTTGAACGTCGATCTTTTGCCGCCCAACTGCCAGCGGATCGCCCCGGTCTGCGCGGCAACGTCGTAGACCGCCGACGTGTTGCGCGCGGAGACGACCAGGTTCCCAGCGGGATCCTGCTGGACCGAGTTGACGTGGAAGTAGTCGAACGGATGCGATGCGACCGTCGGGTAGGGCACGTCGCTGGCGGTCAGCGGAACGTGGTCGAGGCTGTCCCACTGGAACAGTACGAGCCCGGTCGGGATGTCGATCTCCTGCACGACGGAGTCGAGCACGATCGCTCGCTTCGGGCCTTTGACCGACGTCGCGTTCCAGTACACCGGGTAGTACGCCGTGATCAACGCGGTGTTCTCGGGCGTGAGCTGGAACTCGTGCAGATCGGCGCTGAGGCCGTTGCCCGCTCTGACGGTGGCAATCGGTTGGTAGGAGCTGTTGTAGATCTCGTCGACCCCGTCCCCTACGCCGGCGCCATTGACATTCCCCTGCCACCACGTCAGGACCGGCGCGCCCTGATAGGTCTGGACGCCGAAGTCGGTGGCCGTCTCGTTAGGCGGAAGCGGCATGAACCAGATCGGCCCGCCGTAGGGACCGAGGATGAGCGGGCCGTTCTGGACCGGCCCGTTCTGGGGTGCGATGAAGATGTCGCCGAGCGCCGCGTGCGAGGGCAACTTGTTCACCACGACCCTCGCCGGCTGCAGACCGGGCTCCGTCACGAAGTGGTTCACGTCGTCGCTCACGCGTAGCGCCGGGATCACCGAGCCGGCGGGGACCGCACTCGCGGGCGTCGCGACCGTGAAGTGGAACGAGCCGTCAGCACCGCCCAGGACGTCCAGACCCGTCGTGACGGTCACCACCTCTCCGGGCGCGAACGACTTCGCAGGGAGGAAGCTGCCGCCCATCCCATCGGAGTCGGCGACCAGTCGACCGGCGTGCACACCGCTCTTGGAACCCATCACCATGACTGATCCGATCGCGCTGAACGCTATGCCGCGGAACGTGATCTGAGTCGAGGGCGACGCCACCTGGCCGCCGGGGATCGGGAACACGCTCACCGGGGGCGGCGCCGTTAGGAAGTTCGCCGCCGGTCGCGATGCCGAGGCATCATGCGCGACGACCGCCGGCACCATCGCCATGATCGCCGCTCCGATTCCGGCGAAAGACAGCGCGCGCAAGACATTCCATGCTCTCCGGTGCGACGAACCCGTCACCCACTCGGAATACCCAAGGCCGACCCCCGCCTAACGGTTCGGCTGAGCGAGCCTCAGTCGAACCCGAACCGTGCCATCTCGTTCCGGGACGCGATCCGTTCGCGCTCGGACTCTCGGCTTCCCGGTGGCGCGGCACTTCCTGGCGTTCGACGCGCTATCCAGTGTCCGAGGAGCAGCTGGTCGCGGCGGCCCGTGGGTGGATCAGCGGGCGGCTGGCCGCTCGCTTCGAACCGCGGTCAGCAGCTGGCCGCCGCAGCTATTGCTCATTGCCGCCCATTGCCGCCGCGCGCAGCCCCGCGCGCCGTGCGGGCTCAGCGAGCTCGCCGTCGGTGTAGAAGTGGCGACGGCTTGCGATCGGCTCCGGCGCGGCAGGTGTTCCTTGCAGCTCAGGTCCGGTCGTGTAGACCGCGAGGCGACCGCCGGGACGTAGCACGCGATGGCACTCGCGCAGGACCCCACCGGATCGGCGCGCAGGAAGAACACGACCGCCATCGCGACGGCGCTGAACGCGTCGTCCTCGAACGGCATGCGATCGGCCTCGCCGAGCACCACGTCGGCGCCGGGGACTCGCTCCCGTGCGGGCCTGACCATCTCTCGCTGTGGTCGAAGGCCGTCGCGCAACGGCCCCGCAAGCTGAGCCTTGGACGCAAGTGTTGTCTGGGAACGCTTACGTCCAAGGCACCGTCACGGCTTCGTAACAGCAGCCCGGAGGGCTCAGCTCAAAACTAACCCTGGATCCGCCCGTGGAACCCCGCCCACTCGCGTTCCCGGAGCTCGTACTTCTGGACCTTCCCGGTCGACGTGCGCGGCAGCTCGGAGACGAAGTCCACCGACTTCGGCGCCTTGAATCTTGCGATCTGGCCGCGCACGAACTCGATCAGCTCAGCCTCGTCGGCGTCGCTCCCGTCGCGCAGCACGACGAACGCCTTGCAGACCTCGCCCCACTTCGCATCCGGGACACCGATGACGGCGACGTCGGTGACCGCCTCGTGGCGCAGCAGCGCCTGCTCGACCTCGATCGTC
>JBKQIR010000174.1:0-29639 GCA_052148275.1 Solirubrobacteraceae bacterium
TCCGCCTGCGGACCTCGCAAGAAAAGCCTAGCGGCGCTCTCAGCATCCGCCTGCATGACCACACATCGTGTGACCCAGGACCGCGGCATCAGTACGGCCCGAGAGCGGCTGCTGATAGCGGCGCAACTCGGTGATCCGAAGGCGCAGGAGGAGCTCGTGCGTCGCTACGAGCCGCTCGTCCAGCGCGTCGTCTGGAAGCTCAGGCTGCCGCCCGGCTGCGACCGCGAGGATCTCGCGCAAGAGGCCAGGGTCGGCCTGCTCGCGGCTGTCCGTGCGTGGCGACCCGACCGCGGGCCGTTCCCCGCGTTCGCGGACCGCTGCGTCTCAAACCAGGTGCTGCTGGCGCTCAAGGCCACGTCCGCGCGCAAGCACCAGGTCCTCAGCCTCGCGGCGTCGCTCGACGCGCCCCTAGACCACCGCGCCAGCTCATCCGACAGCCGCCCGGCGCCGGCGTTGCTCGACACGCTCCCGGCCCGCCGCGACACTCGCACGGACCCCGAGATCCGGCTGCTCGTCCAGGAGCAGATTACGAGCGTGCTACGTGCCCTTCCCACACTCACCGACAGCGAGCGCGCGGGGCTCGCGATGGCGTTGAACGGACACAGTCCCACACGGCTCGCCCCGACACTCGCCGGCTCGCCGCACGCCGCATCGCAGGCGGCCCAACGCGCGCGCCGCAAGCTCGCCGCCGCCGTCGCGCAGGCCGCTTGACCCGCGCGAACCACGCCGACTCCCGTTCGCTTTCGCCTCGGCGCTGGGTGGCCGCACTGCCCGCCCGCCGACGTCATGGGTCACAGCCCGGGTGGATGTCGTTCGACGAACCCGGCCCGCCCGGTGCCAACGGTGCTCCAGCGCGGGCCGGTGGGCGGCGGGTTGGGTGGGTTGCCAAGCCCCGCGGCGGTGTCGAAGTAGATGCCGGCGACCTCGATGTAGGCGTGCGCGGCGTTCGCGTAGACCGTCACCCACTTCCCCGGGCCGGGATCTCCGACGCTCTCGAGCTCGCTCGAGTCCTCGACACCACCGCCGAGCAGGCTCTGGCCAAGCCCGCCGCCCCACAGGACGTAGGAGGTGGCCGAGGAGCAGTCGTAGCCCGGGCTTCCGTTCTCTTCCGCACCGGGCACCGCGGCCGGGTTCGGGCTGGTCTGATTCATAGTCTGCGCGGGATCGCCGTGCGCGCCGCCGTAGCTGTAGGGGAAATCGTTGATGCGATTGCCGGCGGCGATCATCGCCTGCACGGCAGCCGGCGCGTCGGCCGGCGCCGCCGCTACGCCGTCGGCGAGGATCCGCGCCCTGGTGCCGGGCACAAGCGGCGTGCCGAACGCCGCGTCGCACGCGGCCGCGAGCGTGATCGTGCCGGCGCCCTGGTAGGCGTGCGCGTCGGCGATCACCCTGGCGGCGTAGGCGTCGGCGGCCGGCCCGGAACCGTTGTACGCCCGCACGTAAACAGCGTAGGCGTCGACCGGCTGACCGGTCGGCGCGCCCTTGTCCTTGATCAGCACCAGCGCCGCGAGCTCGACCGCCGTCGTGGGGTCGTGCGGGCCGAGCGCAGGGTCGGGAAGAAGGTGGCGCAGCGCGTCATACTCGTCGCCGGCGGCGCCGCCGACCCCGATCTGCATCGGCCCCGAGGCGCCCGCGAAATTCGCCACCCCAGGGCCGGTCGCCCCGGGCTGCGGTGTGCAGGACGGGTCGGGGAGCAGCCCGTTGTCACACTCCTCGGTTCCGATCCCGGCGAGGATCTCCCACGGCAGCTTGTACTGTGCGCCGACCTGCTCGTAGATCGCGAGCGTGCTCGCCGGGATCTCGCGCACCGCCACCGGCGAGGGCGCGTCCCCGACCCCGCCACCGGAGCAGCTCTGATCGATCACGACCGTGAGCACCGCCGTGCCGCCCGCGAGCAGCAGCGGGAATCCGGCCGCGACGATCAGCAGGATCCGGACGCTTCGCCTGCGCGTGAGGACCGGCAGGGGAGCTCACCCCTCCTCGACGCTGCTCACCGCCCAGCGGCCCGCCCCCCGCTGGAGCGTGAACCGCAGCCGGTACGTGGCCACCCCGCCGTCGTCGATGAGCGCCGCCGCGACCACGAACAAGGGCGTCGTGCCGAGCGTCTGCAGCGACACGACGCGCGGGCGACGGCGGCGCTCGGCCGGCGTCAGCTCAGCTCGCTCCCGCAGCAGCTCGAGACGCAGCGTCGACGTGACGCCCATGACCGCGAGCGCGCTCCCTCGGCCGTACGCGAACATCAGATAGCCGGCCAGGAACCGCTCCGCCACCCGGCGGGCCCTCAGCAGCGCCGCCGTCGAGACCGGCGGCGCGAGCCGCCGCGGCGACGCGTCCGGCGCGCGCACGGCGACCCGACGTGGTGAGGTGGGCCGGCGCTCGTGGACGCTGCGTGGGACGCTTAGCGTCAACGCCGCGATCACCGCCCCTAGCGCCGCCAGCGCCCCGACGACGACCACCAGCCGACGAACGCGAGGCGAGAGGCGCTCCAGCGCCGCGAACAGCAGCCCGGTCATGCCGCGGGGGCGACCTCCACCGCGAGCAGGTAGATCACGAGCAGGTGTCCGAGCGCATCGGCGATCTGGCCAGGCACGAGCATCGGCTCGTTCGCCGTCGACGCCGTCGCCCGCGTCAGCGCCAGCGTCGCCAACCGCGCCTGATCCAACGCCACCGGCAGGCCCGCCGCCTCGACGATGCTCCCGCCCAGCCCCGCGCCGCTGTCCTCGACCGCGAGCGCCACCCACGCGCCGGTGCGATGCCCGCGCTCGAGACCGTGCATCTCCAGCGCCCGGTGCGCAAGCCGCGTCGCTCCCGCCGCGGCGCCGATCAGCGTCTGCGCCACCAGACAGCGCGCCCGCCGCTTCCCCGCATAGCAGTGCAGCAGCTCGCCGTACAGCGCCACGTCCGGCAGACGCAGCGTCGCCAGCGTCAGCAGCCGCAGCGCACCATACCGCCGCTCCTGCTCGGAGCTGCACTGCGTGTTCGCGCCCCCGAACGCGACCGCCCGCCCGTACATCGCCGGCCGGCGACCCACGTCCAACGCCGCCACCGCCGCCACCGCCCGCGAGATCACAGACGCCTCACCCACACCCAACTAGATATCGCCCCGGCCCCTTCACCCCCCGAGCCCACTTTCGCTTGCCGCTCAGCTCAAGTCCTGCGCATCCAGCAAGGACGCGGCCACCGCCGCCCCACGTCATGCTGCCCAACCGAGTGACCGATCTCAGCCAAACCTACCGCCACCTCGCCCACCCATGGACCCACGACGAACTCACGGTCCGCTACGCGGCCGCCAACCACCGCGGCGAGCAGCCGCTCAGCGAGGCGCCGGACACCACTCCCGACCGGCCGATCGCGCTCCTCGCGACCGCGATCCCCTCGGCCGCCACACTCAGCGTCGCCATCCACCTCCTGCACGCACTCCCAGCTGGCGTCCACGAGACGCTCGCGGGAGAACTTCTCGACGCCGCCGAGACCAACGCGACCCACGCCCTGCACCGCTGCCACCGAGCGCTCGAGCTCGACGGCCTCACCCACCGCTACACCGCCGACGAATGGCTCCCAGTCATCTACGACATCGCCGGACCACTACTCGAATCCTCCCGCGCGGAACAGGAGCCACCATCCCTCGTCCGGCACACTCAGGACGCGGTGCGCTGGCTATCGACCTCAATCGCCTGCCTCGCCTACGACTCGCCGGAGACGGCGACGGCGCTCGCCGACACACTCGCTCGCCTGCTCGTCGTGTGCGTATTCGCCGATGCCGCCCGCACGAGGATCCAGTAGCGGCCGCACATCGGTCACACGCCCCACCGCTGGTTAAACCACACCGACGGCGCCGGGCCGCCGCACCATCGCTTGCCCACACAGGCGCGGTCACGCGAGGAACCCTCGACCAATCCAGAGCGAATCGCATGTGCGTGCCTCGTGCTTGCTCAGCGCGCCGCTGCCTGCAAGCACCGGCGGCATAGCAATCATGTCGCCAGCCGTCGCGGCGTCGACCGCGCCGTCAGAAGCACCGGCCCGTAAGCGGATCGCGAGACTGTCGGGATGCGCCACTTGCGACGACGTCGGATCCCGCCTCGAGGTCGTCGCTTCGCGATAGGTGCTTGCCGCGGACGAGCAAGCAGCGGAGCCGCCGCTGGTCGCTCTGTGTCGGCGGGAGCTGAGAGAGCGCGCGCGTGCTTACACGCGCAAGGAGCAGTGCGATGCAGTATGGAAGCAGCAGCGCGGCGTCCGCATCAGGTTCGCGGCGTACGGCTTGCGCATCATCCCGGCGAAGCAGTCGCCGGCTGCGCCGGACGCGGCTATGGATTTCGTGGCAGAGCGCAACCCCGCCCTCGACCAGGCCGTACCCATGTAAGCGCTTGCTCGACTGCGCTTCGCCGGCCCTTGAGCAAGCACTCCGCCGACCGCTGCTTCGGCGGCATTGCAGCGGTCTCGCCTGCCGAGTCGAGACGACCGCTTTGCGAATCGTGCTTGCAGCGAAACGGGGTCGCAGCTAGCGATCTCGCCCGCCGTGTTGGCCGCGCAACGCAGAACGATGCTTCCTGACGCCACGAAGCGCAGCCCTCCTCGTCGCCGAAAGCATGGCCCGCGTCGAGACGTGCAGATCAAAGCCGGTACCTATGCAGCGTCGCCGCGTCGCTCGGGGATGTCGCCCTCCGTGGCGTCGGTTACCGGCAGGGTCTGAGGAGCGGTGCAATCCTTTCCTCATGTGGAGTCCGCAGACATGGGCGGAAGTGGCAAGCCTGGTCGGTGCGGCCGAGGAGACTCCGTCCTTGGATTTCAAGCGGACAGTCTCGTCGAACTCCAGAGAAGTCGCAAAGGACATCGCCGCGATGACTGTCGATGGGGGCGTGATCCTGTACGGGGTCGATGAGGATAAGTCGACCCGCGTCGCAACAGGCGTTCCGAGGGTGCCGCTGGCAGGTCAAGAAGAGCGATTGCGTCAGATTGCAAACAGCAGCATTCGGCCGGCTCCCGCATTCAACGTTGTCGCGATTACGGAGAACGCGGGCGACGCCGACGGTGTCGTCGCTGTGATCATTCCTCCGTCGCCGCTGGCGCCGCATGAGGTAGATGGTCGCTTTCCTCGTCGTGATGGAACGGTGACATCCAACCTCACCGAGCCCGAGATCGAGCGCCTTTACCGCCTTCGGCGACATGGTGGCGGATCACCGCCGGCGCCCGGCGATCTCCTCGAGATCGCCGGTGAGCTACCTGGGATCGACCCTGCCCGAGCGCGAGGCGTCGGACAGCACGTCGGCTTACTGCGCGCCGCCGCGCGGTTGGCCGGGGACACGCGACATCCCTCGGATCCATGGCTGGCCGATGCATTCAATAATGTCATCCGCCGGGCTGACGAGTGGTTCGCCCCGACGGTCTCTGCGGAACGTCCATTCTTGCTGCAACACCTCGACTTGCAGGGCTGGCAGCCCGACGGCGTCGAAGGATGGGCTGCCGGCTGGGCGCCGTCTGACGCGCGCTCTCTCTACGGCGACCTGACCGCCGCCGGGGTGTTCCGGTACCCGTCGCACCTGTTGGTGCAGGTTACGTTCCCGCTCGCCCGTGCCTCAGAAGCCACTGAGGAGTACCTCGACTACGACTGCACTTACGAGTGGCTCGTCGTCCGTGAACTCCTCGCCGCACTGGTTTTGATCGGACAGTGGAGTAGCGATTATGAGGCGGCGGGAGTGCTGCACATCGCCGTACTACTCGCGGGATTCCGGGACTCGGTCCCCTACTGGCTTACGCGCGGGCGGTCGGGAATGGAGACGGGAAACATGCCGAAAGCCCCACATGGAGTAGTCGCTTCCTCGCCGACCGCGCCGCTTGAGCTGGTCGAGACGCCCGAGCGAGTCGCTCGTCGATTGATCGACCGATGGCTAGCGCCGTTCTATCGAGGCCCGGACCTTTACTCGCAGTCTATGACGTAACGACCTGTCGCCGCTCGGCAGATGCGCAATAATTCGCGCCGCGACCCTTCGGGAAACCACTCTCGCCGATTGCGGGCTCGCCCCGCCGCGTGCAGAATCTCCCGTTTGCCTATGTGTAGGCTCCGCTCGTCTGCTCCGGTGCCGACGCCCCGCCGCGCAGCTCAAGTCCGCCGTCCGCTGGGATCGGAACGTCGCCTATGAGGCACAGTCGCGTTCGTCGGGCCGCGAGCGCAAAAGCACGGTCGACCCACTACTGCCGCGGTTCGCGGGAAGCTCGTGATTGCGTTCACGCGATTCCTATAGTCCAGGCTGTTGTGCGCGCCCGATTCCATTCGTTGCGATGCGCTTGCAAAGGGCGCCGTCGCCAGCAAGCGGTGTCGCCGCTTTCCCTCACACCGCGCCGCGGTGCATCGCCCGATCCCGCGTCGTCGCTTCGCGCCACGAGAGCAACGACCGTCGCAAGAGGCGCTGAGGTCGCTCATAGGCCATCCTGTGTCTGTCTCGACCGTCGCTAGGAGAATGTCAAGGTGTTCGTGGCAGGGCCAAAATCAGACCAGCCCGTCCCAGCGGTAGTGGGCTGCCGCAAGCGGCGACAGGATCGATCGCGAAGGCGCCTGATGTCAACGCGAATATCGGCGGCGGTGACGGACGGGTTTGGGGGCTTGGCAGCAAGAGCAGGTGTTTGCGCATCTGTTCGTTTGCTTGCGTCTCATCGTGCGGGATACTACGGACGCCGTGTCGTGGACCGGACGGATGCGCAGCGCGGGCGACCGGTGCAAGGTGCAATCATTCGCTAGGAGTTGAGGCTAAGGCTGTGGCTCTCATGGCGGGCGCTAGCGTACTCTTGTCATGCGTTTCGTCGCTGGGAGCATGGGGAGGTTGACGGAGATGCGTGCAGCGCGCTGGTTGCTGGCTGGGGCATTGGGGGTTGCGCTGGGCTTTCTCGTGTTCACGGTCGCGTCCAGAAGGCTCGCTCCCACCCCGGCGGCCGCGGCGGCGTGGAGCATCCAGCGGGTTGCCGTGCCTGCGCAGGCGAACGGGTCCCTCGACGCGGTGTCGAACGGGTCCCTCGACGCGGATTCGTGCCCGAACCGTCAGTGGTGCGCTGCGGTCGGCACTTTCACCGATAGCGGTTACGTCTTGAGTTGAGGCCGCTGCTGGAGGCGCTTGACGGTACGCGATGGCTACTGGTTCCGAGCAACAACGCCGTGCCCGGCGGCGTCGTGAGCAACCCCGCTTGGGGCGGCTTCACCGCGATCTCGTGCGTGTCTCGGCGCTTCTGTGTCGCGGTCGGACCCGAGTCCATGACTACAAACCAGAGCCTTGCAGCGCGCTGGAACGGGCTGCGGTGGTCGGCGTTGCCGACACCGCCGATAGGTGGAGTGAATGCCGTCTCGTGTGTTACGGCGACTGCGTGTATCGCGGTCGGCGGAGGAGCGGCGAGCTGGAACGGACGCAGTTGGAGGCTCCAGTCGCTGAACGACCCCCGCGCCGACCTGAGCGCGGTCTCCTGCGTCAACGCCGCCTTTTGCGTCGCCGTCGGGCGCTTCGAAAACGCTATTCTCGACGGCCCCACGACGGCGCCGACGGAGCGCTGGGACGGCAAGCACTGGTCCGTGCAGCACGCATATAGCGGCCCTGACCACTACTTCGGGCACGCGTACTACTCGGACGTCTCGTGTGCCTCGTTGAGCCGTTGTGTCGCCGTCGGTTCCGCAACTCCGATCCAGTCGTGCGACGACAGCCCATGCGTCGGCCCGACACCGTTCGCAGATGCGTGGAACGGTCGGACTTGGTCGGTGGAATGGGCGCCCGGCACCCAGACAATCTCGTGCGTGCCTGATTTGTGTGCGGCTTTTGTCGGCGGCGGTTTCGCGATGCTCGACCGACAGGGTTGGCACACGATCACGGTCTCGAACGCCCCGCTGTTTATCGGCAGTATCTCGTGTGCGTCGAATCGTGACTGCGTCGCCGTCGGCGCATTCGCCTGGCCCGGCGGCCCAGCCGTGGTGAGGTGGAACGGGTCGAGTTGGAAGTCAAGTTCCGCTCTCTCAGGGACTGGAATTTAGCCGAGCGAGCCGCGCGGTGTCGCCTGCGCGTCGAATGCATCGTGCCTGGCGGTCGGCGCGTTCTACCCCGGCAACCTCCAGTCGCTCTTTGCTGAGGCGTGTGACGGTCACGCCTGGCGGCTCGCGAGCCCGCCGTCTCCCTCCGGTGGAGACGTGCTGGACAGCGTTTCGTGTGTGCAACCCCAAACCTGCGTGGCAGTTGGCCACACGCCTGGGGATTACCTGCGTGACGGCACCTCGGCGGACGTCGCTCACGCAGCGCTGATCGAGGTTTGGAACGGCTCCAGATGGGCCGTGCAGTCGACCCCCGCGCTCCCAGAAAGCGCGGAGCTACTCAGCGTATCGTGCGTGTCGACGCTCGCCTGTACAGCGGTCGGCATCGATGCGGTGGGGACGCTGCTCAACCCCATGCCGCTGATCGAGCACTGGGATGGGACGCAATGGTCCCTTGAGGCATCCGCTCCCTACGCGCCGCCTGGAGCCTCCCTCGACAGCACCTCATGCACTTCGGCTACGTCATGCGTTGCGGTTGGGTCGATCTCCGGAGGATCGACCCTCCCGGAATCGACCTTCGCTGAGTCCTGGGGTGGGACGAGCTGGATGACTGCCGCGACCCCGAACCCGGCGCCGAGCCCGTTGATCAACTCGCTCGCAGCCGTTTCGTGCACCCCGCCCGCGACCTGCATCGCAATCGGCTCCGGCGGGCCAGGCTGAGGCATCAACCAGTTCTTCGCGGAGCGCTGGACGGCAGCAACTGGACGATCGCGGGCAATCCTCCGGGGCCCGTATTCGCTCCGGGCGGCGTCGCGTTCGCGTCGCCGTCGACGTGCGAAGCCGTCGGCGCCGGTCCACCCAAAAAGGGGGCGCAGCGGCAACCGGAGGCCGAGCAGTGGAACGGGATGACCTGTACCACGCAGCACGCCCCGGACCGCGAAACGCGCTCCTAAACGCCGTTGCGTGTCCCACAGTCCAGTACTGCATCGCGGTCGGCGCGACGAACACCGGCGATGGCGCGGCGAGTGCGGTCGCGACTGCCGCACCCCATGGAAAGCAGCACTCCGGAAGACGTCCCGACCCGATTCGCTCGACCCGCGGGGTTGGAGGTGAGCACGCCCTCGAATCTTGTCCCACGGCTGCGGCCGCTTCGCATAGGGCTGAACTACTTGGGAATCCTCGCGGTCGGGATCCGTCGAGCGTGGCAGCGGCGCGGTCGGGCAAACCGATCCCCATACGGTGACCCACAGCCCCGCGGCAGTTCCGCTCCCCCCCTATCGGCGCGCACCGGTTGGAGACGCAGGTGCATCAGACGACGTATCAGGCGTTCCCACAAACCGTTCTGCGGAAGGTATGATCCTCTCGGTGGTGATGGCCCGGGCTCGCACGCACAATCGGCTTCGGTAAGTCATGGGCATCCGTCTCTTCTACTCGTACTCACATCGGGACACCCGGTATAGAAACCGTCTCGATGCGCATCTCAGTATGTTGCGCCGTGAGGGGATTATCGAAGAGTGGCACGATCGTAGAATTGGGGCGGGCGACGACTGGCGCAAGGCAATCGACTCGCATCTACGTGACTCCGAAGTCGTCCTTCTTCTAATCAGTGCTGACTTTCTCAAGTCTGACTACTGTTATGACGTCGAAATGACAGAAGCTCTCGAGCGCCAAGCTCGCGGCGACTCCCTTGTGATCCCGATTATTGTTCAGCCGACTGACTGGAGCACGTCTCGCTTCGGTCATCTGCAGGCGCTACCATCACAGGGCAAACCTGTAACGCAATGGAATGGCCAGGAACGCGCCTGGGAGGACGTATCGAAGGGAATTCGGAAGGCCATCGCCGAATTCTCAGGGTCGCAATATCCTCGGACCAACAGGCTCCAAGTGACAGATTCCCGCACAGCCGGTCGGCGGCGCTTGCGACTTCACTACGATCGAACGTTGAGCGCTCCCGACGGGAGGGAGGTGTTCGCCGTCGCGTTCTCGCCAGACGACGACTCGCTCATCGCGGCAGGAAGCGACGGCGAGGTGTTCCTTTGGAGCCACGAGGAACCTAACAATCCTCATCGCTTAGCCGCAGGCGACAAATATATTTACGCGCTCGCGTTCTCGCCCGACGGTACGGCGCTGGCAACTGGCGGTGAAGACCACGTGGTCCGGGTGTTCGACGTCCAGGCACGACAGCTCAAACATGAGCTACACGGTCACACCGACGCAGTTTATTCCGTGTCGTTTTCGTCGAATGGGCTTAGCCTCGCAAGCGGTGGATATGACAAGGACGTCTACCTCTGGATCAATGAATCCGGGGTGTGGGACCGGCAGCGGACCTCGAACCAAAAGGGGGGTGGGATCACCTCGGTAGCCTTTTCACCGACCGATGAGAACCTGATGGCCTTTGGGAGTCTCGATGACATCGTAACCGTATGGGACCTCAACACTGGAGCGTACGACCGCCTACAGGCCCACACGAGCTCGATCGAGAGCGTTGCGTTCTCTCCCGACGGTCGGCTTCTGGCAAGCGCGGGACTGGATAAAGTAGTTCGCGTCTGGGACGTCGCGAGCAGGTCTGTCAAGTGGGCATCGACGGAGGACCGCCATGATTACCTCGTAAGGTCCGTAACGTTCTCACCAGACGGCGGGACTGTTGCTAGCGCGAGCTGGGATAAGACAGTCAGACTTTGGGATGCAGAATCTGGTTTCTATTATCAGTCGCTTCCACTTTCACGGCCGGCTCCCTGGCACAGCGACTGGGTTTGGTCCGTCGCGTTCTCACCGAATGGCTTGGTCCTCGCAAGCGGTGGATCCGATGGTCAGGTGATGCTGTGGTCAGTGATTGGCGCTCCAGAGTAGCTTCGCACCGGTTGGTTCTGGTTGGGCACGCTTGCGATTACCTGTTCGCCGCATAACGGCGTCGCTGCTGCTGGTGCGGACAGGCGGGCCATCCGCTGCGAAGTAGCGCAGAGGCGGCCTGCTGCTCGTGCGCGGCGTTCAGCGCCGGCCCGACGCTCGCGTTTCCTGGGACTGGAGTCCAGGCGCTGGCACGTCGAACATCCACTATCGCGTGAGGGCGCCGATGGCGACTGCTGCTCTGGACGACACGCGGCGGCCTCACGAGCGCTGGTGAACCCCGTCGGCGCGCGATAACCAGCTGCTACCGATGGCCTTCGGTCGTCAACCGACGCTCAAGCCAATCCCAGGCGTTGTACACAATCACAGGGTCGTCTGCGAACCCCGGCTCGTCTGCCTCGCGACGGACCGCTTCGTAGATGCCCTTCATCACATAGAACACCGTCGCCGGCGGTGCGCACCAGACGACAGCTTGCTCGATCACCGACCGCCTGAACGGCTCCGACGCATCACCAAGCGAAGCTTCCAGATACGGCCGGAGTCTGTCCTCCGCCGGCTCATCCTTCATCCACCGCAGATCGCGCCCACGGCGTGAACCCATCACCGCGTCGAACCGATCGTCAGCCAAGGGCTGAAGACTAGACGAGTGCGGCCGACGGGATCAATGCCGAATTCATGAGATCCGCATGAGTACCGTGCCGGTGGCGCTGGCTAGAAACCGGGTCGCCAAAAGGGTCGGGGCAGCGGACCAGATGGGGGAACTGCTGGGTCGTGGTCGTGCTCGTCGTCAATCTGCCGTGCACCGACGGGCGGCCGGTCGGGCTGCCGATCCTGTTGCGGCTGTTTCGCCCCAAGGACGATGAGCATCCCGACCGTGCCTCCCAGCCCGAGGTGGCGCGGCTGTTGATCGATAAGGCGATCGCGCAGCTGCCCGGCCGCGCAGTGGCGTTGGTGATGGACGGCGCGTATGCGAGCTGCGCCTGGCGCGCGCTGCCCGACCGCGTGGCGCTCACGACCCGGATGCGCTCAACCGCCGCGCTGTATGAACCGGCGCCTGGACCGACCGGCAAGCGCGGACGCCCGGCGCTCAAAGGAGCGCGGAGGGCGCGCCTCGCACAGATCGCCGAGACCGCGACGTTCACAGCCGTCACGATCACCAGCCCCGACGGCCGCCAACGGACCGCGCACGTGCACCGCTTCGGATGCCTCTGGTACGGGCTGTTTCACACCCAGCCGATCACCGTCCTGATGATCCGCAACCCAGCCACCAACGAAGGGTTCGACATCGCGCTCGCCAGCACCGACACGACCGCCGAGACAGCGGCGCTCATCACCGGCTACGACACACGCTGGACGATCGAGACCTGCCACCAAGAAGCCAAAGCACACGGCGTCGGCGAAGCCCGCAACCGCGTCCAACGAGCCGTCGAGCGGACCGTCCCGTTCGGGTTCCTCACCCAGACAATCACGATCGCCTGGTACCAGCTGCACGGCAACCCCGCCACCGACCTGGTCGCCCGCCGCCGCAACGCGCCGTGGTACCCCCACAAGACGACCGTCAGCTACACCGACATGCTCGCCGCGCTGCGCCGCGAAATCATCCGTGCTGAATTTCACGCAGAAACACCCGCACCGACCACCACACCACAAATCAGCGGCAGGCCTTCACCATCAGCCCTCACCGCGGCCTGAGATCCCGAAAGTCGAGTGACGATTGCTTCGGGGGCGAAGTCGGTGCCAGCGCGCGGGCCGGCGGAGTGCTCGATCACGAAGGGTGGCGTCAGTGCGGGCGGCCTCGAGTGGTTCCATCGAGTCGTTTCCGAACGAGGTGCGCACCCTCGATGGGGCGCGGGGCGCTAGAGGCCGACGCGGGCGTGCCTACGTACCGCCGCGATTCTGCACGCCGCGAGTCAGCTGCGCTTTCGGCGAGAAGCGCGGTCCAACGTGTCCCCAGGGCAAGTGCTTTCGTCATCCGGCCTGCCAGCGAGCGGACGATCCAGATGGCGACGACCGGCTCGTGCGGACCGACGAGCGGTTCGTGTGGTAGGCGATCGCCGGCCTACCCCGAGGCGTCGATCGCGAGGACAACTCCAGCCGCGCCATCGCGTTCGTCGAGAAGCGCGCATCCGGCCGCGTCAGCCCGTCGTCGCCGAAGCGCTCGCCCGTCAATCGATCCACCGCAGGCAGATGCAATCGTCAGCTCGGCCACCACGGTCGCGCGGCAGGGCTTCGCTCGCATACGCTTTATGAGTGAGTGACAAAGCGATGCCGACGAACGAGGCCTCGGCCCGTAAGGCTCGGCTGGCGGTGCTCGTCGTCGAGGATGACGAGGGCGCCCAGTGACGCCCGAGCATTCCAGGAGGTGGTGGCGTTCCGTCTGGGCCTGCAGGACTGTGACGATCTCGTCCGTATGCTCTCCGCCGCGGCGAATCTCGCGTGAGTCCTCGCCACCACGGGCAGGCACGTCGAATGCGCGCCCTACTCGAAGCCTGTTATGCAGCCAAGGCGCGCGACGGTTCACGGGCGATCATCGACTTGTAGCCCAACGAAAGATCCGGCTCGCAGACCACGGTCCGTGCCGCCCACCCGCGGATCGAAAAACCCGCGGGCCTGTCGGTACCGAGAGTGGGATCGGCCGAGGTCAGTCTGAGCCGTCGCCGTCGGCGAGTGTTGGGCGCCTCGAGAACTCTCGCAACAGTCCGACGAGAAGAAGCAGACCCCGTAGGCAGTTCGCCTCGTCGTACTGCTCGAACATGTCGTCGTGGCGTGCTGTCGCGTGCCGATTGAACCCGTACTTCGCGTGCTCGGTGTGCTCGATGGCATTCGCCAAGCAATGCAACAGTGCGGTCTCGCGCAGCAGGTCTAGCGCGACCTCGGTGGGGTCGTGCCGACGGAACTGTGTCCGAGCCTTGTCGAAACGCTCATGCCCGAGCTGATCGTTGACAAAATTGGTAAGCGTCGATCCCACAAGCGACTGCGCCGCCATGTCGATGCCAGCTCGAGCAGCGTCGACTGCTTGACCAGCCGCCCGGACCGGCCCTTCAAGCGCAGACGAATCGGTCTCGGCGACAGCGGCGGTCAGGTCTTCGAGGATCTCGGAGCGGTGACTGACCAGGATTCGGTCTCGCTCCTCGTCCGTGCTCGCCTCCAGCAGTTCCGCTACGACCTCGCCTCGCGGCGCCCACACGACTGCGACCCCATGCTCAGCCGTCAACTCGATGAGACCGCGGAGCTCTTCGATGCCGAACTGCTGCCAGTTGTCGGGCATGGCGCTGCGAAGCGCAACCCGCGCTTGCTCGCCGAATTGCACGAAACGCTCGATGGCCTCCTGGATCTCAGGCCGCTCGGCGATGGCGCGCTGGACGTCTTGAAGCTGGCGTATCTGCTCGGATTGCAGGAACCGCGCTTGCGCGTCGCGCGCTTGGCGTAGGACCGGCTCGAGCCGATTGGTTAGGTCGGTTTGCACCCGCATCGCCTCCCGAACCGCGGAGCTTTGCGCGATTTCGCGGTGAATCCGCTGAATTTCGCGCAAACGTTCCGGCGGCACGAGTTTTGCCTGCGCCTCCATCGCCTGCTTCAGGAGCGGCGCGTAGCGGCGGGATAGCTCAGCTTGCAGCCGCCTGAGTTCGCGCATCCACTCAGGTTCGCCGGAGTCGGAGGGCTCATCGTCAGACAATGCCTCCACGGTATCGGCCTCAACCCCGACCGGCGGCCACGAGTGCTTTTCTCATTCAGCCGCCTCAAGCCGCGCCATTCCTTGGGCGACGTCTGGAGGGGTTGATTCCCACGGAAGCCGTGCGCGCCATCACGACTGCAATCGTCCCGTCGGGTTCTGAGCGGATGGGTTCCGGTGGGAAGCGAGCGACGGGACGATGCTGGCGTCAACCATCGTGCACAGGAGGACGCCATGGAATCCGTAACACTGGTGGATCGCTGTGGCCGCCGTCGCTCACCGGCGACCACCTCCAGCTTCCACCAAGGCGTGCCGCCACGTAACAAAGGCCGGAGGTACCCGCCCGACCCGCCGACCGTGGAGGAGATTATCGCCGTGATGCGAGCTGCCGGAGAGGACCCTGATGGCCTGCGGTTGCGCGGGGTGATCGTGTTGCTCTGGCGCGCGGGGCTGCGGCTCAGCGAAGCGCTCGCGCTCAACGAGACCGACCTCGATCCCGACCGCGGCGCCGTGCTCATCCGCCACGGCAAGGGCGACAAGCGTCGAGAGGTCGGAATGGACCGCTGGGCCTGAGCGCACCTCGAGCCATGGCTCCAGCTACGCACGACATTGCCGGCCGGTGCGCTGTTCTGCATCCTGCGCGGTCCCACGCGCGGACGGCCGTGCGCGCCGGCCGGGATCCGCGATCAACTCCATCATGCTGCCCAGGTGGCCGGTGTTCGACGCAGGTTCGCGCCGCACCAGTTGAGGCACGCGCATGCGGTCGAGATGCCTCGCGAGGGGATCTCGCTGATCGTGATACAGCGACAACTCGGGCATGCCGACCTCGCGATCACATGCAGTCACCTGCGCGGGATCGACAACACCGAGATCATCCAGGCCGTGCACGACCGGCCCGAACCGATGATCCCTGCAAGCCGACGGCTCGCGTCAGGGCGATAACGCCGCACTCTGTTTCAAGCCACGCAGCCCAACCCGTGAGGCCGCGATTTCATCGCGGCCTCATGGCATCCCGACCGACCCAATCACGGCGTGGCCTCCGATCGACAGGCAGCCGGCCGCCGGCACCTCGGTGATCATCGGCCGCCGAGGCGATGCCAGCGGCGCGACGTCCTCGCCGGCGGATGCGGTCGCGCTGACGGCCGCCCAGATCCGATCGAATTCAGCGCCGGATGCGCGCCGGTTTGCGGGAGTGCAGGTTCCGCCGCCGTTGGCTGCCGAGCTTCGGGTTGATCGAAAAGCCGGTGATGCTGTCGACCGCAGGGCCGTCTGACCGCAGCTGCGAGACGTTGCGGGAGCGGCCGGTGAGAGGGTCGGTGACGACCTGGAAGCCTTCGTAGTATGAGACGTTCACCTGCCCGAGCAGCCTGAGCGTCGCCGGCGTGTGAGTGAGCAGGCCCGCCATGAACGCCACCCACCCAGCCGTGCCTGCTTCAAGGGCGCCGTCAGACCACGTCAGCCCGGGCGTCAGGTCGCAGGCGACGAAGAACGGAACATAGAGCCGCGGCTTGCCGCCACGGTATCTGCGAGCAACCTTAAAATTGATCAGCGCGGCGACCGCGGCACCGTTCGGCAGGCCGGGCCGCGTGCCGATCTGCCGGCTTTCGGCGATGCCGCGTGCCGACGTCCTGCTCGTCAGGTCTGTGACGACGATCTCGGCAGTGCGGACCTCAGTTGAAAACAGGGAGATCAAATGGGCTGCGATCTGACCGTCGATGCTCGCTGCATACTCATTCAGGATGTGACGCGTCGGTGCAGCTGACGCGTAATTCACGTGTACGCGGGAGAGGACGTTCGCGTGGCCGACGGTGAACTTCAGCTCGATCGCGAGCACATTCGGGACGTCGGGAAGCGGCGGCATCGGGTCAGGCCCGGGTCGTGCTCGTCATTTCAACCGACAGATCACCCATCGCTCCGGATAATGGTAACAGGCTTGGCAAGGGCCCCGCCAGTGACCAGGCCGACACCGACAGCGCTCGGTCGCCTTTCCAATCGTGAGCTCCGCGATCGTCCGCCGAGCAAAGCAGTCGTCGCCGTCGCCGAGCCGGTGCCGGATTACGCCTGTCGCGGCCGTGAGCACATCGTGGCTGTTTTGCTGTTCGACGGGCAGCGCTCGGCCGGGTCGCTAGACCCACCGATGGCGAGGAGCGGTCGCTGCGTCAGCGTCGGCGGGGTTGTGCCCTGGGCGCGGGCCAAGCGATCGGCGCAAACGGTCACGGTGACATTTCAGGGGCGCAGGACCGTTGCGTAGAGGCCGCTGCTGTAGGGCCACGGAGCGCCATCGCCCGTGTTGGTCGACCCGCTGAAGAGGATGATCGCGTCACCGCGGCCGCTGATCGCTCCGACGTACTCGGCCGTGTATCCGTTCACGGCGACTGAGGCGGGCTCGAGCCGATCGTTGCGACCGACAGCCGCTCGAATCGAGAGCTCAGGGTTGTAGTTACGATTCGCGTGGGTCCAGGTGATCAGGCACCAGCCGTTGTTCGCTGGCGCCAAGTTCTGCTGGCCGGTGTTCCAGTATCCGCCGATGTCGAGCAGCGGGGCTCGTGCGCGTGCGGCGCCGGTCGCAGGCAAGAACGACCAGGCGAAGGAATCGGAGGAGGCAAGCCCGGGGTTGAACACCATCAGGGTGCCAGCGTCACCGACGGGCTCGGCAACCGGATAGTCGCCGTTCGTTTGGATCAGCCGCGTCGGCTGCAGGCTGGTGCCGCTGCCAGGCGTCACCGACGCTCGGATCCCCAGCGGATCGTCGCAACCAGTTGCGCCCCAGTCATCTGCGGCGGCGATCACGGTGGTCGTCCCGTCGGGGCTGATCGCGACGGCAGGGTTGATGCACGCCGGTTTGGTTTCGCCCAGCGGGACAGTTTGTGGGGACGCGCAGCGCAATGCTGGTTTGCAGATCACTACGTCCAACTTCGCGGCAATGAATCCGGGGGACGTGGGTGACGATCCCGGTGGAGAGGCGCCATCGTCGTGGACCCACGAAGCGATCAGCTCGCCGCGAGGATTGACCGACAGCTCGGTCGCTGCGGTGTCGTGAGTGCCGGGATGCGCGATCCTGGCGATCGCTCCCATCCTGCCGGTAGCCGACAGCACCGCGTACTCCAGTAACGGGGTGCCGTGGCCGTACCGGTCGAAAACCAACGCCGCGCGCCCGCTGGCGAGTGGGAACAGCCCGAGCGGCACCGCGTCCCCAAGAAGCTGCCGGTCCGCAACAACGATCTCGCCGTTGCAGACGACGCTCAGGCGCAGCCGTGTCGCGGGCTGCTGCTCCCACACCACATAGCCAACATCGGGAGCCGACAGCACGACCTGCAGATTCGATAGCGACCCGGACGGGCCGCCGCTCAGCTCCACCGGCCGGTGAAACCCAGCCGCGAGGGTGCCCTCGGCGATCATCAGCTCCTGAGCAGTCGCGTCGACTCGCTGCACGCTCCCCTCAGAATTGGCCGAACGAGACAGCTCTGGCCCACCCACAATCACCTTTGGCGGTGGGCCCTGCACCCACCCAGCCAAGAGTGATCCGCTCGGCGTCGCCGATAGACCGAGCGACCCGGTCGCCGTGCCCGCACCGGCAAGCGCAATCGGAGCGCTCCACCCGCCGCGGGCCGTTCGCGACGGACCCGCGAACGGCAGCAGCGATCCGCCCGTCACCGGCGACCCCGGCCCGCACCCAGCATGCGTCACCGACTGAGCGACGCGACCTCCGACTCCGAGAGAGGAGCTCGAACCCACAGACACCCGCGCCGCCCCGCCTCCGGCAAGCACCAGACCGACCGCTATCAGCGCAACTCGCCACATCTCCGACCACACTACGCCCGCAAAGTGCTTCGGTCACGCAATGAAAGATAAGCCGCCCATCACCGCGAACGACGGCCGTGTCATTTTACCTTCGCACGCGCTCCTCTGACGTTCGCGAGGGCTTGGGCCACCGCCTTTGCGTCTGCGCAGAACGAGCCACGACGGCACGCTCGCGACGTGCTCACGGGCTGCAGCTCTCGGACAAACTCAACGACGAACTCCGCGAGCAGCCAGGCGACAACCTCAGCCACGAGCCGGGAACCACGCCGCCCCTCCAGCTTGGCGTATGCACATCCCGGTCGAGCGCCGGCGCGTCGCTGCGCCGGCGCGTCGCTGCGCCGACGCTCGTCGGCGCCGCGGATGCGATCGCCCAGGCGAACAACGGGCCCGGCGCGACCGAGGATGCGGTTCGTCGCCTTAGCAATGGCGCGGTCGAGAATACCGAAAGGACGAAAGAGATCCCGAGAGATCGCCGCTTCCCGCGACGGCGCCCTCGCTCCTGAGCGAGGTACGAGCAAGGATTCGGAGCGGCTCGGTGTACTCGCCAGGGCCCGTTTCGTCCGTCGCTGCGATGCCCTGCCGCCCTGCCTACGCGCGGAATTCGCCGCTTCCGCCCAGGTACAGCACGCGGCCACGGCGCGCCGGATCTCGGCCTCGCCCGTGCTCTCCTTCGGTCCAGGGGTCGTCTTGTCGCTGAAACACATCAGCTCATGCTCAAACGACCGGCCGTGCAGGTGTACCGGCGCCCCATATACGCCGTGAGCATTACGATGCTTACGTTTGTCGGCGTACCGCCAGGCAAGGCGCACGTTGATTAAGGGATCAGCGGCGTGGTTCGGCTGAAGTATATTCCGGGGAACTCCCATTCATACGGCGGGAGGTCCTTTGCCAACCTCAACGGTCGCACTTGAGCCTGACCACAAACCTTACACCGAATGTGGTCGCAAGCCTGGTCTCCAAAGTCGAGACGATTGATCGAGAATCCGTCAGCGTCACCGTTGTGGCATGAATTGCAGAAGAGCGCGTCCGGCCAGTTCGTCGACCATGCTGAGATTCCCGCCGCCATGAGTCGGATTCCAGCTTCAACTGCTTCTCGATAAGCGGAGACCCATCTCCGAAGCCTCGCTTCCGAGAATCCAGGAACCGGATGCTCGCCCCGGAATATCCCAGGGTGTTCTAGGTCTGCTTCAGCACTATGAACCGAGCGGTTGAGCTCGCCGTATATGTGACCTGTCTGGGTCGCCAAATGACCGTCAATTACCTTGGCCGCCACGAGCCGTTTGAGGATGCCCTGACCGCCACGGAGAGGTGGTGTTCGGTAGGTGCCCTTCTTCCATCCGTCGAGTGCGTTCGAGTCGAGGAAGAAGTGGAGTGGCATTACGGAGGATTCGACAAAACCTCGTAGCACCTGCAGACTTTGCTTGTAAAACCCTTGCGCGGCAAGCGATAGTGCCGAATCGAGGTCGCGCGTTGCCTCAAGCAAATGCGGCAGCGAATAGAAGCGGCCCTCCTCAAGCATCACACCGTCGACCGCCCGCCAAGCAACGTCATACTTGAGCGCCGCTCCTAGAGCCGCATCGTCCTTCGGCGCAAAACCTCTGGGCGCCGACGCCTTGAATTCCCCGAGTACTCTCTCGACACGGACCCGCTCGTGCGCGACCAAGGAGTTAACGTCACTCGCCTTCGCTTGCCGCTCGGTACCATCAAAATTGATCGTCCGATAATCGAAGTCGTACAGCTTCTCTACAAAACTGAACACATCGGCGTCGTCACCCCACCCGCTGAACGCCTCATCGACAAACGGAAGGCGATCGATGGGGACCGGCGGAAGATCCCTCGCAACCAAGACAAGAATCCAGAGAAATCCCGTGATGTCGTCCTGCGTGTGAGGGTCCTTCAAAGTGGCCTCTCCAGATAGAAGCCACCCGTGCGACGTGTCGAACCCGCGTGTTGTCGCCATTGCAGGAGCGTATTCGCTTCTACAGGGTGGCCTGCGGGCTAGCACATTCCGGCTCGGGCGAGTTCCGGAAACTGACCCGCTCCAGTCAAGCTCGGACGATCACAAGGTTCAATGCGACGTCCGCCACGGCCAGCGTGGAGCGCCTTGCACCGTTGCAGGACAAGGCCAATGTGATGTAGAATGAGATGTGCGCGATGATCCAGATTGTGAACCGGGCGTAGCTCGCGTTTTGGACCTTCCAGCGGTAGAGCATGAGCAGTTCCCCAGCCCGCCTCTTAAGGCGATGCTCGGCCAAGCACGGTTTCCGCCGCTGCTGAAGATCGCCGATCCGGCGTCTCTTGCCCCATTCCAAACCGCAATCGCTGTGGAGTTTCCCACGCTCTCGCAGGAGCAGCAGATACAGATTCTCCTTAGCCCGGAGGGTGGAGGGACCGGAGCCCAGAAACTGTGGCGCTTCACAAGTGCCGACGGTGCATGGAGCGTGCTCCTGGGCACGGACGTTCTCACGATCGAGGCCGAATGGACCCAGTACACCGAGTATGCGGAGTGGCGTAGCCGCTTCGAGCAGGTGTGGCAGGCCGCGATCACGCATCTTGGACCGTCGGTTGTCCTCCAGCAGGGCCTTCGCTACATAGACCATCTTGAAAAAGACCTGCCTGGGCCAGAGTGGGCCACGTGGATCAATCCCGACCTACTTGGCGCCGTCCGACTTTCTCGGTTCGCCGATTCGCTCGACCACGCCCTCACGGATCTACGATTTCGGCTCAATGACGCGTTCCTATCCTTCAAGCACGGTATCGTCGCGCTCGGTCCAAGCAACGCCAAGGGCTATCTGCTCGACTTCGATTGCTTCACCCAGACGCCGGCCACTTCCGACGACATGTCCGTGCTGCTCACTCGCTTTGACGCGTTTCACGACGTGATCTGGCGCTTCTTTCGATGGAGCGTGACTGAGGACGCCATAGAAGCATTCCGGACCGCCCATCATGTTCACTAGCGTTGCGACGCGGAGCCCGCGGTGGGATTATCCTTACCAACCGCCAACTGAGACTGCGTACTTCACCGTTGCGCCCGCTCGCGACAGTGACCCCTCGACCGCATCGCAGCTCTCGGCCGCGATCGGAACAGCCGCGCCTACGCAATGGATTGGGCCCAGCACGCTTGCCTTAGCTCTCGGATACTTTTGGCCACTTCGACAGGATGAGACTTTTCTGGATCCTGATCTTATAATGGTGTCCGCGGAGGGCACGCGATGGGTCGTGGAGGTGCAGGTGCGCGTGCCGGGTGACTATCCGGTCGTCGCCACTGCTGTCAACCAGACGTTTGACCCATATCACTTCTTCGGTGTGCTTTCGACGGACTACGTTCATATCACCGAGGGACCGCTGGCTCGACGTTATTCCAGCCGCCGAGTCGGCCAAGCGTCGGTGCAAGATCCTGTTGAAGCAGCTGACAGCGGCGGTGGTTTGTTCGCAGAGATGGCGTCGGAGGTCAAAGATCTCTCTGGGCTCACCGATCGCCAGTTGGGGCAGGTCTTCCCGGTAAGCCGCGAGCAGTTCCAACGTTGGCGTACAGGCCGCGAAGACCATCCCAGCGAGGCTCACATCAGGCGTATGGCCGCACTCCGAGAGTTGCTTCAAGACGCTGGCTCACGCGTCGACTCAATCCGGGAGTGGCTTCTCATCCCACAGGCAGGCATCAATCCGTACGACCTGCTCTGTCAGGCGCGTTTCGAGGAAGTGTGGATGCTCTTGACTGAATTACCCTCGAGATTGCGCTCACGCGTGCAGCTTGGTCAGGACGGGGCATGGGAGCAGCTGCCGCGCGCCGCGGTGCGTGGTACGAGTGAGCCGGATCGTTCGCCTCCAATCCCAATTGATGATGACGATGACGATGACGATGACGATGACGAGTGAGGTCAATGGAACCGGAGGAGTGGCTTCCAGAGGCCAATTTCTACCTCGCGCAATCTGATCGTCCTCATGTTCGCCCGCGGCGACCATTCTGCCAGGGTGACATCCTCGTAGACGTTCCGGTCGCGCTGTACCGAAAGCATCCTCCAAAGCGGATTGGCGAATATCCAACCGCTGCGAAGGAGCAGATGGTAATGCTCTACAGCCATCCGTGCACACTGTACGAAGGAGCAGTCCTCTCGCAGGTTCAAACGGTGGTTATTGTTGCACGCGCGGACGGCTACTTCCCTGATGGTGGTTGGCAGTCTCCGTGGGACGGCAATCTCAGGTTGTTCCCGCTGCCGGGGCTCACCGGTCAGAGTGATTACGTCGCCGATCTCGGACAAATAGGCGTCACTCGGTCCGAGTACTTCAGCGAGAAGCGGATCGCGTGCCTTAACCTCCCGCAGCTTGCGGCCTTTCAAGGGAGATGCGCGAGGCTGGTGTCGCGCATGAATCCGCCCCTGGCGGAGCACAAGCGGCGAGTAGCGCCGCTTTGGGAGGAGTTCCGACTGTGGGAGAACTGGTGGGACGTATGCGGCGCCCGTGACGGTTTCCAGGAGTGGCTCGATCAGCCTTCACGCTCTCGGCCGGGCGCCACGCGCAGGCAGGCGCTCAGCGGCGCTCCTGAGGAGGTCGAGAACGAAATGAACGAGGATTTCGGAGGGAGAGCTTCGCTGTGAGTCGGCGAGTTAGCTCGTCCTCGCCGCGCACGGCTGCGCCCAGCTGAACGAGGCGGAGGGTTCTTACCCATCCCTCTATGCCAGCGGTTCTGCTTGCGGCGTTCAAAGCTGCCGTCGTTGGCCTACTCGGAGCATGTGCGGACGACGATCGCATTCGTCCTCCGCGTAACCGTGGGGGCGCGACTGCTTTGGCGACTTATGTGAGGTCGCTTTATGGGTGTCACTGACGTCAATGAGGGTGCTCTGAGCGGGGTTTCTGGAGGCGTTATGTGAGGTTGGCCGGGACGTCAGCGACGTCAGCCACTAAATTCCGTCCGGCAAGGGCGCTAGTTTCTGGTGCGTCATGGATGACGTTCAGTCTGAGGATCGGATGCGACCGGGGTTCGTGGCTCGTCGTGTTCGCCCCACCCCGGCATGTTCGGCGCCGCCACCGGCCGCGCAGAGGCGCACACCATCCGACTCGCGCTGATCTACGCGCTCCTCGACAGCTCACCGCAGATCACCCGCGCGCACCTCGACGCCGCCCTCGCCCTCTGGCGCTACGCACGCGACTCAACCCGCTGGGTGTTCGGAGACAGCCTCGGCGATCCCACCGCCGACGACATCTGGGCACTCGCCAAAGAACGCGCCAACGGCATCAGCCGCACCGAAGTCCGCGACCTCTTCAGCCGCAACAAGAAAGCCCGCGAGATCGACCGCGCCCTCACCGCGCTCACCGACGCCGGCCGCCTCCAACGCCGACCCGGCATCGAACCCAGCACCGGCCGCCGCGCCGAGATCTGGATCCCGCTCCCCCAAACCGCCTGACCCCCACGACTTTGGTCGTTTCGGTCGTACATCACCAGCGCGTCAGACCAGCACGCCCAGTCGCCACCTCATTGACATGTCCACCACGTCAATCCCCAGCAAACTACAGCCCCTGACACCCTCGACCTCACATAAGGCGACAAGGCGCTCGCGCGCCGGTGGCCACGGGCTCCGGGTTCGCACGATCGCATTCGCGCGCTCCGAGCGTTCGCAACGGCGTCCGCAAGGGACGTCGGTGCAAAGCGCCTCTATGAACGAGGGTCGCCTGTCAAGCTCTCGGCCCTGATGTTGTCAGGGTCCTGACAACATCTCATTGTGATATGCCGGGTCCGGTGGTGGGTGTCAAGCGCTTGAGCGGCTGACGGTGAGCGTTAGGGGTCACTTCTTTTCAACTGACGGGATGATGGTGTAGTTCCACTCGGGATGGAATTCGTCTCGTTCGATCTGGACGGCCGCGAGTTGCTGGTCGCTGATCTTGATCTTGGTGGGGTAGTCGTTCTCGTCGAGGCGGGCGTAGACCTTGAGGCCGGTGCTGGTCGTCGTTGCGGCGATCAGGTCGATCACGACCTGTCGGCTGATGAGCGGCTTGGCGCGCCAGTCGATCGAGATGTAGCTGAACAGGCGGTGCTCGATCTTGTTCCACTTGCTGGTGGCGGGCGGGAAGTGGCAGACGGTGATTCGCAGGCCGGTCTCATCGGCGAGGTTCTGCAGTTCGGTTTTCCAGAGCCGGACGCGGTAGCTGTTGGAGCCGCCGGCGTCGGCCGTGATCGTCAGCGTCGTCGCGTTCGGGTAGCGCTGGCGGCCGAGATGCGCCCACCACGCGCGGATGCTCGCGACCGAGAACTGCGCGGTATCGCCGGAGATCCCGACGCTGACATACCCCTCGTTGGTCGCTACGTCATACACGCCATACGGGACGGCCTTGCCCTGTTCCTCGTCGGGGAAGTCGTGCGTGTTGACGAGGATCGGACGGCCGCCTGAGCGCAGCTCGCGTCCAGCGTTCTTGTAGGAGCCGATCAACTCCTTCTTCTTGGTATCCACGCTGATCACCGGCTCGCTGGCAGCAAGCGCCGCGCCCGTGACTGCGGCGATGTGCTCAAACTGCGCGTTGCGGTCCGGGTGATCGGACCCCTCGCGGGTCTTGCGGTTGGCCTGCAGCGTGAACCCCATCGCCCGCAGCATCCTGCGCACGGTGCTCTGATGCACCGCGAACCCCCGCTCACGCAGCTTCTGCGCCAGATGCTCCGGGGTCAGCGTCGTCCACAACAACGGCGACATCGGATCGCCCGCGGTCACACCATCCAACAACGACAAAAGCTCCTGCTCCACACCCGGCTCACGCTCGGCAATCCGCCTGCGTCCCCCGCCCGCGCGACGAACCCGACCCGACGGCACCCGATCCCCCTCAACGACCTCGGCAAGCCCACGACGGACCGTCGACTCCGAGATCCCCGTCGCGCGCACCACAGCAGCAATGCCCCCACGCCCATGCGAGCGCGCCTCCGCCGCCGCCCACATCCGCCGACCGCGCTCATCCAACGCATCCTCAACGATCCGCCACCGCTCGCGAATCCCGGACTCGTCGACCATCACACCCGACATGATGGACATAACTACGCCACGCCCGCCCGAAACCCTCCCAATCCCGGCAGTTATTTAGGTGCCCGTCCGGCCCGCCGTCGCGCCACCCGCGCCACGCCGAGGTCTTCTCTTGCGCGATCCCGACCATCACCACCCCGTAGCGGCCGTCGCGTTCAGCGGCCTCGAAGTGCTTGCGGGCGATGTCTTCCTTCACGTCGCCCTTGACGAACTTCACCGTCGGGATCTCGTTCTCAGCGATGAACGCGTTGATCTGGTTGACGTAGTCACGGCCGATCTTTCCCAGAACGGCCGGCGACGGGATCGGGAATCCGCGATCCAGAAGGAACCGAATCACCTGCCCCTCGGTCATCAAGTTCGGCACGTACCCCTGCAGGAACAACCGGTCGACGGAGCGGACCTGGAGCGTCACGTGATCGGCGAGTAGGCTTGAGATCGTGGCCACGGTGGTACCTCCAGCAACCGCAAGGTGCAAAGCCCCGCAGGGGCTTCCAAGCGGGCGCCGCTCGCCCGCGCTCTAGATCGGAAGGTACCCCGCGGCCACCCAGCGACGCGCAGCGACGCCCCGCGAGCGAGGCTCATACCGAACCCCCGACCACCTCCAAGATCACCGCGGCGCTTGAACAACCGCTCGGCGGTATGAGGCTCGCTCGCTAACGCTAGCGCTCGATCGGCCCGCTGTCGCGATCTTGGGAAGCACGAGAGGCGCCGAGGCCAGCGCGGCGTGGTCCAATCATGCGGTGACCGCACTGGACTTGGTCCTTGGCGGAGCGACGACTCCTCCTTGCCGGAGCGCCAGCGCGGCGCGGGCGTCGGCAGACTCGTCAGTGCAGTCTGATGAGCAGTGAGCTCGACGACACGGTGCGCCCGTTCCGTCTAGGCGTTGCGAGAGTGTTCACGCGTGAGTTCTGACCCTCCCGGCGCGTGGGGCGGGTTGTGGGACGACGGCCGCTCATGGAATGTCGGTGACGGGTGGAGTTGCGGCAATTGTGCTGGTGTGAATCCACTCGCGATACCTCGCGGCATGGAGGTTCGGGGGCATCCCAGCACAGCGCGCCGTCCTGATGTGGCGACACATGGTGCTGCGAGTCCTGCTTGCTAAGCGATGCCGGTCAGAAGCACCGGCTGGCCACGCGTGTCTGCGGGGTGACAGCGTCGGCCTCTGGCAGGTCGTGTAGCCGTCCTCGGCGTCCGAGTCGAACGGGTGCGTGAGTGCTATGACCGGCGTCGCTTGTTCGTACGACGGTGAAGGCGCGGCCGTCGCCGTGCGGTGTGGGGCGTCTCGGCCGTATCGCCGCCTTGGCGCGGTGCGGTAGTCTTATTGCGGCGTTGCCCTCGAGTGGTTCTTCATTTTATTACGGGTCCCATCTCCGACGGTAGTGCCGTTTCGGTGTCGTGGAGGGGCCGTGTTTCATCAGCTATTCCCGGGTTGATGCCCACGAATTCGCGATCCGTCTTTCAGACGAGTTGGGGGTGGGACGCCCGTCCTATCCAGTCTGGTTGGACGTGCGCGACATGCGTGCGGGGGAGGACTGGGATCGGCAGGTGCTTGAGGCGATCAAGCTATGTCGTGCGCTGCTGTTCTTAATGACAAGAGCCAGCGTGCGCGACCAGTCGGTTTGCAAGCCGGAGTGGGTTGCGGCGCTGCGGTACAAGAAGCCGGTCGTTCCGGTGCGGCTGCACGATGATGCCGAGCTGCCGTTTCGGCTCAGCTCGCGACAGTTCATTGACTTCAGCACGAGTTTTGACGCCGGTCTGACGCGGTTGCGGGAGCATTTGGCGTGGGCAGATTCGCCCGACGGCGTGCTGGCGGATCTGCGGGCGCGCTGCACGGACGCTGAGTACGAGCTTGTGCGCACGCAGGGCGGGCAGCGGCGGAGGGTCGAGGATGAGCTCGGTGAGCTGCGTCGGCGGATCGAGGAGCAGGAGCGGCTCGCGCGCGGTCCGCGGGTGGCCGTTGAGCAGTCGGATGCTCGCATTAGGGCGGCACTTGAACGTGAACGGAAGCCGGCGAACGCGGGCGATGCCGGCCAGAGAGGATCTGTCATCAACTCGCCGCCGATGAGCGCCCCAACGTATTTTCAGGACCGATACCCCGAGACGCAGCTGGTTGGGGTATTTCTCCGTGACGTCGGGCCGCGTGTGATGACGATCGTCGGACGCGGCGGTGTCGGCAAGACGGCACTGGTTTGCCGCGTTTTGAAGGCACTGGAAGGCGGGCGGCTACCCGACGACCTAGGGAACCTGGACGTTGCGGGGATCGTGTTCCTCAGCCCGCGCGGGGCGCGTCCCGTGACCTTTTCGAACCTGTTCATAGGGCTGTGCCGCCTCCTGCCGGAGGATCGCGCGGAGCCGTTGCTGGACCGTTACCAGCATTCGCAGGCGTCTTCGGTCGAGTTGACGCAGGCTTTGCTGGACGAGTTTCGGGAGGGAACCACGGTCGTGGTGCTACTTGACGATCTTCAGGACCTCATCGATGAGAAGAGTTCTCAGGTAACCGATGAGGCCCTCGATCACGCGATCCGCGCGCTGCTGGGTGCGCCCACGCACGGCGTTAAGGTGATCATCACGACTCGGGTTGCTCCGCAGGCACTGCTGCTCTCACACCCGACGCTCGTTCGACGGCTAGATCTCGACGAAGGGCTTCTGGCGCCCTTCGCTGAGCAGGTTCTGCGCGCGAACGACCCCGACGGCCGGTTAGGTGTGCGAGACGCACCTGAGGAACTGCTCGCGCAGGCTGTGGAGCGGACCCAAGGGCTGCCGCGTGCGCTCGAAGCGCTCGTGGCGGCCCTCGCCGCCGACCGCGACACGAGTCTACGTGAGTTGCTGGCCGATGCCGCCGCCATGCCTGAGAACGTCGTCGAGGTGATGGTGGGTGAAGCGTTCAGCCGACTGGAACTGACGGCCCAACGTGTCATGCAGGCACTTGCGATCTATCGATTGGCTGTGCCGCCCGTGGCTGTGGATTACCTTCTCCAGCCGTTCCTGCCAGCAATCAACAGCGCGCCGGTGATCGCTCGCCTGGTGAACATGGGGTTTGCCCGTCGTGACCGCGGCCGGTACTCCCTGCACCAAGCGGACCGCGACTACGCGCTCGGGCGCGTCCCTGTCGACGACTCGGGGAAGGCCTCAGCGTTCACGCAACTCGCGTTGCGCCGCCGGGCCGCCGACTATTTTTGTCGGCTCCGGACCCCGCCGGCGAGCTGGCGGGGACTCGACGACGTCTGGCCGCAGTTGGCTGAATGCGAGCTTCGCATCGAGGCTGGCGACCACGACGCTGCACACGACGTTCTCAGCGGGATCGATGCCTTTCTCGACTTTTGGGGACACGATGCACTGGAGGTGCAGATCCGCGAGCGCCTTGAAGGACAGCTTAAGGATCCCGATCGAGAGTGGTCGAATGAGTTTATCCTCGCCAGGTGCTGCAACTCCCTCGGGGAAACACGTCGCGCGATCGAGCTCTATGAACAAGCGCTCGCGACGATCCGCAGCTTGTATCCCCGTCGACAATGGCGGCCGTTGAAACGAAAATATGGGCAGGCGATGGAGGGCGCCACCCTCAGCAACCTCGGTGAGTGCTACGCCGAACTCGGAAACGTTCATCACGCGATCGCCCTGTACGAACAAGCGATGCCACTGCATCGTCGGGGCCTCGTGGCATTCAACGAGGCCACGACTCTCGGTTGTCTGGGCCGGGCCCACGCGACAATCGGCGCTCTAGCCCGGGCGATCGAGTTCCACCAGCGAGCGCTCGCAATCACTGAGAAACGACCTGGGACGACCCGTATCTTTCACGGGCTCGAGTTAGGAGTTGACGTCATCCAAACGGCGAGCTACTGCGACCTCGCGCACTGCCACCAGCTCCTTGGCGAGCTCCCGCTGGCGATCAACTTCGCGGAGCGTGCGCTCAAGATCGCCCGCGACATCGGCGACCGCGGTTCAGAGGCGACCGCACTTCTACAGCACGGTGATTGCCACGTAGACTTGAGGCAGCGGACGAAGGCGGCACATTACTACGAGCAGGCGATCGCGATGAGCGATCAGGTCGGCACCTTCCGCACACGCGTCCGTGCGCGTATCAGCCTGGCCGAGATGCAATTGCACAATGGCGAGCTCGACGCCGCGCACGACACGCTCCAAAGCGTCCCAACGAGATCGGGTCCGCCTAGCACGCCCGATCTCGCATTGATAAGGGTGCGGCTCGTCTGGAGGGACGTTATGCCTCGCGTGGGATGACGCTGTTGGCGTAGCGTAGGTCGTGGTTGCGGTGTCGTTCTTGGGCGAGGTGATATTCCCAGTAGGCGTTGAAGTCGTCGTT
>JBKQIR010000175.1:0-135262 GCA_052148275.1 Solirubrobacteraceae bacterium
CGAGCAGCAGCCGGCCCTCGCCGCTGACACGCAGGTTGCGTACCCATTGGGACTCGCCTCGCGGAGACAGGAGGTAGCGCTCGCCTTCGATCGTGAGGAGGTTCACGGGCGTCCGGCGCCATTCCCCGGAAGTGCGGCCTCGCACCTCCAGCACGCGCGAGCCCCAGACGCTGAATCCGAGCCGGGTGAGCCCCGCCACGAACTGGTTGAAGACGTTCTTGGTGAACCAGCCGGGGCGCTTGAAGTGCGTGCCGGTGGAGGCCTCCATCCGCGCCGGCCAACCCTATTGCTCGACGGCGAGGAACGCCTCGTAGCGCTTGACGTCCCGTAGAGCGCGGGCCATCTCCTCGCTGTCCGGCTCAGCGCGTTCGGCGGAAGCCCTCGCTTCTGAGAGCTTCGTCTCGAACGTGGCGCGATCAATCTGCGCAGGCGCGATCGCCTCCTCGACGAGCACGAGCGCCCGGTTGTGCGCGAACTGCAGGTAGCCCTCAGCCTGCGCGAAACGCACGATCTCGGTCTCCGAGCGGTATAGCCGCAGCTCGGTCGGCTCGAGGCGCGCGAGCAACGGCTCGTGGTTGGCGAGGATGCCGATCGAGCCGACTGTCGTGAACGTGGAGAGCATCTCGATCTCCTCGGAGAAGACCTCGCCCTCCGGCGTGAGCACTTCGACAGGGAACTTCGCGTGCGCCATCGTCAGTCTTTCTTGGCCGCCTCGACGACCTCGTCGATCGTGCCCTTCAGGAAGAACGCGCTCTCCGGCACCTCGTCGTGCTTGCCGTCAATGATCTCCTCAAAGCCCCTGATCGTCTCCGCGATCGGGACGTAGGCACCGGGCGTGCCCGTGAACTCTTCGGCCACGAAGAAGGGCTGGGAGAGGAAGCGCTCGATCCGGCGCGCGCGCGAGACGGTGAGCTTGTCCTCGTCGGAGAGCTCGTCGATGCCGAGTATCGCGATGATGTCCTGCAGCTCCTTGTAGCGCTGCAGGACCTCCTTGACGCTGTTGGCCACGCGGAAGTGGTCGTCGCCCAGCACGTCCGCCTTGAGGATCGTCGAGGTGGAGTCCAGCGGGTCGACCGCCGGGTAGATGCCTTTCTCGGAGATCGCCCGCGAGAGCACGGTGGTGGCGTTGAGGTGCGCGAACACCGACGCCGGAGCCGGGTCGGTGAGGTCATCGGCGGGGACGTAGATGGCCTGCACCGAGGTCACCGAGCCCTCTCGGGTCGAGGTGATGCGCTCCTGCAGCTGACCCATCTCCGTCTCAAGCGTCGGCTGGTAGCCGACCTGAGAGGGCATGCGCCCGAGCAGCGCCGAGACCTCCGAGCCGGCCTGCACGAAGCGGAAGATGTTGTCGATGAACAGCAGCACGTCCTGACCCTCCTGGTCACGGAAGTACTCCGCCATCGTCAGGCCCGAGAGCGCGACGCGCATGCGTGCTCCCGGGGGCTCGTTCATCTGGCCGAACACGAGCATCGTCTTGTCGATGACGCCCGACTCCTTCATCTCCAGCCAGAGGTCGTTGCCCTCACGCGAGCGTTCGCCGACGCCGCAGAAGGCCGAAAGGCCGCCGTGCTCCTGCGCGAGGTTGTTGATCAGCTCCTGGATGATCACCGTCTTGCCCACGCCGGCGCCGCCGAACAGGCCGACCTTGCCGCCCTTCGCGTACGGCGCCAGCAGGTCGATCACCTTGATGCCCGTCTCAAACATCTCGGTGGTCGGCGTCAGCTGCTCGACCGTCGGCGCCAAGCGATGGATCGGCCAGCGCTCCACGTCGTCGGCCATCGGCTCACCGAGGTCGATCGGCTCGCCGAGCACGTTGAAGATCCGCCCCAGCGTCGAGCGGCCCACCGGGACCGTGATCGGCGCCCCGGTGTCCTCCACCTCGGCTCCGCGCGAGAGGCCGTCGGTCGTGTCCATCGCGACCGCGCGCACGCGATCGTCGCCGAGGTGCTGCTGCACCTCACAGATCAGCCACGGGTCCTCGGCAGCGGCGATGTCCTCCTTCTCCTCCGCAGCCGCGGCCGCGGGGCGGTGCACCCTGATCGCGTGGTTGATCTTCGGGAGCTTGTCGGGGAACACGGCCTCGATCACGACGCCCTGGATCTCCTCGATCCGGCCGACGTTGACAGTCTTCGGTGCTGGTGCTTTGGCTTTTTCAGTGGTGGCTGACATTGGTCTCCAGTTCAGTCTCTAACCGAGGCCTTCGGCGCCGGCGACAACTTCCATGATTTCCTGCGTGATCTCCGCCTGGCGGGCGCGGTTCATCTGCAGCGTGAGGTCGTTGATCAGCTCGCCCGCATTCTCGGAGGCGTTGCGCATCGCGGTCATGCGCGCGCCGTGCTCGGAGGCCGTGGACTCGAGCAGCGCCCGGTAGATCGAGATCTCGACGTAGTCGGGAACGAGCCGTCGCAGGATCTCCTCCGGGCCGGGCTCGAACTCGAACGCCGCGCGCGGCCCCGAGCGCTTGTCGCTGTCCGCGTCCGCAGTCGCCTGGCCGGACAGCATCGCCTGCCGCAACGGCAGCAGCGTCTCGCGCCGCACGACCTGGGAGATCGGCGAGATGTACCCGTTGTAGAAGATCTCGACGCGGTCGACCTCGCCGTCCACGTAGGCGACCATCAGGCGGTCGGCGATCCTGCGCGCGTCGGCGTACGCCGGCCGGTCCGAGAAGCCGATGAAGCTCTGCGCCGGCTCCATGCCCCGGAACGCCAGCGATGAGGCGGGGCGCCGGCCGGACGCGAAGTAGATCGGCGTGCGGCCCGCCGCATCGTGCTCGCGACCGGCGGCGACGCCGGCCCGCACGATCTGCGAGTTGAACGCGCCGGCGAGGCCACGGTCGCCGGCGATCAGCAGCATCCCGACGTGCGCCTCCGACTCGTGCTCGGAGAGGATCGGCAGCTTCGGGATCGTGCCGATGCGCCCTGATGCCTGGCTCGTCATCCGCCGCATCGCGTCGGCGTACGGGCGCAGCGCCTCGATCCGCTGCTCGGCGCGTCGCAGCCGCGCGGCCGCGACCATCTCCATCGCGCGTGTGATCTTCTCGATGTTCTTGATCGACGCGATCCGGTTGCGAACGTCGCGTTGAGATGCCATCTGCGTCTGGGCGCGCCGGCTACGCCGGCAGCGCCGCAGCCTCCTCGAGCGGATGGCCCTCTTCGTCGAGGTCGTAGCCGAAGTCCTCCGCGTACTGGCTGACCGCCGCGTCGGCGCCGGCGATGACATCGTCGCTCCACTCGCCGCCCGCGATCTTCTTGAGCAGCTCGGGCTCGTTGGCGCGCACTGCGTCCGACAGGCCCGACAGGAACCGCTCGACCTTGGCGGTCGTGATCCGGTCGAGGAAGCCGTTGGTGGCGGCATAGATCTGGACGACCTGCTGCTCGACCGGCATCGGCTCGCGCTCGGACTGGTTGAGCGTCTTGACGAGGCGCTCGCCGCGCGCGAGCGTCCGCTGCGTCTCCGCGTCGAGCTCGGAGCCGAACTGCGCGAACGCCTCCAGCTCGCGGTACTGCGAGAGCTCGAGCTTCAGCCGGCCGGCGACTTTGCGCATTGGCGTGATCTGGGCGTTGCCGCCCACGCGCGAGACCGAGATGCCGACGTTGATCGCCGGGCGCACGCCTGAGTAGAACAGCTTCGGCTCGAGGAAGATCTGGCCGTCGGTGATCGAGATCACGTTAGTCGGGATGTACGCCGAGACGTCGCCGGCCTGCGTCTCGATCACCGGCAGCGCCGTCAGAGAGCCGCCGCCGAGCTCGTCGTTGAGCTTCACCGCACGCTCCAGCAACCGCGAGTGCAGGTAGAAGACGTCGCCGGGATACGCCTCGCGACCCGGCGGTCGCCGCAGCAGCAGCGACATCTGACGGTAGGCGTAGGCGTGCTTGGTGAGGTCATCGTAGATCGCCAGCGCCGCCTTGCCGTTGTAGATGAAGTGCTCGGCCATCGCACATCCGGCGTAGGGCGCCAGGAACGTGATCGGCGCGGCCTCGTCCGCAGCCGCCATCACGATGATCGTGTTCTCCAGCGCGCCGGCGTCCTCGAGCGTCTTGGCGAGCTGTACGACCGTCGCCTTGCGCTGGCCGATCGCGACGTAGACGCAGACCAGGTCGCGATCCTTGTTGTTGATGATCGCGTCGATCGCGATCGCCGTCTTGCCCGTCTGGCGGTCGCCGATGATCAACTCGCGCTGCCCGCGGCCGATCGGGATCATCGAGTCGATCGCCTTGAGACCGGTCAGCATCGGCTCCTTCACCGGCTGGCGCTGGACGACGCCGGGCGCCTTGTGCTCCACCGGCCGCGTCGCGGTGCTGTGGATCTCGCCCTTGCCGTCGAGCGGGTTGCCCAGCGGGTCGACGATCCGCCCGAGCATCCCCTCGCCGACGGGGATCTCCAGCAGGCGCTTGGTGCGCTTCACGGTGTCGCCCTCGGAGATCTGCTCCCAGTCGCCGAAGAGCACGGCGCCGACGTTGTCGGACTCGAGGTTGAGCGCCAGGCCGGTCACGTCGTTGGGCAAATCGAGCATCTCGAACGACATGCAGTTCTCGAGCCCGTGGATCCGGCAGATGCCGTCTGCAACCGACAGAACGGTTCCCACCTCGGTGAGGTCGGCGCTGGCCGTGTCGAGACCCTCGATCCGGCTCTTGAGGATTGAGGTGATCTCGTCTGGGTTGATCTGCATTCAAAGGCTCCTTGATGTACCGCGACAGCCGCTTGTCAGCCCTGCGCGACGGTCTTTCGAAGTTGGTTCAAACGGCCCCTGATCGAGGCATCGAGGATGAAGTTACCGACGCGCAGGACGATTCCCCCGAGGATCTCCGGGTCAACCGTGCTGCTCAGCTCGATCTCGTTGCCGGTCTGCTCGCCGATCCGCTGCCCGACGCTGCGGACCGTCGCCTCGTCGAGCGGCACGGCGCTCGTGACCTGCACCGGGAGCAGCTTGTTGGCCTGATCCCACAGCTCCTGGTAGCGGGCCTGGATCCGGAAGATCGCCGGCATCCGGTGACGCTCGATCAGCGCCTCCAGGAAGTTCATGAGCATCGGATCCGCCCCCTTCACGGCCTTGTGGAGGCCGGCCTTCTTCTCCTCGGTCGCGAAGTACGGCGAGAAGAAGAAGACCTGCAGGTCGTGGTTCTGGCGCAGCGCGTCGGCGAACTGGCTGAGCTGCTCGCGCACGCGGTCCAGGAGCTTGCGCTCGCTGGCAACCTCGAACAGCGACCGCGCGTATACCTGAGCGATCTCCTCCACTAGTTGGCTCCGGCGCTGAGCGTGCTGAAGTCGAGCTCGCGCAGCGCGTCCTCGACCAGGCGCTGGTGGTCCTTGGAGTTCAGCGACTTGCGCATCAGGCGCTCGGTCGCCTGCACCGTCAGGTCCGCGACCTCACGGCGGATCTCGTCGATCGCACGGCTCGTCTCGGCGGCGATGTCGCGCCGAGCCTGCTCGAGCAGGCGCTCGCGCTCGGCACGGGCCTCCTCGACAGCCTCGTGCTGGTGGACGTCACCGGCCTTACGCGCGCGGGCGATGATCTCGTCGGCCTGCTCGCGCGCCTCCTTCAGGCGCTCGCGATACTGGGCGAGCAGCTCCTCGGCATCCTTGCGGGTCTTCTCCGCCTCGTCGATCGCCTCGTTGATCATGCCGGCGCGGGCGTCGAGCGCCTTGTTGATGCGCGGAAACACGGCCCTGACGAGGATGACCAGCGAGATGGCGAACACCACCAGCGTCCAGATCATCAGACCGACGTTGGGCGTGATCAGGAACGAACTGCTCGCCGGGGTCAGCAGATGGGGCGGCGCGAGGAACACGTCGATCTCCTAGAGGAAGAAGGCGATGAAGCCGCCCACGAGGCCGTAGAAGAAGCAGGCCTCGGTGAGCGCGAATCCGAGCCACTGGATCGAGGTGATCTCGTCGCGCATCTCCGGCTGGCGGGTGACGGACTCGATCACCTTGCCGAACAGCATGCCGATGCCCGCGCCGGCGCCCGCGGCGCCGCCGCCCGCCCCGGCGCCGAGCGCGATCGCGCGGCCGGCGTCCTGACCGATCGTCGCGTTCGACGCCGCGGCGAGCACTGAGTGGACGTGCAAGAAAGTGAGAAGGAAGTTCATTTGGCTCGATGGCTCCTTATCTTGATTAGTGGGTCTCGGCCGCTCCGCCGATGTAGATGGCGGTCAGGATCGCGAAGATGAACGCCTGCAGGCCGGCGATCAGGACAGCTTCGAAGAGGAAGATGGCGACGCCGGCGGGTAGCGTGAACCAGCTGACCACCTGCATGCCGAGGAGAACCCCGAGCTCGCCGCCCATGAAGGCGATCAGCAGGTGCCCGGCGAGCAGATTGGCCCACAACCGGACCGTGAGCGAGATCAGTCGCAGGAAGGTCGAGACGATCTCGAGCGGGAAGATCATCACGAGCATCCCCCCGGACACGCCCGCGGGAATGAGGCTCTTCATGTAGCCGACGGCGCCGTGGTGTCGGACGCCCTCGTAGTTGAAGATGATGAACACGCTCAGGGAGAGGATCAGCGGGAATGCCACGTTCGTGTCGGCGGCGTACAGCTGGAAGGAGGGAAGGCTCAACCCGAACAGGGTGAACTTCAGCCCCGTGTTGACGGGCAGCGGGATGTAGCCGAGCAGGTTCGTCACGAGGATGAACACGAACAGCGTGCAGATCAAGGGGAAGTACTTCTTCGTCAACTCCTTGCCCATGTTGTCCTGCGACATCGACTGGGTGAGGTTGAACATCGACTCGACGATCACCTGAATGCGGTTCGGACGCGCCTGCATCCGCCTGGCGACGTACGCCATGATCCCGACCGTGAAGACGCAGGTGAGCAGCAGGTACAGCACGCCCTTGTTGAACGCGACCGGACCGAGCTTGAACCACGTGTCGAGCCTGAACTCGTCGACCGGTGTGAACGCTCCGCTGGCCACCGTCGGCGCCTTGTGCGCTTTGACGCCGAAGATCACGGCGAACGCGATCAGGCCGAGGATGTAGGCGGCGAGGATCGAGAAGCCGATCTTCTTCGCCTTGCTCCAGTTTCGGATTGCGGTCATCGCCCTGCCTTTCGCTTCGGCGGGCCGCTGAAGACCCTGACGACAAACGCGAGCGAGTACGCGCCGAAGATGACCAGCGCTGCCGTGAGTCCGTCGGCGCGATCCCCGGCGACGCCGGCGAGCACGATCGCCCCCGCCAGCAGCCAGATCCGCCCGAAAGACTCGAACAGGCTCGCGCCCAGCTGGGTGCGCGGCTCCTTGAGCTTGGTCATCAGGCGCCGGTCGCTCGCCTGGATGATCCGCTGCGCGATCCACGCGACGGCACCGACGACATATCCGAAAGCGGGTACCCCGACGGCGAGAAGCGGACCTGCCAACGCTGCCACGATCACGATGTCGATGTTCCTCAGCAGAGCCATTGAACGGGGCTCGGGAGCCATCTGTGAACCTACCGCCAAGGCCGGCTCCCTCGCCGGAGCCCGGGCGCGCTCACCGGCCGGCCAGATGACCGGGGTCGAGAGCGAGCGCTGCGGGGGAGCTGGGTCAAGTTTGGTGCAAACGTGGTGTGCCAACTAGGCGGCGAGCATGCTATCTCAATGCCGGCGGACAGGCCGTGACGCTGCTCTCCGATGCTTCTCTCTAGAGGCCCCCGAAGCGCTTGATGACGACCCAGATGGCGACGAAGAAGCCGATGAAGAACCCGGCCAGCATCAGCGGCACGAGCGCCCCGACCAGCGCCCCCAGGCCGGCACCGATCGCGGCGCACAGGAGGTTCGCGGCGAGCATCGTCACGCCGGCTCCGGCGGCGTCGCGTCCCGTGACACGGCGGCGTTCAGCCGGCATGACCGCGCACTACCCGCCCGCGCTGGTGTGTACGGGGACGACCACCAGCCCGTGATCTAGCCCGTGATCGCGGCGGCGCCGCCGGCACCGGCGCCGCCGGGGCGCGCGAGCCGGCGGGGGATCCGGGGCTTGGGCAGCTGGCCCTCGGCCCACATCCCGGCGAGAAACATCCGCGGCAGCCCGAGTGCACCCTCGTAGACCGCGTAGCGCGGCTCCCAGCGCGGGAAGAACTTCGCGTTGAAGCGGTAGAGGCTCTCGATCTGGAAGTACCGGTTGAGCTTCGCAGCGGTCCTGCCGAGCAGCCGCTCGCCGAAATTCTGCGGGTCGTTCATGAACCGCGCTGCGGTCGCGAAGTTGAGCGACAGCTCCTGAACCCCCCGCGCCCGCAGCAACTCGACAGCCTGCGTGACGAGGAACTCGGTGAGCCCGTTGGGAGTCTCGGGATCGCGGCGCATGAACGACAGCGACACCGCCGAGCGTCCGTAGCACGGTACGAAGTGCAGCACGCCTCGGACCGAGCCGCCAGCATCGCGGGCGAGCACGAACAGCGTGTCGGCCTCGCAGTCGCCGCGGATCGAGTCCATCGCCATCGAGAAGCCGCGCTCGGGGGCACCGAGACGCCCGCGCTCGAGCACGGTCTCGATCTGCGCGAGCGTGGCGGTGTCGAGCGTCGCGAGCGTGTGCAGCTCGGCGAGGAAGCCGGCCTTGTGGAGGCGGCTCACCGACTGGCGCACCTTGCGGATCGCACGGCCCTCGAGCGAGAACGAGCCCGTCTCGATGATCGCCTCGTCGCCGAGGTACAGCGAATGCAGCCCGAGCTCGCGGTACAGGGGGAGGATCCTCTCGCTGGCGCCGATCGCGGCGAGCTTGAGGCCGCGTGAGCGCGCGAAGCTGCGCACCTCCGCCAGCAGCGGACTGAACGTCTGTGGCGGACCGACGGGGTCGCCGGAGAGCAGCAGCACGCCGGCCTCGACACGGTAGCCCACGAACGCGGTGCGCTCGTCGTTGAAGAAGTACTGCTTGTCGCAGCGCAGCTTGAAGAACGACAGCGAGTCCTCACCGTGGGCGCGGACGACATCGACGGCGAGCCTGCGCACCGCCGGAGCCGGGACCGCGCGCGGCGCGGCGAGCGGTCGGAAGATCACGTAGGCAATCGCCAGCAGGGTTCCGAGCTCGACCATGTGGATCCCGAGCGGCACCCACGCGAAGTGCAGCGGGCGCAGGAGCACGGTGTGACGCTCGAAGCGAAACGGGCCCTGGTGGTATCGGAGCAGCGCAAACGTCTCGCGCACGACCTTGCGCATCGGCGGCCGGCCCGCCGCCGCCCACTCCGCGAGTGAGACGATCGCGAGGCCGCCGAGCCCGAGCAGCGGCACCCGCCATACGGCCGAGCGGAGCGTGATCGGACACTGCTCCACCGTGAAGGCGGCGCGCGCCCGGTGCAGCGCCCAGGCGGCAAGTAGGCACAGCAGCGATTCCTCGTAGTCGAGTCCCTTCAGCATGTTCAGCACGGCGAGCGCGAGCAGCAGCGCGATCGCGATCTGCAGCGCCCGCCGGCGGCGCTTGGCGAGGTACGGCGCCACCAGCAGCAGCGCCGCGCCGGCCGGCAGCGCCAGCGCGTGGAACGTGCGCATTGCCTCGACGGGCTCGACGCTGAGCAGCAGGTGTCCACGCCAGCGGATGTCCGGGGTGAGCGCCGAGGCGATGTTGACGAGGCCGGCGATCAGGGCGGCGACCGCAGCGAGGCGTGGCGGCCACTGCGGCTCCGGGCGGGTATGCGCGTTCATAGTCGATTGATCGGTCGGATCGGAGCCTGTTCAAGCGGGGCGGGCGACGGCCGATGCTCGTCCTGATGCTGCGCGATCCGACCCCCGAGAACAATCTACCGTGTCCGCTGGGCTTGGTTACGTCTCTCCAGAGTGGCGGCCCGCGAGATAGGGGTCAGTCGAGCGCCGCGAGCCGCTCGGACACGTGCGCCTGCTTGTCCGCCAGCTCGCGCTCGAGCGCGCCCAGCTCGCTGAGTCGGTCGCGCACGAGGCGGAGCTGCGTGTCGATGTGACGCAGGGCCTCGCCGAGCAGCCAGCGCCGGCGCTCGACGTCGTCGCTCGCCGTCTCGCGGTACTCGCGGCGGATCTCGGCGCGAGCGGCCTGTGCCTCGAGCAGTCGCGAGAGCTGCTCGAGCGAGAGCCCGAGCAGGTCTCGCAGCCGCACGATCTCCCGTAGCCGCTCGACGTCGGCGTCGCTGTAGCAGCGATGCTTGCCCTGCTCACGCGGGGCTCCATCGCCGAGCAGCCCGATCTCCTCGTAGTAGCGGATCGTGCGCGGAGTTGTCCCGGTCAGCTCCGCGAGCTCCCCGATCCGGATCGCCCGCCCGGCAGCGGCGCCCGGCTCGCTGGACGGATCGCCGGCCGGATCGACGCCGGGTGCGGACATCGCGGCGCTCATCACGCCGCCATCGCAGGCTTGACCGCCGCGGTCGCGTCGTCGCCGGCGGGCCGCTTCTCCAGCTCGGCGTACGGCTGCACGTGCTTGGGCCGTGCCGCCGAGACGATCGCGCCGAGGATGGACACGGCGGTCAGGCACCAGAGGGCCGTGTGCATGTTGCTGATGAACGGCGTCAGCTGCTCGTTGGAGATCCCGTGCGCGAGGCCGGAGAACACGGCGAACAGCACGGACTTGGGCACCGACGAGGTGACGATCGCGAGCACGAACGCAATCGACAGCACCGCGCCGGTGTTCTGGACGAGGACCCGCGCCCCCGACGCGATCCCGCGCCGGTGTGGTGGGACGACGCCCATCATCGCCGCCGTGTTGGGGGAGTTGAACATGCCCGAGCCACAGCCCACGATGAACAGGTAGGTGCCGCTCTCCCAGTAGCTCGTGTCGCGCTGGAGCATCGTCATCAGCGCCAGTCCCGCCGCGGTGACGAGCATCCCGAGCACGGCCAGCGCGCGCGATCCGTGCCGGTCGGCCCAGATCCCGGCGATCGGCGAAGCGATCAGCATCCCCAGCGCGAGCGGCGCGAGCTTCAGGCCGGCGAGGATCGGCGTGTCACCCTGCACGCCCTGGAAGTAGAACACGAACAGGAACATCAGCGCAAAGCGCGAGAGCCCGTTGAGGAACGCCGCCGCGGCCGCTGCGGAGAACAGGCGGCTCTCGAAGATCGTGAGGTCGAGCATCGGCTGCTCCTGGCGGCGCTCGACGACGATGAAGAGCGGGAGGAAGACGGCGGCGGCGGCGAGGCCGGCGATCACAGCGGGCGAGCCCCACCCGGAGATCCCGCCTTTGGAGATGCCGAATACCAGCCCCGTGAGCCCGATCAGGAACGTGATCGTGCCGGGCGCGTCGAACTTCGTCTCGTTCGATCGTCCGGTCAGCTCGTGCAGGATGAGCAGCGCCCAGACGCTGCCCACGATCCCGAACGGGACGTTGAACCAGAACACCCAGTGCCACGAGATCGCGACGAGCGCGCCCCCGAGCACCGGGCCGATCACGAGCCCGACCGCCGCGACCATCGTGTTGGTCCCCATCGCCACGCCGAGCTGCTTTGCGGGGAAGGCGTCGGTGACGATCGCCGCCGAGTTGGCGAACAGGAAGGCGCCGCCGATCCCCTGCAGGACCCGCCAGATGATCAGCTCCGTGCCGCTGCCGGCGAAGCCGGCGCCGAGCGAGGCCGCGGCGAACGCGAGGAACCCGCCGATGTAGGCCTTCTTGCGCCCGAACTGGTCCGACAGGCGACCGGCGCTGAGCACGAGCACGGTCGAGGCGATCATGTAGACGAGGATCACCCACACGAGCTCCAGCAGGCTCGTGTGGAGGCTGCGCTCCAGGTCGGGCAGCGCGATGATCAGGGTCCCGGAGTTGATCGTCGCGAGCAGCATCCCGAGGCTCGTGCACGACAGCGCCCACCACTTGTAGTTCTCGTGGCCCGCGTCGACGCCGAGCCGGCGCGTCCCTCTTCCGTTCGTGACCTGCTGCAGCACTCGACCCTCTCCCAATTCGCTTCTTACGTAAACGTAAGATACCACGACGTCGTCGTCCCCACACCCGGTTCGCCGTTGGTACCTGTCGCTTACTGGAACCAGGCGACCGCCGCGAGGATCACGAAGGTCGCGATCAGCGCCGCCCCCTCGAACGGCGTCGCCTCGCCGTCCCCGGTGATCTGCCACACGAGGATCGCCGTGCCGAACAGCGCGCCGATGTAGACCGGCGCGATCGAGAACGTGAGCGATGCGGCGGTGAGCAGCGAGAGGAGCACGATCAGGGGATAGACGAGCGCCGCGATCTGCGAGACGGAGTTCTTCACGATCGCGATCGCGAGGTCGCCCTGACCCTTGATGGCGAGCGTGACCGCGCTGACGTTCTCGACGGCGTTGCCCGCGATCGCGACGATCACCAGACCCGCGAAGGCCTGCGAGATGTGCAGCTTGTGGATCGTCGGCTCGAGGGCGTGCACGAACCAGTCGGACGTGAGCGCGGACGCGCTCGCACCGAGCACGAGCATCGTGAGCGCGAGCGATGCGCGCAGGCGCGGCGGCTCTGCCTGCTCGGCGGCAGGCCCCTGATCCCCACGCAGGTACTGACGCAGCCAGGATGCGTAGACGCACAGGATCGCGATCGCGCCGATCACCGAAATCGCCGTGGTGTGGTGGCTGGCCGGGTCGCCGCTCGCCTCCACGAGGCCGATCAGGACGATGATGAACGAAGCGACGAGCAGCAGCGTCGCGGTGTCGTTCGGGAGGCGCGCGTTGAACCTCAGCAGCTCGTCCTTGGCGCGCAGCGAACCGGCGACGAGCACGATCCCGAGCACGAGCAGCGCGTTGACGAGGATCGAGCCGAGGATCGCGGTCTGCGCGACGATGACCGCGCGGGCCTGCAGCGCGAACATGACGACGAAAAACTCGGGCAGGTTCCCGAGCGTCGCCTGCATCAGGCCGGTGATCGAAGGTCCGAGCCGCTGCCCGACCTGCTCGGTGGCGATCGCGACGATCCACGCCTGCCCGGCGAGCGCGAGCGTCGCCGGCACGAACGCCACGATCGGGCTGACGCCGTGGGCGTAGCGCGTGAGCGCCGCCAGCACCGTCAGCACGAGCACCGCGGCGATCACGACGCGCTCGGCGCCCGTGAGTCCGCCCCACCGCGCCGCACGTCCTGCGGCCGGCGCGCTGGCGCGACCGTTCTCGACGTCGCCGGCCTGCGGGCCGGCGGCGTCAACGCCTCCGCGCGTCACAGCGCCGGCTTCACTGCTTGAGCGCCTCGAACTCGCCCGTCTCGACGTCGCGCTGCACCGTCTCCTCGATCTCAGGCTCGGTGCACGCCGGGTCGATCCTGCGCAGCTGGATCGTGCGCAGGCCCTTGAACTTGAGGATCTCCAGGACGTAGACCAGATACACGCTGGCCGCAACTGCGAGCAGCAGGATGACGCCCATCACGACGCTCCAGCCAAGTCGGTAGTGGCCCTGATGATCCGAGTAGGGCACGAACCTCAACGCGAGCGCCACGCCGGCGAGCATCAGCGTCCAGCTGTGCAGATAGGCGACCGTCTTACGCGGGCTGAAGCCGATCTTCGACATGCGGTGGTGGAAGTGCCAGGCGTCCGCGGACCACGGCGCGCGGTGGTATTTGATCCGCTTGGCGATCACGAACGAGGTGTCGAGAAACGGGACGGCGAGGATCAGCAGTGGCACGGCGAGGGCGACGACGACCCCGGTCTTGATCGATCCGATCACGGCGACGACGCCGAGCAGGTAGCCGAGCAGGTTCGCGCCGCTGTCGCCCATGAACACCTTTGCCGGATACAGGTTGTGGAACAGGAAGCCGAGCGCCGCGCCGGCCGTGAGCGCCGCCAGCACCGCCGCTGCGCTGCCACCGCCCTGGAGGTCGAACGCGATCACCGCGAACGCGATCCCGTCGATCGTGCAGACGCCCGCGGCGAGGCCGTCGATGCCGTCGCTGAAGTTGACGACGTTCATCAGCGCCACCAGCCAGATCACGGTGATCCAGCCGCCGGCGTCGGTGAACTGGAGGCCGCCGATGAACGGCAGCCTGACCTCGGTCACGACCGCGCCGCCCAGCACCGCGATCACGGCCGCGGCGATCTGTCCGATCAGCTTCGGCAGCGGCTTGAGGTCGAAGATGTCGTCCAGCGCGCCGACGAGCGCGATCATGAGCGCACCGGCGATGATCGCCCAGGTCTGCACCGTGCCGGCCGAGCCCGGCGTGCCGTGCGGAGTGTGCGCGAGCTTGATCGATCCCGGCATCCAGATCGCGGCGGCGACGAGCACGCCCACGAGGATCGCGAGCCCGCCGAGCCTCGGCGTCGCGCGCTGCGAGAGGCCGCGGGCAGACGGTTCGTCGACTGCTCCAACCGCGCGCGCCAGCCTCGCCGCGAGCGGTGTGAGCACCGTCGCGATGGCCATCGCGACGAGGAAGGCGAGCACGGCGTCCCAGTACCGCATGGCCCTCATAGGATGCCAGCCGGCGCAGACCGATCGGGGCACCGCCGATTGCGCGGCGGCGGTCGCCGTTGGTCGTTGCTCTGACGTTGCGGCCGCTCGCGTGACGCCTGCTCGCCGATCACCTTGATTGCCGGTGTACGCTGGCTGCGAGAGATTCGAGGACCGACGCCATGGATGACGCCCGACAGGTTGCACCGCGGAGCGACGCTGCGCTCGAGGACCTGCTGCTCGCGCCGGTGGCAATCCTCGAGGGGATGCCGGACGCAGTGGTCGCGGCCACGCCTGACGGTCGCATCGTCTTCGTCAACGCCCTCACCGAGGGCCTGTTCGGCTACTCGAGGCAGCAGCTGCTCGGCCGGCGCATCGAGATCCTCTGGCCGGAACGTGTCCGCGAGCGCTACCTGCGCAACATCGAGCTCTACTTCGCGACCGAGCATCCGATGCGGTTCTCCTCCGAGGCGTGGGGTTTACGCAGCGACGGTTCGGAGTTCGTGGGCGAGATGAGCTGGGGGATCGTCGAGACGACCGGGGGGCCGTTGCTGCTCGCGGTGGGACGCGACGTCACCGGGCGGCGTGCCGCCGAGGCGCGCCAGCGGGCGGTGTCGGCGCTCGGACAGCGTGCGCTGGAAGGAGCCGATCCCGCGCATCTCGCGGCGGACGCCGTGCACGTCCTGCAGGACACGCTGCCGCTCGCCGGCGTCGCGATCAGGCTCGCGGGCGGGGTGCGCCTCGCCTCCGACGGACCGATCTCGCCCGCGAGCATCGCCATGCCGCTCGGCGCCGGCGACCAGCTCCTCGTGACGCCCGAGCGGGATCTCGAGGGCGAGGAGATGAATCATCTGCACGCCGTGGCGCACACGCTCTCGGTCGCGCTCGCGCGTCTGCGCGATGAGGACCGGATCCGCTACGAAGCCGTCCACGACCCGCTGACCGGGCTCGCCAACCGGATCCTGATGCAGGATCATCTCTCGCGCGCGCTGGCGCGGTCGCAGCGTGAGGGAAGCCAGACCGCGCTCCTGTTCGTCGATCTGGACAACTTCAAGCAGGTCAACGACCTCTACGGCCACGCAACCGGAGATGACGTCCTGGCGGCCGTCGGTGAACGACTGCAGACGACCGTCCGTCCCAGCGATACGGTCGCGCGGCTCGGGGGCGACGAGTTCGTCGTCGTCTGCGAGGCGATCGATGAGGACTCCGCCGTCGCGCTCAGCCGGCGACTGCTCGACGCGATCGAGCTGCCGCTGGCGGTCGACGGGGTCGATCACGATCTGTCCGCGAGCGTCGGCATCGCGCTCGGCCGTGGCGATGCCGAGGCGCTGCTGCGCCAGGCCGACGCGGCCGGCTATCGCGCGAAGGCGAACGGTCGCGGACGCGTCGAGGTGCACCGGTAGGAGCCCTCACCGCCGCTGCAGCTGCATGCGCGGGGCGAGGTGCACCGGTAGGAGCCCTCACCGCCGCTGCAGCTGCGTGCGCGGGGCCGCGCTCAGCGCCGCGCGTCGGCGACCAGCACGGCCAGATCGCCGGCGGCCCAGCTCACCTGCGCGTCGAACCCCGCGTCGGCGAGCCAACGTAGCTGCTCCGCGACCGTGCTCGGCTTGTCGAAGCCCGGCGTCAGCGTTGTGCGCGCGTCCGCACGATCCTCCGGGACGACCACGTCGGCGAGCACGAACCGCCCGCCGGGCGTGAGCACCACACGGATCCGCGCGAACAGGTCCGCCTTCTCGGTGCCGTCGAGATGGTGAACGCACAGCGCGCTGGCAACGACGTCGAACGGCCCCACCGGCAGTGCGTCCTGGAGGCTCTGGACGATCAGCGCCACGGTATGGTCCGGGAGCGCCTCGCGGGCAGCGGCGAGCATCGACGCACTCTGGTCGATTCCCACGAGCTTCGCCTGCGGATGGCGGGCGAGCAGGCGCCGCGCCGTCTCACCCGTTCCGGTCCCCAGCTCGAGGATCCGCCGCGCGTCCTTCCCGCTCCGCGCCGCGAGCACGTCCTGCATCTCCTCATACACGGGAATGTCCTCACGGATCATCGCCGCGTAGCTGGCGGGGTTGAAGTGAAACTGGCCGCTGAGCTCCGCCGCCAGCTCATTCTCGCTCATCGCCCCGGCGCGGACAACGCTCCACGGGCGTCCGAGGCCCCGTTCGTAGCGGCGCATGTCAACGACCGTCGACGGCGTTCCCGGCAACTCGCCGGCGTCGAGCACGAGATCGACGCGATCGCGGATCGCCACCGGGACGTCGGCCAGCCGTCGCGCCTCCACGCCGCCGGCACGATTTGCGCTCGACTGCAGCACCGCGGCGGACACCCCTGCGAGCGCCGGCACCTCGACTACGCGCAGGCCGAGGGTGAGCGGATCCTCGCCGCACGCGAGCGGGAAGCGGCGTTGCGGGTTGGGGAGCAGCAGGGTCGCGGCGCCCGGCATCAGGCGCCCGAGCGCCTCGCGCGTGCGCTCGCCGAGCTCGGGGAGCGCCGCGAGCGCCGCGTCGAGCCCGAAGAACATGATCGCGCTCGCCTTCGCCGGTTGGCGACCCTTGAGCGCGTACAGCCGCCTCACCGCCTCCGCGTCGAGCGGATCGCACGCGAGCCCGTACACGGTGTCGGCGCCGAACAGGACGACACCGCCCGCCGCGATCGCGCGCTCGAACGCCTCCGCGGCGGCTCCCCGCTCGCCTTCGGGGCTCATCGGCGGCCCACGATGACCCGCTCGTGCCCGGCGAGGTCGCGCAGCGGCGAGGTGACGGTGAAGCCGGCGGCGGTGAGCAGAGCGGCTGCAGCTTCCGCCTGGCCGGCGCCGATCTCGAGCGCCACGAGCCTCACAGCGCCGCGATCCGCGAGGAGCGCGACCAGCCGGCGGATCGCGTCGAGCCCGTCGGAGCCCGCGAACAGAGCGCCCGCAGGCTCGTATCGGGCGATCTCCGGCGGCAGAGCGGCGTCCTCCTCGACGTAGGGCAGGTTCGCGAGCACGGCGTCGTACTCGCGGTCGTCGAGCAGATCCGCACGCACCCAGGCGACGGCGAGCCCGAGGCGCTCGCCGTTGGCGCTCGCCACCGCGAGCGCGTCCTCGCTGCAGTCCACGCCTGCGATCTCCAGATCCGGGCGCTCGTCCTTCAGCGCGAGCGCCACCGCGCCGCTGCCGGTACCGACATCCGCGACGCGCGCGCTTCGGGGCAGTGTCAGTCCGAGCTCGACGAGCAGCTCGCTCTCGGGCCGGGGAATCAGCACCCGGCGGTCGACCGACAGCTCGAGGCGCCGGAACCACCTGCGGCCGACGATGTACGCGACGGGCTCGCGCGCGAGCCGGCGCGCGAGCATCCGCTCGTAGCGCTCGGCCGCCGCGTCTGGCAACGGATCGCGGGCGCCGATCACGAGCTGCGTGCGATCGACGCCCATCGCGCTCGCCAGCAGCAGCTCGGCGTCGAGCCGCGGCGTGTCGCAACCGGCGGCCGTCAGCGCCTTAGCGCCACGCGCGAGCTCCTCGCGGATGGCGGGCTCGTCCCGGACGGCGGGCTCGTCCCGGACGGCGGGCTCGTCCCGGACGGCGGGCTCGTCCCGGACGGCGGGCTCGTCCCGGACGGCGGGCTTGTCCCGGACGGCGGGCTCGTCCCGGACGGCGGGCTCGTCCCGGACGGCGGGATCCGCGAGGGAGCGCAGCGGGGGCGCCGGCTCAGCCGGAGCCATCCGCCTGCGCCTCGAGCCGGCGGCGCTTCTCGTCGTCCTGCAGTGCGTCGGTCAGCTCGTCGAGCTCGCCCATCAGGATCGCGTCGAGGTTGTGGACGAGCAGATTGATGCGATGGTCCTTGACGCGCCGCTCGCCGTAGTTGTAGGTCCGGATCTTCTCCGCGCGCTCACCCGTGCCCACCTGGGCCGAGCGGGAGGCCGCGAGCTCAGCCTGCTGCTCGGCGAGTGCCCGCTCATAGAGCCGCGCTCGCAGGACGCGCATCGCGCGCTCCTTGTTCTGCAGCTGGGACTTCTCGTCCTGCATCGTGATCACGATCCCGGACGGCCTGTGGGTGAGCCTCACTGCCGAGTCGGTCGTGTTGACCGACTGGCCGCCGGGCCCGGAGCTGCGGTAGACATCGATCTGGAGGTCGTTCTCATCGACGTCGACCTCGACGTCCTCCGCCTCGGGGAGCACCGCGACGGTCGCCGTCGAGGTGTGGATGCGCCCCTGTGACTCCGTCTCCGGCACGCGCTGGACGCGATGGGTGCCGCCCTCGAACTTGAACACCGAGTAGGCGCCGTCGCCCTTGATTGCAAACGTGTACGTGCCGTCCCCGAGTGACAGGGGCTCGGCCTTGAAGCCGCGACGCTCCGCGTACCGGGTCAGCATCTTGTACAGGTCGCCGGCCCACAGGCCGGCCTCGTCGCCGCCGGCGCCCGGACGGATCTCGATGATCACGTTCTTGTCGTCGTTGGGGTCGTGCTCGACCATCGCGAGGCGGATCTCCTCCTCGAGCTCGGCGAGCCGCTCCCGCGAGGACTCCAGCAGGTCGCGCAGCTCCTGATCGTCGCCGTCCTCGCCCAGCAGCTCGCGAGAGCCCTCGAAGTCACCGAGCGTGCGCAGGTACTCTCCGGCCAGGCGCGCCGCCGGCTCGAGGTCGCGGTACGCCTTCGAGGCGGCGGTGAACCGCTCGCGGTCGCCGATCACGGTGGGGTCGGAGAGCTCCTCCTCGAGCCTGGCGAAGTTCTGCTGGACCTGTCGAGCGAGTTGGTCGATCATCTCGGATCGAGTGTAGGCTCAGCGGCTAAGGTCCACGAGACCCTAAGCCGAAGTTCCCCCGAGTCAGGCGACGACTTCGAGCCCGACGAGGTCCTCGGCCGACAGCTCGCCGGGGGTCTCGTGCGCGAGCACGGCCTGCAGCGCCGCGATCGCGACCGCCAGCTGGCCGCTGTCGGGCTCGCGCGTGGTGAGCTTCTGGAGCGCCATGCCCGGGGCCATGACCGCTTGGACCCACGGCGTCCGGCGGTGGCGTCCGGCCCATTTGATCAGCTCGAACGACAGACCCGCGATCACCGGCACGCCGAGGATCCGCGTCGTGACGAGGATCCACCACGCCGGCAACCCGATCGGGGCGAACACGAAGATCGCGAGCACCATCACGATCAGCAGGAAGCTGGTGCCGCAGCGGGGATGCAGGCGGGAGTAGAGCCGCGCGCGATCAGGCGTGAGCTCGTCGCCCGCCTCATAGCAGGAGATCACCTTGTGCTCGGCGCCGTGGTACTCGAGCACGCGCCTCAGGTCGCGAACGCGTGAGAGCAGCGCGAGGTAGCCGAGGAAGATCGCGGTGCGCAGCACGCCCTCGACCGTCCAGAACAGGACCGAGGAGCCGAGCTGGTGCTTGACGAGGCTCGTGAGGGTGACCGGCACGACGAAGAACAGGCCGATGGCGAACACGATCGCGAACGCGACGGCGCCGGTCCAGGTTCCCGAGGAGATCTCCTCCACATCCTCGCCGAGGGCCACGTTCGCCGAGATCCCGAGCGCCCGCATGCCGATCGACAGGGAGCTGCCGAGCGCGAGCACCCCGCGGAGCACCGGCACCCGGTACAGGCGGCTGCGGCGGCTCGCCGGAGTGAGCTCGCAGGTGGTCACCGCGATCTCCCCAGCCGCCTGCGGCGCAGGTGCCTCGCCCTCTGGCTCCTGCGCCGCGGGTGCGCGCACGGCGACCGCCCAGTGCGCGACGCCGCGCATCATCACGCCCTCCAGAACCGCCTGCCCGCCGACGGGAGCGTCGCGGGCGGCGGTCCGTCCCTCACCGGCGGGCAGCTGGCCCACGGACCGTTCTCAGGCGCTGACGCGAGTCGCGCGGCGACCCTTGGCCACGCGCCGCTGGAAGCGCTCGACCCGGCCGCCGGTGTCGACCAGCTTCTGCCGGCCGGTGTAGAACGGGTGGCAGGCCGAGCAGATCTCGACGTGGATGTGAGGCTTTGTGGAGCGGGTCACGAACTGGTTGCCGCACGTGCAGGTGACCTGCGCTGCGACATAGTCAGGGTGGATTCCTTGCTTCATCGTCGTTCCAGCATAGCGAGCGCCCGATGCCGAGTTGTCGGCGTCGCCTGGGCTGCCGGAGTCGCCGAGATCGCGGGAGTCGTCGAGGTCGTCGAGGTCGTCGAGGTCGTCGAGGTCGTAGAGCTCGCCGAGGTCGTAGAGCTCGCCGAGGTCGTAGAGCTCGCGGGGGTCGCCGGGGTCGTGGGTGTCGGGCAGGCGACGGTCATCGATGCCTGCGCCCTGCTGTAGGTGTCGATCTCGTGAGCCGGATCGGCCGTCACCGTAACCGAGGTCCCGGTGTCGCAGAGCGGCGCGGTGAACTGGATTGTACGGGTCGCGTGAGCGGCGAGCCGCGCCGTCGTCCTGTCGGCGGTCACGCTCTGCCGGTCGTGGGTGTAGGTGAGCGCCACCGTGAACGGAGTCGCCGCCGTCGCGCCGATGTTGCCGATCGCGGCCGCGATGCCGTCGAGCTTGGGGTGCTGCGCATCCTGCTGCACCGTGACTGAATCGACCGTAAGGTCGGGGCGCCGCTCCGGCTGCCAGCACGCGTCCGATGTGCGCGTGATCGTGCCGAGCACGTGTCCGTTGGCGCCGGTCCATCGGAAGGTCACCTTGAAGCGGTAGGTTGCCGGCGCGGCCAGGTTCGCGACGGGGAACGGAACGTTCCACACATCCCCGGGGCGCTGGCCGAGCGTCGGCAGCGTCGGCGTGAGCCACACGTTCAGATGCGAGGAATCTCCGGGGACGGACACCAGCGTCCAGGACGTCGCGCCCGCGGGCTTCTCGTAGAGCTGAAACTCGATCGCCAGCTGCTGGGTTCCCGTCAAGGGCCGCATCACCGCGGTGGCCGAGACAACACGTGCGGGCGGATCGAGCGCCCGTTCGCAGATCTGGTCGATGAGCTCGGCACGCGGAGGCGCGTCAGCCCGCGCTCGCACGACGCCGTCCCGAGCGACCCGCGCAGCTCGGACCGTTGAGCCACCGCGGGCGGCGGCTGCGGCACCCGGACCGGCGGCCGTCGCGGCGATCAGGACCGCGATCGCCAGCTTACGTGTACGTCGCCGATGCTCCCTTGGTCTCATCGTCCGTTTTAACAACCAGTCAATCGAGAAGTTGCCCGGCGAGGATCGCCCAGGCTGCGGAGCTGGGCGGCGCGTCGGCGCCCGCGCGGCACACGCGAGCAGGAGCTGTGCGCAGAGTCATCTCCGCGCACAGCTCCCACCCGCGCTCAGGTCATCGTGTAGAGCGGACCGTCGCCGCCCTCGGGCGGCGTCAGGCGGCCACCCTTGGCGGTGATCGCGCCGCATTGCACGCAGTTGGTGTAGTTGACGATCACGTCGACGTCGCCGGTCGCAGGCTGGTCGTCGGGGATCTCGTACACGCCGGCGGGGCACATCCACACCCAGCCCTCCGCGACCTCCCGCGGGACGTGCTTCTGGACACGGATGTGGTTCGGCGCGTCGTCGCGGGTGACGTTGCCGCTGATGTACACGCTCGACAGCTTGTCGAAGGTGTACTTCCCGTCGGGCTTGGGATAGCCGTCGGCGGTGTCGCCGATGAACAGCGGCGTGCTGTCGTTCGTGTGCCACCGGAGGCGCCCGCGGGGAAACCGGCCCTTCGTGAAGATCGCCATGTTGACCGTCGGGGCGCCTCTGATGAAGCCCTTCTGGAACGGCTGGCGGGTGTTGCGGACCTGGTACATCTCCTTGCCGACGGACGAGCTCTCGATCGCCTCCTCGTAGGCGCTGATCGGAGCTCCATTCTTGAGCGCGTCGTAGATCGCCTCGGCTGCGAGCTTGCCCGACGTGATGCAGTGGTGCACGCCCTTGAGCGCCACCGTGTCTACCATGCCGGCGGCGTCGCCGACGAGCAGCGCGCCCGGCATCGTCAGCTTCGGCATCGACCAGTAGCCGCCGGCCGGCAGCGCCTTGGCGCCCCAGGCGACCCGCTCGCCGCCATCGAGGATCCCCTTCACGAGTGGGTGCAGCTTGAACTGCTGCAGCAGGTCGTGTGCGGAGGTCGTCGCATCGGCGTACTCCAGATCGACGACGAAGCCGATCGAGACGAGGTTATCCCCGGTGTTCTCGTCCTTCATCGGATACAGCCACGTGCCACCGATCTGTCCGTACTTGGCGGACAGCTTGAGCGGCCAGGGACCGATCGTGTGGATCAGCCGGTCCAGTGGCTTGGGGACCTTCCAGATCTCCTTGACCCCGAGCTCCCAGACCTGTGGCTCCTTGCCCTCGCCGAGGTTGAACTCCTTGATCGCGGCGCCGGTCAAGTGACCCCAGCAGCCCTCCGCCAGGACCGTGTATTGGGCCTTGATGTCGGCGCCGGGCTCGAAGTTGCCGAGCTCCTCGCCCTCCTTGCCGCGTCCCTTGTCGCCGGAGCGCACGCCGACCACGGCGCCGTTCTCCACGATCAGCTGCGTCGCCGCCGTCTCGGTCAGGACATAGGCCCCGGCCTCCTCGACGAGGCGCTGCTGGTAGCGCGCGAGCGCTGCCACCGAGACGATCTCGTTGCCGTGGTTCTTGAAGTTCGGCGGCGTCGGGATCTTGAGCTTCGCCGTCGCACTCGGGAGCATGTACACCGCTTCCTTGCTGACCTCTCCGAAGGCGAAGCGCTCCTTGCGCCAGTCTTCACGCGTCAGATCGGGAAACAGCTCCTGCAGCGATTCCGGCCGGATCACGGCGCCGGAGAGGGCGTGCGCGCCGCACGCCTTCCCCTTCTCCACAACGGCGACCGGAACCTCGCCGAGCTTCTCCATCGTCTCCGGATCGTCTGCGAGCAACTGCAGGAGCCGGTTGGCGACGGCGAGCCCGGCGGTCGCGCCGCCGACGATCACGACGCCGACCTCGATGATCTCGTCCTCGGGGTCGAGGCCGCGCTTGACGAATTCCTTCTGCGGATCGACAGGAGGCGGAAATGCGTTCGGGGCGACCCCCTTGCCGTTGCTCGACATCGCCATCAGGCCTTCTTGGCCTTGATCGCGTCGGTCAGCTTGGGCACGATCTTGTTCAGATCGCCGACGATGCCGAGGTCGGAGAACTCGAAGATCGGAGCGTTGGCGTCCTTGTTGATCGCGATGATGTTCTCGGAGCCCGCCATGCCGACCTTGTGCTGGATCGCGCCGGAGATCCCGACCGCGAGGTACAGCTTCGGCGCCACCGTCTTGCCCGTCTGGCCGATCTGGGTCGCGTACGGGAACCAGCCGGCGTCGACCACCGCGCGGGTGGCCGCGACGGCGGTGTTGCCGCCGAACGCGTTCGCCAGCTCCTGGCAGACCTGATAGCCCTCGGGCTTACCAAGGCCACGGCCGCCGGCGATGAGGATGTCGGCGCCCTCGATGTCGACGTCCTCACCACGCTGCTCGCCGCGCTTGAGGACCGTGGACTTGGTCGACCACGGCGAGTACTCGACCTCGGCATCGGCCACCTCAGCCGGGCCGCCGCCGGTCTCCCGGACCTCGAAGGCGTTGATCCGCCCGACGATGATCCCGAGACCGTGGTTGTAGTGCGACTGGGAGAGCTTCGAGTCGCCGAGGATCGGGCGCTCCGCGACGAGTTGGCCGCCGTCGACGTGGATCGCCGTGACCTCCATCGTCACGCCCGCCCGCCGGCGCGCGGCGAGGCCGGCGCCGATCTCGAACCCGAGCAGGCCGCCCCCGAAGAGCGCGTAGTTGTACGTGGGGTGATCGGCGATCAGCTTCGCCATCACATCGACGATCGGCTGGGCGAGCCCCTCGGGGCCCTTGGCCCTCCACACCTTCTTGGCGCCGTACTCGCCGAGCGTCGCGCACAGGGCGTCGGTCAGATCGTCGCCCCCGACCACGACGGCATGGCACTCGCCGCCGACCTCGGCTGCACGGGCCGCGCCCTCGGAGACCGCGCCCAGCGAGTTCTTGTTGAACGCGCCCTCGTAATGGAGGACGTAGGTCAGAATGTCTGACATCAGATCAGCTTCCTTTCCTCGAGCCAGGCGACGATCTTCTCGACCGTCTCGTTGGTGTCGTCGTCCTCGATGATCTGACCGGCGGCCTTGGCCGGCGGCTCAAGGAACTCGGTGCAGTGAACGCGCGAGCCCTCTGCGCCGACCATCTCGACGTCGATCCCGAGGTCGGCTGCGGAGACGGTCTCGAGCGGCTTCTTCTTGGCGCCCATGATCGACTTGAGCGACGGGTAGCGCGGCTCGTTGATCGCGTCGCCGACCGAGATGACGGCGGGCATCTCGACCTTGACGGTGTCATAGCCGTACTCGGCCTGACGCTCGCAGATGAGTCCGTTGCCGTCGACGTCGAGCTTGATCACCTGGGTGATCGACGGCATCCCCAGCCAGTCGGCGACGACCGCGCCGATCGTGTAGCACTCGCCGTCGTCGGACTGCTGGCCGAGCAGCACGAGGTCGGGCTTTTCCTTCTCGAGCGCCTTCGAGAGCGCATAGCCCGTTGCGGCCACGTCTGATCCCGCCAGCGCCGGGTCGGTCAGGTGCATCGACCGATCAGCGCCGAGCGAGACGGCCTTGTGTAGCGCGCGCACGGCGGTCTCGGGGCCCATCGTGACAGCGACGATGTCGTCGACCGCGACGGCGCCACCTTCGCGAAGCTGCATCGCAGCCTCGATCGCCTGTTGGTCGTACGGGTTCAGGTTCTTTTCACCTGATCGGTCCAGGCGCCCCGTCGCGGGGTCAATCTTCTTCACGACGGCGGCGTCCGGTACCTCTTTGACCAGGACGCAGATCTTCAAAGGTGCCTCCTAAGGAATTGCCGGGGGAACAGGGGCGGGGATGATATCGAGCAGTTGCCGATCCGATCCTGCCGCGGGAGTCTCGTTCGTGGTGCCCTCACGCGTGTCCGCGAAGGGTGTCACTCCACTAGGCCCGAACCGCACTGCGGATGAAGTCGATCGCGAGCTCGGTCGACGCCCCGGGGGTGAACACCTCGGAGACGCCGAGCGACTTCAGCTCGGCGACGTCGTCGGCGGGGATCGTCCCGCCCACGATCACGACCACGTCGTCGCACCCCTGCTCCCGCAGGAGCGCCAAGATCCGAGGCACGAGCGTCATGTGCGCACCGGACAGAATCGAGAGACCGACGGCGTCGGCATCTTCCTGGATGACCGTTTCGACGATCTGCTCGGGCGTCTGATGCAGACCCGTGTAGATGACCTCCATGCCCGCGTCACGCAGCGCACGGGCGATGATCTTTGCACCGCGATCGTGCCCGTCGAGTCCGGGCTTTGCTACGACGACGCGGATCTTCTTGTCGGTGGCGGAGGGCATCAACGAATCGCCGGCCCGGGCTTGGACGTGGACGGCGAGCGAGGCCATTGTATGTGAAACCCGCGGATCGTGACATGCGGTACGACCCGCCGTCGCACAAGCCCGTTCGATGTGTGCAAAGCGCCCTACGAGGCGGCGTCGAGCGCCCGGAGCCGGTCCTTCCTGCGGGCCACGACGATGGTCACGGTACCGCCGAGGGCGGCGGCGCCAAGGAGCGCCGCCGCCGCCCACAGCCGCCGTGAGAGCGGGTCGAGTCGCAGCACCTCCCAGCCGTCCCGGCGTGCGATCGCCTCGAGCTCGGCGTCCGGGTTGACGACCACCGGGTGGCCGACCGCCATCAGCATCGGCAGGTCGGAGGCCGAATCGGAGTAGGCGTAGCAATGCGCCAGATCGAAACCCTCACGGGTGGCGATCCTCCTGATCGCCGCCGCCTTCTCCTCGCCGTAGATGAAGTCGCCGGTGGCACGCCCGGTGTAGTGGCCGTCGACGACCTCCGAGAGATGCGAGCCGACGGCGCCGTCGAGTGCCATCACCTGCGCGAGCACCTCGGCGAGCTCGTGCGCTGCCGCGGTCACGATGTACGCCCGCCGCCCGTCGTCCTGATGGCGGTGCGCGATCCGCAGCATCTGCGGGTACAGCCGCGGCAGGATGCCCGCGACGACGTCGACCCCGAGTCGCTCGAGGTCCCGGACGCGCACGCCGGCCAGCGACTGCGCGATCCGCTCCCGGATCGCATGCGTGTCGGCATCCGACGCACCGTGGAGGCGGAAGCGCAGGTTGGCGAGCGAGTCGGCGAGGATCCGCCTGCGGCTGATCAGGCCGGCTTTGTATGCGGCGCGGCCGAATTCGAATGCTGATGACCCCTGCATCAGCGTCTTGTCGAGATCGAAGAACGCGGCGCTGGCTGCGTGGTCGCCCTCCGGAGCGGTCACAGTCTCATGGTAGGCGACCGTCCAGGACATGCCGCCCGTTCGATGACAACGGGAGAGCTCAGGGCCGGCGAGGAACTGAGTGACGCGATCCGGCGCCGTCGAAGCCCGCAACCATCTTCTCGCGGGCGATCAGTCCACCTCGACGAGCACCGCGTCGCCCTGACCGCCGCCCGAGCAGATCGCGGCGCAGCCGATCCCGCCGCCGCGGCGGCGCAGCTCGAGCACGAGCGAGCCGAGGATCCGGGCGCCGGAGGCGCCGATCGGGTGTCCGAGCGCGACCGCGCCGCCGTTGACGTTGACGCGCTCCTCGTCGAGCTCGAGGATTCGCATCGTCCCGAGCGTGACCGAAGCGAACGCCTCGTTGATCTCCCACAGATCGACCTGGCGGGCCCGCAGGCCCGCCCGCTGCAGCGCCGCGAGCGCCGCCTGCGACGTCGCCCGCGCCAGGTACGGGTAGTCGTCGGCGAACTGCGCATGCGCGAGGATCTTCGCGAGCGCGGGCCGGCCGTGGCGCTCGGCCCACGCGTCGGCGGCCAGCACGAGCGCGGCGGCGCCGTCGTTGACCCCGGGCGAGTTGCCGGCGGTGTGCGACCCGCCCGCGACAAAGATCGGCGCAAGCGCCGCGAGCGACTCGATGGTGGTGCCGCGCCGCGGCGACTCGTCGACCTCGACCACGACCGCGCCGCTCCGGCCGGGGACGGTGACCGGCACGATCTCCTCTCCCATGCGCCCGGAGTCGATCGCGGCGAGCGCCAGCTCGTGCGAGCGCGCCGCGAACCGATCGAGCTCTGATCGGGTGAACCCCGCCTCGTCCGCGACCTCGGTCGCCTCGTGCGCCATGTGCTTGCCGGTGAACGGGCTCGTGAGACCGTCGGCGACCATCGCATCGATCGTGTCGGCGTCCCCCATGCGGTAGCCGAAACGCGCCTGACGCAGGAGATAGGGCGCCCGCGACATCGACTCCATGCCGCCGCCGACGGCGAGCGCCAGGTCACCGGCCCGGATCGCCCAGTCGAGGATGCAGATCGCCCGCAGCGCCGACGCGCACACCTTGTTGACGGTCTCGGAGGGCACGGTTGGCGGGATCCCAGACGCGATCTGCGCCTGGCGTGAGGGGATCTGACCCTGGCCGGCCTGGATCGCCTGCCCCATCACGACGTGCTGGACAGCCTCCGGCGCGACCCCGGTGCGCGCCAGCGCCTCGCGGATCGCAGCGCCGCCGAGCACTGACGCGTCGATGCTCGCAAGCGCTCCGCCGAGCTTTCCGATCGGCGTCCGCGCGGTCGACAGGATCACGGTCTTTGGAATGGTGCGACGCCTCCCGGTGTTCGATCGATCGGCGCCCATCGTAGTGCAGCGATCGGGAACGACCGGTGCAGCCGGCCAGTAGGGTGCGACCATGAACCTCAGCACAACGACGGCGGCGCCCCGGGAGACGGAGGCCGACACGATCGCGGTCGGCCTATTCGAGGGCGAGGAGATCGCCCACGACCTGCCCGGCGAGCCGCTCGCCCGCCTTCTGCGCAGTGGCGAGGCCTCGCGTGAACGCGGTCGGCTCGCCGTCACCCACGCCGAGGGCCGCCGTTACATCCTGCTCGGCCTCGGGGCCCGCGAGCAATTCGACCACGAGCGCGCGCGCCGCGCGGCGGGCGCGGCGACCGCCCGCGCGCTCGAGCTGCGCGCCGGCTCGCTCTGCTGGGAGGTTCCCCACCACGTCGATGACGCGATCGTGGCCGCACTCGTCGAGGGGACGCTGCTGCGCGACTATCGCTTCGACCGCTACAAGCGCAGGCGAGACGGTGCTGGCGGCGAGGTCAGCGCGGCCGGTGCGCCCGGGCGGCTGCGAAGGCTGGTGCTCAGCGCCCACCACGACATCGCCGCCGTGGCCGGCGTGGCCGCGACGATCGCGCACGCGCAGAACCGCGCCCGGGACCTTGGCAACACGCCCGCGAACGAGCTCACGCCAGCGGATCTCGCCGCCTACGCGGCCGGCCTCGCGGAGCGCCATGACGCGATCGAGGTGAGCGTTCTCGACGAAGACCAGATTCGCCTCGCCGGGATGGGCGCGTTCGCCGCGGTCGCGCAGGGTTCGACGCAGAGCGCGCGCCTGATCCGCATCGACTACGACGGGCGCGGCGAGGAGGACAGGCGTGGCGGGGACGGCGGGGGCGCCGAGGACGGGGGCGCCGCGGCGCTTGCGCTGGTCGGTAAGGCGGTCACGTTCGACACGGGCGGGATCTGGCTGAAGCCGTCCGCCAAGATGCACGAGATGAAGTTCGACATGTGCGGGGGCGCGGCCGTGATCGAGGCGATCGCGGCGCTCGCCGAGCTGCGCGCGCCGCTGCGTGTACTCGGCGTCGTCGGCGCCACCGAGAACATGCTGAGCGGCAGCGCCGTGAAGCCGGGTGACATCGTCGCCGCGCTCGACGGAACGACGATCGAGGTCAACAACACCGATGCCGAGGGGCGGCTCGTGCTCGCCGACTGCATCACCTACGCGCGGCGCGCGGGCGCCGCCGCGCTCCTCGACATCGCGACGCTGACAGGCGGAGTCGTGGCCGCGCTCGGCAGCGTCCACGCCGGCCTGCTGAGCAACGACGAGCGATTGGCCGCGCACGTCGACGGTTGCGCGCGCCGCACCGGCGAGCTCGTCTGGCGGCTGCCGCTGCACGAGCGCTACGCGACGATGGTCAAGGGCCGCTACGCCGACCTGACCAACCTCACCGAGCGCCGCGAGGCGATGGCGATAACCGCCGCAGAGCTGCTGCACCATTTCGCCGGCGAGCTGCCGTGGGCGCACGTCGACATCGCCGGCACCGCATATGACGTGAGCTCCCCCTACATCGCCGACAAGGGCGCGACCGGCTACGGGGTCCGGCTGCTGGTCGAGGTCGCGCGCGGCTGGGAGGCCACACGCTGAGGGGCTCGAGATCGGCGCTCAGCGGCCGATCGCCTGGGGGAAGTTGAAGCGATGATCGGGGTCGACGCGCTTGCGCGTCGCCTCGAGCCTCTTGTAGTTGCCGGCGTAGTACGCCTGCTGCCAGTTGGGCTGGCTGGCGTCGATGTAGTTCTGATACGCGGTCCCCGACACGTAGGGGCGCATGCTCGCCCACGTCTGCCCGATCCAGGGACCGTTGTCGTTGTAGGTGAGGTACTGCATGCAGCACAGCTGGTTGCGATGCACGAATGCGGTCGCGTTCGGGTGCACGCGGTTGATCGCGCCCCCGTAGGAGTCGAACAGGATCGCGCCCGAGCCCGGGATCGACGCCCGGCGCTCGGCCGCCTGAACGAGGAGGTTGCGGGCTGCGGCGGGAAACGGCTTGCCGACGTAGTCGGACTTGGCGTTGAAGTAGCCACGCGGAAGCGTCCCGTGCGGCGAGGCGCCGATCGTGTGGCATTCCGCGATCGGCGTCGTCAGACAGCCCGCCCACCGCAGCTGCAGCCCCAGATAGTTCTGATCGCCGGTGAAGATCGAGGCTCCGGACACCTGCCTGAGCGGCGCCAGCACTCCTCCGAGCGCCGAGGAGGGACCGAAGTACTGGCCCGTGACGTTGATCGAGGTGGTGCCCGCGCCACCGTTCAGATGCAGGATCGAGGTGGCCAGCTGCGTTGTGTGCGGCGCCCAGGAGATCCAGGCTTCGATCGCGTCGGCGGCCGAGGACCAGGGGAAGTTGACGAAGAAGTAGGCGGCACTCGACGGAATCGGATGAATCCGGAACGTGAACTGCGTCACCACCCCGAAGTTCCCGCCGCCGCCGCCGCGCAGCGCCCACAGCAGATCGGGGTCGGTGCGCGCATTGACCGTGCGCAGCTTCCCGTCCGCGGTCACGATCTGGACCGCTAGCAGGCTGTCGGACGCGAGCCCGAAGTTGCGCCCGGCGAGCCCCATGCCGCCGCCGAGCGCGTGCCCCGCCACGCCGACCGACGGACAGGAGCCCGCCGGGATCGTCGCGCCGTTGGCTGCCAGCGCCGCGTAGAGGTCGATGAGCTGCACGCCGGCGCCGACGGTGGCGGTCCCGGAACGCCGATCGATCGAGATGCCCGACAGCCGCCGCAGGTCGAGCACGACGCCGCCGATGAGCGTCGAGTAGCCGGCGTAGCTGTGACCGCCGCCGCGCGCGCGCATCGGCACGTTGTTCGCCACGCACCAGCGCACCGCCGCCTGCACGTCGGGGCCGTTGATCGGCCGCGCGACCGCGAACGGCTTCACCCAGTCGAAGCGCTCGTTGTACACGTGGGAGGCCGGCGTGAATCCCGGCGTGGCCGGACCCCAGACGTGGCCGCGGATCGCCTTCTGCAGCGAACCCGGCGTCGGCTTGCTGACCCGACGGTTGATCGTCCGGGCGTCCGCGACACCGGTCCCGAGCGCGAGCGTCGCTGCTCCGATTCCGGCGCTTGCCAGGAACGAACGGCGATCGATCGGCTCCGCCATCAGGGGAGCCTACGTCTCCGGCGCGCTCGAGGCAACCGCTACGTTGGAAAGGTCCACACCGGTCCGGGAGCGGAGGATCTCGGCCGCCGCGCTGGCCGGGTCGAGCTCGCGCTCGACCACGCGCTGCAGGAGTTGCTTGACGGCGGGGTCCGCGGCGATCGCAGCCTCGAGCTCACGGCGCATGCGGGACGTCGCGATCGCGATCACCTCGTTGCGGAGGTTGCGTCCACGACGCTCGGCGAGCGTTCCCTCCGACTCGATGAAGGCGCGATGCTCGGCGAGCGCATCGGCGAGCACCTCGATGCCGGAGCCGCGTATCGCCTCGGTCCGCAGGACCGGCACCTGCCAGCCCTCGTGCGACCCCAGCGCCAGCACGCCGCGGATCTCGCGGATCATCGTGTCGGCGAGCGGATGGTCGGCCTTGTTGACGACGATGATGTCCGGGATCTCCATGACGCCCGCCTTGAGCGCCTGGATCGAGTCGCCCGAGCCCGGGACGAGCACCAGCACCACCGTGTCGGCGTAGTCGATGATGTCGATCTCGGCCTGTCCGACGCCAACGGTCTCCAGCAGCACGACGTCCCGTCCGGAGGCGTCCATCAGCAGTGCCGCCTGGAGCGTCGATTCGCTGAGGCCGCCGAGCGCGCCCCGGTTCGCCATCGAGCGGATGAACACCCCGGGATCGAGGAAATGGTCGGTCAGCCGGATCCGGTCGCCGAGCAGCGCGCCCTTTGTGAACGGCGAGGAGGGGTCGATTGAGAGGACCGCCACGGAGCGGTTGCGGGCGCGCTCCAGCGTGATCAGCGCACCGATCAGGGTCGACTTGCCGGCGCCGGGAGGGCCGGTTAGGCCGATGATCGAGGCGTGGCCGCTGTGCGGATAGATCTCGCGGATCAGCTCCCACCCCTCCGGCGTGTCGTTCTCCACGAGCGAGATTCCGCGCGCCAGCGCCCGCTGATCGCCCTCCAAAAGCCTGCTTGCAAGTGAGTTGGTCGCGTTTGTCATCGGGGTGAGCATGATGACATTAGGATTCGCGGATGTCTTTGACCAGCATCGATCAGGCCTCGGCGCCACCGCAGGAGCTGCGGGCTCCTCCAGGGCAGCTCCGGGGAGGGCCGCTCGCGTTCCTGCGCTTCGCCCGCAATCACAACATGCTCAGGTGGGGGTACGTCCGTCTGATCGCCAAGTGGCTCTACCTGAAGCTTCGCTGGCGCGGACGTCTGGTCACCGACGGGCTCTGCTTCGTATGCCCCGGCGTGACGTTCGAGATCGGCCGTGAGGCGCGCGTCGAGCTCGGGCGCTGGGTGTGGCTCGGTCACGACACGAAGGTCCGCGCGCACGAGGGGGTCGTCTCGATCGGCGCCAAGTCGGTGCTCGGCCAGGAGTGCACGATCTCCTGCTACCAGCAGGTCTCGATCGGGCGCGAGTGCATCATCGCCGACCGCTCGATGCTGATCGACTTTGACCACCACACGGCCGAGACGGAGACGCCGGTGCGCCTGCAGGGCATCTACAAGCGCGACGTACGGATCGGCAACAACGTCTGGATGGGCTACGGCGCGTGCGTGCTGCGCGGCGTCACCGTCGGTGACAACAGCGTCATCGGGACCAACGCGGTGGTCACGCACGACGTCCCGGACAACGCGGTCGTCGGCGGCGTGCCGGCGCGTCTGATCAGGATGCGCAAGGCGCCCCGTACGTTCCGCTGGGCGTAGCTGCGCTGCGCTTGGTCGTCACGCTCCGCTCCTCTGGAGAGGCTCGACGCGTTAACCGCGGATACCGCGGCTAACGCGTCGAGGGTCAAGCGGATCCCGTCGCCGTCAGCCTTCCCAACCGGTCAGACGCGGCGCCAGGTTGCGCAGCGTCTGATCCATCGGAGCGCCTCCAGCGCCCGCGGTGGCCCTAAAGGCCGCCGCGGGCGGATCCACCCCGAGCGCGCGGTACAGCTCCGCGGCGTGTCCGTCGGCGCGCTCGCGCGGGTAGTCGGCGGACCACCCGTAGGAGTGCAGGAACGCCCAGTCGCTCGCCTGCAGCGCGAGCAGCTCGCGCAGCACCCGCTCGCTCGGTCGCGCGGGGGCCGACAGCACGTCCAGCTCGGCACGGCGGATCTGCCAGGCGAACGCGGCGCTCGCCGGCCCGCTCCACGTGCGCAGGTCGTTGCCGATCCCCCAGCTCGTGACCGGCAGGTCCTCGCCCGCCGAGGCCGGCTCGTGGCGCTCGCGCGCGTCCTGCAGCGTCGCCATCGGCAGGCGCTGGCGCTCGGCCTCGCTGATCACGCATGCGAGCCATTGCACGCCCTCGTACCACCAATGGCCCAGCAGCTCGGTGTCGAGCGCGCACACGCAGACGCCACCTCCGGCGACGCGCCGGGCGGCCCGCTGCACGAACTCGCGGGCGTCGAGTGCGGCCTGCTCGAGCGCCCGTGCGTGGTCGTAGGGCGTGCCGTCGTTGCTCAGGACGTGATGGTGGCGCGGCGTGAGCGCTAGCCGGTCACGGTAGGCGGGGCGCGAGGGGTAGCCATCGTTGCCCCACGGCAGATCCATGATCTGGCGGTCGACAGGCCACAGCAGCGGCCCCTCGTCGGTGAGCAGCGGCCGCAGGTTGCGGCGGTCGCCGACCCCGAAGTGGCTCGTCAGCTCGACGCAGGTGGCGTTCACGCCGGCCTGCTCGAGGGGGACGTTCAGCCATGTCGCATAGGCGCACTCCGGGAGCCAGAAGCCGCCCTCCCATTCGCCGAAGCGGCCGCGGTGCGATGCGATGCCGGTTTTCATCTGTAGGGCGATCGCTGCGTCGGTGACGAGCAGCGGCAAGATCGCGTGGGTGGCCGACGAGGTCCACGTGGCGTGCTCGCCGAGCGCGTTCAGCAGCCCGCCGTCGCGCTGCAGGCGCTCCAGTCGATCGGCCGCGGTCGCATACTCCGCGGCCGAGCGCTCGAGCTCGGCGATTGCCCGCGCCCCGGCGCCGGCGCGGGCCTGCTCGATGTCGAGCGCGTGCGATGCCGGCCGGATCTCGCGCAGGAACCGCAGGCAGCGCTGCATGGCGCTCGATGACTCCAGCTGGTCGCACAGCACCGGCGTCAGCGACACCGTGATCGGGGCGCGACCGAGGACGTCGAGCAGGGGCAGGTAACAGGTTGCGATCGCCTCCCACAGCCATTCCTCGCCGAACGGCCAGCTCCCGAAGCCCTCGACGTAGGGCATGTGCGTGTGCAGGACGATCGCGAGCTCGCCCTGCCCGCCGCTGGCTGGCCGCGGGCTCATCGGCAGGCCGCGAGGAAGTCGAGCGCGCGGTCGAGCTTCGTTGCACGCAGCGCGAAGTCGCTCGTCGCGATCGCCGGCGTGAAGCGCTTGTAGAAGCGGTCGGTGATCCCGAGCGTGCGGTGCACGCGATCCCAGCCGACCTTGAGCGCGAGCTCGTGAACACGGAGCTTGCGGGCGTGGAACAGGCCGAGCATCTGCACGCACGGGAACGCGGAGGCGCACAGCCGCTGGAACTCGGCGGCTCGGTACTCGCGGATGTGCCACGGGTTGGCGGACTTCTCGGCGCCCTCGGGAGCAAGCGTACGCAAATTGGGGGTCGACACATAGACGGTGCCCCCCGGAGTCAGGAGCGAGCGATGGTGGGCGAGCACCGCCGGTGGGTCGAACACGTGCTCGATCGTCTGCAGGAAGACGACGGCATCGAAGCTGCCAGGTTCGCCGAAGTTCTCGACCATCCCACGCTCGAAGCTGAGGTTGGGCGCCCGGTAGCGTAGGCGCGCGTGCTCGTGGGCCTCGAGGTTCGCGTCCAATCCGATGACGCTCGCAGCTGTGCGCGCCAGCACGGCCGAGCCGTACCCCTCGCCACAGGCCATGTCGAGCACGCGCTGGCCCGCCACGCGTGACGCGAGCCACTCGTAGACCGCCAGATGGCGGCGAAACCAGTAGTTCTCCAGCGGCACGTCGGGCAGCGTGCGCTCACCGGTCAGCGCCAGCGGCGGCACGCCATCCGGCTGGTCCTGCTGCACGTAATCGTCCACGGCCATCGATCGACAGGGTAATGTGATCCGCGCAATGCCGGCGCTCCGCACACCCGACGAGATCCGCGACGTGAACACGCGCTATCACGATGTTGCCGCGCCGACATACGACGCGAAGTGGGGCATCGACTTCGGCCAGACCGGCCAGGATCAGGTCCTCGGCAAGCTGCGCAAGGTTCTCGGACGCGAACTGGAGGACGGGTTCGATCGGGCGCTGGAGATCGGCGCCGGAACCGGTTACTTCAGCCTCAACCTCGTGCAGGCGGGGGTCGTTCGTGAGGCGACCTGCACTGACATCTCGCCCGGCATGGTCGCGACGTTGAGCGAGAACGCAGCGCGCCTGGGGCTCGCGACCGTGCGGGCCGCGCGCGCCGACGCCGAGCGGCTGCCGTTCGCCGACCAGAGCTTCGACCTCGTGCTGGGTCACGCCGTGCTGCATCACCTGCCGGATCTGCCCCGGGCATTCACCGAGTTTCGCCGGGTTCTCGCGCCCGGGGGGCTGATCGTGTTCGCGGGCGAGCCGTCTCGCTACGGCGACCGGCTCGCGAGGATCCCCAAGCAGTCCGCGCGGTTGCTCGCGCCGGCGTGGCGGTCGCTGCTGCGGGTCCGCCGGGCGCCGGCACCGGCGGTGCCGGGCTCGGCGGAGGAGATCTACCACGACATGGAGCACTTCGTCGACATTCACGCGTTCGCGCCCGGTGAGCTCGTGACCCTGAGCCGGCGCACGGGCTTCGTCGACATCGTCGTACGCGGCGAGGAGCTGACGGCCAGCTGGTTCGGATGGTTCAACCGCGTGCTCGAGGCGACCGCGCATCCCGACGACGTGCCCATGATCTGGCGCCGCTACGCCTTCAACGGCTACCTGCTGCTGCAGCGGCTCGACGAACACGCACTCGAGCCACACCTGCCACCGTCGATCTTCTACAACCTGCTGCTGACCGCCCGCCGCGGTTGAGCTGCCGACCGGCCTACGGTGCCCGACCGGCTCTCGCACGACTTCCCGCTGTTCCCGTTGGGCCTTGTTGCGCTTCCCAGCGAGACGGTGCCACTGCACATCTTCGAGGAGCGCTACAAGACGATGATCAACGAGTGCCTCATGCGCGACTCGGAGTTCGGGATCGTGTGGATGTCCGACGAGGGTCTGCGCGAGAACGGCTGCGCCTGCCGGATAGAGCGGGTTCTCGAGCGTATGGAGGACGGGCGCCTGAACCTGCTTGCGCGCGGCACGCGACCCTTCCGCGTGGTCGAGCGTCAAGGGCACCTTCCCTATCCGGCGGGGCTGATCGAGTTCCTCTCCGATCAAGATGAGGCGCTCGACGTCGAGGTCGCGCACACGGCGCGTGCCATCTACGGGGACCTCGTTCGTCGCGCCACCGACCGCGACCCCAGCGAGAACCAACTCGCCCAGCTGGGCGCATATGAGATGGCGGCGACCGTCGACTTCGGGCTCGAGGCGAAGCAGGGGCTGCTGGACCTGCGCTCGGAGAACGCGCGGCTCGCGTTGCTCACGCGGCTGCTGCGGGCCGCGCTGAAGCGCCTGGAGTTCGTCGAGCGCGCACAGTCGCGCGCGCGCTCGAATGGCAAGGTTCGCTTCAACTGACGACGCGCGTACGAGCCGTCGACGACGCGCCTACGAGTTGTAGATGACCATCGCCAGTCCGAACACGACGCAGTAGATCCCGAACGGGGTCAGCGTGCGCGTCTTGAACCAGCGCGTGAGGAAGTGAACGGTGAACACGGCCGTGATTGCTGCCGCGATGGCGGCGACGAAGGCCGGGCCGCGGATGCCGTTGCCGTGCGGGCCGGTCAGGTCGCTGTATTTCAGCAGCCCGGCGAGCAGGATCGGCGGCGTGGCGAGCAGGAACCCAAAGCGTGCGGCATCGGAGTTGTCGAGCCCGCGCACGAGCCCCGTCGCCATGCACACGCCGTCGCGGCTGATCCCGGCGATCAGGGCGCTGGACTGCGCCACCCCGATCACTCCGGCCTCCTTGAAGTCCAGCGTCTCGAGCTTGCGGCCGCCCTCGACCGTCACCCCCTCTCGCTGCGCGAGCTCGCGGACCTCGGCGGTCCTGCGGAAGCGCTCGGCGCCGAGCAGGATGAGGCCGTTGACGACCAGGAAGCTCGAGGCGGCGAGCGGCTTGGCGAGCGCGACCCGGATGGGGTGCTCGAGCGCCAGCCCGAGGATGCCGACCGGGATGGTCGCCACGATGATCAGCCATATGAGGCGCTCGTCAGGCGTCTCGATCCGCCGCTTGGCGAGGGTCGCGAAGAACGCCTTGATCAGCTCGATCCAGGTCCTCCAGAAGTAGGCGAGCAACCCGATCGCACTGCCGACATGCAGCATCACCACGAGCGCCAGCCACGGCGATTCGGGCTGTGACTGCCATGCGACGATGTTGTCCCAACCGAACAGGTTGGGGAAGATGACGGTGTGCCCGAGACTGGAGATCGGGAACAGCTCGGTGACGCCCTGGAGGACGCCAAGGACGATCGCCTGGAAATAGGTGATTTTTTCGGCGGCGAGCGCGAGCATCCCGCGGCAACACTAGCGATCGGCCTCGCGACTCGCCGCGGCAAGGGAGCGCACGCGATGAGCGTTTTCTCAGACTCCCTGCAGATCGCGCTCATAAAAGCTCATAAGCGGCCGTTGACCGAGCGCAGCAGAGCCCTCAGCCGGCGACGACGATCGACGCCCCGCCGCGGCGGGGATCGCCGGCACCCCAGAAGCGTCCCTCGGCGTCGCGTTCGACCGCCTGCACGCCCCCGAAGAACAGATTGCGCTCGCGGAACGGGGCCGGCGCGTGCCCTCCGAGGTCGGCATGTGCGAGATCAATTCCGGGCTCGGCGTAGACGATCCCATCCTCGCAATGAGCGCGCGGCGCGCAGACCGCCTCATCTGCCCGCATGCCGTCGTCGATCACGCGCACGATCGTCTGCAGGATCGCGGAGCGGATCCGCGCCGAGCCGGCGCTGCCGAGCACCAGCTCCGGGTGGCCGTCGCGCAGAACGACGGTCGGGGCCATCATGCTCGGAAGCCGCCGACCCACGGGATGCTGGTGGAAGCCGCGCGGGTTGAGGTCGTGCTCGCCGAGCATGTTGTTGAGGTGCACGCCCGTGCCGGGCACGATCACCCCCGAGCTGGAGCCGTTGCTGGAGGTCACCGCGCACGCCCAGCCGTCGCGGTCCATCACCGAGACGTGGGTCGTCGACCCGAGCGGGCTCGCCCTGCCGCCGGCTTCGGTGATCGTGCTCGCGGCGCCGGAAGCGGGCCCGCTCGCGAGGAAGCGGGCAACGAATTCCGCATCGCAGAGCCCTTCCAGGAACTCGGGAGTGCGCGCCGCCTGAGTCGCCTGCATCGCAGCGATGAGGTCGGGCAGCCCCGGGGGAGCCGGCCCGACATCGAGCATGCCGAGCGCCCGCGCGATCAGGATCCCCCCCGCTGACGGCGGCGGATTGGTGACGACCTCGCGGCCCCGGTAGCCGACGTGCACGGGATCGCGCTCGATCACTCGGTAGGCGCCGAGATCCTCCATCGTCAGCATGCCGCCGCGCTCCGTGAGCCAGTCGACGATCCTGCGCGCGATCTCCCCTGTGTAGAACGGAGCGGCACCCTCAGCTCCGAGCAGCTCAAGCATGTCGGAGAGATCGTCCTGGCGGATCACGTCGCCAGCCCGGAGCAGATGTCCGGCAGGCTCGTAGAGGGCGGACGCCTCCGCAGTGGACGTGACGAGCCCCTCGAGGATCTCCACGACGTACGCCTGCTGAGGCACGAGCTCGACCCCCGCTCGCGCATGCTCAACGGCCGGAGCGACCAGCTGGGCGAGCGGCAAGCGGCCGAAGCGCGCACTGGCGTGGGCAATTCCCGCGGGCATGCCATAGCTGCCGACCGACGCGGGGCCGATGTTGAAGATCTGAACCGCGTCGCCGAACGAGACGCTGACGGGGATCAGATCGGCTCGGGCGCGCTCGTCGGCGTCCCGCCCGGGGGACTCGACGAAGAAGTCCAGGACGACGGGCGGCTGGCCCGGCTCGATGACGAGCATGTACCCCCCGGCTCCGAGGCCGGTGAGCAGCGGCTCGCAGGAGAACGAGGTGAGCAGCGCTCCGAGCGCTGCGTCGACGGCGTTTCCACCCGCACGCAGGGCGTCCGCGCCGGCGCGAGCGCTGAGCTCATGTCCGGCCGCGACGACGCCTAACGGACGGTCAGCGGCGCGGGATGAATTCGGGGACGTCGAGATCCGCTGAGTATGAGCGCTCACGAGCACGTCTGACGCTTGGCTCGCCCGAAGGCTCGCGCAGTGGCGCCCAGCCCTGTGCGTCGCTCGCCGACGTCCCCGAACGCACGTCCGGGACCGGTCGCGAGCGATCGCCCGCGGCGCCGTGACGCGTGCGGTCCGCGGTCTCGGAGAGCCGCAGGCGCTCCGAGGCACCGGCGCCGGAGCGCCCAGCAGCGACGGAGCGCTCCGTCGTACCGGAGCGCTGGGTGGCGCCCGGGCGATCGCCCCGCTCCGGCGCACCGGCGCGCTCCGCGGCACCGGCGCGCTGGGCGGCTCCCGGTCGCTCGCTCTCGCCGCGGCGTTGGCGAAACTCGCCGAATCCGGTGGCCACCACTGTCACCCACACCTGATCGTCGCCCAGCTTCTCGTCGACCATCGCGCCGAAGATGATGTTCGCTTCCGGATGCGCGGCCTCGGCGACGGCCTTGGCGGCCTCGTTGACCTCCCAGAGCGAAAGGTCGGTGCCTCCGGTGATCGACAGCAGGATCGAGCGCGCGCCCTCCATGCTGGTCTCCAGCAGAGGCGATGCGACTGCCTTCTCGGCAGCCTCGATCGAGCGGCGCTCACCGGTCCCCATACCGATCCCGAGCAGTGCATTGCCGGCGTTGGCCATGATCGTGCGCACATCGGCGAAGTCGAGGTTAATCAGCCCCGGCAGCGTGACGAGATCGGAGATTCCCTGGACGCCCTGTCGCAGCACGTCGTCGGCGACGCGGAACGCCTCGACCATTGACGTGTTTCTGTCGAGCACGCTCAGCAGCCGGTTGTTCGGCACGACGATCAGCGTGTCGACGACCTCGGCCAGCGCGTTGATCCCAGCGGCCGCCTGGACCCGTCGCCGCGACCCCTCGAACTGGAACGGACGGGTGACGATGCCGACGGTCAGGGCTCCCAGCTCGCGTGCGATCTCGGCGACGACCGGCGCCGCTCCGGTTCCGGTGCCGCCGCCGGCCCCGGCGGCGATGAACACCATGTCGGAGCCGCGGAGCATCCCCTTGATGCGGTCGTACTCCTCGCGCGCCGCCTGGCGTCCGACATCGGGATCGGAGCCCGAGCCGAGGCCGCGCGTGAGCGCCTCGCCGATGTGCAGCGTTTCTGCCGCGGCGGACAGCTGCAGGGACTGCAGGTCGGTGTTGACCGCGATGAACTCGACGCCCGCGACCTGTGCCTCGATCATCCGGTTGACGGCGTTGACACCGGCGCCACCGACGCCAACGACACGCAGGACCGGCCGGCCCAGCGGTCGCGGCGCGCTGTAGAGGTCGATCGCACGCTCGTTGCGTGCGTACACGTCAGCGACCCCCGCCGGAACCGCCGCAGGCGCAGCCGGCATCGGTACCGGCTCGGCGCCGGCGGCCGATACGAGGTCGCGCGGAGCGGAGGTCTCCGCATCGGACGCCGCGGCCGATACGGTGTCGCGCGGAGCGGAGGTCTCCGCATCGGACACGGCGAGCCGAGGCTCATCGAGATCCCGCGGTGCAGGCTGCGCGGCTGCGTGCCGCGCCGACACGGCCGCCCGGTCCAGGATGTTCAGCGGGATGTCAGCGGAGAAGGCCTGACGCAGACGCTCCTGCGGGGACGGCACGGGCGTGTCCTCCTCGTCCTGTGGCATGGGCACGTGCTGTGATTCCACGGATTGCGCCGCGGGCGGCTGCTCGATCGCAAGCGCGGGCGGACGCTCGGCTCGCGTCGCCGGGGGCTGCTCGAACCGGAGCGCCGGCGGCTGATCCTCGCGACCGGCCGGCAGTTCGGCTCGCACCGCGGACGGGAGCTCGGCTCGCGCCGCGGAGGGCAGCTCGGCTCGGACGGCGGGCGGCTGCTCGCCGCGCACCGCCGGCTGCTGATCGACTCGCGGCGTGGGCGGCTGATCGGGGCGATCGGAGAGCGCCTGCGATGAAGCGGACGGAAGCTCACGAGCGCCAGGGCCCGCGACCGGCTCGTCCTGCTCGTGGCGCGTCGCGTCAGGCAGGCCCGTCTCCTCGGAGGTCTTGCGGAACAGGGCGGCAAGCGGTCCCTCGCGCATGCTCGCGCGCTTAGCGTTGGGCATTTGAGAGGACCTCCTTGGCAAGCTGCCGGTATGCGTGTGCCGCCAGACCGTCAGGATCGTATTTCAGGACCGACATTCCCTTGACCGGGGCTTCCGCGAAACGCACCGTCTTGCGGATGCGCGACGCGAACACCCGGTCGCCGAAGTTCTCCTCGAGCAACTCGATCGCCTCTTTGGCGTGCAGCGTGCGCGAGTCGACCATCGTCGGCAGGATTCCCTCGATGTCGACGGTCGGATTCAGGTTCTCCCGGATCATCGCGAGCGTGTTCTGCAACTGGACCAGACCGCGCATCGACAGGTACTCACACTGCACGGGAACGATCACCTTGTGGGCGGCGGTGAGCGCGTTGATCGTCAGCAGCCCCAGGCTGGGCGGCGTGTCGATGAACACGAAGTCGTAATCCCCCTGGATCTCAGCCAGCGCCTTCTGCAGCGATCGCTCGCGGCCGATCATCGTCGACATCGCGATCTCCGCGCCGGCGAGGTCGATCGACGCGCATGCGACATCGATCTCGCGGCGATTGATGACCTCTCTGATCGAGATGTGGTGCACGAGCACGTCGTACATCGACTTCTTCAGGCCGTCGGGATCGATCCCCTGCGACATCGTCAGATTGCCCTGAGGATCCATGTCCACGCACAGCACACGATGGCCCTCCTCTGCGAAGGCCACGGCGAGATTGAGCGTTGTCGTCGTCTTCGCGACGCCACCCTTCTGGTTGGCGAAAGCGATCACCTTGGCGGTGGCCGTCAATGCGGGCTCCGGTGCGTTGAGATACATGTGCGCGGGCACTATTTCGCAGGGCCCGTCTGAATTCCTGCTTCGCGCAAGGATACGCACGCCGCCGGACCGAAACGTGCGACGAGGCCGCGAACGGGTTTCCCTCGCCGGTGGCTTTCCCGCTCGTTGCGCCTATTTGGGCCGCCGGCACCCGGTCGCCATCCAACCTGCCCGCCGAGACTGCGCCCGCCACGCCGGCCCGAGTTCCGCCGCCGACGCAATCGACGCCGCCGCGCGCAATCGACGCCGGCGGCCGGCCCGGCGCCCGTGCGGCCGGCGGCCGGGCAGCGGACGGCGCTAACTTGCAGGAGGTGCCCTCTCTGCTGCAGCGCCGACTGGTGTTCGTCACCGGCAAGGGCGGGGTAGGCAAGTCGACCGTCGCGACGGCCCTGGGCCTGCTCGCCGCGCAGCGGGGTCTGCGGACGATCGTGGCCGAACTGGGCGGCAACGACCGCGCCCAGCGACCATTTGCGCAGGGCGGCGAGCTCTCGCAGGAGCTGGAGCTCGCTCCGGGGCTGTTCACGATCTCAATCGATCCCCAGGAGGCGATGGAGGAGTATCTGCGGCTGCGGATCGGCGCGCTCGGGCATGCGCTCGCCGCCAGCCGCATCTTCCACGCCTTCGCGATGGCCACGCCGGGCATGCGCGAGCTGCTGAGCATGGGCAAGATCTGGGAGCTCGCGCAGCTGCAGCGCCGCACGCGCGATGGTGCTCCCTACGACTACGTGATCGTCGACGCCCCGGCGACCGGTCATGGCGTCGGGTTCCTGGCGACCCCGCGCACGTTCGCGGAGATCGCACGCGTCGGACCGATCGCCGCACAGGCCGGCAAGATCTCGGCGACGATCGCCGACCGCTCGTTCACCGGCGTGATCGCCGTCAGCACCCCCGAGGAGATGCCCGTCACCGAGACGCTCGGCCTCGTCGCGGAGCTGGCGCGCCAGGAGCTCGCGATCGACGCCGTCGTCCTCAACGAGCGCTACCCCAGCCGCTTTGGCGAGCGGGATGCCGGGGCACTGCAGGCGGCGCTTCAGGCCGAGCGCGAGCCGCGCGTCCGCGCGGCGCTGCGCGCCGCGCTCTCGCAGCAGGCGCGCAGCCGGGCCCAGGCCGAGCAGCAGGCACGTCTGGAACAGGGCTTCGACGCGATCGTGACGCTGCCGTTCGTGTTCTCGGCGAGCCTCGGCCTGCCCGAGCTGCGGCGGCTCGCGGACCTTCTCGGGGAGGGGCTACCATGACCATGGCCGAGTTGCTGTCGGGCAAGCGTGTGTGCGTCTGCGCGGGCTCGGGCGGGGTGGGCAAGACGACCACCTCGGCGGCGATCGCGCTCGGGATGGCCGCCCGCGGCGCGAAGGTCGCGGTGGTCACGATCGACCCCGCCAAGCGCCTTGCCGGCGCGCTCGGTCTACAGGACCTCGAGAACGAGCCGCGGCTCGTGGCACCGGATCTGATCGCGAGCTTCGGACTCGAGCTCGAGGGCGAGCTGTGGGCGATGATGCTCGACCCGAAGCGGACGTTCGACGAGCTGATCGAGGCGATCGCGCCGAGCCCGGAGCGCGCTGAGGAGATCAAGGCCAACCGCGTGTACCGGTCGCTGTCCACCGCCGTGGCGGGCTCGCAGGAGTTCACCGCCGTCTCCAAGCTCTACGAGCTCGCGCACGAGCGGGACTTCGACCTGCTCGTACTCGACACGCCGCCGTCACGCAACGCGATCGACTTCTTCGAGGCGCCCCGCCGGCTGACCTCGTTCCTGGAGGGCCGGGCGCTACGGGCGTTCCTGCGGCCGACCGGGATCGGGATGCGGCTGCTCGAGCTCGGTATCGCGCCGCTGCTCCCCGCCCTGCGGCGCATCACGGGGGTGGAGATGGTGAGCGACCTGTCGCTCTTCTTCCAGCTGCTGGGTGACATGACCGAGGATTTCACGGTACGAGCCGCCGAGGTGCAGCGGTTGTTGCGCGCGCCCGACACGGGATTCGTGCTCGTCACCTCGGCGCAGAGCGACCCGATCGACGAAGCCGTGTGGCTGCGGCGCACGCTGCAGGACGGCGGCCTTCCGTTCGCCGGAGTCGTCGTCAACCGCTTCCATCACGATCTTCCCGCCAGCGGTGGCGAGGTCGATGTTGCCGCCGCCCTGGCGGGCTCGCTTGGCGAGGGGCTCGCCGCCGGCGTCGCGGCGAACTTCGAGGACTACAGGGCGCTGGCGCGGCGTGACGCGGAAAACGTCGAGCGCCTCACCGCCGGCATGAACGGCGAGCCGGTGCTGCTCGTGCCCTACTTCGACGACGATGTCCACGACGTCGACGGGCTGCTGCGCATGCACGCCTACCTGTTCGCCTCGGATGCCGAGCGCGCCGGCATGATCGACGACGTCATCGCCTGAGCGCGCGCAGCTGCCGCGCTCAGAACAGCCGGTGGCGCTGTACACAGCTCGCCTCGGGCGCCCAGGAGCGCCAGTCGATCAGATGCGCCTGCCACTGGCGTTCGATCACGGGCGCGCCCGTGGGCGCGCCCGTCTGCGGTTCCGGCCGATCGCTCGCGAACCGGCCGCCGGCGATCAGGTCGATCGCTCCGTCGTGCAGCAGCTCCCAGATCGCGTCCTCTGCGAGCGCCAGGCAGTGGCTCGCACGCCGGCCGGACATCAATTCGGCTGCCAGCGCGACCGCACGGTACAGGGTCAGTGGCCCCGCATCGACACGGCCGAGGATCCGCTCCTTCAGCCGGTCGAGCTCCGGCGGGCGCGCCGCGAGAGCGCGTGCCCGCGCGAGCAGCCGGTCGGTGACGTCCGTGCCCGTCCGCTGCGCGTTCCCCCAGCCACGACCCATCCCCATGTCCTCGACGCGCAGCTCGGGCCCCTCGAGGACGGTCAGTTTGGTCGACTTCGGATCCCAATCCCGATCGGAGTAGGTCAGCGCTCGGCCCGCGAGCAGCGGCGCGATGAAGCGCTCGATAACCTCGGCCTCCTCGAGGTTGAAAGTGCGCGCGACATGCGGGCGCTGGCGCAGCTCGACGTGGAACACGTCCCTTGCTCAGGCTTCGGACACGCTCGCTTCGGCGAGCAGCTCGTCGGCGAGCGCGCGCACGTCGAGATCGAGGTGGCCACAGACCATGTCGCGCAGGATCGCCCGCAGGTGCTCGGCGATCTCGTCGACGAGCGGGTCCACGCCGGCGCGAGCGGGAGCGAGCCCCGCGATCACCGCACGCTCGAGCGAGATCGCCTCGGCGGTGCGGCCGGCGAGCGCCGCGCGATTCTCGGGCCGCGCGCAGATCGCCGCCAGGCGGGCCGCGAGCCGCCCGCTGGGCGGGCCCTCAGGCTCCAGCAATGCGCGCAAGGCGAGCAGGTAGTCGGTCAGCGCCTCGAACGGCGCGAGCCGCTCGCAGCCCATGTCGAAGCGGGACAGAGCCCACGCCAGCTCTCCCTGTCCGGAGGTATCCGGCTGCGGCTGCTCGCCGCCGGTCGCGGCGTGTGAAGGCCGCAAGCCGGTCGGCGTGCGACGGGCGACGAGGCCGCAGAACGCGCGCAGCTCGTCCGCCTGCTCGGCTGCGATCAGCGTCGTGGAGCGTGCGCGACCGCCGCCGGCGCCGAGCGCCAGCGGCCGCCAGCGGCCGTCGTCGACGCGCGTCCAGGCGAGTGGCCCGAGGGTATAGGAGCCCTGCTCGAACAGCCGCAGCGCGGTCAGCATCCGGCGCAGGCGCACACGTGCGAGCGTCACCGGCGCCGGTGCGGAAGGCTCCTGCGTCGCGCGCAGGGTGGCGAGCACACATGGCTGCTCGCCCGGGAGCTCGGAAGCATGTCCCCACACGGCCTCGGGTGGCGCGCCCTCGAGCGCATCGCCGCGCACGAGCGAGAGGCTCTCGTCGAGCACGAGCTCGGTGCTCCAGGGGTCGAGCGCGAGACCGTGCAGCGGCACGACGAATTGCGTCGAGCAACGTCCTTCGTAGATCGCGCGCTCGAGCTCCGCGTAGGCCGCCTCGAACCGCTCGGGCTCGAACTCGAACGCGCTGCGCTCCTCGAATACGCGCGCGAGGAAGCATCGCAGCGCGCCGTCGGCGAGCTCCCGGGGATCCCCCGGGACGAGCGCCTCGCCGCGCTGGCGCAGGTAGCCGGCGACGCCTTGTAGGACCTCGAGCGAGCGCGCCGCCGGCGCATAGCTCGCCAGCGCCGACAGCAGGCCGGTGCGCTCACCGATGAACGTCCCGGTCAGCGGCCGGTAGCAGTAGAGCGGTACGCGCGCCCCACGCCGTCCGCGCTCCGTCTCCACCACCTCGAACGGAATCTCCTCACCATCCGCGGTGAGCCCCGCCAGGCGGGCGGCAGCATCGATCGTGAACCCCTCGAGCGAGGTGTGCAGCGCGACGTTTCTCACAATCGCCGATTCGTGACCGAGCGATCAGATCCTTCATGTTGCTTCGATGTCCAACAGATGCCCGACGTTGGCGGCGTCCACGCCGTCATCGCTCGGTTGCCCGCCGAACCAGGCGTCGAGGATCTCCTGCAGCACCGCCGGCGAGGTGGCACGCAGGCTGAGCGCGAGCACGTTCGCGTCGTTCCAACGCCTCGCGCCGTCCGCGGTCTGTGCGTCGGCGCACAGCGCGGCGCGCACGCCGCGCACCTTGTTGGCGGCGATGCTCGCGCCGGTTCCGGTCCAGCACGCCACGATCGCCTGGTCGGCGCGGCCGCAGACCACATCGCGTGCCGCCGCCTCGCTGCACCACGCCCAATCGTCGCGCTCGGCATCCGAGTACGCGCCGTGCAGGATCAGCTCATGTCCGCGATCCCGGAGCTCGCGCACGATCAGCTGCGCCACCCCCGTCAGCTCGTCGGCTGAGATGGCGATCCGCATCGGCTCGGCCTCAACGGAGCGCGACCACGAAACGGCAGGCCGCGCCGTCAGGCTGCCACGGGCGTCGCCTGGCGCCGCGCCCGCGACTGGTCTTCACTCTCCGCCTCGTCGCCGCAGTCTCCGATCAACCAGCGAGTCCCGTAGGCTCGCATGTCGTCGATCAGCGGCACGAGCGCACGGCCCTTCTCGGTGAGGGCGTACTCGACGCGGGGTGGCACCTCGGGAAAGGTCCTGCGCGCGACGATGCCCTCCTCCTCGAGCGCCCGCAGGCGCAGGGAGAGCGTCCGCGGGCTGATCCCGCCGAGTGAGCGCTCGAGCTCGCAGAACCGTGAATGACCTTCGGACAGGTTCTTGATCAGCAGCAGCGTCCACTTGCCGCACACGATCTCCGCGGTACGGCAGACCGGACAGGTTTCGTTCGACATCTAATTCCAAGTGTACCTACTTCACGAAATGAAGCATCGGCGCGCCGTGCGTTTGACGGTGCCGGTCGGCGCGGGCAATATTGGGTGACGGCGGCGGCTACACGGTCACGCAGAGCGCCGACGCCTTCCCAGCGCTCTAAGCGAGCCGGCTCATCGTCCACACGCACCGAGCGCTGTACCCGAGCGCGACGGGCCGCTGCCGGCCCGTCGCCGGCGCAAGCATGCCACGGACAAGCGGAAAACGTGCACTCACGACGCGTACCTAAACGCACCGGAAGGTGTTCAACTCGCAGTCACGCGGTGATACCGTCGTGACAACTCATAGGAGGTTCGTCATGCACCACCCGGTACGCATACTCGTCGTGGCCGACCGCACAGCCGATTCCGACGAACTGCACGCCGCCCTTCTCAAGCGCCATTCGGAGGGTCCGATCGCGGTAACGCTGCTCGCGCCTGCGACATGGGAGGTGATCGATCCGCACGGTGGTCGGGAGTCCGCCGCCCGCCGGCTCCACACCGCCGTGACGCGGTTCAAGGAGGCCGGCGTCGAGGTGCGCACGATCTGCGGAGACGCTGACCCCGTGGAAGCCGTCTCGGCTGTCTGGGACAGCGAGAAGTTCGACGACATCATCGTCTCAACGCTGCCCGAGCCCATCTCGCGCTGGCTGCGAATCGACCTTCCGAGCCGCGTCGAGCGTCTCACCGGCCGCCCTGTTCGGCACGTTGTAGCGCAGGAACGCCTCCCCGCGCCGGCGGCAAGCTGACCTTCGTCGCCGGCGATGTCCGCTCGGAGCCCGCGCCGCGCCCGCCGGGGGCCAACTCGCTGAGACGGCTTCCGCTGAGCGCGGCGAACGGCGCCACGGTCAGAGCGACTGCTGGTACTTGTTGAATGCCCGCGTGGCGAGCGTCGCAGCCACGACGAGTAGCGCGACCAGCAGTCCCACGCGGCTTGCGACCAACCCCCAGTCGATCTTCTGCATGGCCGCCGAGCGTCCCGCCTCCACGGCCCAGTTGACTGGGTTGAACTTCGCGATCGTGCGGATCCAGCCCGGGAGCAGGTCCGGCTCCATCAGGGCCGCCGAGAGAAACGTGAGCGGCAGCTGCACGAACGTCACCGCCCCGATCACGGTCTCGCGCTGACGGGCGAGCACGCCGACACCGTTGGACAGCGACGCGAACACCGCCCCGAGCAGCGCGGCGATGAGGATCAGTAGCAGTACGCCGCCGATGCCGCCCTTGAAGTCCGCTCCGAGCAGGAGCGCGATCAGCACGATCAGCACCGTCTGGACCATCACCATGACGGCGCCGTAGAGCACGGTGCCGACATTCAGCGCGCCGCGCCAGACCGGCGTGGCAAGCATCCTGTCCATGACCCCGCTGTGGATGTCCTCGACGAATCCCATCCCGGTCCAGCCGGCCGAGAACACCGCGAGCATCACGACCACGCCGGGCGTCAGGAAGGTGATGTACGAGCCGCGGAATCCCGGGATCTCCGTGACCGACTTGAACAGCTCCCCGAACAGCAGCAGCCAGATGATCGGCTGGAACAGGGTCATGCCGAGATATGCGGGCTGGCGCCTGAACACTCGGATCCCCCGCAGGTAGACCTGCCAGCTCTGCCGCATCGCCGTCATGCGACCACCTCGGCGAGCTCGGCATCCGCGCGCCTGAAGGAGCGTCCCGCGTATCGCAGGTAGACGTCGTCGAGCGACGGCCGGGCGAGCGTGACCGACAAGGCCTTCACGCCGCGCACCTCCAGGGCCGCGAGCAGCGCCGGGATCGCGGCGCCGCCGTCGCGAGCGCGCGCCCGCAGCATGCGGCCTTCGAGCTCGACCTCGTCGAGGCCGCCGATGCTGTCCAGCGCGGCGCGGGCCGCGCCGTTCTCTCGGTCGGCGAGCTGGATCTGGATCGCGTCCCCCTCGAGCGTCGCCTTGAGATCGTCGGGTGTGCCACTCGCGACGACGCGCCCGCGATCGATGATCGCCAGTTGCGAGGCGAGCTTGTCGGCCTCCTCCATGTGGTGGGTCGTGAGCAGGATCGTGATCCGCTCATCGGCGGCGAGACGTTCGATCTCACGCCACAGCTCCGCGCGCGCCTCCGGGTCGAGCCCGGTCGTCGGCTCGTCGAGGAACAGGACCCGCGGCCGGTGCAGGAGTCCCATCGCGATGTCGAGCTTGCGCGCCATGCCGCCCGACAGCGTCTTCACGGGCCGGTCGGCCGCCTCGACGAGGTCGAAGCGCTCCAACGCCGCGCCGGCGCGCCGCCTCAGATCGAGGCCGGTGAGCCCGTGGAACTCGCCCTGCAGCACGAGGTTCTCGCGCGCGGTGGCCTCCGGGTCGGCGCCGTGCTTCTGGCCGACGACGCCGATCGCTCGGCGCACACGCAACGGCTCCGCGCGAACGTCGATTCCGGCGACCCGAGCGGTGCCGCCGTCCGGCCGGGTGAGCGTGCACAGCACGCGGACGGTCGTCGACTTGCCGGCACCGTTGGGTCCGAGCAAGCCGAAGATCGTGGCCTCGGGCACCGCGATGCTCACGCCGTCGAGCGCTCTCACATCGGGCGGATAGGTCTTTCTCAGCTCCACAGCTTCGATGGCTGCATCCATCTGCTCACGCCTCTTTCTCCCGGTCCACGTAGAATGTCTTTCCATGGTGCGATATTTCTAGCGTAGAATTATTCGAGTGTCAAGAGATAAGCGTCAGGCTTTCGGAGAGCTGGTCGACGAGGTCCGCCGCTCGCAGAGCGCGACCGATCGCTTCGACCAAGCCGTCGCCGAGGCGCTCGGCCTCAACCGCACCGACATGCGCTGCGTCGACGTCCTGCAGCGCGCCGGCCCGATGACCGCGGGAAAGCTCGCTGAGGAGACGGGGCTCTCAGCGGGCGCGATGACGACCGCGCTGGACCGCCTCGAACGTTCGGGCTTCGCTCGCCGCGTGCGCGACGCCGGCGATCGCCGGCGCGTGCTCGTCGAGCTTTCACCCGAAACCATGCGCGTCGAAGCCTTCTATCGGGAGCACATAACGGAGGCCGAGCGCCTCTACGACCGCTACAGCCTCGAGGAGATCGAGCTCCTGCTCAGGTTCGTGCGCGACGGACGCGAGTTCAACGAGCGCCGCGCCGCCGAGCTCGAGCGCGAGACGCGCAGCCGCCCGCGCGCATCAGCTCCGGACTCCGGCGCGCCCGAGCCCTGAGCAGCGTCGTAATGACCCGCCCAGCGGAGCCTCGACGCGAAAACCGCGCATACCGCGGCTTTCGCGTCGAGCCTCCCCTTTAGGGGCGCGGATCAGGCTACGTCGCGAAGCTTCTGCGCCTCCGCGAGCGACTGCAGCTTCTTGAGCGACTGGTTCTCGATCTGGCGAATCCGCTCACGGGTCACGTTGAACGTCCGCCCCACCTCGTCGAGCGTCCGCGGATGCTCGCCGCCGAGGCCGTAGCGCAGCTCGAGCACCCGACGCTCCCGGTAGGACAGGTTCTCGAGCGCCTCGCGCAGCGCCTCCTTGGTGAGGATCTCGGCGGCACGCTCGTACGGGGACTCCGCGCGCTCGTCGGCGATGAACTGACCGAACTCCGACTCCTCCTCGTCGCCGACGGGCTTCTCGAGCGACACGGGCGCCTGCGCGGAGCGCTTGATCGACTCCACCTCGTCGGGCTCGATTCCCGTGACCTCGGCGATCTCCTCGGCGGTCGGCTCACGTCCCAGCTCGGTCACCAGCTTGCGCTCTGCGCGGCCGATCTTGTTCAGCTTCTCGACGACGTGCACCGGAATCCGGATCGTGCGCGCCTTGTCGGCGAGCGCGCGGGCGATCGCCTGGCGGATCCACCACGTCGCGTACGTGGAGAACTTGAACCCCTTGCGGTAGTCGAACTTCTCCGCCGCACGTACGAGCCCGAGCGTCCCCTCCTGAATGAGATCGAGGAACGGGAGCCCCTGGTTGCGGTAGTTCTTGGCGATCGAGACGACCAGACGGAGGTTCGACTCGACCATCTTCTGCTTGGCGTCGAGATCGCCGCGTTCGATGCGCTTGGCGAGATCGACCTCCTCCTGCGCCGTCAGCAGCCGGACCTTGCCGATGTCCTTCAGGAACAGCTGAAGGGAATCGGTGGTCATGTCGGGCTTGAGATCCAGCGCCGTCTTTGACTTGCGCCGGCCCCGCTTGTCGGGAGCTCGCTCCACCTCGGTCTCTGCAAGCGCGGGGTCGACTTCCTCGACGAGCTCGATCTCGGCCCGCTCCAAGTAGCCGTGCAGCTCCTCGACGTCGGCCTCGTCGAGATCGAGCTCCGCGATCGCGCCCGCGATCTCCGCGAACGTGAGCACGCCGAGCTGCTGGCCGCGATTGACCAAGCCCTTGATCTCTTCGAGTTCCTGCAGTTCCGCTACTGACATCTGTTTCCGTTTCCGTCGTGCCGGCAGCTCATCTGGCCGGCTTCATGTGACGAGCGGCACGTGCGGGCGAGCGCGCACGACCACTACTTAGACATACGGTGCAAGTATAGGTACTATCCTTTTTGAAGTCAAGGGTCGCCGAGAGCTCTCCTCGTCTCTTGACTTAGTACCACGATCGGGCCAGGACGTTTCAACAGCGTCCTTAAATTTGCCTCAGCGCGCGACAGCATAAGGCCGCCCGGACCCTGTCTTCGCGTCGGTGCGATGATTCGCAGTGCATGAGCGAGGATCGACAGACCGATGTCCTGAGCTCGCTGCCTCGGTCGCGACCCCAGCGGCGTAGCGACAAGCGGCGCCCCGCGAGCCCGACCGTGCCGGCGCACGTGACGTTCGCGACGCCCAGCGCGTCCGTCGCGCAGGGAGCGCGCGCGGCAGCAGCCGCCCCTGCCGAGAGGGCCGCGCCCGCCGCACAGACGATTCCACCGCCCGCCAGCGCCCAGACGGCTCCAACGCCCGCCCAGACGGCCCCACAACCTGCCACCGAGGAGCGGGGATCGGCATCTGCGAGCGAGCCTCGCCGCCCGCGTGTGGCCAAACGACCGTCGACCGCGAACGCGCCCGCAACGCCCACGCCGAAGCCGAAACCGAAACCGAAGCTGAAGCAAGAGCCAGACCCGGAGCCCTCCGAGGCTCCGGTCGAGGATCAGCTTCCGATCCTGGCGACAACGGTGCAGGCGGCCGCCGAGCTCGCCGAGATCGGACTGTCGCTCAGCGCCCGCGCGATTCGCACGGCGGTCGCCAAGCTTCCGCGCCCCTGACGGCCGCCGGATCGCTGCGTGCCGGCCGCGGCGACTGATCATTGCGGGCCGGCCGCCGCCTGCACCAGCGCCGCCGCGCGGTCGGCGCGGCATCGTCATAACCGCGCGTCATAACCCGGCGATCTCCCTTATACTGGCGCGATCATACGCCGAACGACGGGCCGTCCGCGGCCCGTCGACGGGGGAACCATTCGCGGTGCCTGAGCACCGCAGGGGCGAATCGGATCCGTAAGGAACCGTAGCGCGCAGCGCGAGCCCGTCAGCTCACTCCGTAGGCGCGAACCGAATACAGGACGAAGACAGATTTGATCCGTGCTCACGCAGGGCTGAGGATGTCGATGCTCATCGCCGCAGGCGCATGTGTGCTCGCGGGCGCGCCGGCCGTGAGGGCGAGGCAGCTCGCGACTGCGCCGGCCGCCAGCGGTGGCGTCGGCCTCGGTGGCACTGCGCCCGTTGTCGCCGAGCGGGCAAACCTCACGGTATCGGCGACGGGCAACGGGATCACCCTGGCGACTGGCGAGTCGGCGCTCGAGCACCAAGCCGTCCAGTTCACGGGCAGCGCCCCTGCGACTGACGCCGGCGACCTCATCGAGATCGAGCGGACGGGCGCGCCGCCCGGATCGGCCTGGGTCGCGACCGCGCAGGCGGTGATCGCCGCCGGCGGCTCGTTCGCGACGAGCTGGCGTGCCAGCCAGAGCGGGCTGCTCTCGATCAGAGCCGCCCTGATCCCGCAGACGAACCCCGGTGCGGTCGCCGCCAAGAGCTCGAACGCTTCAACCGGCGGCTCGAACGCTTCAACCGGCGGCTCGAATGCGTCAACCGGCGCCTCGAGCGCGTCAACCGGCGGCTCGACTGCGTCAACCGGCGGCTCGAGTGCACCGACGCCGTCCGGTGGAGTCGGCATCGCCTCATCCGCGCTGACGATGAGCGTCTACCAGCCGGCGGTCGCGACCTGGTACGGCGGGCCGACGATGTTCGGACACCACACCGCCTGCGGCGAGATGCTGCTGCGTTCCACGCTCGGGGTGGCCAACCGCACGCTCCCCTGCGGAACGCTCGTGCAGTTCTACTACGCGGGCCACTCGATCGTCGTGCCCGTGATCGACCGCGGCCCGTACTCGGCGGGCGTCAGCTGGGATCTGACCGAGGCGACGGCGATCGCGCTCGGCACGTACGAGCCCGGCCGCGCGACGGTCGGCACGATCGCGCCCGCGAAGGGCGCAGCGCCGGCCGCTGCGGCGACTGCATCGCTCCGTTCGCGCTGAACGATTGCCCGCCCTGCCGGCAACCACGACCGAAGCTCCGCTCGCCTGCAGCGAACGCCCGTCGGACCCGCAGCCACCACCGCCTGCAACCGCTCCCTGAGCGACAATCTCCTTGTGGACCCGGTAGACCAGCGACTCATCTCGATCAGCGACGCGCGCGACGCGGTTCTCAGCCTCACCACACGGCAGCTGGGAACGGACGAGGTCCTGATCGCCGATGCGCTCGACCGGACCCTGGCCGCCGAGGTGCGCACCGCCGGCGACGTCCCGCCGTTCGCGTGCTCGGCGATGGATGGCTACGCGGTGTTGCACGGTCACGCCGGGCGCATGCTGCGCGTCACCGGCGAATCGCGTGCCGGAGCGCCCAACCTTGGGCCGATGCGGGAGGACGAGGCGATTCGGATCTCGACCGGCGGCGCGGTCCCGCCGGCGGCCACCGCCGTCGTCCGCCAGGAGGATGTCAGCGTCCGGGACGGCCACATCCTGACCCTCGTCGAAGTGCATCCGGGGACGAACATCCGTGAGGCGGGAAGCGACATGCGGGCACACGAGTCCGTCTTGCCCGCTGGCACCGTGATCGGCTCCCACGCCATCGCGATCGCGGCTGCCGCAGGCGCTGGCAGGCTCAGGGTGGCGCGCCGACCGCGCGTAGCGGTGCTGTGCACGGGCGATGAGCTGAGAGCGCCTGGCCAATTGCTGCAGCGCGGCGAGATCCACAACACCAACGGCCCGATGGTGGTCGCCCTTGCCACCCGCTGCGGAGCGATCGCGGGGCCGCAGGTCCACGTCCCCGACGACTTCGAGGAAACCATGCGGGCGTGCGCCGAGGGCCTCGACGCCGACATGCTGATCATCAGCGGTGGCGTGTCGGTCGGTCCGCACGACCACGTGCGGTCGGCGCTCGATCGGCTCGGCGTGGAGCAGCGCTTCTGGGGTGTCGCGCTGCAGCCCGGAAAGCCGACGTGGTTCGGTACGAGCAGCGGAACACCGGTGTTCGGCCTGCCCGGCAACCCGCTGTCGGCCGCCGTGATGTTCACGCTACTGGTGGCTCCGGCGCTGCGAGCTCTGCAGGGAGCGCCCCCAGGCGGCGGACTCGGCGACCCGCACGGCTCGGGTGCAAGCGGCGAGGAGCATGGCGACTACCGTGCTCAGGCGGCGCTCGCCGAGCCGGTGCGCCGCAACCCGGAGCGCGAGCGAGCGATCCTCGTGCGCCTGATGCTGGGCGCGCAGCACACGCTCGCTGTGCCCACCGGCGTGCAGGAATCCCACAGACTGAGTGCGCTGCTCGGCGCCGATGCCCTCGCGATCATCCCGAGAGGCAGGGGCGATGCCCCGGCCGGCGAGCCGGTCGCGCTGGAGCAGTTGCTCAGATGAGAATCGCCTCGTCGAGGCCGCGCGCCGCAGCGGTGGCGGCCGCTCTGGCGGCGATCCTGGCCGGCGTGCTCGCGCGGTGGCTTTTGCGCCGGAGCCTGCCAGGGCGCACGTTGATCCTCTCGCCGCGCCGCTCGACGGTGATCGCCCCCGACCGCTCCGTTCGCTCGGTTCAGTCGGCCGAGCTCGCGCTCCCGCTGGAGGATCTCAACCGCGTGTGGAAGCAGGCGAACCTGGAGAACCTGGCGCGCACGTACTGGCTGTTCCTCGAACGCGTCTCGCTCGGAGCGATCCGCGTCCTTTACACCCCCGAGGACCGGCGTGTGGTGCTGTTCGCGCGGCCACTCACGCTGCTGCGGTTCTGGACCCCGGAGTACCTGATCGAGCCGGGCCATGGCACGGTCACGTGGCGCATCCGCGACGGCGTCCTCGTCGCCCAGGAGGGGCGTGGCAGCGGCTTCCTCGCGATCGACGTCAAGCGCCACGATCCGCCCTCCGAAGACCAGCTGGCCATAGTCCACATCACGATCGAGGTCGCCAACTTCTACCCGTCGATCGCCGCGCGCCTCAGCACGCCCGTGTACATGGTGACCCAGTCGTTCGCGCACGTGCTGCTCACGCACGCGTTCCTGCGCTCGCTCGCGAAGCTCGAGCTGGCGCAGTCGCAGGTTCGCCGGCTGCCCGACGAGTAGCGCCAGGCATCGGTGGGGCCCGATCTGCGCGGTGCCCGCGAGGATCGAACGGTGGCGCTGCCCACAGGCGGGCGGCCCGCGGGCCGCCCGCCGTACAACACGCCCTCAGCAGGGCCGTCCTCAGTAGAGGCTCGCGTTGATCCTGTGAAGCTTCTGGCGGTCGTGGGTCGCCATGATTCGCCGCACGGTCCCCGTGCGCGTGCGCATCACGAGCGACTCGGTCGTGGCGGCGCCGCTGCTCTGGTAGCGGACGCCCTGCAGCACGTCGCCGTCGGTCACGCCCGTGGCGGAGAAGAACACGTCCTCGCCCTTGACGAGGTCGTTGACGTCGAGCACCTTGTCGAGCTCGTAGCCGGCCTCGAGCGCGCGGCTGCGCTCGTCGTCGTTGCGGGGCCACAGCCGCCCGAGCTGCTGCCCGCCGATGCATTTGATCGCAGCGGCCGAGATGACGCCCTCGGGGGTCCCGCCGATCCCCCACAGCAGGTCGACCGGCCGGTCCGCCGAGACCGCGAGCAGCGCCGCCGAGACGTCCCCGTCGAGGATCAGGCGCACGCGCGCACCGCTCTCGCGGATCTCGCGCATCTTCTCGTGGTGGCGCTCGCGATCGAGCATCACGACGATCACGTCGCGGATGTCAACGCCCTTGCGCTTGGCGACGAGCTTCAGCGTCTCCGGCAGCGGCCGCTCGAGGTCGAGCAGGTCGGCGACCTCGGGGCCGCCGGCGAGCTTCTCCATGTAGACACACGGCCCCGGATCGAACATCGCGCCACGCTCGGCGAGCGCGATCACGGTGATGGCGCTAGGCATCCCCAACGCGGTCAACCGCGTGCCCTCGAGCGGGTCGACGGCGATGTCGACGCGCGGCGGCTTGCCATCGCCGATCCGCTCGCCGTTGTAGAGCATCGGCGCCTCGTCCTTCTCACCCTCTCCGATCACCACGATGCCGTCCATCGAGACGACATCGAGCACCTCGCGCATCGCGTCGACGGCGGCCTGGTCGGCCGCCTCCTTGTCGCCCCGGCCGACCAGCCGTGAGGCCGCCAGCGCCGCGGCCTCGGTGACGCGCACGAGCTCGAGCGCGAGGTTGCGATCCGGGCGTGCCGTGCCCGGGCTCATCGCACACCCCAAGGACTCGCCGAGATGCGCTGGAGATCTTGTCGTTTCATGCCGCCGAACCCTACTCCTCTCGCGCGGATCCGGATGGGTGGGAACCGCCGCCGAAGCTGTTAGGTTGACCCCATCGACACCTCCGGATACACCCGCCTGCTGCCGGCGCCGAGCACCGTTCAAGCGGACGAGCTCGTGGCCGGGCTCGCGGAGATCGACGCCCCTGTGAAGCGGCCGTACACCATCGCGAACTTCATCGCGAGCACCGACGGCCGGGTGACGGTGGACGGTCGCTCCGGGGCGCTCGGCGACCCCGGCGATCGCGCCCTGTTCAACGCTCTGCGCGAGCAGGTCGACGCGGTGCTGGCCGGCACGGGCACGCTCGCCGCCGAGCGCTACGGCCGGTTGATCAAGTCGGCCGATGCACGCGCCCGCCGGATCGCGGCCGGCCGCGACGCGGAGCCGCTCGCCTGCGTGATCAGCAAGAGCGGCTCGTTACCGCTTGGGATCCCGTTGTTCGACGAGCCGGAGGCGCGGATCGCGGTGTTCTCCCCCACCGAGCCGGACCTGTCCGGGACGCGAGCGCAGGTGCGGGTGCTGCGCACACCCCCAGCCAGCGCGAGTCAGCTGTCCGACGCGCTGACGACGCTGCGGACCGAGCTCGGGGTGCGCACCCTGCTCTGCGAGGGCGGTCCGACGCTGATGCGCTCGCTGCTGGCGGAGGGACTGCTTGACGAGCTGTTCCTCACGCGCGCGCCGAAGCTCGTCGGCGGCGGCGGACCCGGTTTCGTGGCCGCGCCGGAGCTTCCGGAGCTGATCGCGCTGCGGCTCCTGCTGGTCGCCCGGCACGGCGACACGCTCTACCTGCGCTACGCGCTCGCGCGTGAGTGACGGGAACAAGTTCGTCTTCGTTAATGCCTCACATGGGAGAATCCCAACCATGCGGGGGACAATCTCGGCGATGGGGGCAGAATCGCGCGCGATGAAACGGCCCGCAGGGGGTCCGTGCACGCCAGCCGGCGAGATCGTCGAGGCGCTGGGCGAAACGCGGGAACGGACGCTGGCGCTGGTGGCGCCGCTGAGCGACGGGCAGCTCGAGCGGACCTACTCGAAGCTGATGAGTCCGCTCGTGTGGGATCTCGCGCACATCGCTGCGTTCGAGGACCTGTGGCTATCGCATCGCTACGGCGGCCTTCCTCAGCTGCGAGTCGATCTGGCCGAGATCTACGACGCGATCGAGACCCCACGCGCAAGGCGGGGGACGATCGAGCTCCTGGCAGCGGGGCAGGCGCGCGAGTACATGCGGGAGGTGCGCGCTCGCGCGTTGGAGGTGATCGAGCAACGGGGCATCGGCAGCGGGCAGCTGCACGAGCTCACGATCCGTCACGAGCAGCAGCACAACGAGACGATGCTGCAGGCGATCCAGCTCGCGCGCCTGGACGGATACGCGCTTCCCGAGGCGCACGATGCTCGCGATGCAGGTGCGCGCGCCGGTGCCAACGGAACGGCAGACGCTGAGCGCGCGCGCCGCCCGGCGGGCGGTGAGACGGCGGGTGCCGATACCGTCGAGCTCACCGGCCTCGAGATGGTCGAGATCCCCGCATGCGAGTGCACGATCGGCACCGACAGCGCCGGCTTCGCTTACGACAACGAGCGGCCATCGCACAGGGTGTTCGTCGACGCGTTCCAGATCGGCCGGGCGCCCGTGACGAACGCGGCGTTCTTCGCCTTCGTGCGCGATGGTGGATACGCGCGCCGCGAGTGGTGGAGCGCCGCGGGCTGGGCCTGGATGCGGGAGACCGGCTCACGCGCCCCGGGCGCGTGGAGCGAGGAATTCGCGGGCGAGTGGCGCCTCGGAGGTCTCGAGCCGTTGCAGCCGGACCGGCCGGTGACGTCGATCTCGTGGTTTGAGGCAGACGCGTTCGCGCGCTCCCAGGGGGCGCGCCTTCCGACCGAGCTCGAATGGGAGAAGGCGGCCACCTGGGATCCCGAGCTTGGTCGCGCGAGAGCCTTCCCGTGGGGCGAGACGCCGCCCGCTCCGGGCATTCACGCCAATGTCGATCACATCTTCCCCGGCCCGGAGCCTGCCACCGATCACCCGTCCGGCGCCTCCGCCTATGGCGTGCTCGGGATGGTCGGCGACGTCTGGGAGTGGACCGCGAGCGCGTTCCGCGGGTATCCGGGCTTCGTCGCCGACCCGTACCCCGAGTACTCGGAGGTGTTCTTCGGTGACGCCTACAGGGTGCTGCGGGGCGGGTCGTGGGCGACGCGGGCGCGCGTGATCACTCCCGCGTTCCGCAACTGGGACCTCCCACAGCGCCGGCAGATCTTTGCCGGCTTCAGGATCGCGAGGAGCGCATGAGATCGGCGGAGAGCAACGCGATCACGATCGAGTCCTGGCTCACGGCGGCCGAGGAGCGCAGCCTCGCGGACGACGTGCTCGACGGCCTCACGCGGCCGTTCAAGGAGCTGCCGCCGAAGCACTTCTACGACGAGCGTGGGTCGGATCTGTTCGCCCAGATCTGTGAGCTGCCGGAGTACTACCCGACCCGCACCGAGACGAGGATCCTCGCGGATCGTGCCGCCGAGATCGTCGCGCAGACCGGCGCCGGCGAGCTTGTCGAGCTCGGCTCGGGGGCCGCCGACAAGGCGCGCATCCTGCTCGACGCGATGGCCGCGGCGGGAACCGTACGCCGGTACGTGCCGCTCGACGTGTCCGAGACCGTCGTGCGCGAGGCGGCGCACGAGCTGGTGCGCGACTTTGATGACCTGCAGGTGCACGGCGTGATCGGCGACTTCGAGCGCCATCTCGATCAGGTTCCCGAGCGCGGCGAGGCGCCGAGGCTGGTGGCGCTGCTCGGTGGCACGATCGGCAACTTCCCGCCCGGAACCCGCCGTCGCCTGCTGCGCAAGATCGGCTGCCTGCTGGGTCCCGAGGACCGGCTCCTGCTCGGCACCGACCTGGTCAAGGATCCTGCCGTGATCGAGGCCGCCTACGACGACCCGCAGGGCATCACGGCCGAGTTCAACCGCAACGTGCTGCACGTGATCAACCGCGAGCTCGGAGCCGACTTCTCGCCCGACCGCTTTGACCACATCGCGTTCTACGATCGCCGCCACGAGTGGATCGAGATGCGGCTGCGCGCACGCACGCGGCAGGCGGTGAGGATCGCGAGCCTCGAACTGAGCGTCGAGTTCGCCCCCGGCGAGGAGCTCCGGACCGAGATCAGCGCCAAGTTCACGCGCGAGCGCCTCGAGAGCGACTTCGCTGCCGCCGGCCTGCGCCTGGACGGCTGGTTCACCGACGAGGACGAGCTGTTCGCGCTCTCGCTCGCCGCGCGTGCGGCTCGTGAGCCGGGTTAGGTTTGATCCGGCCCCTCCTGAAAGGCTGAAAGCTGCCGAGCACCCTCTCGTCCTGATCGTTAGCCAGCCGTGGCGCGGCTAGCCAGAGGAGCAGCCTGTTTGTTCTTGGCGTATGCTCAATGTCGCTGATCGGTCCTCCATGGCGGGTTCCGTCGGCCCCAGTTCAGCGCCTTTGGCCGAAGCGCGCTGGTCTGAGGAACGGACCGGTCGCGGTGTGCGTTGGTTGATGGGTGCTGGGTCCGGTGCTGGTTGCGAGGTTCGCGACGGTAGACGGGCAAGCACGAGCAGAGCGCCGGCGAGGGCGACGAGTGCGCCGACGGCTAGTGATGTCTGCATGCCGTTCATGAACGCGGCGCGGGCGGTGCGCGCCAGAAGCGCTCCGGTGGTGCCGCCGACGCTAGCGGCGACGGTGAGGGCGCCGCCGAGCGAGCCGATGATGGTGTGCGTCGCAGCGATTGGAACGTGTCGGCCAGCGAGCGCTTGGGTGATGTGGCTCTGGTAGCGGGTCAACATTGCGCTGCCGATGACGGCGACGCCTAGCGCGCCACCGACCTGTAAGGCGACGGTGTTGGTCGCCGATCCGATCCCGGAGTCGCCTTGGGGGACCGAACCGACGACGGAGTTGGTCGCGGTGGGCAGCAGCAGTCCGGCTCCCACGCCGATTAGGAGCAAGCCGCTGAGCATGGCCTGGTAAGTCGCGGCCGCGGTGGAGACCGCTGAGATCTGCCACAAGCCGCCCGCGATGGCGGCGAGGGCGGCGGCGACCGTGAGCTTGATCCCGATGCGGCGGGCGATGATCGGTGAGAGCGGCGCGGTGAGGCAGATCATGGCGGCGGTGGGCAGGATCCGCAGTCCGGCTTGGAGGGGCGAGTAGCCGAGGACGAACTGCAAGAATTGGGTCTGCAGAAACAGAACGCCCATCAGTCCGAAGATCCCGAGACTCTCACTCGCTGCGGCAATGGAGAACCGGCGATCGCGAAAGAACGTGAGGTTGAGCATCGGGTGGTCGGTGTGGGTTTCCCAGGCGATGAAGCCGGCAAGCGCGGCAACGCTGAGGGCTCCGACTCCGACGACGCTCGCCGAGCTCCAGCCCTTGGTCGGACCTTCGATGATCGCCCAGAGCAGCAGGCCCAGGCCGGCGATCGAGAGCGCGGCACCCACGGGATCGGGGCGGTCGGCGGCCGAGTTCTTTGAGTCGGGGAGCAGCACCATCGCTCCTGCGAGCGCGGCGAACACGATCGGGACGTTGACAAGGAAGATCGAGCCCCACCAGAACCTGGCCAGCAACAAGCCGCCGGCGATCGGTCCGATCGCGATCCCGAGTCCGATCGTCGCGGCCCACGCGCCGATCGCTTTGGCCCGCTGCCCTGGGTCGCGGAAGACGTCGTTGATGATCGACAAGGACGCGGGGATCGTAAGCGCCGCACCCGCCCCCATCACCGCTCGCCACGCGATCAGCAGGTCCACGGACCCTGACAGGGCGGCGCCGATCGATCCGGCAGCGAACACCGTCAGGCCGATCAGGAAGAAGCGCTTGCGCCCGAGTCGGTCGGCCAGGCTGCCACCGACCAGCAGCAATCCCGCAAACACGAGCGCGTAGGAGTCGACGACCCACTGCAGCTGGCTCGAGGTCGCGTGCAGCTTGCGCACGAGCGTGGGAAGGGCCACGTTGAGGATCGTGTTATCCACGTTGATGATCAGGGCCGCGGCACAAAGCACCACCAATGCCGCCCACCGCTGAGCGTGCGATAGCACCGCCGGTTCTGCCAACAGGGCCTCGGGTTTCATTATGACTCCCTCCCAAGTTCGATACCTACGAGTATTCAATACCAGATGGTATCATGTCTGCGTGGCATCACACGGCAAACAGAAGAAGCGCACGCGCCCGACGCGTGACCAAACGCGCGCCCGGCTGCTGCAGGCCGCCAGCGAGGTCTTCGCCAAACACGGATATGACCGCTCGTCGCTAGACGACGTCGCCGCGGCCGCCGGCCTGACCAAGGGGGCCGTGTACTCCAGTTTTCACAGCAAGGACGAGCTGTTCTATGCCCTGATGCGCGAGCGCATTGACGAACGACTCGCGCTCGTCGCCATAGCGGTTGGCAGCCAAACCACGCTCCAGGACACCACCCGCGAGGCCGGAGCCGGCTTGGCCGAGCTCATCTTCAGCCAGACCGATTGGCAGCTGTTGTTCATCGAGTTCTGGGCCCGAGCCGTGCGCGACGAAAGCCTCCGAAAGGAGTTCGCTCGCCAGCGACGCGCCGCGCGAGAGCTGATCGCTCGGTTCATCGAACAGCAGGCCGCCCAGCTGGGCATCGATCTTCCAGCACCATCCGATCAACTCGCCGTCGCGGTGCTCGCGCTCTCCAACGGTATCGCCATCGAACACCTCGCCGACCCAGACACCGTCGACCCCTCCGTCTTCGGCACGACCCTCGGCCTACTGCTCAACGGGCTGCGTTTAGCAACCCCGTCAGGCGACGAATAGCGGGCCGCGACGATCGCGATCAAGGACGACAAGAGCGATCGCGGGACGCCGGCAGCCGAACACTCGAGATTTGGGCGTCCAGCTTCTGGCTGGTTTACGGGCGAGAAAGGGCGCGTGCACCGCCCTCGGCGGAGTGCGTTCCCTTCTCCCGCTTTATGTTCACCTACCTGGCGCTAGTCAGTCCACCAGTCGCGCTGGCCATCGACGTCTTCGCGCCGAGCCCCACCGAGACTGGGCGCGCCGATGACAAGGATCTCGAGGCCTTCCGGCCCGGCCTCGTAGCCTCGCCACGTACCGGGCGGGACGCGCACCGCGTCCCATTCCTTGAGCTCGACGATCTCGTCGTCGACCTTCATCCGCCCGCTACCGCGCAAGACCACGTACACCTCCTCCTGCGTCTTGTGCGTGTGGCCGAACGGAAAGCGATAGCGGGGCGGGACGCGCTGGTAGCCCAGGCCGGATTTCTCGAGCTCGAGCGCGTCGGTCGCCAAGCGGAACTCCAGGCCCGGCGCGCCGTCAAACCTGGACCCGACGTCCTCCACGTCCGCCTTGAGGTTCCTGAGCGTGAACGGCACGGCGCAATCCTACGGCACCCGTGGCTGAGGTCGCCGATCTAACGCGTCAAGCGCCGCGGCCGGGGAGCGAGAGCCGGACTGAGCGCGTCCAGGAACTTTGCGATCAGCGGCCCGTCGAGGGGGCCGCCGTTGATGCCGCCGCTGTTTTGCACGACGATCGCGAAGGCGATGTTGCCGTCGTAGCCCATCAGCCATGCGTCGGTCCTCAGCTGGGACCCGGAGCCGTACTCGGCGGTACCGGTCTTGGCGTGCGTCGTGCTGGGCAGCCCTGTGCCGGCTGCGGTCCCGTTTGAGACAACGTGCGCCATCATCAACTGTAGGTCGGATACAACGTTGGCGGGGAGCGTTACCGCCGCGACGTGGTCGTCAGGGACGCCACGGACCAGGACGGGCGCCCGCACAATACCGCTGTCCACTGCCGCAGCGACGGTCGCCATCCCCAGCGGCGAGAACACCACGCCGGCCTGGCCGATTGCAGTGCCCGCCAGCGCGGTCTGGCTGGTCGGCGGGGGCACGTCGGCCAGGAACGCTGGCAGCCCCGGCGCCGGCACGCGCTGGAGCCCGTACATCCGGGCCGCCGCCGTGAAGTCCGAGGCGGTCAAGTCCGTGCTCGCCAGCTCGATGAACGCCGTGTTGCAGGACTCGGTGAAGGCCTGGTCGAGCGTCTGGATCGGATGCTCGCCCTCGGCGTTGTGGAACGTCTCGCCGTCGATCGTGAGCGCTGTTGGGCAGCTCGCCGACGAGGACGGTGACAGGCCTCGGCGGATCAGCGCGGTCGCGGTCAGGACTTTGAACGTCGAGCCCGGCGGGTACTCGCCTTGCAACGCGTCGTCATAGGCGGCGGCAACCGGGTCGCTGACGAGTGCCAAGATTTGCCCCGTGGAGGCGTTGATCGCGACCAGCGCGACGTTGCGGTGCTCGCTGGACAGCGCAGCCTCGGCGGCGCGCTGGACCTTGGGATCGATGCTGGTTTGGATCGCCTGCCCAGGGTGGCCAGCGAAGCTGGCCAGCGTCGCCACAGGTGCGCCGGACGCATCGAGGACCGTGACCTCAGTCCGCGGCTCCCCGGCGAGCTGGCGCTCGTACTGCTGTTCGAGTCCCGACTGCCCGACTACGCCCGCGGCGCTGTAGGGCGGCCCGAGCTGCTCGAGCTGTTCCGCCGTGATCGGCCCGACGGTGCCAACGACGTGCGCCGCCAGCTGAGGGGAGATCGCGCTCCGCGCCTCTGTTAGCTGAAACTCGGTACCCGGTACCGCGTACACATTGTCAGAGCCGGGCTGCGCCTTGAGCTGCTCAAAGCGGTCCTTGGAAACCTCGAAGACCGCGTCGAAGTAGTCCGGGTGGGCTTCGGCCTGCGCCAGCGCCAAGCGCACCTGTGCCTGGGTGGCTCCCGCGCCGAGCAGATCGCCCGTCACCGCGCGTGTGCTCCTGATCCGGCTGCCAACGATCCCGACGACGACCGCCTGGCGTTGGATCGTCAGCGGCACGGCGCCTGCACCCAGGATCGGCGCTCGAGCCGGCCAGAACTCCGACGCAGCCAACCGATCGCCGACGCGCAGCGCCGGGTTGATCGTGCCCGGCGTCCAGGCCACCAGCCAGCGCCCGTCGCGTTGCACGAGCCGAACGGTGGTCCCCGGACTCCAGGTGCCAACGTGGGGCAACGCGAAGCGCTCAGTCACCAGCGCGCTGGCCCTCGCTCCCGACTGCCTCACCCGGCCCGCGGCGAAGCGAGCCGAGCTCACCCCAAGCGCGCTGAACACCGCTGCGTTGGCCGCAGCAAAGTCCGCCGGCGGATCAGCCACCAACGCCCGCATCGCCGCCCAGTCCCCGCGGCTCCAAGCGCGCAGGAACGGCTCCAGCGCGCCCTGCGGCGTCGCCGACGAGCCGCACGCCGCCAGCAACACAATCGTAGTCAACGCAAGGATCACAGCGAACGCGCCTCGGCAGAGCGAGCGGACGGTAACTAGCCGCCGGGGTTGGGACCCGCGCGACGTCAAGAGCGGTGAAGGCAGCAACGACCGATCACGGGGTCGAGTATCGATGATCGCGGTTACGACGTCCCAATACGCTCGCGATCGTAGCCTGCGGCTGCGAGCCGCAGTCGCGCTGGGAGGAACGATCCGACAAGCGCCGATCATGCGTCCAGCGAGCGATCCGACGATCGCACGCGAGACAAGCGATCGCGGCGACTCCACGGAGACACCGCCCGACTAGGGACGGAGCGAAGCCTGCCCGTAATCCGCCGCGCTTGGAACCTTTCAGCAAGCACTGGCGCGAGCGGGAAACCACTCGTCGCGGTGCCGATCGGTTGCTGCCGTCGCGCGCCGGAAGCCTGTGATCGCGTTCACGCGAACGCGATCGTCAGCCCGCATCGAACGGATGTATGCAGGGGCATTTTGGAAGGCTTCGTTGCCAGCCTGACCGCGCGACACTAGGAAAGGTGCGGATCGAATCAGTCGTCGGCAGGCACGGCACGTGAGGCCCGACCTCGACAGCTGGCTCGACCGGCCATTGGTTCGCGTCCACCACCGACGAGAGGCGAACGTCGAGCCGGCAGCGCTGTGGGCGGCGGCTCGATCCATTCGACTGGCCGACACACGTGCACTCGGACGGCTGGTTCGGCTGCGGATACCCGGGGTGTCCTCGGGTGCCGTATTCGACGATCTGCTCCGGTCGCCGCCGTTCACCGTGCTCTACACGGACGACGGCGCGCTGCTGTCGGGGTTGGTCGGGCGGATCTGGACACTGCAACGCGACTATCCGGCTCTCGCCGAGCCGGACGAGTTCCGCCGCTGGATGGCGCGTGGAACCGTCCGCGTATTGTTCGCCACCTGGGTCGAGCCGGTCAGCTCTCATGTCACGGCGCTCGTGAGCGAGACTCGGGTGGCTGCCGTCGACCGCCGGGCGCGGCTGGGCCTTGCCGTGGTCAAACCTCTCATCGCCACCTCCCACAACCTGATCGGCAGCGACGCGATCGATATCGCGATCAAGCGCGCCGAGCACATCCCCGAACCCGGGCGAGGCGCCCGCTGACTACACACGTAAGCACAAGCGAGCGGGCCACGCCGATCGCACGATCGCAGCGCGCACGATGGTCAGAGGCGTTCGCTACTCCCTTGGACGAGCGCGGTAGCCGGGCCGTATCCGTGCCGACGCACAGCTGCTCAAGATCTGACGGTCCGAAGCCTTCACACGCGTTGGTTGGTGCTGTGCCGCGAGAACGACGATCACGAACCACAATCCCTGTTCAAGATCAAGCTTCAGGGGAAACGAGGTCGGAAGGCGGCGCCGCGGCGTCAGTCATCAGCTCGCACTTCAACGCGAGCTTGTTGGCATCGCTCGTGATCGCGAGCGCGACGATGCCCATCCGGCGCCTTGATCTCGATCCCGTCGAGCATCTCCATCCTCAAATGGCGATTCCGCGAGCTTTGTGTTCTCTGCGTCGGTCAGCGGGGTCGTCTATCGTGGTGATGTCGCTTCGCTTCCTCTAGCACTGTCGGTCGAGGCTGTCCGCGGTTTGGCTGCGTGTTTGACTGCGCACGCGTTCGGACTGCCACGACTGTGCTGGCACGCCGTAGCTGAGTAGTGATGCGAAAGCGCCCGACCCCGCGCGATCGTAGCCGTGTGACGCCGGTGCTGCGCGGTGAGCTAGCGACTGGCGTCATGTTCGTGCTCGTGGTGATCGCGATGGTCGCCGCAGCCGTTGTCTCGCAGGAGAGCGCCGACGTGCATCGCCGCGCTCAACTGCTCGCCGTGCAGGTCCGCGCGGCAGCGCAGGAGATGATGGCGGTGAAATGGCAGGCCAATAGCGAGGTGCTGGCAGGAAACGCCGATCTGGCCTCCAACGGAGCGCTCGTGCGCCAAGGCATTCAGGTGATGGCGCAGCTCGGCTCCGATGTCGCGCAGATGCAGCTGTTGGCGCCGGGAGCCGAGGCTTTGCGGCTCAGACGCGACGTCCAGCAGGTGTACATCAGCGGGCTGCAGCAGTTGGAGCGAGCGCGAGGCCCGAAGCCTTTGTCCGCGGCGACGCTGATGGAGATGCAGGCCGATTTCCAACCTCTACTGAACCGCTTGGACGGCGATGCGCAGCGCACCGCCGCGCACCAACAGGCGGTGGCCGCCGGGGCGCTTGAACGGTCGCTGGTGGCGTCGATTGGGTCGCTGCTTCTCGGAGTCAGCGCGCTGGTCGGCCTCAGCTGGTTTTTCACGCGCATGCGGCGGCGCGCCGCCCTGGCCGAGCAGGTGCGGGCAACCGAACGCCGCGGCGAGCAGAGGATCCGTGCGCTCGTGGAGCACTCCAGCGATGTGATCGCCGTGCTCGGGCGCGATCTGCGCGTGCGCTGGCAGGCCCCCTCGGTTCGGCGCCTGCTCGGAGTCGAACCGGACTCGCTGCGCGACACCCTGATCGCGTCGCTCGTACATCCCGAGGACCGGGCTGTGTTCGATGGATTCCTCCAAGCCAGACTGGCCGGCGGCGCGCCGGCGACGATTCGCGCTCGCCTGCGACACGCCGACGAGCGCTGGTGCTACGTGGAGACGGTCGCCGAGAACCGCTTTGAGGATCCGTCCGTCGAAGGCCTGGTGCTCAATATGCGCGACGTCAGCGAGCGCAAAACGTTCGAGGACGAACTGCGCCACCAAGCTTTGCACGATTCGCTGACAGGCCTTGCGAACCGCGCGCTGTTCGAGGACCGTTTGCGCCAGTCGCTCGCCGGGAACCTGCGCGCACGCTGCTCGCTGGCGGTGCTGTTCGTGGATCTCGATGACTTCAAGACGATCAACGACAGCCTCGGGCACCGCGTGGGTGATGTCATCCTCAAAGGGTTCGCCACGCGCGTCGAGTCACTTGTGCGCGCCTCCGACACGGCGGCGCGACTCGGGGGCGACGAGTTCGCCGTCCTGCTTGATCCTCTCGAGAGCAGCGACGAGGCCCACAGGATCGCCGGACGCATTCTTGACGCGCTGTCTGACCCGCTCGTTGTTGACGAACACGAGCTCAGTCTTACCGCTTCGGTCGGGATCGCGTTCAGCGATGGGTCCGTCGAAGCCGACGAGCTGTTACGCAACGCCGACATGGCTATGTACGCCGCAAAGGAGAGCGGCAAAGACGCGGTTCACACCTTCGCCGAGACCATGCACCAACGAGCGCTCAAGCGCCTGGAGCTGCGTGCCGAGCTTCAGCGAGCACTGGCCAACCGGGAGTTCGAGCTGGACTATCAGCCAATCGTCTCCTTGCAAACACGGCGCACAGTCGGCCTGGAGGCGCTGGTCCGATGGCAGCACCCCACAAGAGGCCGACTAGCTCCGGACCAATTCGTCGCACTCGCCGAGGAGACCGGCCTGATCGTGTCGGTGGGGCGATGGATCCTGGAAGAGGCGTGCACGCAGGCCCGCCAGTGGGAGCTCGCACTCAACTCGGAGCAACCCTTGTGCGTCAGCGTCAACGTCTCGATCAGGCAGCTCCACGAGCACGACTTTCCGCAGGTCGTCGCCGGCGTGCTGGCACGCACCGCGCTGGAACACAGGTCGCTTGTCCTGGAGATCACCGAAAGCCTGTTCGCCGACGATCAGGAAGCGACCATCAGACAACTGCTCGCGCTCAAGCGACTGGGCCTGCGGATCGCCATCGATGACTTCGGCACCGGATACTCGGCGCTCTCGCAGCTACAGCAACTCCCGATCGACATCCTGAAGATCGACAAGTCCTTCATCGAAGGGCTGCGCGAGGACGGCCAGAAAGCCCAGCTTGTCCAAGGCATCATCAACCTCGGCAACAGCCTGCACCTCGACGTCATCGCCGAGGGGATCGAACAACTCCAGCAGGCCGACCAGCTCAGAGCGATGAGAGCTCCTCTCGGACAGGGCTTCCTCTTCTCCCGTCCCACACCGCCCGAAGCGGTGCTCGCACTCTTGCAGACGCCTGGCGCATCGAACGCGCGGCAAGTTCCAACGTTGGACTGAGCACCCAAAACGTTCATGGCTGAGCACGCGCGGCAGCGCGCTTGTCGTTGCGGCTGCTGCTCTGGACGACCAGCGGCAGGCCGCCACCGTCGCCGAGGGCTTCGCTCGCCGGTTCCACCCGGACCTCGTCCAGCCCGCGGCGACTGCTACGGCAACCTCTCTCCGTCGAGCACGCCTCCACACCTCTTTACCGCGGGCGCGATGAGTTCCGAGCCCACCGCCGGTATGTATTGACCAGTTCGCCGGAATACCCCGGGCGAACCGATCACAAGGGAGAATCCGATGTCAGACAGTCGTGCGGAAGACGAGGCCGCCATCCAGACGGTACTGGTTGACTCCTACAAAGCGTGGGAGGCTGGCGACGCCGACGGCATGGTCGCCAACTATGCGGCTCACGCGACCGCCATCATGACCGGCTCGCTCCGCGACAGCCGTGATGTCATCCGTGAGAACATGGCCCTGGCCTTCGGGGGGCCACTCAAGGGCAGCTCGACCTACAACAAGCAGCTCAGCCTCCGCTTCGTCGGCAGGGACGCCGCGATCGTCGTCAGCGAATCCGGCATCCTGTTCCCCGGCGACACCGAGGTTCCGGACGCGGGTAAGGTGAACGCGACCTGGGTTTTCGAGAAGCGGGACGGCCAGTGGCTGATCGCCGCCTATCACAATAGCCCGGTGCTGGGTGCTCGGTGGGCTAGGCGACGTGGCGTTGCGCGGGCATGGCGAGCCCCAGGAGGGTGACGTGAGCGGCGTCGGAGGGCCTGCTTGCGATGTCGTTCAGACTCGGCGCACCGCCGCGTCAGCCGCCTTGGCGAGCGCTGTCGCCGCGGCGAAGAACGCGCTCGACTGGCCCTCGAACAGCCCGGTTGAAGTGAGGAACTTGACCGCTGCCATCGCGCCCCCGTTGGCTGAGAGTGTCGGGCGGATGATCGAGCAGTCGGGCAGGCTCGGGTGGATGAACTCGCACGGCTTTGGGAAGATGTTGTTCGCCCGAGTGGAATCACGGCCGCTCGCGTCGAGATTGGGGAAGAATGTTCCCGTCTCGGGGTCCTTGACCCCGGCCAGCGGCGGCTCGACGACATTGGCCGCGACGTCTTGCCAGACGCCGAAATGATCGACCTCGGTTCCGCCGATGCTGACAACGATCCGCAGCACGTCGAGGCTGGTCACCTGTAATGACAGCGTCGTGTATAGGCTTGAGCCGCCCTGCTCAATCATCGCGAAGTGGAACGCTGCGCTGTTCGCGATCGCCTGCATGCGGGACTGTTGCGCGGTGCTTGGAGGCACCGGGACGGTTATGTTGGGTGGCGTGTCGGTGTCGTTCAATGGGATCACCGGTTGGTTGTGGATGGTCACCGCCTGTCCGAACGTCGCGCCGAAGTCGGGGTTCGCCATCGACCGGTAGCGCAGGTACCAGCTGGTGTCGACGTTGTTCGCCTTGAGGTTCGTGATCCGCCGCCGTGATCGGTCGGCGCCCGTCGCCTGGCTTCCCTGGAGAGTGCGGAACCGCTCCAGGCTCACCGGCTGTGCGCCCTGGGAGACCAGGTAGGCATTGATGAAGTCGGCGTGGCTGAGCTCGTCACGCGTGTTGCCGGAGATGTAGGCCGGTGCGTCGGGATCGATGTTCGCCAGCGCCGCCACGTATGCCGGGTTGCCGCCGTCGAGGCCCCCCAGCTCGTTGTACTGCTCCCACAGGTCCGTCTCGAGAATCTCCGCGGCCGCTAGGAACCTCAGGATCGCGATGTCGCCATCGGTCGGCCCTGTTGATTTCGCACTGGCGGACGAAGCCGTCAGCGCCGAAAACGGCACAGCTGCGGCGCCGACGATGGCCGCCTGCTTCAGGAACGAGCGACGGCCGACCACTCGCTGCCACAGCGCCTGCAGCTCGTGTTGCTGCGTAGAAACCTCCGATGACGCGTCAGGGCGCAAGTCATGCACTGTCATGTGTTTCCTTCCTTTCTGAAAGGGACGGTTGTCGGCGGCTACTAACGAGTGCCGACGTGGGGGTCACCCATCGCCTGCGTGCCAACGCACCGACGCCTGGGTGAAATGGATAGGTGGATAAGAGCCGGGAACGTCCGGCTGATAACGGCCGTTGCCGGATGCTCGGACCGTTACATGCCCAGACTCCGCCATCTGCGCATTCCTTCCTGCAGGTTTCGACTATCACCGCCACCGGCACCATCGACTCGCCGGCCAAGTGCTCCCCTCGGGACGGCTTAGGAACCGCGCAGAACGACGGTTACGTGTAGGTGGAAATCCGGGCGGGGATGAGCGTGCGCTTGGCGCCTGGCGAAGGGGCAGAACAGCGTGCTCCCCCGGGCGGGGTCCAGTAGCAACGGCGCGACAATGGTCACTAAAGCGTTAGACGTGATGGGCGGCTGATGCCGGACGGGTGTCGCTTCGGCCTGGGCTTTCGACGATGCTCCCCAGGCTTGACGCCGCGGCGTTTGCAGGAGGCGCCACTGCGCTCATCAGCCGCAGGCAGTACAGCGAGACGCCGAACGTAGCGATGTCCACGCCACAGCTTGACGGCAGGCCGAACGCTGCGATCAGGACACCCGCGACGGCCGGGCCGAGCACAAACCCCGGCGTGCCACGCAGCGACTCCAGCGCGTTTGCGGCCGGCAGCTCCTCGCGCTTGACCAGCCGCGGGGTGAACGTCGCGAGCTACGGCCGCTGGAGGCCGTCCAGGCCGGCCAGCAGCGCGGCACCCACGAATAGAAACCACAGCTGGGGATGGGGCGGCAAGGCGTTGCCAAGCAACAGCTCCGCCGCTGCCATTGGCGTTAGCGGGAGGCTGCGCCGCTAGCGCGCGCGGCGTCGTCTGAGGGGTAGGTCGCGTCGCCGGCCACGACGAAGGGGCCGTCGAACGTGAGCGCCTCGCAGACGCAGCCTCCGGCTTGGTTGCGGTAGTTGATGACGATCGTTCTCACGCCGGCGTAGACGGATTCGACCTCGAAACGGAGGTCAGGGATTCGGCGAAGACCCTCGGCCCAATAACGGCGCAGCGCCTCCTTCCCGCGAATCACGCCGTCGCAGTCCGGCAGGATCTGAGCCGCCACAGGCGACGTGAACACGACTGCGTCAGAGAAATGACCGAGCAGACTGTCCAGGTCGCGAGCGTTCCAAGCACGCTCCCATTCCGCAACGAACTTGGTGGCCTCTGCGCGATCCACGCCCGGAACCCTAGCGGGCGCGATTACTTCGCCGCGAAGGCGATCGCCCCGGAGGTCTGTCGCCGCCGGCGCTGGCGTTGGCGACCTCATCGGCAAGCGGAAGGTCGTTGGCAGCGACGGCATGGAGCGCCTCGCCGATCGCACGCCCGTCCTCAGCGCCGGCCTCGGGTGAGGCGACCGTTTCGGGAACACGCAGAACGCCGGCGAGAGCGGCCGTTTCCGCCAGCTTCGATGCGCTGCGGTGGTCGCTCCATTAGAACCGCACCCACCGTCGCGGTTGAGCAGGCACCGGCGCCGAGGCATCGCGGCTCCGCCCTCAACGCAGGACGGGAGCGCTGATTGAGACAGCGGTCGACGAGGTGACCTCGACCTGCCGGCCAGACAAGGCCACCGCGGTGCCAGCCATGGGACATTAGAGTCATGTTTCTAGATACATATTTCATGCTATGGTGATCCTATATCGAAGAGAGGACCTCGAAGATCCCCTCGCATCGCAATGAGAAGGTCCTCACAATGCGCTCTGACACACGCAGCACTCCGGTCATCTCGCCCGTCCCAACCGTAATTCCGGACCGGATCTCCGGCCCCGTGAGCGATCAGCCACTCGTGGCGGCGCCGAACACCGCTCGTGCACGGGAAGTCGCCCCGGCATCCAACAGCATCGAGACCGGGGCCGAGCGCTTCCGGCGCAAGGCCCTCCGGGGCCGGCTGTACGGCTACGCGATCGCGCTCGTCGCGCTGGTCGCGGTGCTCATCGCGCTCGCAACCTCGAACACCGCGCACGTCAAGGTCAACTGGCTGATCGGCAGCTCCCACGTCTCGCTCGTCTGGCTGGTACTCGTCACCGCGACCCTCGGCTGGCTGCTCGGGCTGATGGCCAGCGCCAGATTCCACTGGCGCACGCGCGCCCCGCGGCGCCAACGTGGGCCGCGATCATGACCCGCTCCTCCCAGATCACCCAAGCTCTCAGGGAGATGAGGAACGGCCGCGCTGGCAATGGCGCTCGGTCAGCGCCAGCGTCGATGAAGTTCGTCATCTTCATGGACAACGGCGGGGACTATGGCTGGGCGCTTGTCGCCGCTGACGGCAAACGCCTCGCTCAGTCGCCGCGCTTCTCCTCCTAGAAGGAGGCCACACAAGCCGCGCGTGTCGCACGCGCCGGCGCAGTCTCGGCACCGATCGAAGACCATCCCGCCGACACCCCGCCAGCGGACCTTCGGACCTTCTGCATGACGCAGCGCAAAGTGCTGCAACCCAACAACTACCAGAGCGACGCAGCAGCACGGCCGCGGAGCTAGCCCGTCAGCACACGAGATCCGCCGCGGCCCCGCGCACGAATTCCACGAACAGCTCGGCTGTGGGCTGAGCCGGTCCCGACGAAGAGCGCAGCACGAACCACGGACGAGTCGCCGGCCCGTCCGTCAGTCGGATCTGGGCGAGCCGGCCCGATGCGAGCTCGCTCTCGACCGCCGCGCGCGAGAGCAGCGAAACGCCAAGTCCGGCTCGAGCAGCCTGCTTGATCGCCCCGTTCGAACCAAGCGTGAGCGTCAACGGACGCATGCCACGAGCTGAAAGGAACTGCTCGTTGAGTGTCCTCGATTCCGATCCGCGTTCCCGCAACAGCCAGGGGCGGTCCGCCAGCGAGGCGGCCTGAAGCGGTCCAGCCAGTGCGGCCGGATCATCCGGTGCAGTGATGCACACGATCTCGTTGGCAAGCAGCGGGTCGACGGCGAGGCGGGGATGTGTGGGCGGCTTGCCCGAGACGGCGACGTCGGCGGAGCGAGTAACGACTCGCTCGAATACGTACTCCGCGTTTCCAACATCGAGCGTGAGCTCCACGTCTGGATGCTCGTTTGAGAACGCGCGCATCAGTGGCGGGACGAAGGACTCTGCAGCGGTCGTCACCGCCGCGAGTCGCAGCCTTCGCGAAGCTACAGCCGCCGCTTCGCATGCCGCCTGTCGGCCGCTCTCCAGCAATCCAAGCACCTCGGCGGCGTAAGGTGCGAACGCGCGCCCGGCGCCAGTGAGGCAGATCCCCCTTCCCGATCGCTCGAACAGGTCGCATCCGAGCTCGCGCCCAAGCGCGGACACGGCAGACGACACTGACGGCTGCGTGACGACGAGCTCGTCCGCAGCAGCCGTGACGGAGCCTCTGCGCATGACCGCGAGGAACGTGGTCAGCTGGGTGATCGTTATAGACATCGCTCTTGCAGTAAAGCGTATGGCATTGAGTTTCGCCATGCGTTTGCGTCCGGCCGACATCGCGCCAGCTCCGGGTACGAGCAGGTACGCCCGCCCGACGGCCGAGGAGGCCCACGAGCGCACGAGGCGCCGGCGGCGCTGGTGACCAGGCGAGGGCTGCGAGCGCTTCGCTCGCAGCCCTCGCCTGATGCCGCTACTGGAGGCTGATCGTCACGATCCGCTCGGCACGGGCGTTTCTCGTCAGGCCGGCCCGGATGATGCCGACCTCGGAGATGCCACCGTTGCTGACCTGGAGCGCGGCCGTCGTGGAGCCGACCGGAGCGAGGTACCACTGTCTTGCGCCGGCCTGCAGGGTTGTCCCGTTCGGGAGCGCCTGCTCGGCGGCCTTCAGCGTGTCCCCGGGCCGGATCCCCCCGATCGCGTAGATCGGGTTCGCGGTCGATGCCCAGATCACGCGCCCCTGGACCGCCGTCCGCTGCCCGCTGCTGAGCGCTGAGAGCAGCTGTGGCGAGGGATAGCCCACGCGCACGCCGTCGGGAGCGACGCAGAACAGCTCCGAGTTCGCGCCGGCCTCGATGATGCTCTGCGAGTAGGCGCTCTGCGCCTGGCTGCGGGTCATTCCGAGCCTGACCTGCCCGAGCGTGGTCCCCGACAGGCTTCCGGTCGCAGCCGGGCAGCCCGGACCGGCAGTGACCTTGGCCTTACCGCCCTTGCCGGTGACGCCGTCGCTGAGGAATCCCCAGACCACGACGGACACCTTCGTGTCGCTCGCCACGTTCGGGACGAACGCCGTCAGGCCGGATTTCGTGACCGACAGAATGCGCCCGTCGCTGACCTTGATGCTGACCGCATACTGGCCGGCGTTCGTGACCCGGGTCCACTTGATCCAGACGCCGCCGTTCTTGTGCGTGACGGTAACCGTCGGCGGCGCTGTGGGCGGGCGCACGAACGCGAACTTCGCGATCGTGATCTGCGACTGCGGCACCCCGTGGCGGTCGATCACACCGACGATCGTGCGCGTCCCGTTGGGTCCGTACTGCGGCGTGAACGTGAGCCGGTCGCAGAGCGGGGAGACGGGCGCCTTGACGCGCTTCGGGCATGCGCCTCCGACCACGCTGCCGAGCTGCTGCACCGTGTGATTCGGCCCTTCGACGAACAGCGACATGGTTTCGTCGGAGGGCAGCACGTAGTCGACCCCGAGTCCTTCGCGGCCACCGCTGAGCGCTTGCGCGGAGCCCGCCACGACCGGCGGCGCCTGGTTGGCAGCCGTCTCGATCCCGGTGATCGGCGTGCTGGCCGACGTCGCACTCACGTGCCATGTTCCCGCGCTGGGCTTCACCAGCAGCAGCGAGGTCGCATTTCCTGGCCCGTTCTCGATGAGCACGTCGCCATTGCTCAGACGCTCGCCCGTGCCGCTCGCCGGCGGCGTGATCGCCTCGCCGGCGGGGCCGCTCACGTCGACGAGCGGCGCGCCGCTCTTGCCGCTGATCTGGACCGCCAGGGCCTGCGTGCCGGCGGGCACGACGAACTGGCCGCTGGCGGCATCGTGGGCGGTGCCCGGTGCGTTGAGCTCATAATCGCCCATGTCGCACGAGGTGGCGAACAGCTGTACGCTGCCGCCCCAGTCAAAGCCGAAGCCCGCCTCCAGCTGCGTTGTCACCGGGGCCCAGGGTCCGAAGAAACCCGCGAATCCGGGGTTGACGGGCTCGTCGATGGTGATGCTTCCGAGGTTGATGCAGCCGGCCACGCCGATGCTCGAGACGGCCGCCTGCAGGCTTGCGCAGGGGAGACCGCTGATGCACCCCATGATCTCGCCCGCAACGGAGAACTGATTGGGCGCAGCTGTCTCGAAGAACCCGCCGAGACTGCCGCTGAGCGAGACGAGGCCGTCTCCAAGGCTGACGCTTGCAGACACGTTGAATGTGACCAGCGGCGTTCCGCCGAAGGTGACCGTGCCCTGGCCGACCTGCGTTCCCTCCACGGACAGCGTGCCGCCAAGCGACAGCGACCACGGTTGCCCGCCGAACGCGTCCTTGTAGTCGAACGCGCCGTCGATCTCGACGCCGTAGGTGTCCCCTTCGGGGAGCGCGCCGACGCCGACGTTACCCTGGATCTGCAGCCCCTGTGTGGCAGTCGGCAGACAGAGCTGGAGCCCTACGGTGGTCAGGAACACATCCTCGGCGAGCGGGACCTTCAGGCCGCTGGCCTCCACGCTCAGCGACGTGAGCGCACCGTTCGCCACGCCACCGTAGATGCTGATCTCCGGCGAGGAGGGGACCGGGAGCACGATGTCGGCGCTCCCCGACCAGCTCGAGCCGCCGGAGGCGCCGCAAGTCAGAGCGGCGAACGGCGAGCCGGAGAGGGCCGGGAGCGGGCAACCCGACACGGCGCCGCTGGCGCCGCTCGGGTTGTAGGAGAAGCAGGCGGACTTGACCTCCAGCGCGCCGATGTAGACGTCGCTCACCTGCACGCTGAGACCGTCGAAGTGCACGCCCTGGGAGTCGACCCGGATCGACGTGCTACCGGTCACACCGGCCGACGTGTCGGTCGGGCCGCTCTTGAACAGCGACGGCAGATCGACCGTCAGCGGAAACGCAGAGTAGTAGTTGCCGCCGCTCACGCCGAACTGCAGCGCGATCGAGCCGCCGATCTCCATGCCGGCGATGCTCGCGCCGCTGGGGACGCTCAACGTCGCGACCGTGCCGAGGTTGCTGCCGTTGTTCGCGGGCAGGTTCCAGTTGATGACGCCGTCGAACACCTGGAAGCTGCCGAGGCTGATCGGCACGCTCGGGAGCGCGGCTGCGCCCGGAGCGAACACGCCGAACTGCCCGCCGGGATGCGCCGTGCTCGGCGGCGTGAGCTGGTAGTAGTCGCCGTCGCTGAGCGCCGGCAGCGGGATGCTGTTGAGCGCGACTGCGGCCGAGGTCTGATAGGCGCCATTGGACTGGAGCGTCAGGCACCCGCTCGTCGCGAGCTGTGTGAGCTGGAAGCTGACAGGGCTCTTGGCACACGTCGGGGCCGGGGGAGTTGGGGCGACGACCGTATATGTGATCGACACGGTGTCGCTCAGTCCGTCCTTGGAGTTGGCGGTGACCGTGTACGTGTGAGTGCCGGCCGTCGAGGTGTTGAGCTTATCCGTGAGCGTCCCGGTGACCCCGCCGATGTCGCTGCTGTCCTCGCACGAGGCGATCCCGTCGCCGCCGGCGCCCTCGGTGCAGGAGAACGACGTCGGGACCGTCTGCCCCTCCGTGTAGGTGCCCCCGCCGGCCGGCGAGGCGATCAGCGCGGTCGGCGCCACGGCGACCGTGTACGTGAACGTAACCGACCCGTTGACCGCCGGCCCGTCGACCGGCTGGCTCGAAGCGGTCCCGATCGAGACGTTCGTCGCCGATGACTCCACATGGCTCGAGCCGGCGCCACCGCCGGCACCGCCCGAGAAGGGGCCGGCGCCGCCACCACCGCCGCCGAAGTAGCCGCCGCCACCGCCGCCTCCCGACTTGGAGCAACTGCCGGTGCCCGGGGCGCCGTTGCCGCCGGTGCCGAGGCCGCCGGTCGTCGGGGACGAGCAGCCGGAGGCGCTGGATCCGGCGCTGCCGCCGCTGCTGCTGGAACCGGGTCCTCCTCCGATCGCCGGGGAGGAGGTGCCCCCGGCGCCAGGCGACGAGCCGGCGTTGCCGCCGTTACACGTCGAGGAGAAGGTGTCGCCGCCACCGCCGCCACCGCCGGCGACGAGCAGCCGCGTGTCTGCGCTCGAGAGCGCAGTGGAGTTCGACCGCGTCCGAACGTCCGATGCCCCGCCGCCGCCGGCACTGCCAAATCCGCCGTCGTCGGCTGCGCCCTGTCCGCCACCGTTCGATCCTCCGAACGACGCCTCCTTGCTCTGGTCCCCGCCGGCGCCGCCGACCTCGACGAACAGCGTCTGCCCGAAGGTGACCGGGATCGTGGCGTTCACAACGGCGCCTTCACCAGCCGTGCATGTGCTTTCGGGGAAGCCGGCGCCGCCCTCGGCGCCGGTCGCCGTGACCGCGATGCTCGATACCCCGGCCGGAACGCCGAAGATCGACTCCCCGACGGACGCGAACGTCTTTGTCTGGGTCACCGGACTCGCCGCCGACGCGCTCATCGCGCTGACCAGCATCAGGACTGCGGCAACGGCGAGGACCGTGCAGCTCCGCGCGGCGCCGAAGCGGCCGACGATCCATGCCGCTCGCGCGGCGCCGGCGCGTGACGCGCGTCCGTGCCCAGTCCCCGTGTGCTTGCGCAAGGTCAACCCATCTCGGCGCCGCTTCATGCTGATTCCCCCACGTTCGGCCTGCCACCATCGCGTTGCAGTGGCTGTCTCGATGAGTACGGCAACCTATTGGCTCGATCGTGACCATGTAAATAGCTCGATCGGATCTACTGGAGGGCCAAGTCGCACCCCTTTATGGCTCGGTCGACTTTATGCTTCGCATCGGTCGCACGCGAACAGGTTCTGCCTGGGGATCCGCGCCGAGGCCCTGCGGCACACCGCCCCCTGAGAAGGTCCCATTGCGAGTTCAACCACTCACGCCCATCGAGCATCCTCGACCAATCACCGTCGTGCTGGCGGATGACGAACCGCTGATCTGCAGCGCGCTCTCCCGGGCCCTGGCGATCGACGGGCTGGAGCTCGTCGGCGAGGCCACCACCGCATCCGCCGCGCTCAAGCTCGTGATCGACCGGCGCCCCGACGTCGTGCTGATCGATATCCAGCTGTCCGATGGCCTGTCCGCGATCGAGCAGATCGGGCTGCTCGCGCCGGCCTCACGCGTGCTGGTGCTCACCCGCTGCGAGCCGAACCACGTGGTGGAGGCGATCATGGCCGGCGCCAGCGGTTACATTCTCAAGAGCGTCGCGGCCGACGACGTGATCGACGCGATCCGAGCGACGGCCGCCGGCGAAGCCGTCCTCTCATCGAAGGTCGCCCGCAGGCTGCTGCAGCGCATTCGAGACACTGATGTGGTGCCGGTGACGGCTACCGGCGAGGCCGCCGCGCGGGCGATCCGCGCCGTCCTGACCGAGCGAGAACTCGAGATCTTCTCCCATCTCGCCAGCGGCGACAGCAACCGGAAGATCGGTCGGGGCCTCGGGCTCAGCACCAACACCGTCTCGAATCACATCGCCAGGATCCTCGGCAAGCTGCACCTCGCCAACCGCGTACAGGCCGCAGTGCTGGCGGTCCGCGCCGGGATCTCTTAGGGCCCGCGAGGAAATTAGTGAGTTAGAGCCCCAGCTCTCGTACGCCGCGCTCGCCCCAGCCGAGGTGGTGGGCGAGCTCATGGCGCAGCGTGCGCGCGACCTGCGCGCGCAGCAGCTCCGGATCGTGACCGAAATCGCGAAGCAGCGTGTCGCGGAACATCACGATTCGCTCGTGGAAGTAATCCTGGGCGATCGTGTCCCCCTGGTAGAGGCCGTACGCGCGATGCTGACGCCCCTCGTCCGAGATGACGATCGCGACGTGCTCGAGCGCCCGGTGGAACTCGAGCGGCAGCTCATCGACGGCCGAGCGGACGAGCGCCCCGAATGCGTCATTGCCGACGCCGTCGGAGTCACCGTCGTCGTCGCCCTCCTCCTCCTCAGCATCGGCAGGTGCTCGCCGGTCCTCCAAATCGGCCCACGAGGCATCCGCTGCAAGCCGCTCGGCATTCTGCACGAGCGCCTCGAACTCCTGCTCTGATTCCGGGTCACGCCAGTTGGCGAGCCTCACGAGCGCGATGACGACGGCGCCGCCGACAAGCAGCGCGCCGGCACCGAACACCGCCAGGCCCTGCAGCACGCGCACGAGCCGCACGTCGCTGAAGCCGACGAGCACGGTCAGAACGACGAGGCCGGCCGTCATCGCCCCAAGGGCCGCGATGACGGCCTGCCGGGGCGGTGACGGCGAGCCGCGCATCGCCTACGCCAGGGACCTGGCGATGACGACGCGCTGGATCTCGTTCGTGCCCTCGTAGATCTGGGTGATCTTGGCGTCGCGCATCATGCGCTCGACCGGATAGTCCTTGACGTAGCCGTAGCCGCCGAGAACCTGGATCGCCTCGATCGTGACATCCATTGCCATGTCGGAGCAGAACAGCTTCGCCATCGCCGAGAACTTGCCGATGTCCGGATCGCCGCGGTCGACCTTGGCGGCCGCCTGGTAGAGCAACTCCCGTCCTGCCGCGCACTGGGTCTCCATGTCGGCGAGCTTGATCTGGATCGCCCCGAAGGTGTTGATCGGCTTGCCGAACTGCTTGCGCTCGCGGGCGTAGGCGGCGGCGTAGTCGGTCGCGCCCTGGGCGAGCCCGAGCGCTTGCGAGGCGACCCCGAGGCGGGAGCGATCGAGCGTGCCCAACGCGACCTTGAAGCCCTTGCCGACCTCCCCGATCCTGTTCGCGTCGGGGACCCGGACGCCGTCGAGCACCGGTTGGCCGGTCGGTGATCCGCGGATCCCGAGCTTGTGCTCGAGGTTGCCGATGCTGAAGCCCTTGCGGTCGGCCTCGACCACGAACGCCGTGATCCCGCGCGAGGGCGGGAGCTCGCGGTCGGTGACCGCGAAGACGATGTAGAAGTCGGCGATGCCGGCGTTGCTGATCCAGTTCTTGACGCCGTCGATCACCCAATCGTCGCCGTCCTTGGCCGCCCGCGTGATCATGCCACCCGGATCGGAGCCGGCATCGGGCTCCGAGAGAGCGAACGCCGGCGACCATTCGCCGCTTGCGCACTTCGGCAGGAAGCGCTGCTTGAGCTCCTCGGAGCCGTACAGCTTGATGGGAAGCGTCCCCAGCTCATGCACCATCAGGATCAGAGCGGTCGACGCGCACGCCTTCGAGATCTCCTCGATCGCCATGTTGAGCATCAAGGTCCCGGTGCCGGTTCCGCCGTACTCGGTATCGAAGGGCAGGCCGAGGATGTCCTGCTCCGCCAGGAGCTTCCGCAGATCGTGCGGATATTCCGCCTTCTCATCGATGTCGGCGGCGCGCGGAGCGATCTGCTCCTTGGCGATCTGCCGGATCGTGTCGCGGAAATCCAGGTACTCCTGCGGAATCGTGTACAGCTCTTGCAGTGCACTCATGGAGGCCATTATTGCGCGCGGCGCCGGGACAAGGTGAAAAGCTGCCCCGGCCCGCACACAAAAGCTGCCCCGGCCCGCACACGGTGACCGCGCGAGCGCTACCAGCCCTGCGGATGGACCGCGATGAAACCGGCGGCGGGCGAGATGCGCGTCGTCGACCAGCGGTCCTCACCGTTGGCGGCGCTCTGCGCCGCGGTGTCGAACCAGAGGCCCGCAACGTGCATGTAGACGTGACCCGCATTGGTATAGAGCGTGATCCACCGACCGACTCCGGACGCACCCCAGGTCTCGAACTGAGTCGAGTCGTACGGCTCGGAGAGCAGGCCGGCGCCGTGGAGCGCGAAGCTCACAGAGCCCGAGCAGTCGTAGCCGGCATCGAGGGCCACCGGATTGCCGTGGTAGAGGGCGTGTCCGCCGCCGTAGATGTACGGCAGGGTGGCGATCCGGTTGGCGGCGGCGATCAGGTCGACGATCGCGGCCGGCGCATCGACGGGCGCGACAGCGAGCCCGTCGGGCTCGAGCGTGGCGGGCTCGACCGGCCCGTCGTTCGGGTCCGACCCCATGCCGGCGCCACCGCTGCTCGACGTCGTCGACGTCGAGGCCGTTGTGGTGGTGGTGGTGGTGGTCGTCGTGCTCGTCTTGGGAGCCGTCGTGGTGGTCGTCGTCGTCTTCGATTTTGGCGCGGACTCGGGGCTCACCCCTACGGTGCTCGTGCCAGAGCCGAGGCTCGCCGCGCCGGTCTTGGATGTCTCCGACGAGGCGGCGGACGCGCCGAGTCGCGCCTTGGTCGCCGTCACCGCCTCGAGCTTGGCCGTGGTGAGGCGGCCCACGACGCCGTCGGGCGCGAGCCCGTAGTGGCGCTGGAATGCAAGCACGTGTCGTAGCGTCGCGGTGTTGAAGATCCCGGTGACCGCGGTGGTGAAGCCGGACGCCGACAGATCCTGCTGCAGCGTGCGCACGTCGGGACCACGCATACCGATGTGCAGCGTCCGGCTACCGAGCGGCTGAGCGGTCGCGAGAGCAGGACAGGATGTGGCGACGACAGCGAAAGCCGCCGCAATCACCAAACCGATCCTTATCCGCGCTGCTATCGAGTACGGCAAAGCTAACCCCTTCTCTTTCGGGTGCCTACGGGGTTAGCTGTCGGACTCGCGCTGAAAGAGCTTGCGCTACGCCACTCATCGTGTGGCGATTCGCCCCAAGAGCCAAAGGCTCATACATCGGGTTCCCCGTTCCCCGACGACGTGCGGCGGGGATTCGGCTGGGTGAATTTTGCGGCACTCTACATGATTTTCACCAGCGATGCATGCTCCGTTGCACCGTGTGATCACCAGCAAAGTGCGTCTCAGTTGTCACAAACCGCAGAGCGGACACGCCTCCAACCGAGGTTGTGCCCTCGTTTCGGCGGCTCTCAGTGTCTATCTCTTAGCTGTTATCGGCACTCAAGGCTTCCACTTGATCGAGCAGCCGACCGGCGCCGTCTGCGCCCGGGCGAGCTCCTCGCCGGCCAGCAGGGCGTCGAGCGCGTCGCGCAACCACGCGGCGCGCAGGCTCGGATCGTCGTAGTCGGCATCGGGCGCGCCCCGGTAACGCAGCCCACCACCAGTGTCGAGCACGAACAGGTCGGGCGTCGTCTTGGCACCAAACGCCCGCGCGACATCCTGCGTGGCGTCGTGCAGGTAGGGCATCGGCCAGTCCTCGCTCGCGACTCGACGGCGCATCATCTCGTAGGAATCGCCGGGATAGCGCGCGCCGTCGTTGGGATTGATCGCGAGGAAGCGCACGCCCCGCGACGCGTAGTCGCGGGCGACGTCGGCGATCCGCTCGTGCCACGCCAGCGCGTACGGGCAGTGGTTGCACGTGAACACGATCACGGTGATCGCGGCGACGTCTTCATCTTCGCCCTCGCCGACCGACCACGGGCGCCCGTCAGTGTCCGGCAGCTCGAACGCCGGCGCAGGCTCGCCGATCATCAGGCTCATGCGGGGCTCGCCGCAGAGAGCGATTCATGGCACGGGTGCGCCACCACGTACAGGAGAGCCTCGCGCACGTCCTCCGGGTCGGGCAGCGGCGAGATGCGGCCGTCGCGACGGCGGTAGACGCGACACGTGAGCGCAGCGGGCGCCGGCCCGCAGGCCGGCGCCGAGCTGTGCGCATCCGCGCTCACCGAGTCCGCCAGCTGCACCCGAGCCAGCTCGAGCAGGTCGACGCCGTTGATCCTGATCGTCGGGGAGCCCGGGAAGTCGAGCGACCACGCCTGCGCGTCCGTGCGAACCTCCACCATCCGGATCTCGGTCCGCTCGAGGCCGATCTCGCCCAGCGCGGCCTGCAACTGCATGCGCGCCTGCTCCGTCGAGGGGCAGCCCTCCCACCAGAGCAGCTCGATCACCGGGGCGCTGGTCACGCCATCGTCCAGATCTCCGGGGGCGCCGGTCACTCCACCGTCCAGGTCTCGCCCTGGTGGAACAGCTTCTGGAGGTCGGCCATGCTGGCGGCGTCGGACTCGGCGACGCTGCGCCCGTAGACGTGGCGCGAAACCTGCCGGAAGATGCCGATCGGAGTCGGGCCCGTCGGGTCGTCCGACAGTTTTGCGAGCGAGAAGGCGAGTCCTGGATCGTCGCGACCGGGGTCGTGGACGAGCAGCGCATCCTCGCCGACGTCGGCGACGTCGACGATCCGCAGCAATCCATCCCGCCCCATCGTCACGCCGCGCTCGTGGTCCGGACCGAAGCTGATCGGCAGCCCCGCCTCGAGCCGGACCTGGTTGACGTCCTTGACGCCCTTCTCCGTCAGCGCGCTGAACGCGCCGTCGTTGAACACGGGGCAGTTCTGGTAGATCTCGACGAGCGCCGCGCCCTCGTGGTGGGCCGCCGCGCGGAACACGTCGGTCATGTGGTGCCGGTCACGGTCGATCGTCCGCGCCACGAACGTCGCCTCGGCGCCGATCGCGAGCGCCGCCGGGTTGAACGGGTGATCGGAGACACCGAAGGGCGTCGACTTCGTCACCTTCCCCACCTCGGAGGTAGGCGACGCCTGCCCCTTGGTCAGGCCGTAGATCTGGTTGTTGAACAGGAGGATCTTGATCGGCACGTTGCGCCGTAGCGCGTGGATCAGATGGTTGCCGCCGATCGACAGCGAGTCGCCGTCGCCGGTCACCACCCAGATCGACAGGTCGCGGCGCGCGCTGGCAAGACCTGTCGCGATCGTGGGCGCCCGCCCGTGGATGCCGTGCATCCCGTAGGTGTCCATGTAGTAGGTAAAGCGCCCCGAGCAGCCGATCCCGCTGATGAACACGATCCGCTCGGGCGGGATCCCGAGCTCGGGCAGGAACTGCTGCACGGTTGCGAGGATCGCGTAGTCGCCGCACCCCGGGCACCACCGCGTCTCCTGGTCGGACTGGAAGTCCGCCTTCGTGTATTCGGCGGTCGTGCCGCCGTTGGTGCTGATCGTGCTCACTGGTGCTCCAGAATCATCCGCTCGATCTCCGATCCCCAGATCGGCTGACCGTGCATCTTGGTGAACGGTTCGATGTCGACGAGGTACTTTGCACGCAGCATCTGCGCGAGCTGGCCGCCGTTCATCTCGGCCACGACGACGTAGTCGAACGACCGCAGGACATCGCCCATGTTCGGCGGCAGCGGCCGGAGGTGGCGCAGGAAGGCAATCGCGACCTTGTGCCCCTTACGCCTGACTCGGCGGGCGCCCGCGCGGATCGCCCCCTCGGTCGAGCCCCATCCGAGCACGAGCATCGTCGCCTCGGGATCGGCGTCCACCTCGAGCGGCGGGATGTCGCGCGCGATCCCCTCCACCTTCGCCGCGCGCACCTCGGTCATGCGTGCGTGATTGGCGCCGTCGTAGGACACGTTGCCGCTCCCCTCGGCCTTCTCGAGCCCGCCGATCCGGTGCTGCAGGCCGGGTGTGCCCGGGATCGCCCACGGCCGCACGAGCTGCTCGTCGCGCGCGTAGGGCGCGAAGCGCTCGCCGTCCTGCGACGCGCTCGCGAAACTCGGATCGATCTCGGGAAGCTCCTCGACGACCGGGATCCGCCACGGCTCAGAGGAGTTCGCGAGGTACCCGTCCGACAGCACGATCACCGGCGTCCGATAGCGAATCGCGATCGAGCAGGCCTCGAACGCCGTGTCGAAACAGCCGCCCGGCGTGCTCGGCGCGAGCACCGGCACGGGCGATTCGCCGTGGCGGCCGTACAGCGCAAGGTTCAGATCGGACTGCTCGGGCTTGGTCGGCAGGCCCGTGGAGGGCCCTGCGCGCTGGACGTCGATCACGACCAACGGCAACTCGAGCATCACCGCGAGCCCGATCATCTCCGCCTTCAGGTCCATGCCGGGGCCGCTGGTCGCGGTCACGCCGAGGCGCCCGCCGAAGGCGGCGCCGAGCGCCATCCCGGCGGCCGCGATCTCGTCCTCGGCCTGGATCGTCGAGACGCCACCGCTCGCCAGGCGAGAGAGCTCATGCAGGATCTCCGATGCCGGCGTGATCGGGTAGCTGGCGAGCACGAGCGGCATCCGGCTGCGAACGCTGGCGGCGATCAGCCCGAGCGTGAGCGCGGTCGTGCCGGTCACGTTCCGGTAGGTGCCGGGGGCGATGTCCCTGAACGGGGCGACCTTGTATTGGATGTCGAGCAACTCGGTCGTCTCGCCGAAGGACCAGCCCGCCTTGAACGCCGCGAGATTCGCCAGCGCGACGGCCGGCTTCTTGGAGAACTTCTCCTGGATCCACCGCTCGGTGACCTCGATCGGGCGCTCGTAGAGCCAGGACAGCAGCCCGAGCGCGAACAGATTCTTGGCCTTGGCGGCATCGCGCGAGGATGCGCCCTCGACCGCCTCGACCGCGCGCTGCGTCAGCGTCGTCATCGGCACCCGGTGCACACGGAACTCGCCGAGCGAGCCATCCTCGAGCGGATTGCTCTCGTACTCGGCCTTCTCCAGGTTGCGCTTCGAGAAGGCGTCCTCGTTGACGACGATCGTCGCGCCGCGCTCGATCTCGGTGATGCTCGCCTTCAGCGCCGCGGGATTCATCGCCACCAGCACGTTCGGACGCTCGCCCGGCGTCAGGATGTGCCGCGCGCCGAAGTGGATCTGAAAGGCCGACACGCCCGCAACGGTTCCAGCGGGTGCGCGGATCTCCGCCGGGAAGTCCGGCATGGTCGCCAGGTCGTTGCCGAACAGCGCGGTCGCATCCGTGAAGCGGCTTCCGACCAGCTGCATGCCGTCGCCGGAATCGCCCGCAAAGCGGATGATCACGTCTTCGCGTTCTTCTTCTACCTTATTCATGCTCCCTCAGATCCGTTGAATCACCGGGCCTTCTGGGATCTTAGTCCTGCTCGCCGACAAATGACGGCTGTCACGAGCGACGGCGCGCCGAGCCACGACGGCCTGACGGGCCGCGCCGCTCGGATCTACAGCTTGACGACGTTGACGGCCTTAGGGCCCTTCGGCCCTGCCTCCTCCTCATAGGAGACCTTGGCGCCCTCGGCGAGCGAGCGGTAGCCGTCGACGACGATCGCAGAATGGTGCACGAACAGGTCCCGCGCGCCCTCATCGGGCGTGATGAAGCCGAAGCCCTTCTCGTCGCTGAACCACTTCACTGTTCCGGTTGGCATTGTGGAGAACTCCTCCGTAGCTAAGAAAGTGCTGCTTCCGCGAAGGATGCTTGTGATCACCACCGGAGCCTGCACCTGCTTGATGCCGCGTGCGCGGCCTTGTCGCGCGTCAAAGTAGCACGGAGCGGGGCCGCGCAGTCCCGCCGGTGCGCGTAGGCTGCCGAAATGCGCTGGCTCGTCGACGGCATGAACGTGATCGGGACTCGACCCGACCAGTGGTGGAAGGACCGGGACGCCGCGATGCTGCGGTTGGTGGACACGCTCGAGCGCTGGGCGGCCGACGAGGGCGAGGACGTGGTCGTGGTGTTCGAGCGGCGGCCCTCGCCGCCGATCCGCTCGACGGTGATCGAGGTCGCTCACGCGCCCAAGCCTCGGCGCGACGCTGCCGACGACGAGATCATCCGGCGGCTGAAGCTCGACCGCGAGCCACGCGCGGTGCGGGTCGTCACATCCGACCGGCTGCTGGCTGATCGGGCGCATGCGGCGGGGGCGACGGTCGAGCGAGCGGATTCGTTCAGGATGCGCATCGAGGACCGCTGACGTTCTGAGCTTCGACGCGAAAGTACGAAAGTACCGGTATATGCGGTACTTTCGCGTCGAGGCTCGCTCCCCCAGCGCCCTTGCGGCATTCGGCTCGCTACAGCGGCAGACGGGCGGAGTACGTCGAGTCGACCGGATGCCAGAAGCGGATCTCGTCCTCCTCGACCCGCCAGCAGAGGTAGATCTCGCATCCTTCGCGCATCGAAGGGAACTCGACCAGCCCGCTGTCGATGTCCCGCAGCACCACCTCGACGGACTCCAGGTCGGCAACCGCGAGGCTCAGCTGGATGAGCGGTTCCGCGACCTCGCGCGAGGGATAGGAACCACCGGTCATCGGATCGAGCACGCGGATGCCCGCGCCCAGACACGGTCCGAGCTCCTCGAGCTTGCGCCGGGCGCTGCGCACCCTGCGAACGCGCTCCGCGATCCACCCGCGGGACGCGAGCGCCTGATCCACCGTGTAATGACGCGTGTGCCGCACTGTCCTCCCCTGCTTGATCGGCACGCGTGGGCCAAAATGCAGTCGTTTTGTGCGAGGTCCCGCATGCCGCGCGGCACGCGGCGCCTCAATCCCCGAGCAGTGTCCGCTTGGCGAGCGCCTCATGGATCTCGACCACCCGCTTCTTGACCGGGTCGCTATCGGGCCGGTCGTGGACGAGGTCCCACGTGCGGTCCGCCACCTCGCGTGCGGTCTCGGCGGTGGCGTCGGCGAACAGACGATCCACGAGCTTCAGCTCGAAGCTCTGGATCTGGTCGGCGGGGTCGCCGGGCGCCATCCTGGGGAGTGGATCGCCCGTCGCCTCGCGCCACATCCCGCTCGCCACGAGCAACCGGTTCCTGAGCGTGATCGGATCCATGCCCGCATCATCGTAGTCGGTGCGGCGCCGCTCATCGAAGCCGCGCGGCCGCTCAACGGATGGGCGATCCCGGCCACGCTGAACCGCCGGGCGCTGCCAGGCGGACCCGGCGATCGTGCTCAGCCCAGGGAAGGCAGCCGCTGCCGCGTGCTCAGCACCGGCGAGAAGAGGTCGCCCCGCTCCTCGATGCGCGCCAGCACGTCCTGCGGACCGTGGCGCAGCAGCTCCGGGTCGCCGGCCTCGTGGCAGACGCGCACCTCCTCCCAGCTGAGCGGCGTCGAGACGCTCGGCGCCGCCCGCGCCCGCATCGAGTACACGGTCACCGTCGTCTTGTGGGCGTCGTTCTGGCTCCAGTCGACGAGCACCCTCCCGGCGCGCAGTCGCTTGGTCATGCGCGAGACGACGAGGTCCCCGAGGCGCTGCTCGAGCAGCTCCGCGACCTGCCGCGCGAACGGCTTGCACTGGGCGTAGCTCACGTCCGTTCCGAGCGGCACGTACACCTGCAGACCCTTCGATCCCGACGTCTTGACGACCGTCTCACAGCCCAACGTGGCGAGCATCCCGTGGATGACTAGCGCGACCTCGCAGCACTCGAGGATCCCGGCCGGCGGGCCGGGGTCGAGGTCGAACACCAGCATCGTCGGGCGCTGCGGGGCCTCGGCGAGCGACAGCGAGGTGTGCAGCTCGACGTCGGCGAGGTTGGCGAGCCACACGAGCGTCGCGGACTCCTGCGCGAGCGTGTAGTCGACGCCGCCGATCCGCGCGGTCGGGACCCAGGCGGGGCGGTGGGACGGGGACTGCTTCTCGTAGAAGTAGTCGGCCTGCACGCCGTTGGGATAGCGCTTCAAAGTGAGCGCTCGCCCACGCAGGTGCGGCAGCACCGCCGGCGCCGCGAGCAGGTAGTAGGCGATCAGGTTGCCCTTCGTGAAGCCGGTGTCCGGGTACAGGACCTTGTCCCAGTTCGAGAGCTTCAGCGCGCGCTCGCCGAGGGTGACCTCGAGCGTGCCGTCGGGGCGCCGCCAGCAGCTCTCGAACAGCTCCTCGGGGGCGCGCGCCAACCCACCGGCTCCGGCCTCGCGCACCCCGGACCCATGGCTGACGGGCGCGACGCCCCCGCCGGCGGGCTCACTGCTCCCGCGGGCGCGCGCGCGCCCGCGCCCGAGAGCACCACGCTCCGGGTCCCCCGCGTCGCCATGCTCCGGCTCCCCCCCCACGTCACCACGCTCCGGCTCCTGCCCCACGTCGCCGGCATCAACGTCCTCTCGCACGACCTCGCGCGCGTCCTTGTCCTCACGCAGGCCTTTGAAGGACGGCGCGCGCATGACGCCGTCGGCCGTCCACTCGGTGAACTCGACCTCGGCGACCAGCGCCGGCTCGACGAAGCGCGCGTCGCGGGGCAGCTTCGGCGCACGCACGAACGGGCTGACCGGCCGGCTCAGCGGCGCGAGCCGTGCCGCGAGATCGGACAGCACTCGCTCGGTGAAGCCCGTTCCGACCCGCCCGGCATAGCGCAACTCGCCGTCGTCGTGATAACCCATCAGCAACGCGCCGATCCGGTCGGTGCGCCTGCCCTCCCCCGGCAGCCAGCCGCCGATCACGAGCTCCTGGCGCTGGGTGTGCTTGATCTTCAGCCAGGCGCCGTTGCGGGCGCCGGGCACGTAGCGCGAGTCCAGGCGCTTGGCGACGATCCCCTCGAGCCCCTGCTCGGCGGTCGCCCGAAGCAAAGCGTCGCCGGCGCCCCGCCGCACCGCCGGCACCCGCCACGAGGGGCCGTTCAGGGCGAGCGCCTCCAGCGCCGCTCGCCGCTCCGTGTACGGCAGGTCGATCAGCGAGTGGCCGTCTAGATACAGCAGGTCGAAGATCGCGTAGACGACGGGCGACGAGGCGGCGAGGCGCCGCACGGCCGCGGGGGCCGTGACGTGCATCCGGTGCTGGAGCGTCTCGAAGCTCGGTCGTCCGCGCTCGTCGAAGGCGACGATCTCGCCGTCGAGCACCGCCTCGCGCATGCCGAGGTCTCGCGCGAGACCCCGCACCTCCGGATAGGAGGCGGTGATCTCGCGCCCGTTGCGGCTCTCGAGCCGCAGGCGACCCGGCTGCGCATACGCGATCGCGCGGACGCCGTCCCACTTGACCTCGAAGGACCACTGCTTCTGCGCCGGCGGCAGGGCATGAGCGGCGCGGGCGAGCATCGGCGCCACGTGCTCGGGCATTGGCGCGCGGTCCGGATCCAGGGGCGGATCCATGCGGTGGATCATCCAGTCGTTCGCGCTCTCGGCGGTGCGGCCGATCGGGAACAGGCCGTAGCGGCCGTGCAGGCGCTCGCCGTGGAAGATCACCTCGACCTTGCGCTCCTCCCACTTGATCGTCTCGAACGTGCCGCGGTCCCAGATCCGCATGACGCCCGCGCCGTACTGACCCTGCGGGATGTCGCCCTGGAACTCGAGGTACTCGAGCGGATGGTCCTCGGTGTGGACCGCGAGCCGGTTCTCCTTCGGCGTCTGCGGCAGCCCGTTCGGGATCGCCCACGAGACCGCGACACCGTCGTGCTCGAGCCTCAGATCCCAGTGGAGCCTGGTCGCGTGGTGCTCCTGGACGACGAAGCGGGGCGCGGGCGCGCTGGCGCGCGCGCCCGCCTCGGTTCCGCCGGGCTCGGAGGTCACGGCGAAGTCGCGCTTGGCCCGGTAGCTCTCGAGCGGCTGACGTCGGTCGGCGGCCATCAGCGTTGATTGTCGGCGCTGCGCGCTAACGTCGCGCCGCGTGCGTGCCGTCACTTGGAATGTCAACTCGCTGCGCGTGCGCCTGCCCAGGCTGCTGGAGCTGCTGGAGCTCCACGCCCCCGACGTCGTCTGCCTGCAGGAGACGAAGTGCGCGGTGGACGGATTCCCGCATCTGGAGCTGCGCGAGGCGGGGTACGCGGGGGTGCACCACTCGGCTGGACGCTGGGCGGGCGTGGCGCTGCTTGCGCGCCTGCCGCTGGAGCCCTCAGAGCCGCAGCTCGGGCTGCCGGGAGAGCCGGATGCCAGCGAGGCGCGCTGGTGCGAGGCGACGATCGGCGGGATCCGCTTCGCGAGCGTGTACGTCCCCAACGGGCGCGCGCTGGACAGCCCCGAGTACCCGCGCAAGCTCGCCTTCCTGGAAGCGATGGTCCGGCTGGTGAGCTCCCAGGCTCACCAGCCGTGTGTGATCGCCGGTGACATGAACATCGCCCCTGCCGACATCGACGTGTACGACCCGCGGCTGTTCGTCGGTGGCACCCACGTGAGCGCGCCGGAGCGCTCTGCGCTGTCGCAGATGCTCGATGCGGGCATGGTCGACGCCTACCGGCGGCTGCATCCCGGCGAGCAGCAGTTCACATGGTGGGATTACCGAGCCGGGCACTTCCACAAGGGCCTCGGGCTGCGCATCGACCTCGCACTCGTGTCACGTGAGCTGGCGCCGCGGCTGACCTCGTGCGGGATCGACCGCGGCTTCCGCAAGGGCAGCAAGCCGTCCGATCACGCGCCGCTGCTGTTCGAGCTCGGCTGAGCGCGAGTACGCTTGTCACGGTTCCTCGCTTCTTCTGATCTTGTTATCCGGACGTTCGATCATTCAGAGCAATGGCACGAATCCTCGTCGTCGACGATGAGCCCGCGGTCCGTCGGGCGCTCGAGCGGGCGCTGCGGCTGGAGCGCTACGACGTCGACCTCGCGGCCGATGGCAGAGAGGCGCTCGACACGCTCGCCGAGCACCAGGCGGACGTGATCATCCTCGACGTGATGATGCCCGAGATCGACGGCCTGGAGGTGTGCAGGCGGCTGCGCGCCGCGGGCGATCACACTCCGATCCTGATGCTCACCGCCCGTGACGCGATCGACGACCGCGTCATCGGGCTCGACGTCGGCGCCGACGACTACCTCGTCAAGCCGTTCGCGCTGCGTGAGCTGCAGGCGCGACTGCGCGCACTGCTGCGCCGCTCCTCGGAGGACGGCGACGCCGAGGTTCTGCGCTTCGGCGAGCTGACGCTCGATCCGGCCGCGCACGAGGTCCGCCGCGGCGAGCGGGTGATCGAGCTCTCCAAGACGGAGTTCATGCTTCTGGAGCTGTTCATGAAGCACCCGAAGCAGGTGCTGACGCGCTCGACGATCTTCGAGTCGGTGTGGGGCTACGACTTCGGACCGACCTCCAACGCGCTCGGCGTGTATATGGGCTACCTGCGCCGCAAGACCGAGGAGGGCGGCGAGCCGCGGCTGCTGCACACGGTCCGCGGCATCGGCTACGTGCTGCGCGACTGACGGGACGGGCCGGTGCCGCTGCGCAAGAGACTGAGCCTCGCCTCCGCCATCGCCGTCGGGATCGCGGTCGCGCTTGCCGTGACCGTCTGCTACATCGGCGTGCGCGCCGAGCTGCTGAGGCAGGTCGACAGCGAGCTGAGCTCGCAGGAGTTCACCGTCCTCAGCGTCCTCGACCGCATCCTGGACAGCGGGGGGAACTACTTCCCCGGCGGCGGGCCGAGCGCCGGCGGACCGGCCCCCTACGCCCAAGTCGTGAACGCAGACGGCCAGGTTCTCGTTCGCAGCGGCGCCTTTGGGCTACCCGTCGACCCCGGCACACTGAGCGTGGCCAACGGCTCCACGAAGCAATTGCTGCAGACCGCGACCGTCGACGGCGCTCACCTCCGGATCCTCACCTTCTCCGCCACGTTTACCGAGGAAGGCGAGGCGGCTCCCGTGGCCGTCCAGCTCGCGCGGCCGCTCGGACCGGTGGACAACGTGCTCTCGAAGCTGCGCCTGATCCTCCTCCTGTTGCTGATCGGCGGCGTCGCGCTGGCCGCCGTGCTCGGACGCTTCGCCGCAAAGCGGGTGCTCGCGCCGCTCGCCGAGGTCACGAGAACGGCGCAGCTGATCGGCGAGACCGACGACCTCAGCAGGCGGCTGACCGTCGGCAGCGACGACGAGGTCGGGCAGCTCGCGTCGCGCTTCAACGAGATGCTGGGGCGCCTCGAGCACTCGCGTGAGGCGCTCGACGATTCGGTGCGCGCGCAGCGGCAGCTGGTCGCCGACGCCTCGCACGAGCTGCGCACGCCCGTGACGAGCCTGCGGACCAACGTAGAGGTTCTGCTGTCGGGTGCCGCGCTCGAGGACGACGACCGTGAGCGCCTGCTGGCGGACGTCGTCGAGCAGTCCGAGGAGCTGAGCGAGCTCGTGTCGGATCTGATCGAGCTCGCGCGCGGCGACCTCCCACCCAACTCGACCGAGGACGTGCGGCTCGACCGCGTCGTCGAGGATGCGGTCGAGCGGGCGCGCCGCAACGCCCCCGGCGTGCGGTTCGTCGAGCAGCTGGAGCCGATCATCGTCGAGGGCGCGCCCGAGCGGCTCGGGCGCGCGGTCAACAACCTGCTCGACAACGCCGCCCGCCACACCGACGGGCCCGTGGAGGTCACGGTCGATCCCAGCGGGGTGCGCGTGCGCGACCACGGCGGCGGGATCTCGGACAAGGACCTGGCGCACGTGTTCGATCGCTTCTACCGGGGCGAGAACTCGCGCGGACGGCAGGGCAGCGGCCTGGGCCTCGCGATCGTCCGCCAGGTGGCGACCCAGCACGGCGGCAGCGTGACCGCGGACAACGCGCCCGACGGTGGCGCCGTGTTCACGCTGTGCCTGCCCGGAGTGCCCGCCGCGGCGCCCGGCGGCCTCGAGGGCAACGATGTGCGGGGGGACGCCGGGGATACCGGCGCGACCGGCGGCGGCGCGGGCGGCGATCCGAGCGAGCGGATCGGCGCAGCGTACTCCCCAGGAGGGCTGTGGAGCTGAGCTGCGACCGAGCCGCGACGCGAAAGCGGCCGATGTTTCCGGTTTCGCGTCGAGGCTCCGGCTGACGCTGCCTGTCAGTGGCCGCGTTGCGCCGGCGGCCGGGCGAGCCGGGCGTGACGGGCGATCTGAAAGCGGCGGCGCAGCGCCCAGAAGCAGAGCACGAAGACGAGCGCGGCGGGGATCAGCAACAGCACCCTGTCACCGGGTGCGCCGAGCGCAGCCGCGACACCGAACATGACTCCGAGCGACGGGAACAGGGCGAGCAGCGCCGCGTGGGAGCGAAAGCCGGAGAAGTGCTCGCGCGCGGTGACTTCGAGCACCGCAAGTGCGCACACGACCGAGCCGACGAGGATCGCCGCGCCCCGGTGCTCGAGCAGGCCGACGACGAGGGCGACACCCCCGATCAGGATCCCGAGCTCCGATACGGGCAGGCCGCCGAACGGCCCTCCAGGACGCTCACCGACGGTCCGGAGCATGCTTGCCGGACGCTCACCCGTCGCGCGGAGCATGCCGGTCGATGGCTCCGCGGCGCTTGGGCGAGGTTGGGACACCGTCCCAGGCAGCTGGGCGGGGCCGGGCTTGCGCCGCTTGCGCGAGCGTCGCGGAGTTGACCTCTGGGCCACGCGAGCAGGTTACAGCGCGCTTGCAGCGATCCGGGCGATCAGGTGCGCGGCTTGGTCGTGGAGCCGGGCGCGGGCTTCACGGGCGCGGGCACGGCCGGCAGCTCGATGCCGCCGAGCGCGGCCGCCTCGTTCTCGCGCTTGACCGCGAGCCAGATCTCCTCGCGGTAGATCCGGACCGAGCGCGGCGCCTCGAACCCGAGCTTGACGATCTGGCCGCGGACCTCGAGCACCTCGACGACGATCTCGTCGCCGAGGATCACGCGCTCGCCGACGCGCCGCTCGAGCCTCAGCACGCCTGCGTGGCTTGTTTGACTTCGGCCGGGAAGAGTTGCGCCCTGAGCGTCGCGGCCGGCGACTGGTTGATCACCTGGAAGGCGCGGCCTTGCCAGATCAGGATCGGCGCCTTGAGGTTGACGGTCACGTCGTCGAGCACCGGGGCGGCGCGCACCGTGACGTAGACGTCGAGCGACGCCTGATCGTCGATCTCCAGGCGCGCCGCATCCTCGTCGTTCAACTCCACCGAGAAGTCCGAGAAGAATGTGTGCGGGTTGGTCACGGGCAGCGCGATGTTCGGGTCCTCCAGCGAATGCAACCACAGAAACGGGCTCGATGCATCCCGCGCGAGCAGCGCGTAGCGATGGCCACCGAGGCCGATCAAGCCTTCGGGGAACTCGACCACGCTCTCGGGCGCGATCTCGACCGTGCCGAAGCGCGAGCTTTCGATCGTGATCGCCATGCCGCTCAATGACTCACGAAGTTGACAAGCGAAGTCTGGACGATCTGCGCTCCGGTCTGGAGTGCCGCGGTGTAAGCCGCCTGCTCGGTCGAGTAGTTGATCGATGCCTGCGCCATGTCCACGTCCTCGGTGTTCGAAAGCTCGGTCTGGTCGGTCAGCTGGAAGGAATTGATCCGTGTGGCCGCCATCGAGAGGCGGTCCTGAATCGCTCCGACCGTGCCCTGGAGGGACTCGAACGCACCGAGGTTCGTGTCGAGATTGTCGAGATCGGTGCCGAGGTTCGAGCTGCCGCTGGCGACGTCGGTCGCGGCCTGCTCCAGGGTGCTCAGCATTCCGGGCCCGCTGGCGGAGTCGTTCAGCACGGACGAGAGGTCGGCGTTCACCTGCAGCGTGGGCGTGCCGGCCGGACCGATCGTGCGGTATATCGCATCCGTGTTGCCCTGAAAGGCGTCGCTTGCGCCAGCGCCGGACTGATAGGGCGCAGTCGAGGTGGCGGTGCCGGAGAAGACGTACATCCCGTCGTACTGGGTGTTGGCCGTGTCCTTGATCTCTTCCACGATATCGCTGATCTGCCCGGCGACCGAGGCGCGGTCGGTCGCGTCCAGCGTGCCGTTCGCTCCCTCGACGACGAGCGTGCGCGCCGACTGCACCATCTGCTGGATGCTCTGCAGCGCGGTGCTGGCGGTGTTCGCCCAGGCGGTGCCGTCGCTGATGTTGGCCGAATAGCTCTGCATGGCAGCGAGCTGCCCGCTCAGCTGCATCGAGAGCGCCGTCGCGTAGGGGTTGTCGGACGGCTGCGTGATCTGCAGGCCGGTCGACAGCTCGTTCTGACTCTTGTCGACCGCGGCAAGATCCGTGTTGATGTTGGCCAGCATCACACTGGCCTGCATCTCGGGGGTGATCCGCTCGGTCATCAGGAGCCGACCGCCGTCAGCAGGGAGCTGATCATCGTTTGGAACACGTTCATGATCTGAGCGCACGCCTGGTAGGCCTGCTGCTGCTGGATGACGTTGGTCTCCTCCTGGTTGAGGTCGACGCCCTCCACGCTCTGGCGCTGGTTGCTGACCGCGGTGGCGAGCGCCTGCTGGGCAGTGCTGGCCGTCCCGGCGGCCTGGGCGTCGCTGCCGATCTGCGAGACGAAGGCGTCGTATGCCTGATCGGCGGTTCCGCCGCTGTTGGCGGCGGTCGCGAGCGCGATGTCGTTGTCACCCGTGACGCCGGTGTCCGTGGTGTCGACGTTGCCGGCGGTCACGTTGACGGCGAGCGTCGTGGCCGTATCCCCGGTGAAGAAAGGCGGGTCGGCAGAGGCCGTGTAGGCGCTCGCGGTACCGGCGCCGACGGTCGGATTGTTCACCTCGTTGGCGAGCTGGGCGGCGACGCCGTCGAGCTGTGTGAGATACCCGTCGAGCTGGCCCGGTAGCCCACCCGGGATCGCCGAGCCTGCCACGTTCATCAGCGCACCGATGGTCCCTCCCACCTGATCGGGCGTGGAGCCGACGATCGACTGTGCCCAGGTGCTGTTGACGGCGGGCGAGCCGGTTCCGACGTCCTGGGCGTTGACGAGCGAGACGCCACCGAGGGTGATGCCCAGCATCGAGCTGTCGCCGGAGTCGGTCCCGTTCGTCACCGAGATGTTGCCCATCGCGGAGAGCTGGTCGATCAGCTGACCACGCTGGTCCTCGAGCGTGTTCGGGTCCTCGCCGGCGGACTGTGCCTGCTGGATCGCGACGTTGAGGCTGGCGACCTGGTTGGCATCGGACATGATCTGCCCGTTGTCCGCGGTCAGCGCGTTGAACTGGCTGGCGGCGTTTGATTGGATCGAGCCGATCTGCTGGTTGAGCTCGCTGAACGAGCTGGCCAGCGCCTGGCCGTCGCTGATGACGGCCTGCTGGGCCGCGAGGCCGGTGGGGTTGTTGGCGAGGCTGCTCCAATCGCTCCAGAACTTCGACAGCTGCGAGGAGATGCCGTCGCCCGAAGGCTCGTTCAGCGCCGCTTGGACCTGGTTCAGATAGGTCTGCGTGGTGGATGCGTTGCTGGCGATCGCGTTCTGCGTGCGATACGACGCGTCGAGGAACTGGTCACGCGCGCTGGTGACCGAATCGACGTCGACCCCAGTGCCGACCTGCACGCCGGCGCCGTTGTCGGCGGCGATCGTCAGCGGCAGGTTCTCGCCGAGATTGGCGCTCTCATCGGTGTATCCGGGCGTGCTGGCGTTGGCGATGTTGTTGCTGGTCGTCTCGAGCTCTTCCTGAGCTGCGTTGATCCCGGTCAACGCCGACTGCAACGGTGTGAACGTGGAGATGTACACGGCTCATGCCTCCATGTCGAAGACGCGTCTGCGGATGATGCCTCCTGGCTTCCCGCGGGAGGCATGATCGCCGGCGGCGTCATAACCACCGGCTCCGTTCGTCAGGCGCAGTAGATGATCGAGGAACGCCAGCTCCTGCGCCATCAGCGCACGGTTGACGGTGTGCTCGCGCTGGATCTCGCTCAGCAGGCCTCGCAGCTCGGCGCTGCCTCGGTGCGCCTGCGCCGCGGAATCGGGATCGAGGAGACGCTCGAGCATGCGCAGCGTGACGGCGTTTTGATCGCTTCCCAGCCTGTCGGCGGCGCGGGCGACGAGCTGGCAGCGCTCGTCCTCGAGCAGGTGGCGGCGCTCCATCTCGGCCTGCAGCATGCCGGCCAGCCGGACGACCTGCTGGACGTCCCGGCGCCGGATCGCTGCGCCCTGCTCGAGCACCATGCCGAGCAGCCGCCGCGCGGCGGTGAGCTGCGCGTCGAGGTGCGCCAGAACCTCGCCGGCGAAGAGGCCATCCGAGGCTTGCGTCTCGACCACGGCGCTCATGAGCCCCGCTCCAGGGATGGATCGAGGGCGCCGGCGATCTCCGAGGCGATGCCGAGGCCGCCGGCCGACATGATGCTGGTGGTGAGCGCCTGCGGGATCAGGCTCGAGTACATGCTGGCAGCGGAGCCCAGCAGTCCTGTGCTCGCGGAGTCGTCGGAGCCGTCGGAGCCGTCAGAGCCGTCAGAGCCGTCAGAGCCGTCAGAGCTGCCGTCATCACCGCTGGAGACGGTGGCGGTCAGCTGCTGGGCGAGCTCGTTCACGAGCACCTGCTCGAACTCGAGGCCTTCTGCGTACGCCTGCTTGGCTGCGGCAGAGCTCGTGCCGCCCACGGAAAGGCCGCCTTGGGCGATCGGCGCGGGCCCGGCGCCGGCCGTCAGATCGGCAACCGGAAGAACGCTCATGACTTCACCGTGGACGCAATCTGACCCATCTGCGTCTCGACGGAGATCGCCTTGCTCGCAAGGTCGTAGCTCTGCTCGGCAATCGTCATCGCCGTCATCGCCTCGTTGAGATCGACGTTGGACTGCTCCAGCGCGCCCTGCTGCACCGCCGTTCCCGCAGCCCGCCGGACCGGTCCGCTGGCCGCCGTGACGCTGAAGACGCCGTTGCCTGATGGCAGCAGCTGGCCCGCGGCCGGCACTGTGACGATGCTCAGCGTGCCGACGGTGCGCCCGTTCACCCGCACCGCGCCGTTCGGGCTGATCTCGATCTTCGACGGGTCGGTTCCGGGCGGCACCGTGATCGGGGGCTGCACGGGCATGCCGACGTCGGTTGTCAGCTCGCCGCCGGCGTTCAGCTGCAGGGTGCCGTTACGCGTTAGGCCCACGGTGCCGTCAGGCTGGCGCACCTGCAGGTAGCCGGGGCCCTCGATCGCGATGTCGAGCGGCTGGCCGGTGGGCTCGATCGCGCCCTGGGTCTGGCTGTAGCCGATCACGCTCGCCGCCGCGCCCGTGCCGGTCGACACCGTGTCGGCTCCGCTGGCCGAGGTCGCGACGTGGAGCAGGTCGTGGAAACCCACGACCGTCGACTGGTAGCCGGGCGTGTCGGCGTTCGCGATGTCGTTGGACAGGGCGTCGAGCTGTGCCTGCTGCGCCTCCATCCCCGCCGCCGCCGCGTAGAGACCTTCGAGCATGGTCAGCTCCCTCCCTGGATGAGTCCGACGGTGCCGGCGTTCTCCTGCATCGTCTGCTGGATCGTCTCGATCGCCTTCTGTCCCGCCTGGTAGTTCTGCAGGGACGTGGTCATGCCGATCAGGGTCTCGATCGGATCGACGGCGGATTGCTCGAGCCGGCCGGACTGCGCGGTCCCGGTCGCCGCCCCGGCGGCCGTCCCGGAGAAGTTGTTGTTGCCGATCTCGGCTGCGCCCGGCACGTTGAACACGCCGAGCGCGGATGCGGGCACCGTTCCCCTCGCGCCGACGGCGATCGGCGCCCCGTTCTGCGAGAGGACCTCGTCGCCGAACTGGTCGACGAGCAGCCCCTGGGCGTTGGCGGTGAACTGGCCGTCGCGCGTGTACTGGACGCCCTGTGGGGTTCTGACGGCGAAGAAGCCCGATCCGCTGATCGCGAAGTCCAGCGGGCTGCCGGTCGACTCCAGCGTGCCCTGCCCCATCTCCACCTTCTGCTGGGCGATCTTGACGCCGGTGTCGATCGTGCCGAGCGCCGTTCCGGTCTGCGCGTTCGCGAGCAGGATCGCGCCGAAGCTCTGCTGCACGGCGGTGGTCGGCTTGTATCCGGGCGTCGACGCGTTGGACAGATCACTGGCGAGGTTGTCCTGGCGGACCTGCTCGGCGAGCATGCCCTGCGCAGCGATGTAAAGACCGAGGTCCATCGCTCTTGTAAGTCGGCGCCAATGCATCATTCTTTAGTTCATGCCAATGGAGTCAATGGCCGTCGACCTGCAGCTGATCCGCTCGCTGATCGTCGGCGACGCGCGGCTATTCGAGGGGCGCACGCTGGCCGCACGCGTCGCGAGCATGCAGCCCGGGGGCGGCCGCGGCACGCTCAGCCTCGCCGGCGCGCTGCTCGACGCGGAGCTGCCGAGCGGCCTGCACGTGGGACAGGAGATCCGCCTGCAGGTGCGCGAGGTGACGCCCGAGAAGGTGTGGCTCCAACTGCAGGAGCGCCCACCGGTGCTCGACCAGCCTGTGAGCACGCCGATGCCGGGCGGCGGAACGCTCGAAGTCCGCGAGCGCAGTGAGCACGAGGGCGGCGGCGGCGACGCACCGGATACGCACACGCTGACGCTCGTCTACGACGCGCCGTCGCTCGGCGCCGTCCAGATGCGGTTCGTGCTCACCCCGGGGACGCTCGCGCTCGAGGTGTCGCTCAACCCCGGCGAGCCGTACGACAGCGCGCGTGCGTCCGCGCAGGAGCTGCGAGAGGCGCTCTCGCAGGCGCTCGCGCGGACGATCGTCGTGAGCGTCGTGCCGCGCCGAGAGCCGGTCGAGATCTATGCCTGAACCGCGCAAGCCGCCCGCCGATCGCCGCCTGCGCGCGACGGCGCTGAGCTATGAGCACGGTGACGTCGCGCCGCGAATCGCAGCGAGCGGCAGCGGCTACGTCGCGCAGCGGATCATCGACGCCGCGCACGAGCATGGCATCCCGGTCCGGTCCGATCCCGCGCTCGCTAAGGCGCTCGCCGCCCTGGACCTCGGAGACGAGGTGCCCGAGGCCATGTACCGTGCCGTGGCCGAGGCGCTCGCATGGGCCTATCGACTTGACGCGAAGGGCAACCCTGCGCCTCCGGGGCCCTAGGCGACTTCGCTGAACAGCTGATCGTCTGCGGAGAGCTTCTCACGCAGCCGGCGGCGCAGCGCGCTGTGGATCTGGCAGACGCGGCTCTCGGTGACGCCCAGCGCCTCGCCGATCTCACGCAGCGTCAGGTTGTGCACGTACAGCAGCACCGCAACCTGACGCTCCCGCTCGGGCAGCGTGTCGAACGCGATCCGGAAGCGCTCCTTGGCTGAGTCGCGCATCGCCCGATCCTCGGGATCGGCCTCCGCGTTGACGCTCGCGATCGTGTCGATCCGCTCCGTCGTCGTGTCGTCCTCGCCCATCACCAAAACGTTGAGCGAACCGACGTCCGAGCGGCCGATGTCCTCGAGCCACTTGTCGAGCTCGGCCTGCGTGAGGCCGACCGCCTCGCCCAGCTCGGCGCGCGTCGGCGCGCGTCCGTGCAGGGCGATGAAGCGCTCACGCGCACGCGAGATGTCGCGCTCCCAGCGACGCAGCGAACGTGGCGCCCAGTCGTTGCGCCTGAGCTCGTCCAGGACGGCTCCGTGGATTCTGGTCCACGCGTACTGCTCGAGAGTTGCTCCTCGCGCGGGGTCATAGCGGTCGATCGACCGCAGCAGAGCCTCCAGACCGCAGGAGATGAAATCCTCGACCTCGCACCGCGCAGGTATCTCGCGAACCTTGCGATAGACGATGTACTTCACCATCGGCGCCAGAGTCAGGACGAGCTGGTCACGCAGACGCGCATCCCCCGACGCGCGGTACTGCTCCCACAGCTTCTGTACCGATTCACTGGACGCCCGTCGTGCCTTGACCTGCGTCACCTAACGCTCCTTGGACACCACTCCGTTGGACGAGTCGCTGCACCTATCGGCCAACGAGGCTCCACGCCGTACCCAACATGCGTCCATCAGTGCGTCCAGAAAATCGTCGATCGGTCCACGATCGCCGAACTCAGCAGTGCGCGCATATCCGCAGTTCACCGTGGGGCGCGGTGAACTGCGGAAACCAGCGCCCGCCGGCGCTCAGGATCCGAGGTGGCGTGCCGATTACGTGGATGCCCCCGATCGGAGGTACCTGCCGATGGCACTTCGCATCACCACAGCATCCCTGGCTCCGGAGCAGCCCGCCGAGCCGGCGCCGGGGGCCCAGACCGACGAGGCGCTGGCCGCGCTGAGCGCCCGCGCACACGCGGCGCTGATCGAGCGACGCTTCGACGCCTACCGTGACTGCTTTGCAGACGCGAGCGCAATCGAGGACCCGAGCCGGCGCTATTACGCGCGCAAGCTGCTGATCGAGCAGGGATTCGCCACGTGCCCGCGGGTTCCAGCCGCACGTCAGCAAGAGATACTGCTCGCCACCGCAACCGCCGCGATCGACGTCCTGGACCCGGATCCCGCCGAGCCCGTCCTGCTCAACTATGCGGGCGTGGCCCTGTACGAGCTGTGGAGCCTCGACGCCGCGCAGTCGCTGTTCGCGGCCGCACAGCGGCTCGACCCGACGCTTTCGGACGTGCGCAGCAATCTCGCCGAGTGCAAGCGACGCAAGCGTGCCGGCGGCCGTTCACGGCGCCCCCTGCGTGGCGTCAGTCCCGGGCTGGTACGCCGGGCGAGGGCGCTGGCCGAGCGCGCGCATCCGGCGAGCGGCATGAGGCTCAGCCTGTGCATGATCGTCCGCGACGAGGAGGAGATGCTGCCGCGATCCCTCGGGGCCGTGGCATCCGCCGTGGACGAGATCGTGATCGTCGACACCGGCTCTCAGGACCGGACGATCGAAATCGCGCGCTTGTTCGGCGCGCGCGTGATCGAACGCGAATGGACGGGCTCCTTCTCGGACGCCCGCAACGTGTCATTCGAGGCGGCGACGGGCGATTGGCTGCTCTACCTCGACGCGGACGAGGTGCTGGTCGAAGGCGACGCGGAGCGACTGCGCGCACTCACCGGGCAGAGCTGGCGGGAGTGCTTCTACCTGGTGGAGACGAACTTCACCGGACAGGAAGGCTCGGGCGGAGCGGTCAGCTTCAGTGCCCTGCGGATGTTCCGCAACCGGCCCGGCTATCGCTTCTCCGGCCGCCTGCACGAGCAGATCGGTCAGCACATGCCGGCGTACGTCCCCGAGCGGATCCACTACTCCAATGTCAGGGTGGAGCACTACGGCTATCTCGGCGTCGTGCGCGACTCGAAGGAGAAGTCACGACGCAACATCGAGCTGCTGCTCGCCCAGCAGACCGAGAGCGCACCACACCCGTTCATGCACTTCAACCTCGGCTCGGAGTACTACGCGGCGGGCGACGTGCCCGCGGCGCTGCGCGAGCTCGAGCAATCCTGGGCGATGGTGAGCGAGACGGGGCCAGATCGCTACTTGTTCACCGCGATCCTGATCGAGCGCCTGACCAAGGCGCGCATCGCCTGCGGGCGCCCCGCGGAAGCGATCGACCTCGCCGCGGCGGGACTCGCGCTCTATCCGGGCTACACCGACCTCGTCTACCAGCAGGGCAACGCCTCGCTCGCGCTCGGTCGCTTCGAGGACGCGGCGGCGTACTTCGAGGCGTGCATCGAGATGGGCGATGCCCCCGCGCCGTACACGGCGCTGGTCGGGTGCGGAACCTACCTGCCGCGGATCGCGCTTGCCGAGATCCGGATGCGCGACGGTGACGTCGAGGGCGCCCTCGAGCCGCTGCGCTGGTGCGCGCAGCACCACGCGCGGTTCTTCGGGCTGATCCTGCCCTACGCGACCGCGCTGCTACGCGCGGGCACCAGCGCCGAGGAGGTCATCGCGACGATCGAGGGCTGCGTTCCCAGCGTCACGCCGATCGTTCGCTTCATGCTCGGAACGGCGCTGTTCGAGTCCGGAGCGGCGCAGGCCGCCGAGGGACAGTTCCGCAGTGTGCTCGAGAGCCAGCCTCACAGCGGCCAGGCTCGCATCGCACTCAGCGAGGTGCTCCTCTACCAGCGGCGCTACCGGGAGGCGGCGCACGCGGCCGCGGCGATCGATCCAGGCTCTCCGGCGAGCGCGCTCGCCGCCCGCAGCGAGCTGTTCGGCACGATCCTCGCGGGCGACCTCGCCGGCGCACGCGGTGGCCTGCAGCGGGCCCGGCGCGCCGGCACACCCGCGGGCGAGCTGGCGCTGTTCGCAAGCTGGCTGGGCTACCGCGAGGGCGCGGCCGACCCGCCACGGGTCCCGGCGGAGTCCGTGTCACTGCTGGCCTCGATGCTCGAGTCGCTGCTCCGCGTGCAGGACTTTGAGAGCTTCGAGACGCTGCTGCCGGTCCTGGAGAGAACCGAGCTTCCACCGCGCGAGCGGCGCGAGCTGCTCGCGCAGGTCTACCTGCGCCGCGGCTTCCTGCGCTCGGCGGCACGCGAGTGGATGGCGGTCGCCGGAGAGCGTCCGGACGTCCGGGCCATGGTCGGGCTCGCACACGTCGCGCTCGGCAACGCTCAACCGGGGCCCGCTCGGACATTCGCCGCTCAGGCGCTCGTGCTCGATCCCGACTGCGCGGAGGCGGCACGCATCCTGGAGGCGGTGCGTATGCCCGAGGTCGCGGCGGCCGTTCGGTGAGCGGATCGAGCCGCGACCGCGCTCAAGTTAAGGCGACCGTCAGCGATTACGGATGAGGAAAGGAACGAGCAAATCCGCCCGACACGCGCGGCGGACACCCAAGGAGACGGCGGTCGATGAGCTTTGACATCGGGGCGGTCGGTCAACCGCAGAGAACTGTGCAGCCGGGGAGCGCGGCCGGTGGCAGCGCGCCCGTGACTGCAGCCTCGGGCGACCAGGCGGATGCCGTCACCGTGGATACGCTCCCGGCATCGCCACCGCCGGAGCTGAGCAACGAGATCGCCGCAGCCGCGCGGGCATACGAGGATCTGCTCGCAAGCGGTCGCCGTCTTCACTTCGACTTCGAGTCGCAGTCCGGGAAGCTCAAGATCGAGCTCAGCGACCGCGACGGCAACGTTCTGTGCACCGTCTCGCCCCCCAAGGCCCTCGCCATCGCCGCGGGGGGAGATCCGACCTAAGACAAGGAAGTCGCACCGCCCATGTCAATCTCCAGCCCCACGACCGTCGGAACGTCCGCCGGCACCCTCACCAGCGCCACCTCGAACAGTCCGCTGCAGATCACCGGCCTCGCATCCGGGCTCAACACCAACGCGATCATCCAGGCCGAGCTGGCCGAGGCCGAACTGCCGATCACCAACATGCAGACCGAGGTGAGCGGCCTGCAGAACATGGACACGACGCTCAGCTCGATCCAGTCCGCGCTGCTGACCGTTCAGCTCGACGGCCAGGCGCTGGGCGATCCGACGCTGTTCAACCCCACGCAGACGGTCACGTCGAGCGACTCGAGCCTCGTCGACGCCACCTCAACGTCCGGTATCGGCACCCCGATCGGTGGCTCAACGGTCACCGTCACTCAGCTTGCGACCTCGGCCGAGCGCACGTTCACGTTCACCAGCCCGGCGTCTGCCGATACCGTCAACATCGACGATCAGCAGATCCAGTTGAAGGCAGGCGCGTCGAGCCAGGACCTCGCGGATGCCGTCAATGGCGACGCCAACGCCGACGTCTGGGCGTCGGCCACGAGCAGCGGCCAGATCGTATTCTCATCGCGAACCACCGGCCAGCTCGGGCCCGACTACATCCAGGTCTCGGACACAGCCGGATCGCTGTCAGAGGTGTCAGCCGACGCCCAGGACGGCCTGGATGCGGCGTACACGATCAACGGCAATCCCGGCTCGTCCCCCACCGACACGATCTCGGACTCGACCGCGGGCGCGACGCTGACGATCCCGGGCGTTACGCTCACGCTCAATGGCGTGACCGGAGCCGACACGCCGGTGACGGTCGACGCGCAGCCGCCGGGGGCGAACACCCAGGCGATCACGACCGCCGTCAACCAATTCGTGACCGACTACAACACGGCGATCAACCTGCTCGACGCGACCGTCAGCACGCAGCCGGCGGACAGCGCGTCCGGCGGGACCTACAACCCAGACTCGGGCTCGCTGTTCGGCGACATCGATCTGGAGAACGTGATCGGCCAGATGCGCACCTCGATCGACACGCCCGCCGCCGGACTCACGGCGGGTCTGGCCTCGCTGTCGGACATCGGCATCAACACCGGCCAGTCGACGGGAACCGTCCAATCCAGCTCGCTGAGCGGAAACCTGACCGTCAACCAGACGCAGCTGGACGCCGCGATCCAGAGCAACCCCGACGCAGTCCAGCAGATCATGCAGTCGTTCGGGACGAACTTCTTCAACGTCCTCGCCGACGTCGCCGGTCCCGCCGGCGATCTCGCCACGAGGGTGGCGGGCAACAACGCCGAGATCGGCTCACTCAACAACGAGATCTCCAACATGCAGGCGATGTACGCCCAGCAGGAGAAGTCGATGGAGGCGCAGTGGGCCTCGGTGGAGGCGACGCTGTCACAGCTGCAGTCTCAAGGCTCGGCGTTCAACGCCTCGGTGTCAAGCACCTCGTCCTCGTCGTCCAGTTCGTCCTCATCCTCGTCCTGAATCGAGCAACGCGTGTCCTTCGCCGTCCTCACCAGCCAAACCGCTCCAGATCAGTGATGCACACATATCAAGCCTCCTCGCGCAGCGCCTATCAGCGCAGCGCGGTCCTCACGGCCTCACAGCCACAACTCGTGGTGATGCTGTACGACGGAACGCACAGGTTCCTCGCGCAGGCCGCTCACGCGATGCGAGAGCGCGACGTCAACGAGACGCACCGCAAGCTGCGCCGCGCGGAGATGATCATCGATCACCTGCGCACCACGCTCGACATGCAGCAGGGGGGCGAGGTCGCGGTCAACCTCCAGCGGATCTACCTGTTCTGCAGCAGGCACCTGAACGAGGCCCGCGTCAAGCAGGATCCAGAACGGATCGAACAGGTCGACGGGCTGCTGCTCGAGCTCCGCGAGTCGTGGGCGCAGCTGGCGGGATCGTGAACGACGACGGCGCCTCAGGCTACGAGCGCCTCGCGCGGATGGTCGCGCACGAGCTCGAGCTCGTCCGCTCCAAGCGCTGGCGAGAGCTCCACGAGGCCGTCGAGCGGCGGAGCGCCTTTCACGCCGCGCTTCCCACGCCATGCCCGCCCGAGGCCCTCGTGGCGTTGCAACGCGCAGGCTCGCTGCACCGGATCGTCGTGCGCGAGACGCGCGCCTGGAGCGAGGAGCTCGCGCAGTCGCTCGGCAAGCGGCGCGCCGTGCGACGAGCCACGCGAAGGTATGCAGGCCCGCAGCAGGACCACCGGTATTCGTCCTGTGCATGATCTCCTCCGGCTTGCGGGCCGGACATCCAGCCCGGCCTGTTTCAAGTCTGCCCGGCAGCTGCCGATTCGTCGGGTATGCGCCTCGTAGCCACGAAACGAGCGGCGGAGGGCTCCGAGCTCGGTCGCGATGTGCTGGTCGGACGGGCCGACGGCGCGCCGCTACTGCGCTCCGGCGTGCGGATCACCTCGCGCTACCGGGACCTTCTGGTCAATGCCGGCATCGGCGCGATCTACGTCGAGGACCGGGAGAGCGCCGGCATCGTCGTCGAGCCGATCGTGGACGACGCAACCCGCGAGCTGGCGACGCGGGCCGTCGCCACCGCCTATAGGAGCGCCAAGGACGCGTTCACGACCGGCAAGCCCTTCTCCTCCGACGTCGTGGACGCGCTCGGCGACATCGTCAACCTGATCATGGCGCAGATCGAGAGCGCCGAGGGGGTCGCGGTGGCGATCGCCGACCTCGCCTCGGCCGACGCCTACACCTTCCAGCACTCGATCGACGTCACCGCGGTCGGCCTGCTGATCGGGGCGCGGTACTTCCGCAAGCACGGCTGGGTCGACTTCCGCGGCGAGCGCCACTTCTCGCAGCTCGCAAACCGGCTCTCCAGCCTCGGGCTGGGCCTGCTGCTGCACGACATCGGCAAGCTGGCGGTGCCGTCCGGAATCCTCAACAAGCCGGGCAAGCTGACGCCGAAGGAGTGGGAGATCATGAAGACCCATCCGCGCGCCGGCGTCGACCTGCTCGACGGCAGCAACTGGAACCCGCTGGTCAAGGCGGTCGTGCTACGCCACCACGAACGCTGGGACGGAAGCGGATACCCGGACGGCAAGATCTGTGAGGAGATCCACCAGATGGCGCGCGTCGCCGCCGTCGCCGACGTATTCGACGCCGTCACCTCCGACCGGATGTACGCGAAGGCCAGGCCCGTCAATGAGGGTGTCCGAGTCATCGCCGAGGGCGCCGGCACGCTGTTCGACCGTGAGATCGTCGAGGCGTTCTGCGAGATCGTCGCGCCGTACCCGCCGGGATCGCCGATCGAGCTCACCGACGGCCGCCAGGGCGTGGTCGCGAGCTGCCCCCCGAACGCGCTCGACCGACCGGTCGTACGCGTGCTTCCGGAGAACGGCGACAGCCCATACGAGGTGTCGCTGCTCGGGGACGCGAGCATCCAGATCGCCGGCTGGGAACCGATCTCCTCGCTGATCACGGCCTGACGGGCCGTCCGCACGAGCCGCTCAAGGATTTCCGGAGCCGGTCGATCTTAGGGGTGACTCGAAGGGAATTCGAGTGCAGGTTTTGCCCAAGGAGGGCGACACCGTGAAGTTCACGCCATGTCCTTCCTTGACAGCACTCAGCTAACCCTCGACGCCGCTATGAGCGGCTCGATGCTCCGCCAGACGCTCCTCACGAACGATCTGGCGAATGCGGACACGGCCAACTTCCAGCCGCAGGACGTCGACTTCCAGCAGCAGCTGGAGAGTGCGATGGAGCAGAACGAGTCGCCAACCCAGGTCAGCTTCACCCCGTACACCTCGACCCAGGTGCAGGGCCCCGACGGCAACGGCGTCGACGAGGAGCAGACGAACGCCGAGATCGCCGAGAACGGCCTGCTCTACCAGGAGCTGGTGCAGGTGGCCGCCGCACGCGAGGGAATCCTGCAAACCGCGATCAACACAAGCGCATGAGCTTCTTCGACGCAATGAACATCGCCGCCAGCGGCCTCTCCGCGCAGCGAACCCGGATGGACGTCACATCAGAGAACCTCGCCAACGCCGACTCGACGGTCGGCGCCAATGGCCAGCCGTATCAGCGACAGGAGGTCGTGCTGCAGGCGGTCGGCGGCAGCTTCGGGGCCAACCTCGCGAACGCGATGAACGTTCCCGGGGCCGTGCCCGGTGGCGTCGAGGTCGCCGGGATTGTCAACGACCCGACGCCCGACCAGCTCGTCTACGACCCGGGCAACCCCGAGGCGAACAAGCAGGGCTACGTGAAGGAGCCGAATGTGCAGCCGGTGACCGAGATGGTCGACCTGATCGACGAGTCCAACTCCTACCAGGACGACGTGACCGCGATGCAGACCTCCAAGACCATGTACTCCGACACCCTCAACCTGCTCAAATGATCCCGGCGATCGGCATCGGACCGCTCGGCTCCAGCGAATGGAGCGTCTCCGGCGTCGGCGGGCTCGGCTCGGCCGCGACCTCGACCGCCGCGCCCGGCGCCACTGGCGACAGCGGCAGCTTCGGCGACGCCCTGACCAACGCGATCAACTCGCTCGAGGGCTCGCAGAACGCAGCCTCGACCGCGTCCCAGCAGCTGGCGACCGGCCAGATCTCGGATCCGACACAGGCGATCACCGCCGTCGAGGATGCCTCGCTGGAGATGGATTTTGCCTCGCAGATGCGCAACCAGCTGACCAGCGCCGTGAACACGATCTTCCAGGCGCAGGTCTAGAGCCACCCGGGATCGACAACGATGAACCTCAGTCAGATCACCTCCAAGCTGACGCCACGTGGGTGGCTGATCGCCGGCGGCGCGGCAGCAGCCGCGATCGTGTTCGTGTACCTGCTGATGTCGATGGCCTCCGCACCGAGCTACACGACGTTGATGGCGGGCGTCGATCCGGCGCAGACCGGCAAGATCACGAGCGCGCTGTCGACGGCCGGCGTCACCTACGAGCTGCAGAACGGCGGCACCGCGATCGCCGTGCAGAGCAGCCAGGTCGCGCAGGCACGCGTCGCACTCGCAGGCGAGGGGCTCCTCACGGGCACCGGCTCGCAACCGCTGTCCTCGCTCAACAACCAGCCGCTGGGATCAAGCCAGCAGCAACAGAACGAGGCCTACCAGCAGGCGCTGGAGGAGCAGCTCGACGACGAGATCGAGAACATGCAGGGCGTCACCTCCGCCCAAGTCGATCTCGTGATCCCGGACGAGACCGCGGCGCTGTTCGGCAGCACCGAGTCGCCGTCCGCATCCGTACTTCTCGATGACTCGGGCGCCTTTGACGCAGCGGGGTCGGCGAGGGGGATCGCCGACCTCGTCGCAGGCGCGGTTCAGGGGCTCACCGAGTCGAAGGTGACAATCACCGACCAGACCGGCGCAGTGCTGTGGCCCACCTCGGGGGCCGGCGAAAGCGGCGGGCTGCTCGCCAAGCAGTCGGCGGAGCAGAGCTATGACCAGCAGATGGAGGCCAAGATCGACGGCATGCTGGCAGCGATGCTCGGCGCGGGCAAGGCGCAGGTCGCGATCAGCGCCGACCTCAACACCGACCAGACGAGCTTGCAGTCCGTGACCTACGGCAAGAAGGGCGTGCCGCTCACCACCAACACCTCGACCGAGACGCTGACTAACAAGGGCGGTGCGATCACCGGCGCCACGACGGTCACCGGCGTCGGGACGGCCGGCGCGGGCAACGCCAACTACGGCAACACGAGCGAGCAGACGACCTTCGGGGTCGACAAGACGGTCACGCAGACGCAGGTCGCACCGGGCACCGTGAAGCAGCAGTTCATCTCGCTGACCGTCGACAGGTCGGTTCCCGCGGCGGAGCTGGCGACGCTGCAGAACACCGTGGAAGCCGCCGCCGGCTACGTCAAGGGTCGCGACGTCTTCAGCCAGGGCCAGGTGGCGTTCGCGAAGGTGCCCAGCGCGGCCGCTGCCTCATCGACGACGAAGATGATGGGCTACGCGAAGTATCTGATCATCGGCGTCGGTGCGATCGTGTTCCTGATCTTCATCTCGAGGCTGCTGCGCAGGCGCGAGTCGGACGCGTTCCTGAGCGGCGAGCCGACGTGGCTGCGCGAGCTGGAGATGCCGAGGCCGCTAGCTGCCGTGGAGGCCGAGCAGCTCGACCCGCCGACCCAGATCCGGCAGCTGCGAGCGCCGATCAACGTCGCCAAGCAGCAGGTGGAGGATCTCGTCGAGCGCGATCCGGATCGGGTCGCCTCGCAGATGCGCGCCTGGATGGCCGAGGACTAGCCCGAGCGGATGGCCGTCGAGCTCTACAAGCAGCCGTCGCACCCGGTCACCATCCCCGGCAGCCTCCAGCCAGGAACGAAGCTCAACGGACGCAAGAAGGCCGCCGTGTTGCTCGTGGCGCTAGGACCGGAGCGTGCCGCCGAGATCTTCAAGCACCTGCACTATGACGAGATCGAGTCGCTGTCGCTGGAGATGGCGAAGCTCCAGCACGTCGACGCGGCCGTCACGAATGACGTGATCGAGGAGCTCGCGGCGACGGTCCAGGCGATCGACTCCTTCAACTCGGGCGGCGTCGACTTCGCGCGCGACGTGCTCGAACGCGCGCTCGGCCCCGACCGTGCCGCCGAGATCATCGGCCGCCTGGCGACGGTGATCGAGATGCGGCCGTTCGAGTTCCTGCGCCGTACGCCCGCCGAGCAGATCGTGACCTTCCTGCGCAACGAGGCTCCGCAGACGATCGCGCTGGTGGTCGCCAACCTGCACACCACGCTGGCCGCGCAGGTGCTGTCGCACCTCGGCGAGACCGAGCAGGCCGACATCGCGCTGCGGATTGCCCGCATGGGCGAGACGAGCCCGGACGTGGTCAAGAAGGTCGAGGAGGTCATGAAGCAGAAGCTCGCCTCGATCGTCCAACAGGACTACTCGGCCGCCGGCGGCGTGAAGTCGCTCGCCGAGATCCTCAACCACGCAGACCGACCCACGGAGCGCAACGTCCTGGAGGCGCTGACCGAGACCGACGAGGAGCTCGCGGCCGAGGTGCGCAGGCTGCTGTTCGTGTTCGAGGACGTCATCAAGCTCGACGATCGGTCGATCCAGCTGGTGCTGCGCGAAGCGGACCAGAAGGACCTCGCGCTCGCGTTGCGCGGCGTCAGCGACCAGGTGCGCGACCGGATCCTGCAGAACATGTCCGAGCGCGGCGCGCAGATGCTGCTGGAGGAGATGGAGTACCAGCCGCCGCAGCGCAAGCGAGTCGTCGAGGAGGCTCAGGGCCGGATCGTGGCGATCGTGCGACGCCTCGAGGAGGCCGGCGTGGTGGTCCTGTCCCGTGGCGACACCGATGTCGTCTTCTGAGCCCGCCGTGGCGACGGCGCCGCCGATCGCGCCCTTTGCCTTCCGGCAGCTGGACAGCCCGGCGCACGCGACCAGCGGCGGCGCGGCCGACCTCCTGTCGGCCGCGTGGGAGGAAGCCGAGCGCATCCGTGCACAGGCGCGGCTGACCGGAGAGGCCGAGGGCCGAGCCGAGGGCCTGGCCGCCGCGAGCGCACAGGTCGAGCCCGCCCTCGCCGCACTCGTCGAGGCCGTCAACGCCTATGAGCGACAGCAGACCAGGCTCGTCGCCGCGCTCGAGCTCGAGGCCTCGCAGCTCGCCCTGCGCATCGCCGAGCAGATCATCGCCGGGGCGCTGGAGATCCAACCGGAACGGGTCGTCGACATCGCACGCGGAGCACTGCGCCGGGCGGCGGAACGCCAGCGCGTCACGCTCGTCGTCAACCCGAGCGATCTCGAGATCATGTCCGGCGCGCTGGAGCGGCTGCGAACCGAGCTCGGGGGAATCGAGCACCTCGACGTGCAGGCCGACCGTCGCATCGACCTCGGTGGAGCGATCCTGCGCACCCAATCCGGCGAGATCGACACCACCGTCTCGACGCAGCTGCTGCGGGCCCGGGAGATCGTCGCGGCGGTCATGCGCGAGGGCGGCGAGCAGCCGGATGCCTAGCACCGCCCTGCGGCGCGCATCGGATGCGATCCAGTCCAGCGACCTCGCACGCCGGCGCGGACGGGTCGGTGACCTGATCGGGCTGATCATCGAGGCTTCGGGCCTCGAGGCGGAGATCGGCGAGGTGTGCTTCGTCGGCGAGGGGCGCCGTCAGGCGCCGGTACCGACCGAGGTCGTCGGCTTCAGGGCCGGCCGCACGTTGCTGATGCCGCTGGGGGAGCTCGGTGGGATCGGTCCCGGAACGCCGGTGACTCCTTCTGGGGCGCCGTTTCGCGTCGCCGTGGGTCCGGAGCTGCTCGGCCGCGTGATCGACGGTCTCGGGGCGCCGCTCGACGACCACGGCGAGATCAGAACCGCCAACTGGCGCTCGACGACCGCGGCGGCGCCCGATGCCCTCACCCGCCCGAGGATCAGCGAGCGCGTCGGGCTCGGCGTGCGCGCGCTCGACACGCTCGTGCCCTGCGGGCGCGGCCAGCGGCTCGGCATCTTCGCCGGCTCGGGGGTCGGCAAGTCATCGCTGCTCGGCATGATCGCCCGGTCGACCACCGCCGACGTGAACGTGATCGCGCTCGTCGGCGAGCGGGGTCGTGAGGTGCGCGAGTTCATCGAGCGCGACCTCGGCGATGCCCTGAGCCACTCGGTCGTAGTGGTGGCGACCTCCGACCAGCCGGCGCTGGTGCGGATCCGCGCTGCGTTCACTGCGACAGCGGTCGCGGAGTACTTCCGCGGTCGCGGGGAGCACGTGATGCTGATGATGGACTCGGTCACGCGGTTCGCGATGGCCCAGCGCGAGGTCGGCCTCGCGATCGGCGAGCCGCCCGCGACGCGTGGCTACACGCCGAGCGTGTTCGCGCTGCTGCCACGGTTGCTCGAGCGCGCGGGTACCAGCACGGACGGATCGATCACCGGCCTCTACACGGTGCTCGTCGATGGAGATGACATGAACGAGCCGATCGCCGACGCTGCGCGCTCGATCCTCGATGGCCACGTCGTCCTCACGCGCGCCCTGGCCCACGCCGGTCACTACCCGGCGATCGATGTCCTGCAGAGCGTGTCGCGGCTGATTGGCGAGGTCGTCGAGCGTCCGGTCCAGGCGGCCGGACAGCAGCTTCGAGCGGCGCTCGCGGCCTACAGCGAGAAGGAGGACCTGATCTCGATCGGCGCCTACCAGCGCGGAAACGATCCGCTCGTCGACAGCACGATCGCGCTGCGCGCGGACATCGACGCATTCCTGTGCCAAGCGGTAGACGAGCCCTCGACGGCCGAGCAGGCCGACGAGATGCTGCTGGCGATCGCCGCCGAGCTCGGCGGCGCGGGACCGCGGAGCCGTCCCGCGCCCCGCGAGAACGCGGCGGACAACCAGCCCCGACCCGCGCCGGCCGGTGCGAATGCACCTGGCGGCACGGTGGGCACTGCACTCGACGTCAGGGCGTGAATCAGATGACACAGTGCACAATGTCCACTTCAGTACCGGCACCCGGTGCCGACTAACCAGAACATGGTCGGTCCCTCGTTCACCTTCCGCCTGGAGCGCATCCGCGCGCTACGCGAACGACGGGAGGACGAGGCAAAGCTGCAGCTGGCCGGCGCAATGGCACGCCGGCAGGAATGTGAGCAACAGGTGACTGCGGCCGCTGAACGGGTGGCCGATGCACGCAGCGCCCAACTCGCCTCCGGCCTTACCTCGGCTGTGGACCTCGTCTCCCGCCAAGCGTACCTGGAGCGCGTGGAGAGCGCACACAGGTCGAGCGTCTCCGATCTCGAGCGCCACGAGCAGAACGTGGACGGCCGCCGCAGCGAGCTCACCGAAGCCGCCCGCGACCGCCAGGCGCTGGAGCACCTCAAGGCCAACCGGCTGGCCGACTTCAGACGTGAGAGCGCCCGCATCGACGCAGTCGCGCTCGACGAGCTTGCAATCAACGGATTCCGTAGGAGGAAGGCGACATGACCGCTGTAATCTCGCCCCCCGCGCCCGCGAGCGCTGCCGCGGGCGCACCACCACCATCGGCGGCGGGGCCGCCGGGTTGCTCACAGAACGGCCCTCCGTTCACGAGCGTGCTCGACGACCAAGTGGCCCGGACCGCAGCTGCGGAAGGCCAGCAGGGAACCGGCAGAAAGGCCGGACCCGCAACCACTAAGGGCGCCCAGAGCTCGGCAGCCACGTCCGCGAGCGCCCAACAGGTCGCCGCGGACGCCGTGCTGGCAGGCACAGCCGCGGCGAACGGTGCGCTCACTGCGGCGGCTGCCGGCGCCACGACATCGCAGCCCGGCACCAGAGGCACCTCACCTACAACTGCAGCAGCGTCACGGACGAGTGCGATCGCCGGTGCGTCACTCACGGTCGCCGACTCGAGCGCGTCGATTGTCACACCAGGGGCGGTCAACACCGGCGCGAGTGCCACACCTGCCACACCGGGTGCGAGCGTGTCACAGGCAGCGGCCGGCAGCGGGGCATCCCTCCCACTTGCATCCGCCTCGGACATCGCCGGTGGGCAGCCGGTGACCGGGACCGGCGCAGCGGCATCCGGCGCCTCGCCGCCGGCAGACGGCTCGGGGACGAGCGGCGGGGCCGGCACGACCGCAGCCTCGGCAGGGCCGGCGAGCGGCGCAGCGGTTCCGCAGTCAAGCCTGACGGCGGCGACCGGAGTCCAGGTCCCAGCGGAGCCAACCCCGACCTCGGGCGCAGCGAGCGGCTCGACGCCGGGCGCACAGCCACCGGCGGGGGACGCCGCGACGACCCCCGCCACAGCCACCGCCGCGCCGCAGGGCTCGACGGCGAACGCGACGGGCACGCTGCCCGGAGATGTGACGGCACTCGTCCAGAACGCCGCCGCGAGCACCGCGCCCGGCGCCCAGAGCGGACACGCAACCGGCGCCTCGGGCGGACATGGCGCAACCGGCGCCGGGTCGGCTGCCGGCCCGCAGGCCGGCAGCCCGGTGAGCTCGCTCCAGAGCGCCGGTTCGTCTCACGACGGCACCGCGGGCGACAGCACCCGCCACGGGGCCGCGGCCGGCAGCGGGGCAGCGCAGGGCGACGGAGCCGGTAGCGGGCAGAGCGCCGGCGCCGCGACCAGCGCCCAGAGCTACGCGAGCGTGGCTGCCAGCGCCGGGACCACGACGGGCACGGCGAGCACGGCGCCGACGAGCGGCGCTACGTCGACCGCGACGCAGCTCCCGGTCACCCTGCAGAACGCCGTCGATGCAGTGAAGGCTACGGTGACGATGGCGGTCAGGCAGGGGCAGCCGCAAGCACAGATCTCGCTCTCTCCCCCGTCGCTCGGCTCGATCAGGATCTCCCTGCAGCAGACCTCCGAGGGCCTGATCGCGCGCGTCGCCGCCGATCATCCCGAGGCGCTGCGGCTGCTGGCGCAGAACAGCTCCGAGCTGCGCAGTTCGCTGCAGGCGAGTGGCCTTCCGGTCGTGCGCCTCGACATCGGTGCCGGTGGGCAGCGCGGCCCAGGGTCGGGACCATCGAACCAGGACTCCGGAAAAGCCGGCGGGGCGAGCGCCGGACAGGCGGCGAGCGGCGATGAGAACGGCGAGGAGGAGCAGGGACTCTCCGCCCATCCAGGCGTCCTCGCGGGCGCCGGATCACTCGTCGACGTGATGGCCTGAGCTTCGTAACGAGGAGACACCAACCAGATGAGCATCTCAACACCCCCAGTGAGCACCGACCCGAGCGGCGCGACCATCACCGGAACGCCGGGCACAACGCTGAGCAACAACTCAGCGACGGCGCTCGGCACGAACCAGTTCCTGGACCTGATGATGACGCAGCTCACCCACCAGGACCCGTCCAACCCGACCGACCCCACTCAGTACATGTCCGAGCTGGCTCAGATGACCTCGGTTGAGCAGGAGACGAACATCGCACAGTCGACCTCCCAGGCCGCGTCGGTCCAGGCGGTCGCGCAGGCCGTCGGGCTGATCGGGCACTCGATCTCCTACACGGACCAGACCACCGGTCAGGCGGTGAGCGGAACCGTCCAGAGCGTCCAGATCACCAGCAGCGGTCCGACGATGACCGTCAGCGGCGTCGCCGGAATCGCACCCTCGAGCGTGACGCAGGTCTCGTGAGTCAGGTCTCGTGAGCACGATCGAGACAAACCCTGCGCTGCTGCCGCCCGGAGTCGCCGGAGCGAGTGCTCCCGCGCGGACGGCCGCCAACGGGCCGACGGCCGCCGGGCCGTCGTTCGCCGACGTGCTGGCGGACCAAACCTCGGCGGCGCAGGCGCCGAGCTTCTCCAAGCATGCGCTGGACCGGCTCTCGCGCCGCGGGATCCAGGTCGACGCGCAGACGCTCTCGAGGCTCACCGACGGGCTCCAGCGGGCAGCCGGCAAGGGCTCGCGCAACTCCGTTGTATTCGTGGACGGCACCGCCTTCGTGGCCTCCGTCCGGAACAACACCGTGATCACAGCGGTGGCCCCAGAGCACATGCGCGAGCACGTGTTCACCAACATCGACAGCGCCGTGATCGCATGAGCGCCACGGCAACCCACAACGGCTGGACCTCTTCGAGGGAGCCGCGAAAGGACCTGATGCAACCATGATGCCAGCGATGTATTCCGCGATCAGCGGCCTGCAGGCTCACCAGACGATGCTCGACGTGACCGCCAACAACCTCGCGAACGTCGACACGATCGGCTTCAAGGCACAGCGCACGACGTTCGTCAACGAGCTCTCACAGCTGCTGTCCGGCGGCTCCGGCCAGACGGGGGCCAACGGCGGCACCAACCCGCAGCAGATCGGACTCGGCGTCCAGGTCGGATCGATCGACAACATCATGAGCGCCGGGTCGCTCCAGAACACCGGCAACACGCTCGACGTCGCGATCCAGGGCGACGGCTTCCTGTGCATCGGCTCCGGCACTCCCGGCGCGACGCCGACGACCGGCGTGCCCGCCATCGCGACGCTCCAGTACACGCGCGCGGGCAACCTCACGACCGATTCGCAGGGCTACCTGTGCACCTCGCAGGGCCAGTACGTGATCGGCTCGCAGGTCGAGAACGGCGCCCCCAGCGGGGTCCCGGACACCTACATCCAGATCCCGCCCGGCTCGACCAACGTGACGATCGGCCAGAACGGCCTCGTCTCCTACACCGACGAGAACAGCCAGGACCAGACCTACGGGCAGACGGTCGACGCCGGATACATCGCGCTGGCGTCGTTCCCCAACGAGGCGGGCCTGATGCGCGGCGCCGGCTCGACGTGGTCAGCCTCGGCCAACTCGGGAGCCGCCGTGTACGGCACCCCGGACACCGGAACCTTCCAGAACAGCCAGATCATCTCGGGCGAGCTCGAGCAGTCCAATGTCGACATGAGCACCGAATTCACGAACATGATCGAGGCCGAGCGCGGCTACCAGGCCAACTCGAGCGTGATCAGCACCGCGGATCAGATGATGCAGACCCTTGTGCAGATGTCCCAGGCAGGATAAAAGGGCATAGAAAGTTGCACCGCGCGGGCCAGGGGCGCGTCAGCCGACGCGCCCCCGGCCCGCGCAACATCCAGCGAGGAAGGATCTGGCACCGACGATGCTCACGTTGCACAGGCTGGGCCATGCGGCCGAGGAGTTTCACCTCAACCCCGATCTGATCGTCACGGTCGAGGCCAACCCGGACACGGTGATCACGCTGACGACCGGGACGATGTTCCTCGTCGCCGAGCCGCCCGATCGCGTTCTCGCCCAGATCCGGGAGTACCGGGTCGCGGTGCTGGCCGGCGCGCTGGAGCGCCGCCGGCAGGAGCCCAGCCAGCCCCATGGCCAGCACGCGAAGCGAGCCGCACAGGGGCTGCTCGTGTCGGTCGACACCGCTCCGGCGGCCGTCGACGCGCCCACCGAGACGTAATCTCCCGGTCGCCGGGGGCACCGCCCGGCAGACCGAAACGTAGCCTCGCCGGCGGCCCAAGAGACTACGTTCGAGGGCGCCGCCCGAAGCTGAAGGTTTCCCATGGGTGGCCGATGACAGGATCATGAAGCCCGCCACCGGCATCGGGATCGCTGTGGCCGCCTTTGGCATCCTGCTCGCGGCGATGATGGAGGGCACAAGCCCTGCGGCCTTCATCGACATCCCCGCGATCCTCACGATCTTCGCGGGCACCGGTGGAGTGACGCTCGCGAGCGTCGGGATGGAATCGATGAAGCGCATACCGGCGCTCTACAAGCGGGTGCTCAACGCCGAGCCGCCCGACGTGAGCGGCCGCGCCGCGCTCCTCGTCTCACTCGCCGAGCAGGCGCGGCGTGAGGGCCTGCTGGCGCTCGACGCCAAGGTCAACGAGATCGATGACGAGTTCACCCGCAAGGGCCTGCAGCTGGTCGTCGACGGGATCGACCCCGACCTCGTGCGCGAGGTGCTCGAGGCCGAGATCGACGGGATGTCGGCACGCCACCACGCTGGCGCGCTTCCCTTCGAGAAGGCGGGCGGATTCGCGCCGACGATGGGGATCATCGGAACCGTGATGGGCCTCGTGCACGTGCTGCAGAACCTCGCCGCACCGTCCACGCTCGGGCCTGCGATCTCCAGCGCGTTCATCGCCACGCTGCTCGGCGTCGGCAGCGCGAACGTCGTGTTCCTCCCGGTCGCCAACCGGCTGAAGCAGCTCTCGGCCGAGGAGGTGGAGCTGCGCCTGCTGACGCTCGACGGAATTCTGTCCGTGCAGGCCGGCGACAACCCGCGGGTCGTCGCCGAGAAGCTCGCATCGTACGTCCCGCCGACCAGCCGCGGCGGGGACGACGGCGCGAGCAACGTCGCGCAGATGCCCGACCGTCAGGCGGAGGCGGCGTGATGCCCGGCGAGCCGGCGCTGACTGGGGCGATCTGAATGGCGGGCAAGTCGCGTGCCAAGACGCGCCGGGGCGGCGCCGCCGTCCACGAGAACGAGGAGCGCTGGCTGCTGACGTACTCGGACATGATCACGCTGCTGATGGCGCTGTTCATGGTCCTGTTCTCGATCTCGTCTGTGAACGTCTCGAAGTACATCACCCTGCAGCAGTCGCTGAGGGCCGCATTCTCGGGATCGATCCTCCCGGGCGGCCGTGCGATTCTGAAGTCCGGTTCGGAGTCGACCACCGCGCACACGCCGGCCACCGCCGAAGTCCCGTCGATCATGCCACTCACGCCGAACATTCCGAAGCCGGTGGACATCGGCACGGCGCAGGCGCAGGCGGCGATCAAGGCGGCGCAGGCGGCGTACCCGAATACGCCGATCGGCATCTCCGCACGACAACTTCAGACCGCGCTGCAGGCGGCGGAGTCCGCCAGCCAGGAGCAGTCCAGCTTCGTCGCGCTCAAGCTGCGTCTCGACGCGTTCGCCCAGGCACACGGCTTCGCCAGCCAGGTCAGCGCGACGATCGAGCGCCGCGGCCTCGTCGTCACCGTGCTCACCGACAAGCTGCTGTTCGACTCCGGCCAGGCCACCCTGCAAACGGCGGGCATGCCGCTGCTCGACGAGATCGCCAGCCTCCTCAACGTCGACAGGACCCATCCGATCGTCGTCGAGGGATACACCGACGACATCCCGATCGACACGGCCGAGTTCCCGAGCAACTGGGAGCTGTCCACGGCGCGAGCGACAACCGTCGTGCAGTACCTGATCGGGCAAGGCGTCGACCAGAACCGGCTCGGTGCCGCCGGCTATGCGCAGCTGCATCCGATCACAAGCAACGCCACGCCAGCGGGCCGTGCGCTCAATCGCCGCGTGGAGATCGTGTTCGAACGCCTAAACCCCTACTCATCCTGATCTCATGAACAAGAAGCTCCTCATCCCGCTCCTCGCCGTCGTGCTTCTGCTCGGCGGATACGAGGGCTACAGCATGGCCACGGCCAAGCCCGCCCCAAAGCAGAAGATCCCCGGCACGATCTACGTGCTCGGCAAGGACTTCACGCTCAACATGGCCGACGGCAACTACGCGACGTTGACCGTCGCCCTGGTGCTCGCCCCGAGCCAGCAGATGACGACGACCGATCCCAACAATCCCGAGCCGACCGGCTTTGGAGATCTGCCCGAGGAGGCGGCGGTCCGCGCAATCATCACCAACGTACTCACCGGCCAGCCATCGAGCATGCTGATCAGCCCTGACGGCCGCACGAAGCTGGCGAAGGAGATCCTGAAGGACATCGAGCAGCAGACCGACGTGCTGGCGACGGGCGTGCTGTTCACCGACCTGGCCGTCCAGTAGGGGGAGCATGTCCGAGAACGTCGATTTCGAGCAGCTCAGCCCGGCGGGCACGACACCCTCCAGCGAGGGCTTCGCCGATCTACGCCGGCTGAGCGAAGTACCGGTCGATCTCACCGTCGAGATCGGCCGCACGAGGATGACCGTCGGCGAGACGCTGGAGCTGCGCCAGGGGTCGATCGTGACGCTCAACCGCATGGCCGGGGAGCCGGTCGATCTGCTCGTGAACGGCACCCCGATCGCGCGCGGCGAGGTTGTCGTGATCGATGAGCAGTTCGGGCTGCGCGTGACCGACGTGCTGGGCGCTGGGCCCGCGAGCACCGATTCCGGCGGTGACGTGGCGTAGCCGCGCATTCGAGCGCGCTCTAAAGGATCGCCGCACCGCGCCGAACACGTGGATACGGGAACGGCACCCGCACGAAGCGGCGCCGTGAGCGACACAACAAACAGGTCAGGAGAAACAGCAATGTCGGAGGAAACCCACGCGCACCAGCTGGTGGTGTTCACGCTCGGCACCGAGCAGTACGCGCTGCCGATCGAGCAGGTGCACGAGATCATCCGGTACGACGAACCGCGGTCTGTTGCATCGAGGATCGAGTGGGTTCGCGGCGTGATCAGCCTGCGCGGCCGGATCGTACCGGTCTATGACCTCGCCGCACGGCTGCAGGTCAGCTCGGAGCTCACGGATCGCACGAAGATCGTGATCGTCGAAGCGGGCGCTGAGACGGCGGGCGTGATCGTCGACGACGTCGAGGAGGTCCTGACGGTCGAGGACGACCACTTCGAGGAGGTCCCCGGCGCAGACAGCGAGCTGATCGACGCGATCGTCAAGCTGGAGGATCGCCTGGTGGTGCTTCTCAAGCCGAGCACGATCTTCTCCAGCATGGACGTCGTGGCGGCCTAGGAACGGACGCCTCAGGGCTGCAGGCACCATGCCAACTGGAACACCAACACGCGTGGTCGTCGCCGACGACAGCGCCATGATGCGACAGATCGTCTCCTCGTCGCTGTCGAAGGCGGGCGTCAAGATCGTCGGCAGCGCCGCCAACGGCGACGAGGCGCTCGCCGTGTGCGAGCGCGAGCATCCCGACGCGCTGATGCTCGACCTGTCAATGCCTGGCCTGGACGGCCTGGGCGTGCTGCACGCGCTGCAACAGCCCGGTCGCCCGACGATGCCGGTGATCGTCGTCTCCGCCTTCTCCCCCACCCAGGGCGCGCGGGCGGTCGACGCACTGGCTGCGGGAGCCTTCGACCTCGTTGCGAAGCCCGCGATCGGCGTCGACCTCGACATGTTCGCGGCCAAGCTCGTCGAGAAGGTCAACCTCGCCATCGCGTCAACGACCCACGAGGCCCTCGCGCCGGCGAACGGCGCGAGCCAGCCCGAAGGCTCGACCCCTCGCGAGGCTGCCGCCCCCGCGAACGACACGAGCCAGCGCGAGAGCTCGACCGCTCACGAGACCGCCGCCAGGCCAGCCCAGCCGGCCAAGCAGTTCGGCTTCCGCAAGCCCGCCCAGCCGCGCAAGCCGTTCGGCTTCAGCAAGCCCGCTCAGGCGAGCAAGCCGGCGCCGGAGAGCACGCCCGCCCCTGACAGCAAGCCCGCTTTGGATAGCAAGCCCTCCCCCGCGAGCAAGCCCGCACCCGAGAGCAAGCCCACACCGGGAAGCAAGCTCACGGCGGACAGCAAGTCCGCCCCGGCGAGCAGGCCCGGTCCGGGCAGCAAAGCCGCCCCGCTGAGCAAGCCGCTCGTCGTCACCAAGCCGGCCTCCAGCGCCCCCGCGATTGCCCCGGCCGGAGCCGGCGTCGCGCGCACCGTCAAGCGCCGGCGCAGCCCTTCGGGCGTCCGCAAGGTCGTGCTGATCGCAACCTCGACCGGAGGTCCGAGAGCGCTGGCCGAGCTGATGCCAAAGCTCCCCTCCCCGCTCGGGATGGGCACGCTGATCGTCCAGCACATGCCGCCGGGCTTCACGGCCTCGCTGGCGGCACGCCTGGATCAGAGCTCACGGCTGCAGGTGCGTGAAGCAAAGGGCGGAGAGGCGCTGGACCCCCGGGTCGCGCTCATCGCCCCGGGCGGCAGGCACCTGCGGATCAACACAAACGGGATCACGACGCTGTCCGACGAGCCGGAGATCGGGGGCCTGCGCCCGCGCGCGGACCTGATGATCGAGGACGCAGCCGACCGGTTTGCGGACCGGACCGTGCTCGTGGTGCTGACCGGCATGGGCAATGACGGCCTCAAGGGTGCCCACGCGATCCGCCGCCGCGGCGGCCGGATCTTCTCACAGACTCGCGAGACCTGCACGGTATACGGGATGCCCCGGGCCGTCGCCGAGGCGAACCTCAGCGATGAGGTCCTCTCGCTCGATGAACTTGCCGAGGCGATCGCACAGGAGGCAGCATGAGTGTTCTAGTAGATGATTACGTATCGTTTTGCACTGCGCTGCGCGAGCTGTGCGGGATCGACCTGACCCAGTACAAGCGTCCGCAGATGGAGCGGCGTCTACGTTCGTTCTTCGAGCGCAAGGGCATCGTCCGCCTGACCGACTCGATCGAGACGCTGCGCCGCGACCCCAAGCAGCTCGACGCGCTGCTCGACCGCATCACGATCAACGTCTCACAGCTGTGGCGCAACCCCGAGCAGTGGACGCTGCTGGAGTCGAAGATCCTGCCCGAGCTGAGCGCGACCGCGAGCGAGCTTCGGGCGTGGAGCGCCGGCTGCTCCTACGGAGCCGAGGCATACACGCTCGCGGCGATCTGCCACGCGGGGCGCCTGCGCCCGCGCGTGAGCATCCTCGGGACAGATATCGACAAGCGGATGGTCGCGCGTGCACAGGCCGCGACATTCAGCGAGGACGACGCGCGCTCGGCGCCGAAGGCGCAGCTCGAGGCGACGTTCGAGCGCGTTGACGGCGGCTGGCGGGCTCGCCAGCCACTGCGCGCAATGACCCGCTTCGAGGTCGGCGACCTGCTGAAGGTGTCGCCGCGGCCCGGATCCTTCGATCTGATCCTCTGCCGCAACACGGTGATCTACTTCTCCGAGCCGATCCGCGATGCGCTGCACAAGCGTCTGGCGACCGGCCTGCGCAGCGGTGGGTATCTCGTCGTCGGCTCCACCGAGCGGGTGGCCGATGCCGGATCGCTGGGGCTGAAGATGACAAACCCGTTCATCTACCGGAAGGCGTAATGGACACCTCTGAGTACATGCCGATGTTCCTGGCGGAGTCGCGCGAGCACCTGCAAGAGCTCAATATCGCGGTCGTCCGCCTCGAGGAGGATCCGTCGGATCGCGAGACGATCGACGAGATCTTCAGGATCGCCCACTCGCTGAAGGGCATGAGCGCGACGATGGGATTCGCGGCCGTTGCCGAGCTGACGCATCACATGGAGGATGTGTTCGAGCTGCTGCGCCAGCGCTCCGGCAAGCTCGAGCTCGACGCCGTCAACACCGTGCTCGCCTGCCTGGACGCGCTCTCCGAGGCGATCGACTCAGTCGAGGAGTCGGGCACGGAGAACCTCGATCCGCAGCCGCTGATCGACCAGCTGCTCAAGCTCGTTCACAGCCGCACGCCCGAGCAGGAGGTCGAGCGCGCGGGCGGGGCGGAGCTGCCCAACGAGACAGAGATCAAGGCCGCGCAGGACGCCGGAAGGCGAGTGCTGTACGTCAAGGCGACGCTCGACGAGGACGTGATGATGCCGGCGGTGCGCGCGTACATGCTGTTCAACGCACTCGACGATCACGGCGACATCATCGGGAGCATCCCCGCGAAGGACGGCGTGGAGCACTTCGCCGGCCACGAGGTGGAGGTGTGGCTGACGACGGACCTCGAGGAGGAGGCGATCGAGCGTGCCGGGCACAGCGTCTCGGACATCGCCACGGTCGTCGTGCGCGAGCACTCGGAGACGGTCGCCGGAGCGTTCGTGGACGCGGCCCTCCCCGTCGCCGGCGAGCCCGCCGCGGGCGGCGCCACCGAACCGGGGAGCGCGGTCGCCGCTCCGACCGAGCCGCCGGACACCGAGCCAGCCCACCCGGCGAGCGCCAGCGACGATCATCCCCACAAGGCCGCGCCCGCACAGGCCGCCAAGAACAGCTCACAGAACCGGACCGTCCGCGTCGACGCGGAGCGCCTCGATGCGCTGATGCACCTGATGGGCGAGCTCGTGATCCACCGCACCGCGGTCGAGGCGCGTACAGCCAGCATCGAGTCGCCGGAGCTCGATCACGCCATGCAGAACCTGACGCGCAGCTCGCAGGCGCTGCAGTCGATGGTCATGCAGGTCCGGATGATCCCGGTCGACGTGGTGTTCATGCGCTTCCCGCGACTCATCCGCGACCTCTCGACGAAGCTCGGCAAGGAGGTCGAGCTCGACCTCGTCGGACGAGAGACCGAGCTCGACCGCACCGTGGTCGATGCATTGGGCGACCCGCTCGTGCATCTCGTGCGCAACGCGCTCGACCACGGACTCGAGGATTCGGCCACCCGCATCGCGCACGGCAAGCCGGCGGCCGGCAAGCTCACGATCGCGGCGCGCCATGCGGGCGGCAGCGTCGTCATCGAGGTGCGCGAGGACGGCCGGGGCGTCGATCCCCAGGCCGTGGCCCGCAAGGCCGTCGAGAAGGGCCTGATCGACGCCGATCAGGCAGCCTCGATCGACATGCGCGGCGCACTCGAGCTGCTGTTCTCGGCCGGCTTCTCCACTGCCGAGACGACGAGCGACCTCTCTGGCCGAGGCGTCGGCATGGACGTGGTGCGCACTAAGATCCGCGAGCTCGGCGGCGAGGTGCTCGTCGAATCGGTGCAGGGACAGGGAACGTCCGCTCAGATCAGGCTTCCGCTGACGCTCGCGATCGTCTCCGCGCTGCTGATCGACGTCGCCGGAGCGCCATTCGCGATCCCGCTCGACCGGGTCGAGCGGACGCTGAAGCTCTCCGAGACCGCCGTCAGGAGCGTCGTGGGCCGGCGCGTGCTCGATCTCGACAGCGGCGTGATCCCGCTGCTCGAAGGCGCCCAGACATTCGAGCGCGAGCCGCTCGGCGACCACGAGGTGGCCGTCATCGTCCGCGGCGGCGACAAGCGCATCGGCCTCGCCGTCGACACGCTCGTCGGCCAGCGGGAGCTCGTGACGCGCCCGCTGCCGGCGATCATCTCCGAGGGCCAGCCGGTATCCGGGGGCGCGGTGCTCGCCGATGGCCAGATCGCCCTGATCATCGACTGCGATGCCCTCGCCTCGAGGCTCACGTCCTCGAGCGGGAGCTCGATGCTGACCAACAGACTCGCCGCATGAGCACCACGGCAACTCGTCAGCGAGCAATCCCGAGGAGGCGCATCCCGTGAATCAGCCTTACACCGAAATGCAGCTCGACGCCCTGCGGGAGCTCGCCAACATCGCCTCCGGCACGGCTGCCACGTCGCTGTCGCAGATGCTCGGGCGCGAGATCGATCTGAGCGTCCCGCGTGCACTCGCCCTACCGCTGGCCGACGCGGTCGAAGCCGCCGGCGACCCCTCCGAGATCGTCTACGGCGTCGCGCTCGGCGTCGAGGGCGACATCGAGGGCCTCGTGCTGCTGCTGATGCCGCCGCAGGACGGCGCCGCGCTGTGCGCACTGCTCGGCGTCGAGCCAGACAGCGAGTTCGGTGAGTCGGCGATGTGCGAGATCGGCAACATCCTCGGCTCCTCGTACCTGATCGCGCTGGGCGCGATGACCGGCCTGTCGCTCATGCCCCAGCCGCCGAACATGGTCGTCGACATGCTCGGGGCTGTCGTGCAGACCGTCCTCGCGCAGACGGCCGGGCACGGCGACACGGCGCTCGTGCTCGATTCGGTGCTCGAGGTCGCGGGCGAGACGTGCTCGATCTCGTTCATGTTGCTTCCGACCGTCGACGGCGTACCCGTGCTGCTTGCGCCGCTCGGCCTCGCCGAGCCGACAGCCTGACACCATGGAGAACGTGCGCATGGGCGAGATGGTGGTCTCCGCACGCCGCGGCGAGGAACTGGTCGTGATCGGCCTCGGCTCCTGCATCGGTCTCGCGCTCATCGACATCGAGGGCAACGCCGTCGGCCTCGCTCACGTCGTGCTGCCCGAGGCACAGGGCGCCGCCGGGCCTCCGGGCAAGTACGGCGACCTCGTCGTGCCGGCGCTCCTGCGCCAGGTCGAGGGCGTCGGGGCCAGGCGGGGCCGGCTGCTGGCGATCCTGGTGGGCGGCGCGAGGATGTTCGCGCTCGGCTCGATCGGAGACATCGGCGCGCGCAACGCGATCGCCGTCAAAGCCGCGCTGAAGAGCGCCGGCATCAGAGTGCACACCGAGGACATCGGCGGCAGCCGCGGGCGCACGGCTCGCATCACGATCGGGGAGTTGATGACCGTGCAGCTCGCCGGCGGCGAGCGCCGGACGCTGCTGGACTTCGCCCGGCCGACGCTGTCGTCGCGTCCGGCGGGCAACGCGGGACTCGCTGGAGCCAGGCTGTGAGCGACCTGCTGAACCCCGATCAGATCGCCGCGCTGTTCGAAGCGGCAAAGCAGGGCGCCGTCCCGGAGACGCCGACCCCCACGAGCCGGCGCGGACACCGCCTGCGCACCGTCGACTTCTCGCGGCCGACGAAGTTCACCAACGACCACCAGCGCCGCATCTCGCGCGCGATCGACACCTTCAACGGGACCGCCGCCACGCGCCTCTCAGCGGAGCTGCGCGCCCAGATCGAGCTGGAGACGATCAACACGACGCAGCTGACCTGGTCGGCCGCGCAGTCGCAACTGCCGGCCGGCTCCGTCGCCGTCACGCTCGAGGTCAATCCGATCGGAACGCGGATGATGCTCACGGCCGAGCAGCCGCTGGTGCTGAGCGCGATCGAGTGCCTGCTCGGCGGCATCGCGGACCGCCCGCCGAAGGAACGACGCTTCAGCGACATCGACTGGACGCTCACGCAGCGCTTCATCGAAGCGCTCGTCAACCAGCTGTCGATCGTCTGGCAGGACCTTGGGGGGCTGACGCTGTCGATCGAGGAGATGGATCTGCACCACGAGTCGAGCCAGGTCGCGGTCGTGAGCGAGCCGACCTTCGTCGTGATGATCGAGTGCCGGATGAACAAGCAGTCCTCCGCACTGGCGCTGATGATCCCATGGGCCGCGATCGAGGCCGTGTCGGACCGGATCGCCGGCCGTGAGGCGCCGAACGACCCCGAGATCGTGCGCGCGTCGGGCATCGGACGCGCGCTCGCGCTCGCACCGATCACGTTACGCGCCGAGGTCGCGGCCCGCGAGGTCCCGATCGATGAGATCCTCGCGCTCGCCCCCGGCAGCGTCATCCCACTCGGTGCGCTGGCCGAACAGGGCGTCGCGCTGTTCGCCGAGAACGTCAAGCTCGGACGTGCGCATCCCGGCTGCAACGGCAGCCGCCGTGCCGTCCAGATCCGCGCCTCGGAGGAGAGCTGAGCCATGGCCCGCGAGGAGACGACGCAGCAGGAGGCGCTCATCAGGCTCGGCGCGTCGACGGCCGAAGCGGTCGCCAAGGTCCTCGAGATGTTCCTTCCCGACAGCGTGGAGCGCGGCGACGTGAGCGTCATCGCCGACGGCGCGACGCCGTTCACGCATCTTCCGTACAACGCGATCGTGGCCAGCGTGCACTACATCGATGGTGTCACCGGCGCGAACGTGTTCGTCATGACCTCTGCGGGCGCCCGTGCGCTTGCGACGGCGATGGGCGCAGGACCGCCCGAGGACGCCGAGGACGACCAGCTCTCGGAGTTCGAGATGTCGGCGGTCGGCGAGGCCGCCAACCAGATGCTCGCTGCCGCGGCCGCCGCGATCAGTGTCGTTCTGGGCGAGCAGGTGGAGATCTCACCGCCGGACACGCGCGTGCTCGACCACCCCGACGAGGCCCAGGATCTGTTCGGCAAGTCGCCACACGCCTGCTCGACGTCGTTCACAGTGGCAGGCGAGCCGTGCCGGCTGATACAGCTCGTGCCGAGCGCGTTCGTCGTACGGATGGCCCGGGCGCTCGACGAGATGAGTCTCGAGCAGGGCGCCGACGGCGAGTCGTCGCGCGAGTCCGGCGACGCCCAGGGCGTCGGCGACGGTGCCATATCGCTCACGGATGCCCTGCAACGCGTGAACGTGCGGCTGTGGGCCGAGCTGGGACGCGCCCACCTGCCGCTGGGGAAGGCGCTCGACCTGCCGGTCGGCGCCGTCGTCGACCTCGATCGCCGCTCGGACTCGCCACTGGACCTGTACGTCAACGGCCTCTGCTTCGGACAGGGCCATCTGCTCGTCACGCACGACGGTGAATGGGCGATCCGCGTGCACTCACTCGTCACCCCTGCTCCGAGCAAGCTCGCGTTTGCCGCGAGCCGTTCCAAATACCAATGAAAGGATCAGACTCATGGCTCGCGTACTCGTAGTCGATGACGCAGCATTCATGCGAAAGCTGCTCAGTGACGCGCTCGCCGCCGGAGGACACGAAGTCGTCGGCGTCGCCGGAAACGGCGCCGAGGCGGTGACCCGCTGGCAGGAGCTACGTCCCGAGCTGACGACGCTCGACATCACCATGCCCGAGAAGGATGGCCTCGCCGCACTGGCGGAGATCATCTCGATCGATCCGACCGCTCGGATCGTGATGTGCTCGGCCCTCGGCCAGGAGGCCAAGGTCCTGGAGGCCGTCAAGCTCGGCGCCAAGGACTTTGTCGTCAAGCCGTTCCAGCCGGCACGCGTTCTGGAGGCCATCGGCAAGGCACTCGCCTGAGGCGGGAGGGGCTGAGCGCAGCCCCTCACGCCTGTCTCCCCCACGCCGGGAGGCAGTGCTTCACGTCTGTCTCCCCCACGCCGGGAGGCAGTGCTTCACGTCTGTCCTCCCCCATGCTGGGACCGACGCCCGCCGGGCGGAGCTCTCAGCAGCTGGACCGGGCCGTCGCGGAACGATCCGCACCGCTTAGGGAGGCTAAAGACAGGAGCATCGCGGCCGAATACCAGGGTGACTCCTCCTCGGGAGTCATTCCCTCGATGAAGCCGCACACACTCATGCGTGGCGCTGCTTTGAGCTGCGCCTGGGCGCTATGGACTGCATGCGCCGCCATGGCCGATCACTCCGGTCGGAGTGCCGCGCCGCGGATGCCCTCGTTCGGGCAGAACACCCCCCTCGACCTGAGCGGGAGCGGGGCCACGCACGCGACCGGCTCCACCGGCACGTCGGGCAGCATCGTGCGCACGATCGTCGGCCTCGCGATCGTGATCGCCGTGATCTACGGCCTGTCGTGGATCCTGCGCCGCGCGAAGACCTCGCGCAACCCGGCCACCGGAACGGGGCTGGAGCAGATCGCGAGCCTGCCGCTCGGCACCGGACGCTCGGTGTCGCTCGTGCGCGTCGGCAGCGAGCTGCATCTCCTCGGGGTCGCCGAGCACGGCGTGAGCCGGATCCGCACGTTCACCGAGGCCGAGGCGATGGCGGCGGGGCTGACGTTCACCCCCGAGCCCGCCGACTCGGCCGAGCCGGAGACCGATCCATCCTCGATCGCCAGAGCGCTCGATGCGCTGCGGCGCCTGACCGCGCGCTGATGCTGATCCCCTCGGCACAGGTCACCTCGAGCAGCGCCGTCCAGGTCCTGCTGCTCGTCGGAGGCGCCACCCTGATTCCGGCGATGCTGTTCACGGTCACCGGCTTCAGCCGCATCCTGATCGTGCTCGGCTTCATCCGCACCGCGATGGGCACGCAGAACTCCCCGCCCAATCAGGTGCTCGTCGGGATCGCGTTGTTCCTGACGCTGTTCGTGATGGCGCCGACGATCGGCCAGATCAAGACCGTCGCCTGGGACCCGCTCGAGCACAAGCAGATCAGCACCGCGCAGGCGATCGAGCGCGCGGAGCAGCCGCTGCGCGAGTTCATGTTCAGGCAGACGGGTGACAGCGAGCTGTCGCTGTTCGTCAGCATGGCGCACATCAAGGTGCCGCAGACCGAGGGCGAGGTGCCGACCTACGTGCTCATTCCGGCCTTCATCATGAGCGAGGTCAAGACGGCGTTCCAGATCGGCTTCCTGATCTTCCTGCCGTTCCTGATCATCGACCTGATCGTCTCCTCGGTGCTGATGAGCATGGGGATGATCATGCTGCCGCCGACGTTCATCTCGCTGCCATTCAAGATCCTGCTGTTCGTGCTCGTCGACGGCTGGGATCTCGTCATCAAGGCCCTCGTCCAGAGCTTCCACTAGATGAATCAGGACACCGTCGTCAACCTCGCCTCGCAGGCCATGAGCCTTGCGTTGAAGATCGCTGGGCCGCTGCTGCTCGTGGCGCTCGTGATTGGCCTGCTGATCAGCGTGTTTCAGGCGGTCACCCAGATCCAGGAGCAGAGCCTGTCGCTGATCCCGAAGATCGCTGGCGTCGCAGTCGTGATCATCCTGCTCGGCCCGTGGATGCTCGGCCAACTCGTCGCCTACACGACCGCGCTGTACACGGCGATTCCAACGATGGTCGGCTCGTGATCGAGCTGCTCAGCAAGCTCGAGGGCAACGAGCTCGCCGGCTTCATCCTGGTGCTCGCACGGGTGACGCCGCTGTTCGTGATCGCGCCGCTGTTCTCCTCGCAGATCATCCCGCCGCACGTCCGCGGCATCATCGCGGTCGGGATCTCGATCGGGCTGGCGCCGATCGCGTTGCACGGGCAGCTCATCCCCACCGACCCGCTGGTGTTGGGCGCGCTGGTGATCGAGGGGATGCTCGTCGGGCTCGGCTTCGCCTTCACGCTGGCGGTTCTGATGGCGGCCGTCGAATCGGCGGGCGCGGTGATCGACGTGCTCTCCGGCTTCTCCTACGGCAGCCTGATCAACCCCATGAACGGCCAGGACAGCGCCGTGATGACCCGCTTCTACTCGCTCGTGGGAACGCTCATATTCCTCGTCATCGGCGGCGACGCCTGGACGTTGCGCGGGCTCGCCCGCACGTTCCAGCTGGTGCCTCTGACCAGCGGGCCGCGGCTGTCCTCGCTGGTGGGCGGCGCCGAGCAGGTGTTCACGACGGTGTTCGCCGGGGCCCTAGAGGTGGCCGCGCCGGTGGTCGTGGCGCTGCTGATCACCGACGTCGCCTTCGGGATCGTCTCGCGCGTGGTTCCGCAGCTGAACGTGTTCGCGGTCGGCTTCCCCACGAAGGTGGCGGTCGCGCTGCTCGTGGTCGGCGCCTCGCTGCCGTTCACGGCCAACTGGATCTCCAATCAGCTCTCGGTGAGCGTCGGCGACGCCCTCGGCGTGCTGCACGTTGCGTGAGACATGCCTCGCGAGGACCGTACAGAGAAGGCCACCCCGAAGCACCGCAAGCGCGCGCGAGAGAAGGGTCAGGTCGCGCGCAGCGCCGACCTCGGCGGCTCCGTGGTCGTCGTCACCGGACTGCTGGTGCTGAGCCTCACGGGACCGCGGATCGTCGCAGGCGGCGCCTCGACGCTCAGGCTGATGTTCGGCGAGATCGCCCAGCCCGCCCACGCGACGAGCGCCGCCGGGCTGGAGGACCTGATGCGCTCGGCGCTGTCGGTGATAGTGCTCGCGGTCGCGCCGACCGCCGCGGCGTGCATCGCCGCCGGTGTGCTGACGGGCGTCGCGCAGGTCGGCCTGAGGCCGACGCCGCAGGCGCTCAAACCGGACTTCCGCCGCATCAACCCGGCCTCGGGCCTGAAGAACCTGCTGGGACCGAACGCCGTGTTCGAAGCGCTCAAGACGATCGCCAAGGTCGGCGTCGTCTGCGCCGTCGCCGCGCTGGCGCTGTTGCCGGGGCTCACCGGCCTGGCCGCGATCGTCGGCATCTCCGCCGGCGGCCTCGGCTCGCTGTCGGTGAGCAAAGCCCTTGGGGTCGCCGAGCATGCGGCCTTCGCCTACGTGCTGATCGGCGTCCTGGACTACGCCTGGAAGCGACACCGCCACGAGAAACAGCTAAAAATTACCAAGCAGGAGGTCAAGGACGAGGTGCGCCAGTACGGCGTCTCGGCCGAGGTCAGGAACGCGCTGCGCCGCCGCCAGATGCAGGCGGCGCGGGCGCGCATGATGGCCGCTGTGCCGAACGCCGACGTGGTCGTGACGAATCCGACCCACTTCGCGGTGGCGCTCCTCTACGACGGCACGCACACGGCGCCCGAGGTGGTGGCGAAGGGCCAGGACCTGATCGCCGCGCAGATCCGGCGCGTCGCCGAAGAACACGACGTGCCGGTGATCAGCGACCCGCCGCTCGCGCGCGCGCTGCACGCCTCGGTGGAGGTCGGGCAGGTGATACCGGAGGAGCTCTACGCGGCCGTCGCGCGCGTGCTCGCGTTCGTCTACCGCCTCGCCGGCCGCTCCAGGATCGCTAGAGGAAGGCTCGCGTCGTGAACAGCCCGGGCGTGCGCAGGCTCCTGCGCCACACCGACCTGCTGGCGGCCGTGTCGGTCGTGATGGTGGTGACGATGCTCGTCGTGCCGCTGCCCTCGGCGCTGCTGAGCCTGTTGATCACCCTCAACATCGCCGCGGCGCTCACGATCGTGTCCGCCACGATGTACCTCGGCAAGGCGCTGGACTTCGCGTCGTTCCCCAGCTTGCTGCTGCTGACGACGATGTTCCGTCTGGCGATCAACGAGTCGGTGACTCGCCTGATCCTCACAACCGGCGACGCCGGCAGCGTCGTCAAGGCGTTCGGGGAATTCGTCGTCGGCGGCAACGTCGTCGTCGGCCTGGTCATATTCCTGATCCTCGTCGTCATCCAGTTCGTTGTCGTCACCAACGGCGCCGGACGCGTCGCCGAGGTTGGCGCCCGCTTCACGCTCGACGCGATGCCCGGCAAGCAGATGGCGATCGACGCCGACCTCAACGCCGGCCTGATCAGCGACGATCAGGCGCGCGCGCGTCGCGCGGACATCGCCCGCGAGGCCGACTTCTACGGCGCGATGGACGGCGCCTCCAAGTTCGTCAAAGGCGACGCGATGGCGGCGGTGATCATCACGGCGATCAACCTCGTGGGCGGGATCGTTGTCGGAATGCTTCAGCGTCATCTCGGCTTCAGCGAAGCCACCCACGAGTACTCGCTGTTGACCGTCGGAGACGGCCTGTCCGCGCAGATTCCAGCGCTGCTGATCTCCGTCGCCACGGGCATCATCGTCACCCGCGCAGCCTCCGACCGCGACCTCGGCTCGGACATCGCGAATCAGGTTCTCAGCCAGCGCAAAGCGCCGCTCGTGGCGGCGGGCGCGATCGGCCTGTTCGCACTGGTCCCGGGCCTGCCGAAGCTGCCGTTCCTGCTGATCGCCGGAATCTTTGGGTTGATCGCATGGGCTGTGCGCAACGGCATGCCCGAGGCCGCGGACAGCGACGCGGCAGCCCGCGCCGCGCTCGCGCAGGCCGCGCTGCCGAAGGCGGGCGATGAGCCGATGTCCGAGGTGGGCGTCGACGCGCTGGAGCTGGCGATCGGCTTCGGGCTCGTGCCGCTCGTCGGCGACTCCACGCACTCCGGCGCGGGAAGCTCGCTGCTGCGGCGCGTGAGCATGATCCGCCGCCAGATCGCGGCGGACCTCGGCATCGTGATCCCGCCCGTGCGCATCCACGACGAGCTCGGCATGGAGTCCCACGAGTACGTGTTCAAGGTGCGCGGCTCGGAGGTCGCGCGCGGGCGG
>JBKQIR010000176.1:0-58130 GCA_052148275.1 Solirubrobacteraceae bacterium
CGTTCTCACCTACCTGCAGAACGTCGCGACTGCCGCCCACCACCGCCTCCCCATCCCCTCGCTCGTCCCTACATAAAGTCACGCAGGAACCCCAGCCATCACGGCGACACCCCGTGAACGGCAACGATCTCGATCGGTTCAAGGAGGTCAACGACACGCTGGGGCATCGCTACGGTGACATGCTGTTGCAGCAGGTCGCCCGGCGGTTCCGCGAGCAGTTGGGCGGAGAGGATCACATCGCGCGCCTCGGGGGTGACGAGTTCGCGATCCTCGGCCGAGGGCGCGGCCGCGGCCCCGCTCTGGAGCTGGCGCAGCGCGTCGCCGACTCACTGCGCTACCCGTTCGAGCTCGAGAACATGATCGTCGACGCCCAAGCGAGCGTAGGGATCGCGCTCTTCCCGCAGGACGGCAGCGATGTCGAGACGGTGCTGCAGAAGGCCGATGTCGCGATGTACCGCGCCAAGAAGACGCGCTGCGCCGTCGCGCTCTACGACGAGCGTCACGACGACCACAGCCCGGCGAAGCTCGCGTTGACGGTCGAGCTGCGCTCAGCGCTCGAGGACGACCAGCTCGTCCTCTGCTACCAGCCCGAGCTCGATCTGCGGACCGGGAAGGTGCTCGCACTCGAGGCGCTCGTGCGCTGGCAGCATCCGGCGCTCGGCCTCCTCATGCCGGCCTCGTTCGTCGGCATGGCCGAGCACAGCAACTTGATCAAGCCACTGACGCAGCGCGTCCTCGAGCTCTCGCTCGCCCAGCTTGCGGAGTGGCGCGCGATGAACATCGACATCTCCGTGGCGGTCAACATCTCGGCCCACGTCCTTGTCGATCAGGGGTTCGTCGACCGCGTCATGAACGCGCTCGCGAGTGCGGCGGTGCCACCGACGCGACTCAAGCTCGAGGTGACCGAGAGCACCCTCATGGTCGACCCGGCGCTCGCTCGGAGCGTCCTGCAGGAGCTCGCGAGTCACGGAATCGAGATCTCGATCGATGACTTCGGCACCGGCTACTCGTCCCTCGCGTATCTGGCCAACCTGCCCGTGTCCGAGGTGAAGATCGACCAGTCGTTCGTCAGCCGCATGACGGCCGGATCAAGCGAGACGATCATCGTCAACTCGACGATCGACCTCGCGCATCACCTGGGGCTCCGGGCCGTCGCCGAGGGCGTCGAGGATCTCTCGCTCATCGCCGAGCTGCGGACGCTCGGATGCGATGCGGTCCAAGGCTTCGCGATCAGCTGTCCCGTGATCGCCGCCAGCATGACCCAGTGGCTGCGCACGCAGCGCAACTACAACCCGATCGTCGCCGTCGTCAAGAGCGCCGCATGATCCTCGTCCTGCTCGCGGCGCTGTTACTGGTCAGCGTGCCGCTCGCCGGCGGCAATCTCGGCGCGCTGGCGCGGATCGAGCTTCGATGCCTCTGGGCCGCCCCGCTCGCGCTCGTCCTTCAAGTCGTGATCCTCACGATTGCACCCGACGGCAACCGCTCGTTGCACATCGCGATCCATCTCGTCTCATACGGTCTGGCGGCCGTCTTCATCTGGGCCAACCGGCGTCTCCCGGGGGCGCGGCTGATCGGCGCAGGAACGCTGCTGAACGTGATCGCTATCGTCGCCAACGGCGGCGTCATGCCGCGGTGGGCGGCGGCTCAACGGTTTGCGGGTCTCGCGGCGCAGCGCGGCTTCCGCAACTCGGCCGTGGTGGCGCATCCGCATCTGCTCGTGCTCGGGGACATCATCCCGGTCCCGGCGCCGTTCCCGCTGGCGAACGTCCTCAGCATCGGCGACTGCCTCCTGTACGCGGGGGCCCTCGTGCTGCTGCATGGGACCTGCCGCCGCACGCCGGCCTCCGACCGGCAGGTGGTGGCGCCCGCGGCGCCCGCGTATCCCGGAGAAGGTGCTGCCGGCGGCTCCCGGCCGGCAGGCCGGGAGCCCCGCTGAGCGATCGCGCAGGATCCGGTGAGTGCCGCGGCGCACGAGCCCGGCCGGCCGCGTGAGCTGGCAAGCTGGGCTCGGATGCCAAGAGTCGTCGCCCCAGTTCCGCCGAACCGCCGCGTTCGCCGCTTCGTGCAGCTGCTCGTTGGGCTCGTCCTGTTCGGCGTGACCGCCGCGATGCTGGTGCTCGCGAACCTCGGCCTCGACCCGTGGAACGTCCTGCACCAGGGTCTGTCGAGGACGCTCGGGCTCGGGATCGGCACGTGGGCGATCATCGTCAGCTTCATTGCGCTGATCGGATGGCTGCCGCTGCCGCACCGACCGGGAATCGGGACGCTGGCGAACGCGATCCTGATCGGGCTCGTGATCGACGTGGTGCTCGCCCGGTTCCACGCTCCGCACGGCCTGCTCGAACGGGCGGTGCTGCTCGCCGGCGGCGTCCTCGGCATGGGGCTGGCGACCGGGCTCTACATCGGCGCCGGCCTCGGCGCCGGGCCGCGCGATGGACTGAGCGTCGGCATCGTCGCGCGGGGCGGCTATTCGATGCGGGTCGTCCGCACGAGCGTCGAGGCGAGCGTGCTGTTGATCGGATGGCTGCTCGGCGGGACGGTCGGCATCGGCACGGTGCTGTTCGCGGTGACGATCGGACCGATCACGCACGTGACGATCCCGGCGCTCGCGATCGACCGGGAGCCGGTGGCGTTAGGCGCGTCCAGACGCCGTCGGAGCCCGTAGTAAGTTTCTCGCGGGCCCTCTCAGGCTGTCCTGGTCGTGGACGAGGAGCTGAGCGCCTCGAGAAGCCGTCGGAGCCCGCCGTAGTCCTCTCGTGGGCCCTCAGGCGACGAGCGCGCTCGGGCGGGCGGTGATCCCACGCTCGAGCAGCGAGGACGGGATCGCCTCGACGAGGTGAAGCGGCTGCGAGCCACCGCGGCCGGCGAGCTCGCACAGCGCCGCGCTCAGCGCCGGCGGCCGATGGCTTCCGTGGGCGTCGGAGGCGATCACGGCTCTCGGGGCGCTGTGCAGGAAGCCGAGCGCGCGCCGGCGGACCTCTCTGCCGTAGACGCCGAGGAACGAGCCGGCAGTCAGCTGCAGCACGCTGCCGAGATGCATCTCACGGTCGATCAGCGCCCGCGTCGACGCCGTCGGCTCGGCGCGCTCGGGGTGGGCGATCACTAGCCCGAACCCGCGCTCGCGCAGCTCGTCGGCGGCGCCGGCGAAGCGCTCGCCGAGACCGGCGAACGGAGCCTCGAGCAGCAGCCAGCGGCTGCCTCGCGGGCCCTGGGCGATCTGCTCGAGCTGGCTCTGCTGGAGCCGCGGCACCATCGTGTGATCGAGCTCTCCGCCGGGCAGGATCGCCAGCTCGATGTGCTCGCGGCGCAGGCACTCGGCGAGCTCCCGCGTGTGCGTCGCGATCTCGTCCGGGTCGGTGATGTGGTCGGGGTGCACGTGTGGTGTGACCACCACGATCCGGGTGCCGTCAGCCACCGCCGCCGCGGCCAGCGAGACGCTCTCCTGGGCGCAGCGAGGTCCGTCATCGACGCCGGGGAGCAGATGGAAGTGGATTTCGACAAATCCCACTGTTCCTATGATCGGCGGCTGTGGCGCCATATTCGTGACGATTGCGTTAACGGTCCGCGAGACCTTAACGCCGGCACCGTTCAGTGCAACGCCCGGGCAGCTCACAGCCTGCGATCGCGCGAGCCCGGGCGCGCGGCTCACCAGCCGAGCGTTCCCGCCGGGCCCTTGAACGGCCCGATCAGGTCCGAGGTGATCCAGCCTCCGTAGAAGTCGCTCTGCTGCGCTTGGATGCGCTCATCCCCCATCCAGGCCGCATCGACGCGTGCCGGGTAGAAGGCGATGTGATCACGGAGCGCCTCGTAGCCCGGCGATGGTTGCGGATAGCTCCAGCCGACGGCCGCCACGCGCCGTCCGCCGATCACGGCGTCGTGGTAACGCGCGACTCCCTTGAACTCGCAGTAGGTTGGCGGCGCACCGCTGTCGGTGAGCAGATCGAGCCGGATGTCCTGCGGCGGGATGTAGATCGTCGGGGGATGGCTCGTCTCGAGCACGCGCAGCGCGCGCGTGGAGCCGGCGAGCAGCTCACCTGCCAGCTCGACGCGGACGCCCCGCTCGCACGCCACGACCGCCGGCGGGCGCGGATAGTCCCAGACACGCTCGACACCGGGCATCTCGTTAGCAGGGTACGGCGCGCGCGTTACCGGGGAGGCGGCGGACGCCTCGGGGCCCTTTAGGGCACACGAGCAGGTGACTGCGGGCTCCGACAGATCATCACGCGCACGCGCATTTCCTCGCGGGCCCTCAGTCGAATGTGAGCGCCGCCTGCCCGGACGGCGCTGAGAGCGCTCGCGGCGCCGGCCGATCGGGCGGGCTTGCCGCCCGGCCAAATGCCTGGGCACATGTGGAGACCTGCTCGCCGGCCTGCGGCTCGTCGTCGTCGATCGGCTCCCAGACGAGCTCCGCCTGCCCGCGCACCGGCTCACGCTCGGTGAAGCGACCCGAGACGCGGTCAACTCCCACCTCGAGCTCGTGGCCGACCCGCTTCAGGGCGCGCTCGATCGACTTGACGTCCTCCGTCCGGATCGCAAGCTGCGCCGCGCCGAGGCGCTCGACCACGAACGGCGCGAGCTCGCCGGCCCGTAGCGCGTCGGCGGTCTCCGGGTCACCTGCGTCGAGCATCATCGCGGTGCGGATCCGCAGCGGCCGGCGGACGGAGGACGTCCAATCGGCGAGCGAGCGGGCGACGTTCTGCGGGATCTCGCCCACAAGCCGCTGCAGGGCCTCGGTGACGCCGCCGTTCAGCGCGCCGCTGCGCTGCGCCGCGCGCACCGACTCCCGCGTCAGCCGGAAGACGTGCGCCTGGCCGGGGACGGGCTCGCAGGCGAGCGCGAGCACGAGTCGCTGCGCCGGGGTCGGCGGCGACAGCGCGATCACCTCGAAGTTGCCCTGGCAGAGCAGCCTGCCGGCGGCCGGCAGCGGGGCCGGCTCGGCGCAGACCGCCTCCGGGACGCCGTGAGCGTCGAAGCCGATTCCGATCTCTCCGGCGAGCCAGGGAAAGTGCAAGCCGCCGAGCGCCAGGCTGAAGTCGCTCGCGTATGGGAGCTCGATCCCGATCTCGTCGTGCATCGCACGCAGGAGCGCTCCGAAGCTCGTGAGCGTCACCGTCGTCCCGGGTGCCAGCGCATCGGCGAGCGCGAGCGCCGCGCCACCGAGCATCATCGAGCTGATGCGAGCGAGGAGCCGGGCGCGCAGGGCGACCGCGTCCTGCGCGAGCAGTGCCGCCGGATCGCCGGTGGGAACGAGCTCGCAGCGGCCACCGCCGCCGGGTCGATCGTCCACTCGAGCCCGCACGAGGCGCTCCTCCCGCAGCAACTGCAGAACGAAGCTGAGACGGTTGCCGGCCATCGGATCGGCGGGCCCGTGGAGCTCGAGCGGCGGGAGCGCGTCCAGCAGCCTCGGCACGTCCCGCTGATAGATCACGCCATTGGTCTTCACGCGTGCAGGCGAGCGTGCGAGATGGGCCCACAGCGTGGCCACGTCGTGCGCAAGCTGCAGCGGCGCGCGCACGACGCGCTGAGGACGGGGTGCGAGGAGCCCGCGCGGCGCGTAGGGCGCCGCGAGCGCATCAGCCAGCGGGCGGCGCAGCTCGCGCGGCACGACGTAGGTCAGCTCATATGAGCGCCGGAATGCGAACGCGAGTCCGTAGCGCTCGAGCTCGCCGGCGGGCGCACTCGGGCGTCCGCTCCAGCTCCCGTCGATGATCGCCTCACCGAGGAACCCCGCCCGCGCCGCGAGGAGACGCGCGTTGGGCGAGAGCGTGCTCACGATCGCGCGGACTCGGTCGCAGCTCACGATCGTCGCCGCGATCTCATCCGGCAAGGCATCGCGAGGCAGCGACAGCGCCTGCGCAACCGCGCCGCGGTGCTGCGTCGGCGCGCCGGAGAGCAGCGCTCGGAGGCTCATCGGACCTGTAGCGGGCGCCCCTACGGGGCTCGGCTCGGCCGCGGCGGCGAGGTCCTCGCGGCCCTCGCCGCGCAGCTGGCGCACCTTGGCCGCGCTCATGCCGCCCGCCTGACGGGCGCAGCCGCGAGCTCATCGGGCGCCAGCACGGTGTAGCGGTACCCCTGCTCGGCGAGGAACAGTTGCCGGCGGTGGGCGTACTCCTGCTCGACCGTCTCGCGCGAGACGAGCGAATAGAACCAGGCGCGGTTCTCGCCGGGCTTGGGACGCAGCAGCCGGCCGAGCCGCTGCGCCTCCTCCTGGCGGGAGCCGAACGTGCCCGAGACCTCGATCGCCACGCTCGCCGAAGGCAGATCGAGCGCGAAGTTGGCGACCTTGCTCACGCACAGCACGGGCAGCTCTCCCGAACGGAAGCGCGCGTACAGCGTCTCGCGTTCGTGGCGTGGCGTCTTCCCGGTGATCAGCGGCGCGCCGAGCTGCTTGGCGATCTGGGCGAGCTGGCCGATGAAGTATCCGATCACGAGCGCCTGCGCACCCGGATGGCGCTCGAGGATGGCCTCCACGAGCGGCTCCTTCTCGGCGTTGCGACTCGCCAGGCCGAACCGCTCGCGCTCATCCGCGAGCGCGTAGTACATGCGGGCGTCGGGCTCGAGCGGGACGCGCACCTCGGTGCACTCGGCGCTCGCGATCCAGCCGGCTTCCTCGAGCTCGCGCCATGCCATGTCGAACCGCTTCGGACCGACGAGTGAGAAGACGAGCGGCTCGGCGCCGTCCTCGCGGATCAGCGTGGCCGTCAGACCGAGCCGGCGCCGGGCCTGGATCCGCGCGGTGGCGCGGAACACGGGCGCGGGCAGCAGGTGCACCTCGTCGTAGATGACGAGGCCCCACTCACGCCGTTCGAACAGGCCGAGATGCGGAAAGCCGCCTCCCTTCCTGGGCCGGTGCGTGAGCATCTGATAGGTCGTCAGCGTGATCGGACGGATGTCCTTCGCCTGGCTCGAGTACTCGCCGATCGCCTCCGGCGCGACGCTCGTGTGCGCGAGCAGCTCGTCGCGCCACTGGGCGAGCGATGCCGCGTTGCTGGTCACGATGAGCGTCTCGCACTCCTGCCCCGCGATCGCCGCGATCCCGACGATCGTCTTGCCCGACCCGCACGGCAGGACCACGACGCCCGCGCCCGCCGTCTCCCACGCGCTCACCGCCTGCTCCTGATAGGGGCGGACCTCGAGCGCGTCGCGCAGGGCCAGCGCGAGTGCGTCGCCGTCCTCGTAGGGCGCCAGATCCTCGACGGGCCAGCCCAAGGCGATCAGCGCCTGCTTCAGCGCACCGCGCGCAACCGCCGACAGCGTCGCCTCGGTCAGGCTCGGCCGGCCGCGCAGCAGGCACGCGATCGGCTCGGCGCGCGCCACCTCGGCAAGCAGCGCAGGCTCGTCGCAGACCAGGCGCAGAAGTCCAGCCTCGCCCTCGACGAGGCGCAGGCGGCCGAAGCGCGCACAGAGGTCCCGCACGTCGGCCAGAACAGCCTGCGGCACCTCGTAGCGCGAGAGCTCGACGAGCGTGTCCACGATCTCGCCGGCCCTCAGGCCGGCGGCCGCCGCGTTCCACAGCGACACCGCGGAGATGCGGTAGGTGTGGACGTGCTCAGGGCTCTTCTCGAGCTCGGCGAACCGCGCCAGCGACGCCCTCGCGCGCTCGTAATCGGGGTGCGCGACCTCCAGCAGCACGGTGCGATCGCTCTGGACGATGGCTGGTCCGGACATCGCGTGTCACCGTAGCCACGGGCCCGGACGGATCATGCGAGCAGCCCGCGGATGTCCTCCGCGGTGAGGCTCGTAGCAAACAGGTCCCCATGATCCATCACGCCCCCGAACAGCGCGGCCTTCCGGCGGGCGAGCGCCACGACCTTCTCCTCGATCGTCGCACGCGCGATCATGCGGTAGGCCATCACCGGCCGGCTCTGGCCGATGCGATGCGCACGGTCGATCGCCTGGGTCTCGGTTGCCGGGTTCCACCACGGGTCGAGCAGGAAGCAGTAGTCGGCTTCGGTGAGGTTCAGCCCGAACCCACCCGCCTTGAGGCTGATCAGGAACACGGGCTCGGTGCCGCGCTTGAAGCGCTCGATCACGACGTCGCGCCGGCGAGTGCGTCCGTCGAGGTGGCAGTAAGCGATGCCCTCGTGGTCCAGCTGGTCGCGGACGATGGAGAGGAAGCGGGTGAACTGGCTGAATACGAGCGCGCGGTGGCCGCCGCCCACGACGTCGCCGAGCTGCTCCATCAGCAGGTTGAGCTTTGCGCAGGGCACGGAGCCATGACGGTCATCGACGAGGCCCGGGTGCAAGCTGAGCTGACGCAAGTTCGTGATCGAGCGCAGAATCGTGAAGCGGTTGCGGTCGAAATCGTCGATCAGCCGTAGGATCCGCTGACGTTCGCGCTGCAGGTGCGTGTCGTAGAGCTTGCGATGGCGGGGATGAAGGTCCACCTCCAGCGTCTGCTCGTGCTTGGCCGGCAGCTCTTCCGCGACCAGTTCCTTCGTCCGGCGCTTGACGAGCGGCTTGATCCGGCGGCGCAGGGATTGCAGCCGCTCGGCGTCCCCGCCGCGCTCGATCGGACGGGCGTAGCGCTCGGCGAAGCGCTTTGGATCCGGGAACAGTCCGGGTGCTGTGATCGACAGCAGCGACCACAGCTCCATGAGGTTGTTCTCCATTGGCGTTCCGGTGATCGCCAGCTTGAACGGCGTCCGCAGCTCGCGCACGCAGCGGTACGTCTTGGCCTGGTGATTCTTGACGAACTGGGCTTCGTCGAGGATCACGCCCGCCCACGCAACGGTGCCGTATGCGTCCGCTTCGAGGCGGAACAGCGTGTATGTCGTGACCACCACATCGGCGTCCGCGATCTCCTCGATCGCGCGACCGGACCGCTCCAGCGTGTCGGCGATGCCCTTGACCCTGAGGTCGGGCGCGAAGCGCGCCGCCTCGCTGACCCAGTTCGGCACGACGCTCGTCGGCGCGATCACCAGGAACGGGCCGGTGCTCTGGTCACGCTCGCGCGCGTGGAGGATGAGCGCGAGCGCCTGGATCGTCTTGCCAAGCCCCATGTCGTCGGCGAGGATCCCTCCGAGCTCCAGCTCCCACAGCGAGGCGAGCCAGCCGAAGCCGTCGCGCTGATAGGGGCGAAGCCGGGCCGCGAGCGCCTCGGGCGGCTCGTGATCGACGAGCACGTCGCCGTCGAGAAGCATCGAGACCTGGCGCCGCCAGGCATCGGCCTGGGCGACCACGGTTCCAAGCTCGGCGAGCTCGGCCCAGAGCCCGGCTTGATAGCGACTGATCCGCAGCGGCGCCGACGGCGCGTCCGTCAACGTCCGAGCCTCCTCGATGAGCGCCCGCAACGATTGCAGTCGAGGTTCCAGTAGCGAGAAATGCGCGCCGTCGTCCAGCAGCATGTGCGACTCGCCGCGCGCGAGCGCGACGAACACCTCCGCGAACGGCACCTCGCGGCCCTCGACGCTGATCGTCACCCCCAGGTCGAACCAGTCGCGATCCCCGACGATGTCGACCGTCGAGACACCGATGATCAGCGCATCGCCCACGTCGCGGAAATCCGGTGGCTGTCCGTCGATCTCGACCCGGACATCCGGAACCTCCATCAGCTGCGGGAGCAGCTCGGTGGTCAAGCGCATGCTGTCGATGCCGCTCACGACGACCTTCGGCGTGCTCTGCGGTCTCCCGGTGGCGCCCAGCAGGCCATGGCGCTCCAGGAGGTCCGCGTCGGGGACGATGGTCCCGGCGAGCAGCGTGCGCTCGGCGCTGCGGTCACGAAAACCATGACCGGCCCCGTCAGACGCCAGCGGGGTCCGTCGCACCGCGTCACCGACCTGGTACTCCCACTCCCATGCGACCTCGACGGAATGCCCCGCGCCATAGCGCGCGTTGAAGACGAGCGCCGGTCCGGCGATCTCGGGCGCGACGAACGACCCATCCGAAGAGATCACCGCTGCGACCTGGCGCAGTTGGGGGTAGATCTCCTCGCCGAAGCGCTGCAGCTCGCCGGCCGGAATGATCAGCTGCTCATCGGCTAGCAGCATCCGTCGGAGGTGCGCCGATGGGGACCGAGGAAGGCCGACTAGCCGCAGCCGCCAGCCGTCGGGAGCGTGGCCGGCGGCGATGTCGGCGCGTTCGGCGCACACGACGCCTCGACCGCTGGCGCCCAGGAACAGCACGGGCTCGAGCGTGTCCGCCTCGACGTCGTCGATGCGCAGCACCGCTCTGAGGCGTGAGCCGGCGTCATCGTTGCGTGCGACGTCGATGGCAAGCTCACCGCGTTGGAGCCGGACCGGCTCGAGCGCCGGGTTGCCGTGGACGAATGCCACCTCCACGCGCGCCGCCTCCTCCAGCAGCGACCACAGCTGCGAGCTGTCGATGCTGGCGAGATCGAGTGTCTTCGCGCCGGCGTTGGCGTAGTAGTAGCTGCTCGGACCGCGGCTCACCCGATACGCGGTGAACAGCTCCCGCATGAGCGCAACGTGATCAGATCGGTAGTTCCCGCTCTGGATCTGCCACGACTCCAGACCGCTCCAGGCGAGCGACCCATTGACCCAGCCGCCACGCGCAGCAGGTCGCATCAGCCGCGCCATCAGTCGCGGCGCGCTCCGACTCGGGCCGCCGTCGAGCTGTAGCGCGAGCTCGATCGCGAGCGGGTTGCACACGGACTGGTCCGCCGGCGTGTCGATCAGCGCACGCAAAGGCTGCTCCCAGGGCAGTGGCGCCGCCTGCGCCTGAGCCTGGGACGGGATCCGGGGTTGCCGGCACCGGGGGCCGTTGCGCCCCTCGACCGCGGCGATCATGATCGCCGCAACGTGCTTGCAGTCGGAGCCGACCGGGCAGCTGCACTCGCCGCCGTCGAAGGCCGGGGCCCCTGCAGCGTCGATGCAGACGAACGCGGACACGTCGTAGAGCCCGCCCTGACCGACGACGGTTCCTGTCAGCGTCTGTTCCGTCGACTCCCAGGCGATCGAGAGGACTCGATTGCCACGCGCGTACGTACGCCCGCGGGCGAATGAGCGCTTGCCGACTGCGTGCTCCACCTCGGACAGAGCGACATCCCCCAGCTCGGTGATCGTGCCCACCACGGTCCCGAAGATACGTGAGCGTCCAGACGGATCGACGCGTTGGCAGCGCGGTGCGTCGGGCCGAGCATCATCTTGCCGTCCTGCCGCGCGGGTTCGCGAGCACCACCCCCGCGAGGAGAGTCGTGATCGCGTTCACGTACGCGGGGCTGTCGCTCGGCCAACCGGGCCAGGGTCTCGACGGCTGCAGGAGACCGGTGGCGGCAGCCGCAGAGCTACTGGACCGCGATCAGGTCGCCGTCGAACTGACGCTCGAGGACCTGCAGCACGCCACCCCGGTGCTCGTGCGCGAGTTGTGGTTCGAGGCGTTCATCGTTGAGCGCTTGGCGCGTACGAGCTGACAAGTGGCCGCCCGGCGATCGGGCCGCCTGCGCAGTCCTCGCATCGCACGACACGTCTGGGGTTGCGGATCCCGGCGAGGCCGAGCAGCCCGCCGAGCGCAACGAGCGCCGCGGCGATTCCGATCCCGACGTGGAAGGCGTGAACGGAGGCGGACTGCACGGCGAGCGCCACGTGCGTCCCGGCGCGCGTGGGATCAACGCGGACAAGCGTCTGCCCGCGGGCTTGCGACAGCGCCGCGTGAGCCGCGGCGGAGAGGCGCAGCCCGGCGAGGCGCTGATCCAGCGACGTTCTGAACTGGCTGGAGACGACCGCGCCGAGCGCTGCAATCGCAAGCAGTCCGCCGATGCGCGCGATCGCGTTGTTGACACCCGAGGCGATCCCCGCGTTGGACTCGTCGGCGTCGGACAGCACGGCGGCGGTGAGCGGGGCGACGGTGCATGCGAGCCCCAACGAGAAGAGCAGCAACGCAGGCAGCAGATCGGTGAGGTAGTCGACGCGGGCCTGCAGCCGCAGCATCAACACGAGACCGGCGGCGGCCACCAACGGGCCGAGCCCCATGAACAGATGCGGACCGAGCCGGTCCGCAAGGCGCCCCATTCGTTTGGAGAGCGCGAACATCACGATCGTCGCCGGCATCAACGCGAGGCCCGCCTGCAGCGCGCGGTAGCCGGCGACCTCTTGGAGAAAGAGGACGAGCAGAAAGAACGTGACGCCAAGCCCGCCGTACATGGCGAACGTCTCCGCATTTCCGGCGGCGAAGTTGCGCCGCGCGAACAGGCCGAGCGCCAGCATCGGCTCCGGAGCGCGACCTTCGTGTACGACGAACGCGACGAGCAGCGCCAGACCCAGGAGACCAGGAACCCACACCTGCGGGCTGCCCCAACCAACCGACGGCTGACGGATCAGCGCCAGCACGGGACCCGCCAGCCCGAAGAAGGTGAGCGCGGCTCCCAGCCAGTCCACGCGAGCGTGCGCAGTCCGGCGCGTACGTGCGGGAACCGCAACGGAGACCAGCACGAGCGTGATGATGACGAACGGGACGTTCACCGCGAAGATCAACCGCCACGAGACGGCGTCCACGAGATAGCCGCCCGCGAGGGGCCCGACGACGCTGGCGAGGCCGGCCCACGCGGTCCACGAGCCGATCGCCGCGCCCCTCTCATCGCCGGGGAAGGTCGCGACGATCACCGCCAGCGCGCTCGGCGTCAGCAGCGCGCCGAACGCGCCCTGCAGGACGCGGCAGCCGATCAGGATCTCGATGCTGGGCGCGATCGCACACAGCAGCGAGACGATCCCGAACCCCGCGACGCCGATCGAGAACACACGCCGCTCACCGAACACGTCACCCAGCGAGCCGCCGACGAGGATCAGCGAGCCCAACGACAGCAGGTACCCGTTCGACACCCACTGCTGGCTCGCCAACCCGCCGCCGAGGTCGCTGCGGATCGCGGGCAGCGCGACGTTTACGGCGGTGGCATCCAGCCCCGCCACGAACGACCCCATGATCGCCGCGACGAGTGCCAGTCGCTTGCGGCGATCGACCGGCTCGCTCGCGGCGGGGCCGCGATCCTCAGCTCGCCGGGAATTCGGGAATCGTGGCCTGCGCACGCGCCATATAGCCTCGCACGGCGTCCGTTGCCTCCGAGCCGCTCTCCGATGCCCGCTCGACGCTCAGCGCAAACAGCTGCACGGCGAGCAGGATCATCAACGGGTTCGTGCCGACGTCGGTGGCCTGCCCGGTGAAGAACCCCCCGAATCCCTCCACGAGCACCCAGCCGATCAGCAGCAGCGGGATCGATGCGGCCAGGCCGATCCGTTCGCTTCGACGCCAGAGCACGCTGAGGCCGATCGCCGCCGAGACGAGGGCCAGCATCACCGCGAGTCCTCGGCCGTCGCCGGCGACGAGGCTCGCGGCGTTCGATTGGAGGCTCGAGAGCCAGCCGGCTCCGGTCGGCGCTGAAGCGAACATGTCGTGCAGCGACCCGAGGGCGTAGTTGGCCGGAAACAGCCACAGCGCCGCTCCTACGAGCCACAGCGCCATCCACATGAAGCGTGCCGCGCGCTCGCCGAGCAGCCCCGCCGCGGCGCCCGGCCGGCCGGCTGAATGCTCGCGCGGCCACACCAGCAGGCCGACAAGAATGTAGAGGGGCGCCGTGCCGATGATGCCCGTAAACGCGTTCGGCGTGGAGCCGGTGAAGACGCCGCCGAATCCCTCGCCCGTGAACCAGATCCCGAGCGCCCACGCGAATGACGCGAGCAGCACGGGCCTCACCCAACGGCGGATCGCCAGCAGGATCCCGATCGCCACCTCGACGAGCGCGGCCAGCCCGTTGAACTGTGCCTGAACGGGTCTGAGCAGGTCCGCGATCAGCGTGATCGGGCTGCCGATGATCCCGGGCTGGCCCATTGCATTGGGGGCGATCACCCCGTCCACGAAGTGATGGAAGAAGTACGGTTGGAACTGGAGCAGACCGTCGATCAGCCAGAGCAGGCCAAGCGCTGTCAGTCCGATGCGCTGCGAGGCGCTCAGCCTCACAGACCTTCTCGGGTCAACCGACGGCGTCGGCGAGTCGCTTGCGGAGTACTTCAATCTCGGCATCGTTGTTCCCCTTCTGTCGGTGGTGTGCGAACGGGAACGACTGACAGCGCACAGCCGGCCGGGGCGCCGCGTCATGCGCACCCTCGGCCTGCCACTGCGACTCACGTCACGCCAGCCACACCTGTTGGTGATGTCGCCTCTGGCTGGGTCACTGACGGGTCAGTCGTTGCCGCTGCACGACAAGACGACAGCGCTGTCAGATCCTTCCCGCCTTGCTCACAGGAAGGATCGGCGCAGAGCGGCGTCATGGGACGTGAAAAGCAGCACACCACAAGCACGCGTGCGTGCAGCGACGAGCACGCGCGCGTCCTACCGAAAGGCGCAGAGATAAATGTTTCGACGAAGCCTCAGGGCCCTTGCCGGCGCGGCGATTGCCACCGCCGTTGCCGTCCTACCGGCCGCCGCCTCGGCGGCGCCGTTCCTGGACCACTTCCACACGATCACCTTCCTGGCAACGACCGTCCCGGCGACTGGTCCCGCGCAAGGCGACCAGAACCCGTACGGAGTTGCCGTCGTGCGCCACACCACCGGCGATCTCGTGCGTGGCGATGTGCTCGTGAGCAACTTCAACAACTCGCAGAACCAGCAGGGGACGGGCTCGAGCATCGTCGAGGTATCCCCTGGCGGACACGCACGGGTATTCGCCGTCGTTCCGGCGCCGAGCGCGGTACCTGCGGTGGGGCTCACCACCGCGCTGGCCGTCCTCCCCGGCGGGTTCGTCGTCGTGGGCAGCCTGCCGGCACCGAACGGGGTGCTGCCCGCCACCGGGCCAGGGGCGCTGACGATCCTCGACTCGACCGGGCACGTCGTCGAGACGCTGTCCGAGCCCGATATCAACGGTCCCTGGGACCTGGCCGCGGTGACGTGGGGACAGCACGCCGTGCTGTTCGTGACCAACGTGCTCAACGACACTGTCGCGGCCGGCGACGCAACCGTCGATCGCGGCACCGTCGTTCGGATCACGCTCTCACTACGCCCCAGACGCGCGCCGCGGGTGGACTCGAGCCAGGTCATCGCGAGCGGCTTCGGCGAGCACACCGATCCCAACGCGCTGGTCGTCGGCCCGACCGGCGTCGGACTGGGTGACGACGGAGTGCTGTACGTCGCCGACACCGTCGGCAACCGGATCGCGGCGATCCCGAACGCGTTGACGCGGACGAGCGTATTCGGGGGCGGCGGTCTGACGGTCTCCTCGGGCGGGAAGCTGAACGGCCCGCTCGGCCTTACGATCGCGCCGAACGGCGACGTGATCACCGTCAACGGCGGGGACGGCAACGCGGTCGAGACGACGCCCGATGGGCATCAGATCGCCCACAAGACGCTCGTGCCCGACGGCGCGGGGGATCTGTTCGGACTTGCGATCGCCCCCTCGGACAGCGGCATCTACTTCGTCAACGACATCGGCACCGGCCCGGCGGCCAACTCGCTCGAGCTGCTGCACTAGTGGCTCGACCGCAAAAGCTTGACCGGCCTGACGAGTCGCCACTGACCAATACACGTAGGAGCTGGGGGTGAGAAGGGCAGGCGCTGGGGACCGGAACCCCGGCGCCCACCCAGCATGCGCTGCGGGCCCAGGCCCGCAGCGCATTGCCGCGAACGGCGTCAGTTACGGATCACGCAACGAGACTCGAAGTCACGCCAGAACCACGACGGGATTGCGGAGGGCGTCGTGCAGCCCGGCCAGAACACCAACGGTCGTCGCGGCGTGGTGCCGACAACCAGCCCCCACTCGCCGTTGAAGTGGAAGATCGTCGTGACCTCCGCACCGTACTGCCAGCAGGGATTGGCCGGATCGAACTTGACGCGAGCGTAAGCGGGATCAGCGGCGGTGATCGTGGCGCCCCGGCATCTCAACGGCAGGTGATACCCGGCGACGACGCCGGCCGTCACCGGGCTCTGGCGGTTGCCCACGAGCGCAACCGCCGCGATCGCCGAGATCGTCGCGAGCACGACCGCCACAGCGGCAATCTTGCGCGCCCTCGAGCTGACCGCTGCCCGTAGGTCCGCGACGCGCTGCCTCAGCCGGCGATCCCGAGCGCCACGCACGATCGTGACCTGCGCGTCCCACACGGGCTCCGCGAGTGGGTCTCTACGATCCGGCGTTCGGCGCCGCGCCATCGGCGGAGTATTGCGCTGCTCACCGAGTTCGACCAGGCCTCACCGTGACCTCGGTGCTGCAGCCGAGGTGCCGGCTCGGCACAATTACCCCATGGGACCGACCCCTGAGACGCAAGCCGTTCTGACGCCGCTCACCGAGGCGGCCATCTTTCTCGTTCTCACCGTGCGCTCGGGCTCCGAGGACGACGTGCGCGCGCTGCTCCCCGACGTCGCCGGGCTGAGGCGTTCGGTCGGGTTTCGGATCCCCGAGGGCGAGCTGACCTGCGTTGTCGGGCTCGGAAGCGCGCTATGGGACCGGCTCTTCGGGAGCCCGCGCCCGGCGGAGCTCCATCCGTTTCCGGGGTTCGCCGGTGCTCGACACGTCGCCGTCGCGACGCCCGGCGATCTGCTGTTCCACATCCGTGCTCACCGCCTCGACCTGTGCTTCGAGTTCGCCGGGAGGCTGATGGAGAGGCTTCTCGGACATGCCGAGGTGGTCGAGGAGGTCCACGGATTCCGGTCGTTCGATCAACGCGACCTGCTCGGCTTCGTGGACGGCACCGAGAATCCGGAGGGCAGGGCGGCGGTCGACGCGGTCGTGATCGGCGATGAGGACCCCGCCTTCGCCGGTGGCAGCTACGTCGTCGTTCAGAAATACCTCCACGACCTCAAGGCCTGGGAGGCACTGCCGGTGCCCGAGCAGGAGCAGGCCGTCGGCCGCACCAGGCTCAGCGACATCGAGTTGCCCGACGACGCCAAGCCCGCCAACTCACACGTGGCGCTCAACACGATCATCGACGACAGCGGCGAGCAGCGGCAGATCATGCGGTTCAACATGCCGTTCGGCAGTGTCGGCACTCAGGAATTTGGTACGTACTTCATCGGCTACGCCCGCAGCCCTGACGTGATCGAGCTGATGCTGACGAACATGTTCATCGGCAAACCGCGGGGCAACACCGACCGGCTGCTCGATTTCTCGAGAGCCGTCTCAGGCTGCCTGTTCTTCGTGCCGGCAGCCGGCTTCCTCGACGATCCATCGCCAACCCCCCAGCAGGCGATCGCTGCCGAGCCTGCAGACGGGGACGGATCACTCGGCATCGGCAGCCTCAAGGGAGCGCCGCGATGAATCATCTCCTTCGTACACACGCGCCGATCAGCGACGCGAGCTGGAAGCTCCTCGATGAGGAAGCGCGTGAGCGCCTCACCCCCGCGCTCGCCGTCCGTAAGCTCGTCGACTTCTCCGGCCCGCACGGCTGGGAGCATTCGGCGACGAACCTCGGGCGAACCAGTGCGCTGCCATCAGCGCCGTGTGAGGGCGTGTCCGGCCGCCGGCGTCGCGTCCTGCCGCTCGTCGAATTGCGGGCGGACTTTGCGCTGGCGCGGGCCGAGCTCCGCGACGCCGATCGTGGAGCCGACGACACCGACCTCGAGCCGCTCGACCGCGCGGCGCACCAGATCGCGGTGGCCGAGAACATCGCCGTGTTCCGCGGTTGGCCCGAGGCGATCACCGGCATCGTCGACGCCTCGCCGCACGAGCAGGACCAACTTGGCGAGACCGCCGACGCATACCCGCTGCAGCTCGCCCGCGCCGTCGAGCGACTGCTCAGCAGCGGGATCGCCGGGCCGTACGGGCTCGCGCTCGGACCTGAGCAATACCAGCGAGTGGTCGAAGCTGCCGAGCATGGCGGCTACCCGCTCATCGACCACCTGCACAAGATCGTCGAGGGCCCGATCGTCTGGACGCCGGGCGTCGAGGGAGCGGTCGTGCTGAGTCTGCGCGGCGGCGACTTCGTGTTGGAATCGGGTCAGGACGTGTCGATCGGGTACGACTCACACGACAGTGAGGTCGTGCGGCTGTATCTGCAGGAGAGCTTCAGCTTCCACGTCGCTACGCCGGAAGCCGCGGTGGCATTGAGGCCGTAGATACGCCTCCAGCTGAAGTTCTGCGCCGGATCGCCGATTTACCGGATATGGAGCCATCGGCGCCGTCGAACCGGCCTGGTCGTCCACCGGCGCAGCGCGGGGGCTCGAGATCCGCAAGCGGCGCCCCGCGATGCCCCAGCTCTGCGACGAGTTCGCAGTTGAGCTGACACCCGCTGAGGTGTCTGTCGCCTGCCGGCGCGCGTGCGCGCAGCTCGGCTGGACGATCGGGTCCGATCGACCGAGCGAGATCGTGATCAGCGTGGCAATGCTGAGCACCAGCTGGCCGTCGAATATCAGGGTGCGGCTGCTGGCAGGTCGAACAGCAGATCCGGCAGCGCTCGACAGAGCGACCCAAACTGTCCCCGTCGTGCCCTGACGACTGCGTGCAGCGAGAATGCCCGCATGACGATCGGGTCAGCGGCCGCCTCTTTCGATGATCCCCTGGACGTTCGTGGTGCCGAGGTAGAACGCGCCGGCGCCCACGATCAGGGCGCCGATCGCCAGGAGAGCGCCACCGCCGGTCGTCGAGCTCCATCGTTGGTGCTCCAGCACTCCGACGAGCAGCACGGGGAGCGTGACCTGAACTCCGCTGACGATCGGTGCGACGCGGGAGGCGGGCAGCCGCTGCAGGGCGGCGGACTCGCTGCTCAGCGCCGTCAGCCCGCAGACCGCGACAGCGACGACGCTCAGCAGCGCGATCCAGACGCGGCGAGACGACTGCGCCGCGACTTCGTTCGTGAACAGCGCGACGAGCGTGTCGCCGGCGGCCGCGGCGAGGACCAGATGCCACGGGGAGGCACCGCGGCGAGCGACCTGCGGGAAGGCGAGCACGGCGAGCAGCGCGATCACGACGGCGACGCTGGCCGGCTCGAGCGGCAGCCCGATCGCGGCGGTCGTGGGGGCGCCGAGAACGACGAGCGTGGCCCCGAGCGCGACCACCCCCGCACCGATGACCTGCCGCGCGTCGACCTGCTCCCGGAGGAAGATCCTCGCGCCGATGACGAGACCGACGAGACCGGCCGAAAGCAGCGGCTGTACCACGACCAGCGAGACGTTCTCGAGCGCGAGCAGCTCCAGCCCGAACCCGACCCCGTTGAGCGCGATCGCGAACACCCACCAGCGCCGACGCGCCAAGCTGCCCAGGAAGGACGCCCCCGGTCGGCGGGGTCTGCCCACGTGGCGCGCCTGGGCGGCCAGCAGCAGGTAGGAGACCTCGAACAGCGCCGCGGCGCCGAGCGCAAGCAGCACGCCGATCGCCCGCGCGCTCACGCGATGGCCTCAGTCAGTCCGCGCGGCCCACGACCGGCGGTGCGGGTGCTCGTTCTGTGCGCCGACATTGGAGAGGGACACGTTACGGTTGCCCGGGCTCTGGCCGCCGATCTCACGGCGCGCCCTGAGGTGGCAGCGGTCAGACTCTCAACCAGCTTGGATGTCCTGGGCCCGCGTCTGGGGCGCTTCCTGACCCATGGCTTCCATGTCCACCTCGAGAAGGTGGGCTGGACCTACGAGTTGGCCTACCGCGTGTTCATGGAGCACGCCGCGCCACGCCGAGCCGGCCAGCTCGCCCTCGCCATCCTCGGCGGCCGCGCGCTGCGCAGGACGATCGCCGCGTTCCACGCCGACGTCGTGGTGGCCGAATACCCGCTTATCAGCGCCGCGCTCGGCGAGCTGCGTCTTGCCCGCCGCCTGCCGGTGCCGGTGTGCTCCTCGATCTCCGATCCCGCCGGCCTGCACTACTGGGCGCACCCCGGCGTCGACCTGCACCTCCTCTCCTGGCCGGAAGCCCGCGCCGAGGTCGACTGCATCGCCGGCCCGGGGCGCGCGATCACGGTCCGGCCGCTCGTCGATCGGCGGTTCCTGGATGCGCCGTCACGCTCGGCGGCGCGGCGTGCGCTCGATCTGCCAGAGCAGGTCCCCGTCGTGCTCGTCTCCGGAGGCGGGTGGGGCATGGGCGACCTGCAGGGAGCCACCCAGGTGGTGCTGGCCCACAGCGCCGACACCACCGTCATCTGCCTCGCCGGTCGCAATGCAGAGGTCCTGGGCGCGCTGCAGCGCGCGTTCGCAGGCGTCCATCGCGTGCTCGTGCTCGGCTTCAGCGACCAGATGCCGCAGCTGCTCGCCGCCGCCGACGCGCTCGTGCACACCACCGGCGGCACGACGGCGCTGGAAGCCCGGCTCGTCGGTTGCCCGCTCGTCAACTACGGCACAGCGGTCGCGCACGTCCGCGCCCACGCGCGGGCGATGGCCGCCATGGATATCGCCGAATACGCACCCGACCGCGCTGCCCTGGTGCCCGCGCTCGCCCGCAGCCTCGCGCGCGGCCGGCGCACACCGCTCGAGCTCAGCGCGCTGCCGGACGCCGCCGAGCTCGTCGTCGACCTCGCGTTCGAGGCCACCGCCGACGTTCGACGACCTCGCGCCGCGGCGAGCCCAAAGAGACCCCGTTGTTGGGGCCCCTAATCTCTGCGGTCATCGCGGGTCCCACTGGAACCACCGGATGCCGATCCCGGAGAACACGATGATGTAACCCGCGCATGCGACGAGCGACAGGGTGTCGTGGCTGTCCCACGCTGACAGTTTCAGGATGCCGGCGAACAGCGTCATCACGACTCCGACAGGACTCCAGGTCGAGACCGACTCCCAGAAGCCGCCGAGCGCTCCGCTCTGACCGAGCGTCCCGAGGATGATGAGCGCGGCGAACAGCACCCGCGCGACGGCCTGCAGGGTGTCGGCGGACTTCACCAGGCCGACGAGCGCTTGGCCGATGCTCAGGAACACGGCGCCGGCCACGATCGAGACGACCAGGACCAGTGCGTACTGGCCGGCCGACGGTGAGATGTGGTGGATCCTGGTGCCGATGATCACGACGACGAGCGCGATGATCAGGTTGGCGATCGATTGCATCGCCAGGCGGCTGGACATGATCGTCCACGTCGGCGCCGGGGTGACGCGCAGTCGTTGAAAGACGCCCTTCTCCCGGTCGCGCGCGACGGTCAGCGCATAGCCCATCAGCGACGTCGCCATCAGCCCATAGGCGATCGCCAGGCCGATGATGTAAACCGCGCCGCCGAAGTTGTCCGTCGCCTTGTTGCTGCTCGTGCTCACGAGCAGGAAGAGGGGCAGCAGCGTGCTGATGATCAGCGCGCGCCGGTGCTTCATGAACACGAGGAAGTCCGCTCGCAGCAGCGAAGTGAAGATCAGCTGGAGCGGCGGCGCCGTGGTGGACTCGGAGCTGCTAGCCACGGATCTCGCTCCCGGTGAGCCCGATGAAGACATCCTCGAGGGTCACCTCACCGTGGGCGACCTCGCGAACCCTGGGATCGTCCCTGAACTTCTCGATCAGGTCGCGTGGCGTCTCCGCCGTGAGCAGCGCGCCGTGATCGATGATCGCGACTCGGTCACACACCGCCTGGGCCTCCTCCATCGAGTGGGTGGTCAGCAGGATGCTCCCGCCCTCCTGGCGGACGCTCTCGATCCGCCCCCAGAGATGCCGGCGCGACTGAGGGTCGAGGCCGGCCGTCGGCTCGTCGAGCAACAGCAACAGGGGCTCGTGGACGATCGCGATCTGCATGGCGAGGCGCTGCTGCTGTCCGCCTGAGAGCTGCTTGAACGGCTTCGCCGCCTCGGCTTGCAGTCCGACCTCGCCGAGGCTGCGGGTGATCTCCCCGTCGGACAGCCTGAGCCCGTAGAGGCCGGCGTACAACCGCAGAATCTGCCTGATCGTCAACTCGGACTGAAAGCTCGTCGCCTGGAGCTGCACGCCCATCCTGGCCTTCGCCTGCGAGGCGTGGCGTCTGATATCGACGCCATCGAGGAGCACCGTCCCCGCCTGCGGCTTGACGAGCCCTTCGATGGCGCTCAAGGTGCTCGTCTTACCGGCTCCGTTCGGCCCCAGGAGACCGAAGATCTCCCCGTGGCGGATCCGGAAGCTCACATCGGAGACGGCGCGCTTCGCGCCATAGGCCACGAACAGGTTGCGGACCTCGAGGATGACGCCCGACTCGGAACCGGCGGCCGGGGCGCCGTCCACGCTGCTCGGAGCCACGCGCGCCGGCTCGTGCTCGAGGGCGGGCACGCCTTCGGGGCGGAGCAGGAGCGACCCGTCCTCACGCTCCTCCTCGACCACATAGCTACCGGCGCGTTCACCGCGGATCACCCGCACGGTCTCCTGCACGAGGTGCACGGTAGCGCGCTCGCCCCAAGGTCGCGCTGCTCTGCCAGCTCAGTTGAGACGCCCCGGCAGCTCGAATCGCTCGAAGACGCCGGCGAGACGCCCCCGATCCAACGGCTGCTCAGGGAAGCGCACGTACGCCTCCGGTTCGGCTGCCTCGATCGAGCGGACGATGAAGGCGGTCACGTCGCTGACGCGACCCTCCCGCAGGCTCAGCACGTTGAGCGCGAAGGGAAGGTATGCCGCGATGCGTTCGTCCCAGGCGTAGAAGGCGAGCGCCGGCTGGGCGTTCGCCCGTGTGAGCACCGTTCGCCACCGCCACGCTCCGGACATCGAATACTCCCGGGCCCAGGTCGCGATCGTCTCACGCGGCGTGTACCAAGTGGCGAGCGGTGGCATCGCGAACGTGGCGTCCTGCACCAGCAGCGAGGTGAACGCGTCAACGTCGCAGCGCTCCCACGCGTCGATGTAACGGTCCACCAGCTCCTGCAGGCCGCGGTCACCGAGAACGCGCAGCGTTGCCTGCTGTGTGCGCGCGGGGACGCGCTCGCGGACCGTGGCGCGGGCGCGCTGCAGTGCGCTGTTCACAGACGCAACCGTCGTCTGCAGCATCGTCGCAGCCTCCTGGGCGGTGAAGCCGAGCACCTCGCGCAGGATCAGCACGGCGCGCTGGTTGGCGCCCAGGTGCTGCAGCGCGGCGACGAACGCGAGCACCACCGCCTCGTGCTGGTCATAGCCGGCATCAGGCGACGCGGATCCAGCGGCAAGGCCGACCGACCCGTCGGGGTAGGGCTCGATCCACGCCGACTCGGCGACGGGGAGCCCCGGCGGCGTGTGGGGCTCGGCCGCCGGGCCGAAGTCGTGCGGGAGCGCTCGCTTCTGACGTCTCCCCAGCTCGGTGAGGCAGACGTTCGTGGCGATCGAATACAGCCAGGCTCTGGCTGACCGCGGGTCGCGCAGGCCCGGCGCCCCGCGCCACGCGCGCAGCAGCGACTCCTGCATCGCGTCGTCGGCGTCGTGCACCGAGCCGAGCATCCGGTAGCAGTGCGCGTGGAGCTCGGCTCGGTGACGCTCGACGAGATCCGCGAAGTCGCGGCCCTCTCGGGGGGGTCCTGCGCTCAGCGCTGCTCCACGACCATCAGCGAGTGGCCGCTGGGATCCCGCAACCAGAACATCGGCGGCACCGGATCACCCATCCGCGACACCTCGGCGTCGACGTCCACTCCGAGCGACCTCAGCTCGCCGTGGGTGGCGTCGATGTCGTTCGTGGTCAGCGTGATGCCGGTCTGCGTGGGCGTCACCTCCTGTCCGGGCGGCGGCGGCGCGAGCGCGATCCCGGTCGTCCCCTCCGGCAGGTACACCTCCACCCAGCGGTACTTTCCGCCAAACGGGATGTCGGTTCGCTTCTCGAACCCCATCGACTCGTAGAACTCGATCGCGCGGTCCTGGTCGGACGTCGGCACGCACACCAGGCTGATCTGGCGGATCCCGGTTGCTGTGGTACTCATCCTGCTCCTCCTGGGTTGTGGTTTGCAGCCTGAGACCTGCGACGACGCGAAAACTAATCGCTCGCCGCGGCGCCGGCAGCCAAGAGGATGATCACGGTTCCGGTCGGTTAGTGATCGCTTAGTGCGGGGGACCAGGCTTCGCTCAACGGATCCGGAGGGGATCCCCGAGCGACGGAGGTACCGATGAAGTCGAAAAGCAAGGTCGCGCTGCTGGCGAGCGTGCTGGCGGTGGCGGGCGGTGGCGCGTCGATCGCCGCCGCCGCGGGCGGATCGTCGGGCAGCGCCGGGCCGGGTGCGACCACGGCCGGCAGCGCCGCTACGGGCACGGCCACGGTGACCGTCACACGTCCGGATGGTAAGACGCACACCCGGCCGGCACGCGAGGTGCGGTGCACGCTCCTCAACGGTGCTTACGTGCTGCGCGGCGTGAGCCACCGCGGACGGCGCGTCGGCGCCGAGACGCTCACGGTGCCCGGCTATCACGAAGCCGGCAGCTACACCGGGACGGTGAACGCGGTCCTGCATGGCCCGTTCCTGCAGTTGCACGCAACACGCCAGGTTCCGGTCACGATGACTGACAGCGGCGGCAGCGTCACGGTGTCCCGCACGCTGCCCGGAAGGCTCCACCCGCGGCTGAGGGGCAAGACCGTCTCCGAGACGGTCGCGTGGACCTGCACGGCGTGAGCCTGCGAACCACGGCGGCGGGTAGGGTGGGCGTATGGGTCTGCGCGTGCTGGTGGCCGACGACGACCTCCGGATCCGGGCGATGCTGCGCCGCGGCCTTCACTACGCGGGCTTCGACGTGCTGGAGGCGCAGGACGGGGAGCAGGCGCTGCTCCTCGCGCTGACCCAGGAGCCGGATCTCGTCGTGCTCGACATCGCGATGCCGAAGCTCGACGGCTATGAGGTGTGCCGCCGCCTGCGAGAGACGAGCCGGGTCCCGATCCTGATGCTGACCGCGCGCGGCGAGCTGCCCGACCGCGTGGCAGGCCTGCGCGGAGGCGCCGACGACTACCTCGTCAAGCCGTTCGCCTTCCAGGAGCTGACCGCGCGGCTGGAGGCGCTCGCTCGCCGTGGCGGCCTGCAGGCCGCCACGATCCTGGCCTTCGCCGATCTCGAGCTCGACACCGAGACCGGCGCGGTCACACGCGGGGGCCGCCCGGTGGAGCTGGCGCCGCGCGAGCGCGACCTGCTCGAGCTGCTCATCCGCCACCCCAGCCAGGTGCTCGAGACGGCCGTTGTCTGGGAGCGCGTATGGGGCGAGGACCGCCAGGGTGAGTCCAACGCGCTGAACGTCGCTTTCAGCGGCCTGCGCCGCAAGCTCGGGACGCCCAATCTCGTCGAGACGGTACGGGGCATCGGCTACCGGCTACGCGACCCGGCTCATTGACCCGCCGCGTTGCACTCGCGAGCATCGCGATCGTCTGCCTGGTGATGCTGCTGTTCGGCGGCGGCGCGTACCTGCGCTTCGCTCACGACCTGCTGGCGCAGGACGACAGCCGGCTGGCCACGCTCGCGGCGCGTCCTTCGGCACTGCTCGCGCGCCCGGGGGCGACCACGCTTGCTCAGCTGCGTGGCCCCGGCGGCGCCGTCCAGCTCGACACGCCGGCTCTGGAGCTGCTCGGCCCGATTCCACCGGAGCCGCCCGGATACGCGGATGTCAGGGTCGCGGGACTGCCGTTGCGCGTGCTGACGCGCGTCCTGCCGAGCGGCACGAGCTTCAGCGTCGCGATCGATCGCACCCCGACGCTCCGCACGCTCACTCGGCTGCGGCGGGAGCTGATCATCGGCAGCGTCATCGGCGCCGTGCTAGCGGCCGCGGCGCTGGTCGCGGTCACGCGTCATGCGCTCGCACCGGTCCGCAACGTGGCGGACGTCGCAGACCGGGTCGCACGGACCAGCGATCTGCGCGAGCGGGTGCCGGTTGCCCCCGGCACCGACGAGCTGGCTCGCCTGACGGCGTCGATCAACCGCATGCTGGACCGTGTCCAGGCCTCGGAGTCCGCGCTGCGCCGCCTCGTCGGCGACGCCTCGCACGAGCTGCGCACGCCGATCACCTCGCTGCTCGGCAATCTCGAGCTGCTCAGAAGTGACGCGCCCGTCAGCGACGAGGACCGGACGGCCGCGCTCGCCGACGCCTACGCCGAGACCCGCGAGCTCCAGCAGCTCGTCGAGGACCTGCTCACGCTCGCGCGCACGGATGCGATGCCCGACCTCGAGCCCCTCCCGGTACGCTCGCTCGTGGAGGGACTGCCGGCCGAGCGGGTCACGATCGCAGCGGCCGTCTCCGACGGGGTGATCGCCGGCGACGGGCCGTCGCTGCGCGCGATGGTGCGCAATCTGATCGACAACGCCGAGCGCTACGCCGCCGGCACGTGGACGCTTGCGATCAGCGGTGATCGCGAGTCGATCGAACTGCGCGTCGTCGACCACGGACCGGGGATTCCCGTCGAGGAGCGCTCGGCGGTGTTCGCCCGCTTCGCACGCGGCAGCGCTGGGCGCGGCATCCCCGGCAGCGGCATCGGGTTGGCGATCGTCGAAGCGGTCGCCCACGCCCACGGCGGCGGTGTCACGATCGAGGACACGCCCGGGGGCGGTGCGACGTTCGTCGTGCGCCTGCCGCCGGCACCTTCCGCTCAAACCCGCCGGTGATCGGTGCCGCGCGATGCGCGTGAACCCATACGCTTCTCGCATGGATCTCGACACCACGCTGCTGCGTTCGTTCGTCAGTGTCGCGGAGGAGCTCCACTTCGGGCGCGCCGCGCTCCGACTCGGCATCTCGCAGCCACAGGTCAGCCGGCGTGTGCGCCTGCTCGAGGAGACGCTGAGCGTGGAGCTGTTCGTGCGCACGGCGCGGCGCACGGAGTTGACCGACGCGGGAGCGGCGCTGCTCGCCGATGCGCGCGAGACGCTCACCGCCGTCGAGCGCCTGCACGCGCGGGCCGGCATCGCCCGCCGGGGGGCCGCCGGAAGGGTGGCGGTCGGGTTCGTGTGGAGCACGCTCGGCTCGTTCCTTCCACAGCTGGTGGCCGCGGCAGCTGAGCGCCATCGCCAGATCGAGCTGGCGGTCCGCCAGCTCGGGTTCATCGAGATCCTGCCGGCGCTGCGCCGAGGCGATGTCGACCTCGTGATCGCGAGGCCGCTGATGACCGAGAGCGAGATGGTCGAGCTCACGCTGCGACACGAGGCGTCCGTGCTCGCCGTCCCGGAAGGGCACCGCTTCGCGCGGCAGGCCGGCGTGGCGCTCGCGCAGCTCGACGGGCAGCCGATGATCGCGCTGCAGCGCGCGCTCGTGCCGGCGCTCTACGACGCGCAGCTCGCGGCCGCTCGCGCGCGCGGCGTGGAGATCCTCATAGCTCAGCACGCGCGCTCGCCATCAGAGGCGCTGGCGCTCGTCGGTGCGGGCATCGGCGTCTTCCGGCTGCCCGCGAGCGCCGCCCATCCGCATCCCGGAGTGGTCTATCGAGAGCTCGCGGACACGCCCGCGCGACTGGTGCTGGTCCGCCGCCCCTCGCCTCCACCACCGCCGGTGTCGGCGATCGTAGAGCTCGCGCGAGAGCTGTTCGTCGATGCGTATGACGCATCAAACGATGCGGGGGACGCTGTGGAAGCGAGTCCTGCTGCGAACTAGCATCCGAGCGCGTGACGCTCGGGCCTCTGAGGCGTGCCGTTGCCGTGCCGCGGCCTCGTGCGCTGCTGGCGCGCGCCGCCTCATCCCCGCGGGTGCGGGCGCTGGCGCTCCTGTGGCAAGCCAGCCCGGCGATGAGCCTGGCGGCCGTCGCCTTCGTGGCGGCCGAAGGCGCGCTGCCGGTGCTCGTGTTGATCGCGATGGGCCGGGTGACCGGCGCGATCCCGGGTGCGGTCGCGTCCGGTCTGTCATCGCCGTCGGGACGTCGCCTGCTCGTGTCGCTCGCGGTGGCCGGCGTGACCTACGCGCTGTCACTGATGCGCGGCCCGGTCGAGGACGCGCTGACCGCAGCTGCGACGGCGCGGGTTGACGCGTTGATGGCGCGGAGGTTGGTGACCGCGGTCTGCGCGCCGGTCGGGATCGAGCACCTCGAGGACCGCCGCGTGCTCGACCAGCTCGCGTCAGCCCGTGGCGAGCTGATGGGAGGCGAGCCCGCAGGCGCGCCGATGGCGTTGGTCTCCCAGCTCGGGGACCGGTTGACCGGGATCTTGGCGTGTGCGGTGCTCGCGAGCTTCCGGTGGTGGCTCGGACTCGGGCTGCTGGTGATGTGGACGCTCATTCGCCGCCCGCTCGCCGATGGCCTGCGGCGCCAGGCAAAGCGGATGCGGACCGCGGCCGAGCCGCTGCGCCGCAGCTGGTATCTGCTCGGGTTGGCATGGAAGCCGCCGGCTGCCAAGGAGGTGCGCGTGTTCGGCCTCGGTGACTGGGTTGCCGAGCGCCACCGCAGCGAGTGGCTCGAGGGAACCCGCCCCGCCTGGCGTGAGCTGGGGCGCCTCGAGCGGCGAGCCTGGGTCGCCGGCGGGTTCGTGCTCGCCGCCTACGGCCTGGCCGCAGGGGCGCTCGGATGGGCAGCCGGCCACGAGGAGATCTCGTTGCAGACGCTCGCGACGATGCTGCCGATGCTCCCCGCCAGCATGTCCGCCGGCTCGGTCTCCTACGCCGACATCAGCCTCGAGCGGCTGCTCTCGGCGGTCCCCGACCTGGACTCGCTCACGCGGGAGCTCGGGCGAGGAACCGGGCCTGCCGCCGGCGGCGCGCCGGCGTCCGGCCTGCCGCGCGAGATGATCCGCCTGGAGGGTCTCAGCTTCACCTATCCGGGCGGGCGAGCACCGGTGCTGCGTGCGCTGGACCTCGAGCTGCCGGTGGGTGATTCGCTCGGGCTCGTCGGTGTCAACGGCGCGGGCAAGACGACGCTCGTGACTTTGCTCGCCCGCATGCGCGAGCCGAGCGCGGGGCGGATCACGGTCGACGGCGCAGGACTCGACACGCTGCGCGCCGGCGAGTGGCAGCGGCAGGTCGCGGTCGTCTACCAGGACTTTGCGCGCCTGCCGCTCAGCGCCGCCGAGAACGTCGGCATGCTCGGTGAGGGCGGGGCGGATCCGCAGCTGCTCGATCGCGCGGCCGAGCAGGCCGGCGCGAGCGCGATCATCGCCTCGCTGCCGCGGGGGTGGAGCACGATCCTGTCCCCGCACTATGCCGGTGGCGTCGACCTCTCAGGGGGACAGTGGCAGCGGATCGCCCTCGCGCGCGCGCTGTACGCCGTGCTCCGAGGGGCGCGGGTGCTCGTGCTCGATGAGCCGACCGCCCACCTTGACGTGCGCGGCGAGGCGGCATTCTATGAGCGTTTCCTCGAGCTGACCGCGGGTGTGACCAGCATCGTGATCTCGCACCGCTTCGGGAGCGTGCGCCGCGCCGGCCGGATCGCGGTGATCGATGGCGGCGTGATCACCGAGCTCGGCACGCACGCGGAGCTGCTCGCCACCGGCGGAACCTACGCCGAGATGTTCAACCTCCAGGCCGAGCGGCTGATCGGCCGCGACGGCGTCGGGCGCTGATGGACAGCCGGCGACGCCTCACGGAGGTGCTGGTCGGGATCGGCTTCCGAGCGGCTCCGTTGACGACGGTCGCGTGCCTCGTGATGGGAGTGCTCGCCGCGGTCGCGTCGGTGACCTACAGCGTCGGCTTCCGTGTGATGATCGACGCTGCGATCGCCGGGGACTCCGGGCGGATCGCGCTGGGAGCGGTGCTGATCGCAGTGCTGTTCACGCTCTCGTGGGTGCTGATGATCGTCAGCGGCACGAAAGGCACGCTGTTGACAGACCGCGTCAACCTCGTGCTCGGCGTGAGGATCGCGCGGATCATCTCGACGCTGCCGACGCTCGCGCACTTCGAGGATTCGCAGCTACTGGCGCGCGTCGAGCAGCTGACCCAGAGCCGGCGCACGCTGGCCGGCGCGCCGCGCCAGCTGATCGGCCTCCTCTGTCAGACGCTGCGGGCGATCGGGATCGTCGTGCTGCTGGCGACCATCTACCTGCCGGTCCTCATGGTGCCGGTGCTGGCGTTCGCGCCGGCGCTGTCCGACCGCTGGGCGGGGCGCATGCAGCAGCGTTCCAACGACGCGCTCGCCGAGGATCGCCGTCTGCTCGCAGACCTCTTCTCGCTGGCGACGAGCGCCGACTCGGCGCGGGAGCTGCGCACGTACGGCATCACCGGTGCGCTGGCCGCTCGCCATGACGCGTTGACCGAGCGGGTGCGCCGCCGCGCGGTGCGCGCCGCTCTGCTCAGCGCCGCATCGGAGGCGGTCGGATGGCTGGTGTTCGCGGCGGGCATGGTCGCGGCGATCGTCGTGCTCGTGCTCCTCGCCGCGCAGGGGCAGGTCAGTCCCGGTCAGGTGGTGATGGCGGTGACGCTCCTGCGTCGCGCCCAGAACCAGATCTCGCGCTCTACCGACACCGCCGGGAGCTTCAACACGGCGCTCGGCGCCGCCCGCCAGCTTCTCTGGCTGGAGGAGCATGCCCGCGCGTTCGAGCGCGTGGACGGCGCGCGAGCTGCGGTGCCCACCCGGCTGCGCGACGGCATCGACATCGAGGGGCTGACGTTCGCCTACCCTGGCGGCGACGGACAACCGGTGCTCGGCCCGCTCGACCTGAAGCTTCCCGCCGGGCGCACGATCGCGCTGGTGGGCGAGAACGGCGCCGGCAAGACCACGCTCGTCAAGCTGCTGTGCGCCATGTACGCACCCACCTCGGGCCGGATCACGATTGACGGAGCCGATCTCGACGCGCTGCCCGTGAGCGCGTGGCGGGACCGTCTCAGTGCGGCCTTCCAGGACTTCCAGCGGCTCCAGTTCATCCTCTCCGAGAGCGTCGGGGCCGGCGACCTGCCACGCATCGATCAACCTCACGTCGTGCGCGGGGCCCTCGCGCGTGCTGACTCCGGCGCACTCGAGCACGCGCTCCCCGACGGGCTCGCGACGCGCGTCGGCAACCGCTTCACCGGCGGCCGCGAGCTCTCCGGCGGACAGTGGCAGCGGCTCGCGCTCGCGCGGGGGTTGATGCGCGAGGCCCCGCTGCTGGTCGTTCTCGACGAGCCCACCGCCAGCCTCGACGCCCTCACCGAGAGCGCGCTCTTCGACCGCTACGCGGCCGCGGCGCGCGAGCTGGCGATCAACCACGGGACGATCACCTTGCTCGTATCGCATCGCTTCTCGACCGCCCGCGCCGCCGACCTGATCGTCGTGCTCGACGCCGGCCGGGTGCTCGAGACGGGCTCGCACGAGCAGCTGATGGCCGCCCGCGGCACCTACGCCGAGCTGTTCACCCTCCAGGCGCGCGCGTACGCGTGAGCGGGTGGGTTCAGGGACCGGCCCCGGTGGGCTCAGGGACCGGCCCCGCGGGGCCGGTCCCTGCGGTAGCTTCAGCGCAGGAGATGGACGTCGCGGTTGGGGAGCACCGGATGAGCACACGTGAGCAGCACGAGATCGCGGCGCCGGCGCCGGAGGGGCAGGCCGATGAGGCCCCGGTGGTCGAGCCGCGCGCGCGGCGCCCGGTGATCCTCGCGGTCGACGACGAGCCGGCGGTTCTGGCGGCGGTCGCGCGGGATCTGCGCCGCGGCTTCGGCGAGCGCTACCGCGTGATGCGCGCGAGCAGCGGCACCGAAGCGCTCGAGCTGCTCGCCGAGCTGCGCCGGCGAGGTGACCAGGTGGCGATGCTGATCGCCGATCAGCGGATGCCGGTCATGGCGGGAACCGACTACCTGGTGCAGGCACGCACGATCGTGCCGGAAGCCAAGCGCATGTTGCTCACCGCGTACGCCGACACCGACGCCGCGATCGCCGCCATCAACGATGTCGCGCTCGACTATTACCTGCTCAAGCCCTGGGACCCGCCCGAGGAGCAGATGTTCCCGGTCGTGGACGATCTGCTCACCGCCTGGCAGGCCGGCGCGGCGCTCGAGGCGGGTGGCGTGCGCGTGATCGGCCACCGCTTCTCCAGGGAGTCCCACGATCTGCGTGACTTCCTCGCCCGCAACCGCGTCCCGGCCCGCTGGCTCGACGTCGAGCGCGACGCGGAGGCGCGGGAGCTTCTGCATGTGGCGGGTGTCGGCGATGACAGGCTGCCGGTGGCGCTGCTCGAGGACGGCTCGGTGCTCGAGCGGCCGAGCGCGCTCGAGCTGGCCGAGCGTCTCGGCATCTCGACTGCGCCACTGACCGATCACTACGACCTCGTGATCGTGGGCGGCGGGCCTGCGGGCCTCGCCGCCGCGGTCTATGGAGCCTCCGAGGGACTGCGGACGGTGATGGTGGAGAGCGAGGCTCCGGGTGGGCAGGCCGGCCAATCGAGCCGGATCGAGAACTACCTCGGCTTTCCGGCGGGCCTGTCGGGGTCCGACCTGGCACGGCGGGCAACAGACCAGGCGCGCAGGCTCGGTGCCGAGCTGCTGACCGTCCAGGGGGCTCAGGCGTTGCGGGTGGAGGGCGCAGGCCGGACCGTCGAGCTCTCCGGCGGCGGCGCGCTGAGCGCGAGCTCGGTGATCATCGCCTCCGGTGTGTCATACAATCGCCTCCCGCTCCCCGGGTTCGATGCGCTCACGGGCGTCGGGATCTACTACGGCGCGGCGTTGACAGAGGCACGGGCGTGCACCGACCAGCAGGTCGTGGTGATCGGCGGCGCGAACTCCGCCGGTCAGGCGGCCGTGTACTTCTCGGGGTTCGCGGCCCGCGTGTCGATGCTGGTGCGCGCCGATTCGCTTGCGAAGTCGATGTCCCATTACCTGATCGAGCAGATCGCCGCGCTCCCGAACGTCGACGTGCGCACCCGCACGGTTGCGCTCGCAGCCGAGCGCGAGAACGGGCGTCTGGCGCGGCTGCGGATCCGCGGCGGCGACGGTGGCGAGTCGCTCGAGGAGGTGGACGCCTGCTTCGTGTTCATCGGCGCGGCGCCGCGCACGGACTGGCTTGACGGCGTCGTGGCACGCGACGAGCGCGGCTTCATCCTCGCCGGCGCCGACGTCCGCGATCACGGCTGGCCGCTCGCACGCGACCCGTACTTCCTGGAGACGAGCGTGCCGGGGGTGTTCGTCGCGGGGGACGTACGTGCACGTTCGATCAAGCGCGTCGCGAGCGCCGTCGGCGAGGGGTCGATGGCGGTGTCGCTCGTGCACGAGTACCTCGCGGTCGCATGACCGGCGCACTCCAGCCGGATCAGGGTCACCGCGGTCGCGTCACCGGCACGATCCCGCCGGGTGAGGGCCGCGACGACCAGGTCGCGCACGGGAGCCATCCGACGCGTGCGCAGCTGCGACCGATCGACCTGTTTGACGGTCTGGGCGACGAGCAGCTCGAGCTGTGGGCGCAGGCGGCGCTGCTGCGGACGCTGGCGCCGGGCGACCTGATCTCCGAGCAGGACGAGCCGGTGCGTCGCGTCCATCTCGTGCTGGAGGGATCGCTCGCCGCGTTCGCGGTCGACGCGCAGGGCGCCGTGGAGCCCCTCGGCGAGCATGTGGCGCCGACGTGGGTTGGCGCGATCGGCGCATTGACCGGTGGTGTCTCGCGCGTTCGGATGCAAGCCTCCACGCCCACCATCGTGGCGGGGATCGAGCCCGAGCCGTTCGTCGAGCTGGCGCTCGCGCATCGGAGCGTGTTCGAGCGGGTGATGGCGCAGGTTCGGCCGGTCACGGGGCGGATCGCCGCGTTCGAGCAGAACCGCGAGCGGCTGGCGTCGCTCGGCACGATGTCCGCCGGACTCGCGCACGAGCTGAACAACCCGGCCGCCGCTGCGCTGCGGGCCTCGACCGACCTCGCCGCCGTCCTCGACGTGCTCAGCTCGACGATCGGCTACTTCGTCAAGGCGGGCGTGGAGCGCGCCGAGGCGGCGCAGCTCGTCGAGCTGCACGACCAGGCGCTGGCACAGCATGCGAGCCGCCCCGTGGACGATGCGCTCGCGGCGGCGGACGCCGAGGAGGAGCTGCTCTCCGCGCTCGAGGACATGGACATCCCCGAGGCGTGGCTGCTGAGCGAGCCGCTCGCGAGCGCCGCCGTGGACCGCGCGTGGCTGACGCGCGTCGGGGAGCTGGCCGGCTCCGCAACCCCGGCGGCGCTGCGCTGGGTCGCCGCGTCCATCACCGCGCGCGGCCTCGCGAGCGAGTTGAGCGAGTCGACTCGCCGGATGAGCGATCTGGTCGCCGCCGTGAAGGCGTATTCGCACCTCGACCGCGGCGAGCTCGTCGAGGTCGACGTGCACGAGGGTCTGGAGACGACGCTGACCGTGCTCGGACACAAGCTCAAGCACACGCGGATCGCGGTCGTGCGCGCCTACGACAGCTCGTTGCCGAAGCTCACCGTGCGCGGCGGCGAGCTCAACCAGGTCTGGACGAACCTGCTGGACAACGCTATCGACGCGCTCGGGGAGAGCGGCACGATCACGATCGCCACGAGTCTTGACGGCGGCTGCGTGCGCGTCGACATCGGCGACGACGGCCCCGGCATCGATCCGACCGTGCGCGAGCGGATCTTCGATCCGTTCTTCACGACCAAGGATGTCGGTCAGGGAACCGGCCTCGGGCTCGACACCGCGCGGCGGATCGTCGTCGGGCGTCACCGCGGCAGCATCGAAGTGCAGAGCGAGCCCGGCCGCACCGTGTTCAATGTTTGGCTGCCGTTGCAACCCGCACAGCTGCCGCTGCAACCCGCCAGTCACCGGCCCCAAGGAGAGCCAGCCGCATGAGCCCACAGCAGATCTGCTCGCATCTGGACATGGTCCAGGTCATGGACGTTCCGGCGCGCGCGGACGTGCCCGGCTGCGAGGAGTGCCTCAAGATCGGCGGCCGCTGGATGCACCTGCGCGTGTGCCGCACCTGCGGCAAGATCGGCTGCTGCGACGACTCGCCGCACCGTCACGCGTCGGCCCACGCGCGCGAGGGCGCGCACCCGATCATCACGTCGATCGAGCCGGGCGAGAACTGGTCGTGGTGCTACGTGGACGACGTTGCGTTCGTGATCGCCTGACGGGGGGCAGGCGGCGGCGCTTCGCCTGGGAGAATTGCGAGGCGTGGACCTCGATCACCCGCGGGCGGTCCTGAGCGTGTCGCCGCACCCGGACGACGAGCTCCTGGGCGCTCCCGCCACCTTGATGGCGCTGCGCGACGCCGGTTGGCGGGTCGTCAACCTCGCCTGCAGCCTCGGGCGGCCCGACGGCAACGACCGCCGCCGAGCCGAGCTGACCGAGGCATGCGAGCGCGCCGGCTTCGAGCTCGTCATCCCGGACGGGTTGCCGCCGATCGGGATGCGTGACAACCTCGCTCGCGCCCAGGCCGCCCTGACCCCGGCGATCATCGACGCACTCGACGAGTCCGGCGCAGAGCTGATCGTCGGCCCATCTCCGCACGACGCCCACCACGGCCATGAGGTGGTCGGCCGCGCGATCCGTGACGCCGTGGAGAAACGCCGCGAGCCCATGTACGTGATGTTCTGGGGGCTGTGGAGCGACCTGCCGGTCCCGAACCTGCTCGTGCCGTTCGACGCCGCCCGACTGGCCGAGATCCAGCGCGCCCTGCGCGCCCATGCGGGCGAGCTCGCGAGAAACCGCTTTGACAGGCTTCTCGAGGGCCGGGCCGCGGCGAACGCCGTGCTCGGAGCGGAGCGGGTGTTCGGGTTCGGTGCCGCAGGAACGGCGCACGTGTACACGGAGCTGCTGACCGACGCGCGCTGGAGCGTTGCGGAGGGCTGGCGACTCACCGCAGCACGGGAGCTCAACGCCTCGCAGCCGGCCGCCGGCGCAGCGCCCGCTCGCGCCGACATCGGCTTCTGGCTCCACGCGCCGAGCGTCCGCAGCCTCGTTGGCCGCTGACGAGAGCGAAGTCGCGGCACGCCAGGTCAGCGAGCCCGAGGTACTGACGTAACTGACTGGTACGTTCTGATGGACATTGACGCCAAACAGCAGCGCCATGGCGATCATCGCCACGCTGGCGCATATCCCCGCTCGGCAGATGGGGGTAACTCGCGAGATGCGCCGCATCAGCTCGCCGCTGCTGCCCAATGCGGACGTGAGCGTGGCTCACTCGTGCTATCCGTTACGCGCTTGCGCGCGTAGATCTGTGAGCCCGGCGGCGTTTTGTTCGCCGCTGAACTTTCGGCTGATGCTCACAGGTCTTCAACGAGGTTGCCGCTAGGGCGCCGGCCGATGACATGATATTAGTCCGCGTCGCAGGTATCCGTACCAGATCCTCGAGCCGTTGGAGCGGTCCAGCTCCAGGTTCGCCGAAATCGACCGGTTGGGAAGGCACGCTATGTCAGCCACAGACACAACGCAATCGGCGGCAGCAGGCGCGACGACTGCAGCGCAGGTCCTGAGCTTTGCCCGCGAGCGCGGTGCGGAGTTGGTCGACCTCAAGTTCATCGACCTGCCGGGCAGCTGGCAGCACATGACACTGCCGCTGGTCGCTCTCGACGAGCGGGACTTCGCGACGGGGCTCGGGTTTGATGGTTCCTCGATCCGCGGCTTCCAGGAGATCCACGAGTCCGACATGCTCTTGATGCCGGACCCGACGACCGCTTTCATCGACCCGTATTACACGCGCACGACGTTGTCACTGATCTGCTCGATCGCGGATCCGGTGCTCGGCGAGCCGTACGGTCGCGATCCGCGCTTCGTCGCGCAGAAGGCCGAGAGGCACCTCGTCGAGAGCGGGATCGCCGACGTCGCCTATTTCGGTCCCGAGGCGGAGTTCTTCGTGTTCGACCACCTCGCCTACGAGCAGCGCGAGCACAAGGCCTTCTACGAGATCGACTCCAAGGAGGGCTTCTGGAACACCGGCGAGGTCGGGACGCCCGGACCGAACCTCGCCTACAAGCTTCGGCAGAAGGAGGGCTACTTCCCGGTCCCGCCGGCCGACTCGCTCGCGAACCTGCGTGGCGACATGGTGATGACGATGGAGTCGCTCGGGATCAGGTGCGAGTTCCACCACCACGAGGTCTCCTCAGGCGGCCAGGGCGAGATCGACATGCGTTTCCAACCGCTGCTGAAGATGGCGGACCAGATGATGATCTACAAGTACGTCGTCAAGAATACGGCCGCGGCGGCGGGCAAGACGGCGACCTTCATGCCAAAGCCGATCTTCCAGGAGAACGGGTCCGGCATGCATGTGCACCAGTCGCTGTGGAAGAACGGCGACACGCTGATGTATGGCCAGGGCCGCTACGCCCACCTGAGCGAGCTCGCGGTGCACTACATCGGCGGCCTGCTCGACCACGCAGCTGCCCTGATGGCGTTCTGCGCGCCGACCACGAACTCGTATCGCCGGCTCGTGCCGGGCTTCGAGGCGCCGGTCAACCTGGTCTACTCGGCCCGCAACCGGTCAGCGTGCGTGAGAGTGCCCATGTACCACGAGGCGCCCAAGACGAAGCGGATCGAGTTTCGATCACCGGACCCTACGGCCAACCCGTACCTCGCCTTCAGCGCGCTGATGCTCGCCGGGCTCGACGGGATCAAGCGCAAGCTCGAGCCTGGCGAGCCTCTGGACGCGGACATCTACGAGCTGCCTGCGGAGACGCTCGCCTCGATCGGGCGTGTACCCGGGTCGCTCGAGGCCAGCCTCGACGCCATCGAGGCGGACCACTCGTTCCTTCTCGAGGGCGACGTGTTCACGATGGACCTGATCGAGTCCTACGTGCGCTACAAGCGTGAGGCCGAGGTCGACGCGATCCGTCTGCGACCGCACCCGTGGGAATTCGCGCTCTACCACGATGCATAGCGTCGGCGACCCACGCGGCCAGCGCGCGAGCAAACGAAATGCTCGTTCGTCGCGTGGTTCGGCTGGCCCATGAGTTCGAGCGCCCCGTCGCAACACCGGATCGGGCTCGAGAGATCCTCGGGCTCTCACCACTCGGTCGTCCATCCAGGATGCAGCGGATAGCTATGAGTGCCGGTTCGTCGCGTCAAGAAACATCATTCTCGGCGAGCGCGCGTCGGCACGCCGAGCGCGTGGTGTACCGTGCGCGACCGGCCTGCGCGAAGGAGGGCCTCGATTCTCTCGATCACCTCCCGATCCGCGTGCTGGATCGTGGCGTGCTGGCGCTCGTGCTCCTGCCAGGAGCCGACGAGGAATGTCTCGGTGAAGATCGTGGGATCCGCGGCGTCGCGGTACAGACGCCAGCGCGTCGCGCCAGTGCGCCGTCGCAAGCGGCGAAGCTCGGCAGCGAGACCCAGATATGCGTCCGCATTTCCGGCGGCGAGCGGGTATTGGATCGTGACCATGACCGGCGCGTTCTCGTCCAGGTCCACAACCTCTGGAAGCGGCATCGGCTCGGCTGCGAGCTGTGCTGGATCCAGCGACCTGGGGAGCGCCAGGCTCCAGGTCAGCACCGCGGTGATCGTCAGGCCGGCGCCGACGACGATCAATGCGGTGGAGACAGCTGTCGCTCCGGCAATCCCGCCGAGGCAGAGCGATCCCACGCCGCTGGCGCCTTGGAACGCGAGCAGGTAATAGGAGAAGCCGCGCGCCTTGACCCACGTCGGCAGTTGACTCTGATAGGCGGTGCTCAGCAACCCGAGAGCTGTGATCCAGGCAGCGCCCGCCACGACCAGCGCGAGCGCAGCCAGCGCGACGCTGTGCGTGACGGCCAGTAGGACCGAGGACGCGCCGACCAACAGACACGCCAGCGCGTACACGGCACGCGGCTCCAGCCGCTGCCTCAGCGCGGGACCGGCGCCCGCCGCGACCAGCGCGCCGAGACCGACGCAACCGAGCAGCAGTCCATACCCGCCCGAGCCCAGGCCGAGCCGGCGATACGCCACCAACGGCAGCAGCGCCCAGATCGCCCCCGCCAGGAACACGAACGCCACCGAGCGCACGATCAGCGCCAGCAGGGTTGGAGAGTTCGTCACGAAGCGGCCGCCGGCGCGAACCGCCGCCACCGCGTGCTCGCGGGGGAGCGCCAGCTTGCGGGGCGCGATGCGGGTGACCGCGACCGCCACCAGCACGGCGACGAACGACGCGGCGTTGACTCCAAACACGAGCGCTGCGCTCGTCGCCGCGAGCAGCGCGCCGCCGAGAGCCGGCCCGACCGCTCGAGCCAGGTTCTGATTGACGGATCCCAGCGCGATCGCCTGGGCGCGATCGTCCGGCGGGACCAGCTCCGGCTGGAGCGTCTGCCACGTCGGCGCTCCAAGCGCCCCGCCGGCGCCGATCGTGAACAGCAGGGCGAGCAGCAGTCCAGGTGTGAGCGAGTGCGTGACCGAGAGGACCCCCAATCCGGCGGCAGCGAGCAGCATCGCCGCTTGAGAGACCAGGATCAGCCGCCGCCGGTCCACGATGTCGCCGAGCGCCCCTGCCGGCACGGCCAGCAGGAGGACAGGGATGCTCCCCGCCGCCTGGATCGCGCTCAGCAGCACCGCCGAGCTCGTCAACGACAGCATCACCCACTGCGCAGCGACGGTCTGCATCCAGGAGCCGACATTGCTCGCGAACTGCGCTGACCACATGCGGCGGTAGTCAGGGTGACGCAGCGGCGCCCACCCGCTCGAGCTCGGCGAGGCCGGTCGCGTTGCCGCCAGTTCCTGGCTCACCGGGATCCTGGTCGCGCCGGTCATGAGCACCGGTTCGCTCAGCTCAGGCACGCCGGCGTCATCGACGTTCGATTGCGCGGTCATCCTCGATGAGACCTGTGAGCCAGTTCTGTAGGACGTGCACGAAGATCGGATCGATGGCGTGGAACATCGGAGACTCGCGGTAGAGGACGTGCGCCCCGGCTGCCTCCAAGCGGCGGCGTGCTTCGCGGCCGAAGTCGACCGGGATGACCGGGTCGTGTGTCCCGTGCCCGATCGCGACCGCGAGCCCGTCCCTCCCGGTGAGGTCGAGCTCAAACCCCTCGACGGCGGGGATGAACCCGCTCAGCGCCAGGACCGCGGCCGGAGTTGGCCGTCCGCTGCCCAACCCGAGCGCATAGGACATGACGGCGCCCATCGAGAAACCCCCCAGTACGGTGCGAGACCATGGAACCCCGAGCGCATCGGGGAGCGAGTCGAGCCACCGCGCGAGGAGCGCATAGGTCCGACGGAAGGTGTCGGGGTCGGGATACCCGACGGCCCGCGAGACATACCAGTGATAGCCGCCCGGCGAGAGCTCGAGCGGCGCCCGGGGGGTGACGCCGACCAGCCGCCGCTCGGGATCGAGCTCGTCGAGTAGCGGCAGCAGGTCGAACTCGTCGGTGCCGCGGCCATGCAGAAGAACGAGTGCGCCGTCAGGCTCGCCCCGCGCTGGGCGCAGCTCATGGGTGAGCAGCTCGATGTCGTCGCTCATGTCCGCGCGGCCCTCGTCCGTGGGTTCGTCAGCGGCGTGAGCGACTGTTCGAGCTCCTCGCGCAGCCGCTCGTACTGGGGTGGCAGGCGCAGCGACTCGCCGAGGTGCTCGGGATCCTCGTCGACGGCGAAACCGGGGCTTGGCGTGGCGAGCTCGAACAGCACACCGCGTGGCTCGCGGAAGTAGATGCTCAGGAAGTACTGCCGATCGATGATCGGCGTGGGCCGGGCACCGATCTGGAGCAGATGCTCACGCCACGACTGATGCTCATCGTCTCGGTCGCACCATGCGATGTGGTGCACGGTTCCCGCTCCCTGGATGCCGACGGCGGATGGCGGGCCGTCATGGGTGTAGCTCGCGCGCCGCCGTCCGCCCTGCAGGAGATAACTGCCGGGGGCGGTCATCGTGAAGCCCATCGCCTCGGTGAGCATCGGCTCTTCCCGCTCGGGGGAAAGGCTGTATGCGCGCACGCCATCAAAGCCTCGTAGCGCAACCTCGGGCGCGATCCCATCAGCGACTGCACGCAGGGGCTCATCTTCGTCGCCGTCGACGACTGCCAGCTCCAACCCGAGTCCCTCGGGATCATGGAACGACAGCGCTCGTGCGTCGCTCGTGTGATCGAACTCGACACCCTCGCGCGCGAGGCGCTCTGCCCAGAAGCCGAGCGCCTCCTCGGATCCCAGCCGCCACCGCAGGCGGTGGATCATGCCCGCCCCGGCGCGCCCCGGCGCTGCGTGGGGAAACTCGAAGAAGGTCAGGATCGAGCCGGGAGCGCCGTGCTCGTCGCCGTAATAGAGGTGGTAGACGTCGGGCGCGTCGAAGTTCACGGTCTTCTTGACGAGCCTCAGCCCCAGGACCCGTGCGTAGAAGTCGACGTTGCCGGGTGCGTCCGCCGTGATGCAGGTGATGTGATGGATGCCGTCGAGCTGCATGTGTCGGTACGTTAGGCCCGCCGACCCGGCGTTCGCATCAGTCAGCCGACCGCGGCGTATGGAGAGTTGCCTCGCAACATCTTCGGAGATCAGTCGTCTTACTGATGCGCGCCTCGAGGTCATCTGGGATTGTTGGTGCTGTGGCAACAGCTGCTCCGAATCACCCTGACCGGCCTGACATCGGGAGGAGATCGTCGATGGCCCCAGTCGCGCACGCAACGCAGCGTCAGGCGCTGGAGAGCGGCCGCGGCGTCGCGGTCAGGCTCAGGCCCGCAGGCCAGAGCCCGGAAGGTCCCGCTCATGTTGGAGATGAATGATGTCCCCCATCTCACGTGGCTTCTCACGCCACCGACGACCGACGGCTGACCCCGCGCGGGTGCCCCCGGGTCAATACGTCACCGGCGACTTTCCGGTGCTCTCCGCCGGCCCCACCCCGCACACGCGGCTCGGTGAATGGAGCTTCAGGATCGACGGCGACGTCGAACGCACAGTGTCATGGAGCTGGGAGGAGCTCCTCTCGCTCGCGGCAGAGACGGTGACGGTCGACATCCATTGCGTCACGAAATGGTCAAAGCTCGACACGACCTGGCGAGGGGTGTCTCTCGACACCCTCCTCGAGGGCATCGGCACGTCGGCGGAGCATGTGACGGTGTGGTCCGACGGCGGTTACACCACCAACCTCGGCCTCGAGGACGTCACCGATGGCAAGGCGTGGATCGCGTACGAGTACGGCGGCGAGCCGCTCGAACCCGAGCACGGCGGGCCCGCCCGCTTGCTCGTTCCCCATCTGTACTTCTGGAAGAGCGCGAAGTGGGTGCGCGGGCTCACGCTCACGCCTGAGGACGAGCCGGGGTTCTGGGAGACCTACGGCTACCACAACCACGGTGACCCATGGCTCGAGCAGCGCTACCAAGGAGACTGACCTGGCAGCTGGGAACCGTGATCGAGCTCGTCCCGGAAACTGAGCGGACGCGTAGCATCGTCCTCGAGCTGCCTGCCTGGGCGGGTCACAGTGCCGGCCAGCACGTCGACGTGCGGCTCACAGCCGAGGACGGATACCAGGCGCAGCGCAGCTACTCGATCGCCTCCGCGCCCGAGGATGGCTACCTCGTGCTGACCGTCGAGCGGCTCGAGGATGGCGAGGTCTCGCCGTACCTCGTCGACGAGTTGAGGACCGGCGACCAGCTCGAGCTGCGTGGCCCCGTTGGCGGCTACTTCGTGTGGGATGAGTCGCTGCGGGGGCCCGTGCTGCTGATCGCCGGCGGATCAGGGATCGTGCCGTTCCGCTCGATGCTGCGCCACCGCGCGGCAAGCCACAGTGTCGTGGCGGTCCGGCTCCTCTACTCGGCCCGATCGCTCGATGAGGTGATCTACCGCGAGGAGCTGATGCGCTTCGCCGCCGACGACGAGGTGGACATCCGTCTGACGCTCACGCGGGCGTGGCCCGAGGTATGGCGAGGTCATCGCGGCCGGATCGACCGGCAGGTGCTCGAAGAGGTCTCCTGGCCGACGGCGGACGATCCGCTCAGCTTCGTCTGCGGACCGAGCGGCTTCGTCGAAACTGCCGCCGCTGCGCTTGTCGAGTGCGGCCACCGACCGGGGCGGATCAAGACCGAGCGATTCGGAGCAACCGGGTGACAATGATGGAAGCGCTCGACGGAAACGCGATCGCTGGGCACCTGTTCGAGCTCTTCGGACGCGAGATGACGACAACGACCGGCGTCTGCGGCCATTGCGGTCGTGCAGCCCAGATCGCCGAGCTCCGGGTTTACTCACGCGCGCCGGGAACGGTGGTCCGCTGCGCCGGCTGCGGCCACGTGGTGATGGTGCTCACCGACATCCGTGGAGCCGTACGCATCGACCTCCAGGACTTTGAGCTCCCGGCCCCGCCGCCGCCCATCGAGAGCCAATAGACGTGCTAGACGTGCTAGCCGAGCTCGAGCTCGAGCGGCAGCGCCTCCAGCCCATAGATTCCGGACGGCGTCCCGTATTGTGGCTCACCCGGGAGCCTGATCGCGCGCACGCGCTCGGCGAGAAACGCGAGGCCCTCGCGGATCTCGGCGCGGGCGAGGTTGGCGCCGACGCAGTTGTGGATTCCGGCGCCGAACGTGAGGCTGCGCGCGTCGCGCTTTGTGGAGATGTCGAAGCGATCGGTCATCTCGAGGTGCTCCGGCGGCTGCACGCCGTCGGGCGCGACGGCTTCTCGGTTGGCATGCCAGGCGGATACGAGCACGACCGACCCGGCGGGAAACGTGACCCCGCGGTGCTCGAGCTCCTCCGTGGTGATCCGCGCCGTGAACGGGGTGATCGGCTCGAACCGGAGCGCCTCCTCGACCGCCGCCGGCGCCCAGCGGTGCGGGTCCGAGCGCAGCAGCTCCCACTGCTCGGGGGCGCCGGCGAGCAACCTGACCGCGTGCGCTAGCTGGCTCTGGCTGGTGTCGATGGCACCCACGAGGATGTTCAGGACGAGGTTGCGCAACTCGTCGAGATCGAGCCGATCGCCGGCCTCCTCGGCGCTGATCAGATCGGTGATCAGGTCCTCGCCCGGGGTTGCGCGACGCTGCTCGATCAACGCGTCGGCGTACGCGTAGCACTCGGCGACGGCCTGCTCGATCTCGGCGCGAGCGATCATCAGGCTCGCCGGGTCGAACTGCCGCTGGATCGAGTTCGACCAGTGGTGCAACTTCGCCGCGTCACGCAGCGGCGCCCCCATCACGTGGGCGATGACCATCGACGGATACGGCTTGGCGAACGCCTCGATGAACTCACAGCTGCCGTCCCCGGGAAGCCCGCTCAGCAGCTCGGCGAGGAACGCGCGCATCGCGGGGCGATAGCGCTCGACCCGGCGGGGCGCCAGGGCCGGGTTGATGAGGTTGCGCAGGCGCCGATGGTCGCCACCGTTGCGGGCGATGATGTTCTTGACGATCTCCTCGTGCAGAGGCCCGGAGGAGATGTCGAACAGCTCGGCGATCGTCAGCGCTGGGAAGACCGCCGAGCGCGTCCGCAAGAAGAACTGGCACGAAGTTCGGTCGAGAACCAGATAGCCGAACGGCTGCGCGGCCAGCCAGCCGTCGTAACCGCGCAGGGCTCCCATCGCGGCGTCAAAGCGCGAACCGCGCAGCGACGGATCGGTGTGGTCGATCCGCGGCAGGTCGAGTTCGGCGGCGATCGGCATGTCCTGATGGCGATTGTCGCAGCCAGGTCGTCGTCTGATGGCGATTTGCCCCAGCCAGGTCGTCGTCTGATGGCGATTTGCCGCAGCCAGGTCGTCGTCTGCCGAGGCAGCCGCTGCGGACCATCACGGTTGCACGGTTCGCCGCACCAGGATGGCTCACGCCAGAATGTGCCGATCACCGATATCAGGAATGAGGCCGATACGACATGGCGGGGGAACGCGGGACAGCAGTTGTCACCGGTGCATCAAGCGGGATCGGCGCGGCAACCGCCGGCCGCCTCGCTGCTGAGGGGTTCGACGTGGTGCTGGGCGCCCGGCGCCTCGAGCGCCTTGGGGCTCTCGCCGAGGAGATCGGCGGCGCCACCCGAGCCCTGGCGCTCGACGTCACCGACCAATCCTCGGTCGACCGATTCGCTAACGAGCTCGGCGACGGTTGCCGCCTGCTCGTCAACAACGCGGGCGGGGCCTTCGGCGTCGAGTCGGTGGCCGCCGCCGATGAGGGTCACTGGACCGCGATGTGGGACACGAACGTGATGGGGCTCATGCGAATGACCCGCGCGCTCCTCCCCCGGCTCATCGATTCCGGCGACGGCCACGTCATCAACATCGGATCGGTCGCCGCCTTCGAGCCCTACGCTGGTGGAGCTGGGTACAACGCGGCCAAGCACGCCGCCCGCGCCATCACCGACGTGCTCAGGATTGAGCTCGTCGGCCAGCCGATCCGTATCAGCGAGATCGACCCGGGCTTGGTCAAGACGGAGTTCTCACTCGTTCGCTTCGATGGCGACGAGTCACGCGCCGACGCCGTCTACGACGGTTTGGTGCCACTGAGCGCCGAGGACATCGCCGACGTCGTCGCCTTCGTCGCCACTCGACCGAGCCACGTCGACATCGATCAGGTGGTCATCCGGCCTCGTGCACAGGCGCGCGTGTGGCTCGTGCACCGAGACGCCCAAAGCCGGTAGCGCTTGCGGGACTGGACCCTCAGACGCACGATGGCACACCGCCGCGTCTGGTTGCAGAGGTGCTCGCCTGGCTGCTCACCGCAGCTGAGGCGCCTGCCGAGCTGAGCCCCGAGGACCTCAGTTCGGCCGGCTGACCGCCCGCCAGCAAGCTTCGGCGATCGCGTCGAGCTGTTCCTCGGTCAGCTCCATGCCGCCGGCTGCCAATCGCAGGGCCGGCCCCAGGCCGAGCTCGTAGATCACCTCCAGCGGCAGTGGCAGCAGCTGGGCCGCAAGGTCTGGCGTTTTCGCCTGCGCCACCAGCGGGTCGTCGCCGGCGAGCGCCGCCTCGTGCGCATCGGTGCGGTAGGGCGAGTGGTCGACCTGCAAGAGGAAGCGAGCGTGATCGGGATTCTCAACAAGGTGACGGTAGCTTCGAAGCCAGATGCCGCGAAAGCGCTCCCGCGCGTCTGCACCCGCGTTGAGGCCGGCCGTCGCGGCGCCCGCAAGCTGCGCTTTCGTCTCGCAGTAGGCGGCGAGCACGAGCTCATCCTTCGATGCGTAATGCGTATACGCGGTGCCGGTCGCCACCCCGGCTTCATCCGCGACCGCATTCATCGACGCGCCGTGAAAGCCGTGCCGCGCGACGAGCGTGCGCAACGCACAGCGAACCGCCGCGGCGCGGTCGACCGGCGCGGCCGTCACGACGCCGCAGGGGTCCGCACGTCGAGCGCCAGTCCGGTCTCGCGCTCGGAGACCTCCCATAGGCGGGCGATCGCCCCGTCGATGCCGAGCCTGCGGAAGATCGGCTTGCGCGTCGGCGGCCCGTTGTTGACGAACATCGGGCCGTAGAGCTCGCCGCCCTTCGCGGCTGGGTCGGTGGCCGCGCGAAGCTGCGACTGCGCGCCGTCGGCCGGGGACATGCCGGTGTATCGGGCAAGCACATGGAAGAAGCGCTGGCTTGCGCCGCCACCGGTCTCGCGCACGCTGACGGCCTGCAGGTCGGTGTTCGACAGCCCGGGGTGCGCGATCAAGCTGGCCGTGCTCGCGCCGGCCCGGTCGAGCTCGCGCTGCAGGCCCAAGCCGAAGTGGAAGTTCGCCAGCTTCGCCTGGCAGTAGGCGCGCCACGGTTCGTAGCAGCCGTGAAGATGCGGATTGGCTAGGTCGACGGCACGGCCGAAGTGATGCGCCGTGCTCGTCACGGTCACGATTCGCGAGCCGCGCGTGCGCAGCAGGACGGGTAGCAGCAATGCCGTCAGCGACCAGTGCCCCAAGTGGTCGACGCCGAACTGCATCTCGAAGCCGTCGACGGTCTTGCGCTCGGGAATGCCCATCACGCCGGCGTTATTGACCAGCAGGTCAATACGGTCGTGCGTCCGGACGATCTGATCTGCCGCCTCCCGCACAGATGCCTGGGAGCCAAGGTCCAATGCCACGATCTCGAGCGAGGCATCAGGTGCACTTGCGCGAATGTTCGCGACCGCCGACGCCGCCCTCTCCTCGTTGCGGGCCACCAACACGACGTGTCCGCCCGTAGCGGCCAGCGCTCGCGCCGTCTCGAGGCCCAGCCCACCATTCGCGCCGGTCACGATGGCGGTGCGGCCTTGCTGGTCGGGGATGTCCGCTGCGCTCCAGCCCATCATTTCCTTCCGAGTGAACGTTCATTCATAGCAGGAATGGTAGCGTTCTTCGACACACGCAACTCGCCGCCGTGTCGGTGGAGATCTGCAGTCGCCCCAGGATGCGCTCGTTGGCCGGCCGTGAGTGCCGTTCGGCGGTCCCGACGCAGTCACGTAGCGCGCGGTCATAGGATTTCGACGTGGGCATTGAGACCGGCCCTGGTCACGAAGCCGAACCTGAGGTGGCGGGCGCCGAGGCGAAGAGGGACGAGCGAGTCGCCGGTGGCGAGATCCAGGATCTGCTGCGCGGCGATTCCATCCGAGCTCTGCTACGAAGCGGCGCGGGAGGGCGGGAACAGCGGCGAGAAGGGCGAGTTCCTCGACAGGGTCCACGACGCCGTGCTGCGGATCGCGGAGACCGAGCTGCCGGAGCCGATCTTCAACGTCGCTGGGTGTCCGTGGGTGGACCACTGGGTCGACTACTACCGGACGCGCAGCGCCGACGAGCTGGAGGACGCGCTGGTTCGGTACGCCCCCGCGGCGCGTGATGCTCGATCCGCTCAGGATGCCGTCGCGGCCGTGTGCGATCGTGTCCGCGCAGGCATCGTCGAGTTGCGGCGAACGGGTTCACTGCCTGACCAGGCAATCGCCGCCGCAGGCGGCGCGGCCGCCGGAGCCCCTGTCGGAGACGGCGGTGCCGGCGGCGGCTCCCGCCAGGAAGCGAGCGGCGGCAGCAGCGGCAGAGCGCGACCCCTGGCACGGAGGATACTCGGGCGCTCCGCGGCCCCGCAGGCCACGATCAGCGGCTCCGGCGACCCGCAGGGCGCGATGACGGGATCCTGGGACCCGCGGGCCGCCCTCGACCAGCTCGGACCGGGCAGCTCCTTTCGCGCCGCCGAGCGACGCGTCGCCGGCGCCTTCGCGCCCGACGTAGTGATCGTCGCTGCGGGCGTCGTCCTGACGCTTCGAGGCGAGCCCGCCGGCACCGGGCTGACGCTGTACGTCAGCGCTTACGCCGTGGTGCGGTTCGTGCTGGAGCCTCTGCGTGGCGACCCCCTCCGTCCCTACTGGCTGGGCGTCTCCGAGGCGCAGTGGACTTCGGTGCTCTTGGCGGTTCTGGTCGCGCTCGCCGCCGCGCTGGGCGTCTTCCCTGGGCATTGGTGGGATACGGCGGCGGCGGTGGGGCTTGCCGGTGGCCTCGTCGTGATGCTTGCGCTCGCGCGGCGACCGCCGGACATCCTGCACCCCCGTCATCTCCAGGAGGTCGTGCGGGCGGTTGCCCGGATGGCCCAAGCCGATGCCGCCCCATCACCACAGCTGGCTCGCACGTCAGCGGGCGTCCAGCTGTCCTGCGGCCGCGTCGGCGACCGCCTGCACGTCGCGATCTCCGGCGTCCATGAGCCGCTTGACCGGCCGCGGGCGCAGTCGCTCGCCGGCGTGATCGGCGGCCTGCGCCCAGACGCCGAGGTTGAGTACGTTGCCGGCGCCGCGCGAGTGTGGCACGTGTTGATGCGAGGCTGAGCGGGCTCCTGGCGATCCTGCTTGTTTGCTCGCGTCGCGACCGTGATCATGGGCGATTCGGGGTCCCAGCCAACGCGTCGAGCCCTCGAGCCAAGCGAGTTGCGCCCGCGGGGCTGAACACGTTACCGTTGCAGCGACGCGACCGAGTGCGGGTCAGGAAGAGCAGATGTGAGCAGCGCGGCGCAGCATCCATGGGTGGCGCTGGATGTCGCGACCGATCCGGTCGCGCATTCTCGCAGGCTGCGCCACGCGCACTACGGACGGCTGCATGGCGGACGCACCGGCGCTGAGATGCGCAAGCTGATCCTCGCGAGCTGGGAGCGCAGCCTTGCCGCTGGTGTCGCGCCCGACCAGACCGGCGCGCCGGTGCTGCTGACCGAGGGCGAGCTCGAGGGCGCGAGAGAGCGTTCGCCGCTGGCGCCTGCCGTCGGGTTGATCCAATCGTCGCTGTCGATCCTCGATCGGGATGCAAGGCACATCGTCGCAATCGGTGATGCGCATGCCAATCTCCTGTGGGTCACCGGCGACCCGGGTACGTGCGAGAGCGCGCGTGAGATGCGATTCCAGGAGGGGGCAGCTTGGTCGGAGGGTAATGCCGGGACCAACGCACTGGGCACCGCGACCGCGCTCGATCATCCCATTCAGGTGTTCTCGGCCGAGCATCTGGTCGTAGTGGTTCATCCGTGGACGTGCTCGGCCGCGCCGATTCACGCGCCCGCTACGGGCGAGCTGATCGGCGTCGTCGATCTGACCGCCCCGTTCCGCGCGAATCATCCGCACACGCTTGCGCTGGTGACTCTGCTTGCGCGGATAGCGGAGGATGCGCTCAGACTTCAATCGCTGGAGCTCATCGAGCGCCTGCGCGAGCACTGGCAGGCGGAGCTTCCTCGGCACCGAGGTCCGAGTGTGTTGCTCGATGCGTGGGGGCGGGTGATTGCGTCGCGAGGCGTCGGCGAGCTGCCTCGTCGTATGGAGCTCGCGAGCACGCAGGACAACGTGATCGGTTTTCCTGAGGGCTGGGTGGGCGAGATTCAGGCGCTCGCCGGCGGGATGATCTTGTGGCTGCGACGCCGAGCAAGTCCGGTGTCGCGTCGCCTCCGGCTGGAGTTGCTGGGCCACCGCGCCAGTGCCCGCTTCGGAGCGGATCGACCCGAGCGTAGTCTGCGAGCATTGGAGATGCTCGCGTTGCTGGCGATGCGGCCGGATGGTCTGACGGCGGAGCGCCTCGCGCTCGAGCTCTATGGACCACACGGCAAGGCAGGGACGATCCGGGCCTTGGTCCATCGCGTCCGCGAGAGTCTCGGTGAGTCGGTGCTCGCGACCCAGCCCTACCGGTTGAACGTGGAGTTCGACGCCGATTGGCTGGAGGTCGGGCGTTTGGTTGCGGAAGGACGACCGGCAGACGCGCTGCGACTGTATTCGGGGCCGTTGCTGCCGGTTTCGGATGTGCCGGAGATCGTGGAGTCGAGGATGTTGCTCGAGGAGTCTCTGCGCCGTGCGATCCTGACGACCGCTGATCCTGAGCTGCTCTCTCGGTGGCTGGCGCACCCCGCGGGTGCGGAGGACATGGCGGCCGCGCGAGCGCTCGTGGCCGTCCTCCCGAGCGGTGATCCGCGGCGCGCCGCCGCAACGGCCACGGCGGCGTCGATCTCGCGGCGGATGGCTTAGCCCGAAGTTCCCTCGGGGGAACTTCGGCTTAGCTCGCCCGATCGTCGGGCGCAGTCGAGGTCGCGGTCTCGAGCGAGCAACGCGCTTGCAACCCCTTCGTATCTATCGTCACAGGCGATCTTGGACGAGGATCGGCTTCATGAGATGCCATGGACACCCAATGAGGAGGATCAGCGATGAGCGTAGCTTGGACGCTTCCACAGTCGCTACGGTTTCACGTCCATCGACATATCGCGCCGCGGTCGGGCGCGGTTTCCGCGAGCCGTTGAGCGTCGAGCAGGTGACTGCTCGCGATCTCGGGCCTGGGCAGGTTCGTGTCAAGGTCGAGACCTCCGGGCTCTGCCATAGGAACATCCACGCAGCGCACGGCGATTGGCCGGTGAAGCCGTCGCCCCGTTCGTTCCCGGCCACGAGGGTGTCGGGAGGGTGTCGAGCTTGGGCCCGGCGTGAGCGAGGTCGGACTCGGGTGCCCGATGAAGTCGACCCCTTCGACGCCGCACCGCTGACGTGCGCCGGCGTGACGACCTACAAGTCGGTCAAGGTCCTGGGACGAGGTCATCCGATCTGGTTGCGGTCTTCGGCGTCGGTGGCCTCGGGCATCTCGCGATTCTTGGTGGAGCCAACCACGCGATCGCCGTGGCGCCGAAGGCGTTCGAGCAGGCATACGGTTCGTTGCGCCGGAGCGGCACGCACGTGTTCGTCGCGCTTCCAGCCGACAACCACATCAAACTGCCGATCTTCGAGACGGTGCTGTGCGGGATCACGATCAAAGGGCTCGATCGTTGGGACGCGCACGGATCTGCGCCAGACATTCGCGCTACACGCGCCGAGCCGAACGCGTGTCATCCGCGAGATTCGCTCGTTGGACACTGTGAACGAGTCGATCGCAGACGTCGAGGCGGGACACGTTACGGCGCGGATCGTCTTTGAGCTATGACCGCGGCCCAGCTTCCGCAGCGACAGCTATGCAGCGTTGGGCCCGGGGTGAGCACGAGCGCCACAACATCCGTGGATCCCGGGCCGCCGCGTCCCGTCGAACCCCGGGCCCATCGGTGCCGAATTCGTCAGATCGCCGGCGGAGCGTCCCTCAGCGATGCATGACGACGGCGGTAGTGGCTTCTGCGAGTCGCACAAGGCGAGGTTCGATGAATTCGGGCGCAACTATCTCGATGCGTTGCTGGCTTGTGACGCCCGCGCAGCCGAGATCGCGATACGCGAGGCCATGGATGCCAGGATCGGCACCGCGGCGATCAACGACGGCATCATCGCGCCTGCGTTGTGGTTGATCAGCGACCTTTGGCTGCGTGGCGAGATGTCCGTTGCTGACGAGCACATCGCCAACGAGATATCGATCCGGTGCCTCGCGCTGCAGCGCGAGGCAGAGCGCGTCGCGCATGGCCGCGCCGGGCGCCAGGTGATGCTCGCAACCCCGGCCGGCGATCCGCACGTCGTCGCTCTCGAGATGGTGGACGACCTGTTGCGGGAATCCGGCTACGACGTGGTGATGCTCGGCGCGGATGTACCGGTCGATGCACTCGCTGCGTCAGTCGCCCGCTACAAGGCGGACGTCGTGTGCATCAGCTCAACCCTGTCGGCGACCGTCGAGGCGACAGTGTCTTCGATCGGCGAGGTGCACCGCCGCGCGCCCGGAGTGGGGTTCGTGCTCGGCGGTCGCGGTCTGGGCGCACAGCTCCACGCACGGCCTGGGGTCCGCGTCTGCCGGCGCGTCTCTGAGGTGGTTGAGGCAGTCGACGCGCTGGTCAAGCGCGCAGACGTGAACTGAGCCTAGGCCCGGTAGAGAAGGCGGAACTCGAGGCGCCTGCCGTCCGGACTCGCTGTCGGTCTTCCGTATGTGATCGCGACCAACCAAGCGTTGCGCGAACCGCTCAACCCTTATAACCAAGCGTTGCGCGAACCGCTCAACCCTTGTCACCAACGCTCGGAGGCGCTGCGGACGACGATCTCCTGGTGATCGAACACCGCCCGCAGCTCGAGGCGGCCGCCGAGCGCCTCGACATAGATCGCCAGGGCCGAGAAGACGAGATCCTCCCTTCGCTCGTCCTCCGACAGGCGCTCGTCTACCGAGTCGAGCGCGTCCAGCACGACTTCATGGCGCACGCCGCGCTGATACAGCGCGTTCGCGATGCGCTCCTGCGCCACCATCAGCGCCGCGTAGAGCTCGGCGCGCGCGCCGTTCACAGCCCCCTCTGGGACGCCGCTCGTCCAGTTTGTCGTGGGCTCAGACAACGAGGCTCCTTTCCTATGTTCCGCTCGTGCTCGAGGTATAAGCGCTCGGCGAGCTGGACGTGCCGTGGATACCAGCGGTTCCACTTCCCGGTCTTGTCGCCGCCGACAAGCATGATCGCCTTCCGGTTGGAATCGAACGCGAAAAGCACGCGCGTGCCACGATCGATCCGCGCCTCCTTGAGCTTGTGCAGGCGTGATCCGTGTATCACATCGACGTGGGGGCGTCCCTTCGTCGGGCCGCCGCCGGCGATGAGCTTGAGCGTACCGCCGACGTTCGACTGGCGCTCGGCGTCGAGCGTATTGAGCCACGCGCGGAATTCTCGGGTCATCTGGACGCTCTTCGAAAGCGAAGGCTCAGGCATCTGCGCGTCTCCCACGGTCGGTCCTCCCCACGCGCTCATCGCAGGTCTGTCACCCGACAGCTCGTCCGGAACGCGGTCGACGGCGTCGGCGTGATTCATCGCCCGAGAAGAGTCCGCCGTCCCACAGAGTTCTCCCCCCGGCGGCGCAAAATCCGTGTCAAAGCCCGAAACGTCCGCGGGCGGGCCGCGCAGCACTCAAGCCGAGTCACCATCGGAGCCCGGACCGGCACGCGCGCCGGCTGCCGGCCGTCGCGGCGCCCGGATTCGTCTGCGGGCAGGTCGTCTCAGATGCGACCCAGTAGGTGGCGGCGAACAGCCCTGCGAGCGGTACAGGAGTGCCGGGACCCCGCGGGACGGACGGCACCTCCGCGCGCGGTCAAACCGCGCCAAATGCAGAGATGTGGGGTTCTGAGCCGAACGTCGCATCTCGACGCTTGTCTCAGGTCATCATGATCCAGTAGGCCGGGATCACCCTGGCCTTGGCCGACGATGTCGCCGCTGCCGTCCAACGACTCCGCCACGGCCGGTCGATCGGCATCAGCGAGGCGGTGAACGAGCGCGTGCGCGCGGCCTCAGCAAGCAGGACAGATACTGCAGTCCGTTCACGAGCGTGCCGAGCAGCACGAGCAGGCCGCAGCGTGGATCACCGAGCAGCTCAACGGCGCAGTCCGCGTGGGGTTTGCGTGGCAGACCGTCAACCCGTTCCTGCGCGTCGCGACTCATCCACGCGCTCTTCAGCGGCCAGCCAAAATGGATCACCGCATAAGACGCCGCGGGCCTCCGCATGACGGCCGAAGATCACCAAAGTGCGGTGATGAGTTGCGGTCCGGCGCGTGCGAGGTCGTGGTGCGCAGCCGGTCGGCAGCGATCACATACGTTCGGGACGATCTTCTTCTCCCACGCTCTCTCATCCCGGGTTCGTCTCGGCGATCAACCGCTGCGTGGTGGGCGGGGTCGCGACGATCTCAATGCTCCTGACCCTCACGCGGATGTTTCCCGCACGGGCGAGCGACGCCGAGCAACTCGAGCCCGAGCCGAGCAGCTGCGCCGTAGATCACGAAAGCGGCCCGGCGAGCGCCATCGCGCCGCTCGCACACGTCGCTCGCGGCTGACCATCACGGTCCCCTGCGCGCTGTGCCGTTTCGAGCAATCACTCGCCGCCGTTGCCAATCTGAACCTCACGACCGAGCAACAACTCGAGCTGGTCTAGCTCGTGGACGACTACACGTTCGGCTATCTGCTGCGCGCCACCAACCCCGAACGCGCCGCGGACAATCATCACATCACCGCCGCGATCGACTACATCGAGACAGACGTGAATCCCGAGACGCCCGACAAGGCACGCAGACGAACCGATGCCCGCTGACGCGCAAGCCGACACACGAAGACAGGTCAACCAAGTGACTGCCGCGTACACGCCCGCACGAGCGAAGCAAGTCGCCGCGGCAACGTGCCAACGCCCTCCTGCTCGCCAGCACAGGTTCAACGCCGGCGCAGCGGCGTGCGACACCGGGCTCTCGGGGCTGGCTCCTGTCTTCCGCGCGGAGCGGGTGCGGCGCGGCCCCCGGCCTGATGCACCGCGGAACGAACGCAGGTGCACCGACGAGCCGGGGTGACCGTGCGAGCCGGACCGGTTCCGCCGACGTCGACCGGTGAACCGCTTGCGCAGGCAGCCCCCGTCCTGCTGAAGCTCCCAAGCCGAAGCTACAAGTTGTCGGATAGTAGGTCAATCGTAGCCGGCCCGGAGCCAGTCCCGACGATCGCCTGCGCGTAGCAGTTTGTGTTGGTCGGACACGCCACGCTCAGCACCGCCTTTACCGTGCCGGGTAGCTGGGCGGGCTGCCATGCGTGGCCTGCGTCGGTCGACTGGGCGAGGAAGCCATGGGCGGTGGCGAGGTTGAATGCGCCGCTGGCGTTCGGCGGCGGGACGGTACCAAAGGTCCAGCAGTCAGTGGTAGCCGGGCACGAGAAGCCGGAGCCGGGGATGCTCGCGGAGGTCGTGAGCAGATCGCCGGTCTGGGTGCTCGCCGTACCGGTGGCGGAGACCTCGGCCCAGGTGACGCCGTCATTGCTTGAGGTGAGGACGGTACCCGCCGCGGATGGTCCGCCGGATGAGCTCGTGATGCAGAATCCGGAGCTTTCGCAGGCGTCCGATTGCAGGGCGTTTGTGTCGGGGGGCAACGTCGCGGCGGTCCAGGTGACGCCTCTGTCAGCGCTGTAGGCGGCGGCTCCGGCTCCTCCCAGAACTGGGGACCCGGAACCGGTAAGCACGCAATCGCCGGCACAACCGGTAACCACGCAATCACCGCCATCTGTGCACGTGAGGCCGTTGGGGACCAGATTGGCGGGGAGCGTTCCCTTGATCCAGGTCTGACCGCCATCGGAGGTCGTGAGCGAGAAGCCGGCAGGGGTGCCTGCGTCGTCAAGCGTGGTCACAACCGCCATGCACTCGACGGTCGAAACGCAATCGAGGGCAGTGGGGAAGCTGCCCGAGGTGAGCTCACTGGGTGCGGTTTGCGACGACCAGGTCTGAGCGCCGTCGGAGGTCTCGAGGAAGACGGGTCCATCCGTAGAGTCGAGCCCGAGGAGCGCACAGGTCGAGGCGCTAACGCAGGAGAGGCTCGCATCTGACACGGAGACGGGCAAGTTGACGGGCAGCCAGCTTTTGCCGCTATCCGTCGTCGCCTCGATCTTGACAACGATCGGCGGCGATGCAGGAGATTTTTGAGGCGAGTAACCCGAAGGAGGCGGGTCACTCGGAGCCATGCCAAGCGCATAACACGTGCTCGTCGACGGGCACGTCATCTCCGACGGCGGCAACCCGCCCCCCGGGCCCAGCCCCGGAAGCACCTGCCAACCGGCTGACACGTCCGCGACCAGCTTCCAGTGCGGGACCGGCGACTCTCCACCCATATGAGTGCGCTGAGGTCGCCCGACGCCAACGATCGCCACGAGCGCCGCAACTACGAGCCCGACGCTGCCGATCGCCGAGCGCCGACGCCGACGCCGCGCCGACATGACGGCGCTGCGGGCGAGCGCTCGCCCCAGCATCTCCTCGAGCTCGTCCGCATCGAATCGGGGCGCTTCGCGGTCAAACGAGATGGGCAAGGTGTTCCTCCTTCAGTGTGGGTCCAACGGTGATCCGCAGGCGGGAAAGACCACGACGCAAGTGCGTCTTGACGGTTCCGAGGCCCAGGCCAAGAGCGGTCGCTACCTCCGGCTCTGAGAGGCCCACCAGGTAGCGCAGCACGATCACCTCACGCTGGCGCTTGGGCAGCGACTGCAGCGCGGCGATCAGCGTCTGGCGGAGCACGACGGCATCCATTGGATCGGCGTGCGCGAGCGAAGGCGGTGCGAGCGGGCCAGGGCGCGGCAGGTGGCGGATCGCCTCGTTGACCGTCACCCTCATCACCCAAGCCTCGCTCCACGTCGCACCGCCGATCTTGCGCCAACGGACGTGCGCCTTGGCGAGGGCTTCGAGTGCTGCGTCCTCAGCCGAGGGCCGGTCGCCGCTGATCCGCAGCGCAAGCCCGACCGCCCTCGGGAACATGCGCCGAAAGAACGCTTCGTAGTCCTCGGCCGATCCAGAACCCGTCGGTTTGCGGCGGAGCTCGTGCTGGATTGGCTCGCTTGCGGGGCGCATCAACCTATATAAGCCTGCGCCGACCGGTTTTGGATGACAAGGGAGAGCGGGAACGCGCCCAGCACACCCGCCTATCGCCCCGAGCCCCATTAGCTACCGCTGACACGAGCGCCGTGGCGTCGGCGCGCAGGAGGGGTGATGGCGGATGGCGAGGTGCAGGGCCCCGCATCTGGCCCTGCATCTCGCCAATCTCAAGACTGCCGCCGCCGAAGCTTGCTTATAACCGCCCGATCCCGCAGGTCGCCCCGACGGCCCTCCCGACGGCGAGGGCCGGCGTCGTCGTTTCGGGCATCCTGGGAGCGTGGTGCTCGCCGTGGTCGACGGGCGACTCGGGCTGCGGTGCTGTTGCACGGCATGGGAGCAGATGCCGTCCTACGTCTTGGCTCGTGGCACCGGCTCCGGGCCTGCCCGGATCCGCTCGCCCGGGAGCTCGCGGTTGTTCATAGCGATCGCCGCGGTGGGCGTCGTCTCGCAATAGGCAGGGCCATCCCGGAGCGCCGGCGCCACGCCAGTCGGCTCAAATTGTGCGGGACCCGCGACCGCTCAGCCCATGCCTACGCCAAGGGTTGCTCCACACGACGGCGCAACATCCGCCGACGTTGAAACTTATGATGCGCACTCAACCACAGGAGGAGGCTTGCATGCGCAGAAACGCAATCTCACGCAGAACGATCGCCTCAGTGCTGGTGGTGAGCGCCTCGAGCGCCGGCGCGGTCGCTGCCTTCGCGGCCGCGGGCGTGGCGGCGGCCGCCGATAGCTCGTTGTTCCCGACGACTGTCACTTCGACGCTGATCACGAGACCGCAGGGGACGCTCGCGCCCGGCACGGCGGTGAAGTCCTCCGCGCTCGGCGAGCGTGTGTTCCCGAGCGCCAGCCACGGGTTCGCCCTGGCCGCTGTCGGCCAGGCGCAGTACCCGGCCGCCACGACCGACGGCGGCAAGACGTGGAGGACCGACGGGCCCGCGCTGCACCTAAACGCCGCGCAGGCGCCGCTGTCCGTCACCGGCGTCGGAGCCGTGACCGCGAAAATCGCGTACTTCTACGGCAGCGGGCAGGTCGTCGATACGACGCCCGACGCTGGCAAGCACTGGTACCGCGCGCTGTTCCAGGGGGTCACCATGGCGGTCGTGCCGGGTCCGAGCGGCGCGCTCGTCGCGTTCGTGGACTTCTCAGCCACGAGCAGCGCAAGCGGGACGACGTTGCAGTACGTCTCCAGGAACGCCGGGCGCACCTGGACCTACGACACCAGCGTCGGCGGCTTCTAGCCGGATCACCGAGCGCCCGCACGTCCGTGGCACGAGGCGATGCAACGGCCACCCCGCGCGGCGCGGGCGAGCATCAGATCAGGCGATCCCGCCGGTCCACGCGAGCGCAGAGATCGCTCAGCACGTTGCGAGGGCAGGCGTGCGTCCCGGGCGGCGCCGATCCTGCAATTGCTCCTTCGCTGGGTCGGCGCCGCCTCTCGCTCCCGCTTGACATCTGATGAGTCCATCGGGCTCCGCGCAGCATCGGCGCGCAATGCAACGGGCCGGACTGTCCAGAGCGCCGGCGCCCGCAGGCTCGCCGATCACCGAATGCGGGGCCGACGCCGAGGCGTGCAGAATCGCGGCGCTACCTAGGCAACGGCCTCCAGGGCAGCCCCAGTTCCACCATTGCGCTGTCGCCGAAGCGATCGTCGGTGTGAAGCCGCCCCGACGCGAAAGCGGTGGCTAGCGTACGCGCCGTGGCCGGTGATGCGGGGATGAGCCGAACGCTTGCGTTCGGGACTGGCCGCGCCCTAGTCGGTGGCTGCGCGCTGGTCGGTGGACGAGAGACCGCGCGGGCGCCGGTCTGGCGGAGACGGTGACGATCGAGTGGGAGTGGGGCGACGTTCTGTTTGGATCAGGACCCGGTTGGTTGTCACACACCGGATGTGTTCGCCGAATACTTGTTAGATGGACGACCACGACCTCTTATTCGACGAGGGGGGTCTCCATCTAAATCAGGTCGGCCTGTCTCGCTACTCAGACGGGCATCGGGTGCGAGAGCCGCACCGGGCACCCGACGATGCCGGCTGGTGGCACATCACGCTGCGTGAGAGCCCAGAGA
>JBKQIR010000177.1:0-14031 GCA_052148275.1 Solirubrobacteraceae bacterium
CTGACTGCGTCCGCGTCGAGTGCGTTGAGCGCTTGCACGAGACGACGCGAGTACTCGTCGATTGCATCGACGCCGCTCTTGCTGCGGTAGACAACCGCGCCGGTGTCCGCCACTGCCGTCATCGCGGACACCGTACCGGGCGACGACCGCAGGCATCAGCACCCCGTGGAAAGGATCGCGCGGCGTGTGTGCCGCGCGGGGTGGCGGCGGGGAGGTCGATCAAGCCGTCAGCCGCTCGCGGTGAGCCTGCAGCCCGTCCTGCAGAACCGTGCGAAGCCTGATCTCGAAGGCGCTGTTGGAGAATCGCCGCGCCCGCGCGGCGATCTCATCAGGCGAGGCGGTGATCGCATCGGCACGGTTGATCGCGTTCAGCAGCTCCTCGGGCTCGTGCCGGCGGAAGAACGCGCCGGTAAGTCCCTCCTCGACCGTCTCGAGCGCGCCTCCCGCCGCCAGCGCGACGACCGGCTTGCCGGCGGCGATCGCCTCGATGGGCGTGATCCCGAAGTCCTCCTTGCCGGGCAGCACAAGGGCACGGCAGTCGTGCATCAGCTTGGTCACCTCGTCGTCTGCCAGGCGTCCGTGGAAGGTGACGGTCGGACCCCCGCGCTGGCGCAGGTCCTCGAGCGCCGGTCCGATCCCGACGACGTCGAGGCCGATCCCCTCCCTGGTCGCGAGGTCGACGATTGAGTCGACTCGCTTGTAGGGCAGCATGCGGCAGACGACGAGCAGCCGCTCGCCCCGCTCCGCCGGCCGGAAGCGCGCGAGATCGACCGGGGGATGGACGACCGGTGCGTCGACGCCGTAGTGGGTCTTGATCCGCCTTCGGATCTCGTCGCTGTTGGCGATGTAGAGGTTGGCGCGGCTGGCGGCCGACCGGTCCCAGCTCCGCATCGCCCCTGCGAGCGGGCCGAGTGCGCGCTGGCGCACCCGGCCGAGGTGCTCGCCGCCGTAGAGCCACCGCGCGGGGGCGTGGCAGTAGACCGCGTGGAAGGCCCACGGCGCGGTCCGGATGCTGTGGGCCCAGCCGCTCGAGCTCGAGATGACGAGGTCGTGCTCGAGCGTGCCGAACGACCGGAACGCGGCCGGATACAGCGGAAACAGGTTGCGGAAGGCACGGTCGACGGGAATCAGATCGAGCGGAGAGGTGCGCACCTCAGTCCCGCCGAAGTCAGGGAAGGTCGAGTCGACGCGGTATAGCGAGGTGTAGATGGGCGCATCGGGCCACATGCCCGCCAGCGCCAGCACGACGCGCTCTGCGCCGCCGGGCTGATTGAGGTAGTCGTGGACGATCGCGACCGATCCGAGACTGTCGAGCGACGCGACGTCCACCTGATCTGATATCGGCCGCACGTCACTCATACCAACAACATACGATCGTCCCTGGCACCGGTGTTACGCACTCGAATACGGCACGTGAACGCGCGGTGAACCGCCGAGGCCGGCTTTAGGAGAGCGGCCCGGCGCCGGCCACGCCGGCCGCCGCGAGCACGAGCATCGCCGCTCCGGAGCCGGCGTAGGCGGCGATCATCAGCCGCAGGCGCGTCGGCCGCCAGCGCGTCGGCATGCTTGCGAGATGCCGGCCCAGATCGCCGCGGAAGGCGGCACGCGGCACCGGCCGCTGGTGGAGCAGCTGCTCGCCCAGCGCGACGAGCTCGTCCGGGGTGCCGGGCTCGAGATCTCCACGGATGTCGCTTCGATCGCTCATGTGCGCTCCTGTCTCACGGATTCTGGAAGAGGGTGGACCTCGGGTTGAGCTTCATTGCCTGCCTCATCGCGACGATCGCCTGCCGTTCGGCGCCGCGCTCGGCATCGATCCGCGCGAGCGTCAGCCACGTCTGCCAGTTCGTCGGCTCATTCTGTGTAGCTGCCTGGGCGTCCTGCGCGGCGGCTCTGAGCTCGCCATCCGCCTCGAGCACGACTGCCTCCTGGAGGCGGGGCGTGGCGGCGTATGGTTGGACGCGCTGTGCGTCGAGGCTGTACCTGTACGCGAGGTTGAGGTTGCCGTCGATGGCGGCCTGCTGGCTCTGCCGGATCGCGATTGCGCCCGCGAGCGGGACCGCGACGGCGCAGATCGCGATGATCGCCGTGACCGCGAGCACGGCGCGCTGTGCAGGACCGGTCCAGCGGCGCCTTGGCGGTGGATCCTCGACCGTCGGCTCGCCGCGGCCCGCAACGATCACGGCACCCATCAGGAGCGCGGCCGCGACGATCGCCGCCATCTGCCACACCCACTCGAGCGCCGCAGCGGCCATGAACACCGCTAGACCGGCTGCGGCGGCTGCGATCCAGAGCCGCAGCGGCGCGGGTTCACGCAGTGAACGCCGCACAGCGACGCCCATCAGCCACAGGAGCAGTCCGGCGATCAGCACCAGCCCGATGATGCCGGTCTCGGCGAGCGTCTCGAAGTAGAGCGAGTGGGCGTTTAGGACGGGGCCGTCGGTCGTGGCATGAGCCGCCCACCAGAAGCGGAACGTGCCGGGCCCGATCCCGAGCAATGGGTTGGTCGCGTTCGCGTGCAGCGCTGCGATCCAGAACTGGTAGCGGCCGTTGCCGTTGATCGCCGACAGGCGCGAGAAGACGGTCGACTCGCTCGTCGGCACGACGACGCCGGGAGGCTGCGTGAAGTTCGTCCACTGGTGCTCGATCTTCCCCGGCGCCCCGGCTGCGATCGCGACGATCAGCACGATCACCGCGACCGTGAGCGCGCTCGCTACCGTCGCCCGGGGGCTCACCCGCAGGATCGCCGGGCGGTCGTAGTAGCGCTCGGCAAGGGCGAGCGCCGCGCGCAGAAGCGCGACGCCGGCACAGACGAAGATCGCGATCGTCAACAGATGCGAGCCCTGGTGGATTGCGGCAGGCGTCTCCAGGCCACTTCTGATCGCGACCCGGCGCGACGCGCCCCACACGAGGATCGCGCCGCCGGTGCCGGCGATCGCAATCGTCGCCACAGCCTCGAGTCGGCGTGGCACGAGCAGCAGGAAGACCGCGAGTCCGACAGCGAGCTCCAGGACGCCGCCACGTGAAACCGTCAGGTAGAGGCATAGGGTGCACACAGGCAGCGTCGCTGCGGCGAGCGCCTTCCCGAGGATCGTCCGCCCGCCGATCGACACGGCGAGCATCAGCGGCACGCCCATAGCCACGAACGCGGCGAGAGCGTTCCAGTAGTTGAGCGGGTAGCTGAGCCGCCGCACTGCGGTCGTGCCGAGGAAGGCGAGCTGCGCGTTGGCCGGGAACGCCTGCGGATGCAGGCGCGACAGGACCGAGAGCACCGTCACGAGGCCGATCGCGCAGGCAAGGCCGTTGATCGTGGCCCGCGCGGCCGTGCGACCCTGGAGCGCGATTGCGAGCACGAGGAACCCGAGGTAGGCCGCCTCGCGGCCGAGCTCGACGACGCTCTGCTCGGCGCTCTGCGACCAGCTGATCTCGAGCCCGGTCCAGGCGGCGAATCCGCCCAGCAGCCCGATCGCCACCCAGCCGGCGGTGCCGATGCGCGCCGGGAGGAACCCGGCGAGCGCCGCGAGCAGCACGATCCACCAAACGGCGACGCCGACGTCGCTGCGGACGATCGTGTCGTAGCCGCCGTCGCGCATCGCGAGGTAGACGACGAGCGCGAACGCGAGCGTCCAGGCGCTGAGCGCGGGCGCATCGATGCGCGCCGCGAGGCGGCGTGGCCATGTGGCGGGGGCGAGCCGCGTCGCCGTGAGTTCCATGCCAGCAGTTACGGATCACACACGCGCGCCCTGACAGAAGCGGCCGTCCGACGCGCGGCGAGTCGCGTCGGATCTCGCGGCGCGTGGCGTCGGATCTGGCGGCGAGTTGCGTCGGATCTGTCAGCGGTACTGGCGCGCGCCCGTATAAGACGGCCGTGAAACGCACAGCGCTTGCCGTCATGACCGTCATCGCCACCTGCGCGCTCGGAGCTCCGGGCGCCGCGCTCGGTGCGCCCAAGCGGCCCAAATACCTCGCGCCTCCAGGCAATTCGGCGGTGAGCCAGTATCTCGAGGTCGTCCCGACGGCGGGAGGATCCGAGCCGCCGCGTTCGGGCGGCGCCGGCCATACCCCGACGCTCTCATCTGGGCAGCGACACGTGCTGAGCCGCTACGGCGGCGAGGGGCGAACGCTGATCGCGATCGTCGCGGCGACCGCTCCGCCGACGAGCTCCCGCACGCGCCCTGAGCCGAACGGCGGCCGGGGTTCTCGCGCGGCCGCGCGCGGCTCTGGTGGGACGTCCGCGACGTCGAGCGGGACGTCCGTGACGCCGCTGGAGCATCCTTACGCGCCACTCGTGGGAGCTTCGACCTCAGGCACCGTCTCGCCGGTGTCCGCGGTTCTTGCGGCGGCGACCGGACGGGTTGACGGTGGCGGCATCGGGATCCTGCTGCTGCTCCTGATGGGCCTTGTCCTGCTCGGCACGCTACTGGGCGTGGCAAAGCGCCGTCGCATGGCCCGCCGGTCGTGACGTTGCCGGCGCTGCGCCGCACGCTCCTGCTGACGCTCAGGCTCACGCTCATGCTGACGCTCACGGTTGGGGTGCTCGCGCCGTCGAGCGCGAGCGCGGCGAGGCCGCTCGAGCTCGGTTTCTTCGACGGCGTCTTCACCGACAGCACCGATGGCGCGACGTGGCTCGCGCGGGCCGCCGCGGCGGGCTCAGACGTCGTGCGGATCAACATCGGCTGGGTGGCCCCGAACACCCCGACGCGACCGGCCCACTTCGACGCACGCAACCCGGCCGACCCCAACTACGACTTCACGCAGGCCGACGCCGCCGTCAAGGAGGCAAGCACCGACGGGATGCGCGTCATCCTCAACTTCACGGGCGCCCCGCAGTGGGCGGAGGGCCGAAACATCCCTCCGGGCACCGCTGCCGGCTCGTGGCGTCCCAACCCGAGCGACGTCGAGGATTATGCGATCGCGCTCGCCCGCCGCTACTCCGGCTCGTTCCCCGATCCGGCCGATCCGTACCGGACGCTGCCGAAGGTCTGGGCCTTTCAGCTGTGGAATGAACCGAACCTGCCGGACTATCTCTCGCCGCAGTGGGTCGGCCAGACGCCTGCGTCGCCGGGGATCTACCGGAACATGCTGAATGCCTTCTACGCCGGGATCAAATCGGTCGATCCCGGTGCGCTCGTCGTGACCGCCGGCACGGCCCCGTTCGGCGACCCCGGGACGGGCCTGCGGATCATGCCCGCGATGTTCTGGCGCGACGTGCTCTGCTTGCGCCAGACGGCGACCGGTGCCCTGGTCGGGACCGGCTGCAAGGATCCCGCGCACTTCGACGTCCTCGCGCACCATCCCTATTCGGTCGGCGCGCCGGACACGCCGGCGCTCAACCCCGATGACGTCTCGATCCCGGACATGTGGAAGCTGACGACGATTCTGCGCGCGGCCGAGCGGACCGGAGGAGCGCTGCCGCACATCCACCATCAGCTGTGGGTGACCGAGACCGGCTACAACACGAGCCCGCCGAATCCGGGCGGGGTCCCGATGGCAGAGGACGCGCTCTGGGTCGAGCAGGATCTGTGGCTGCTGTGGAGCCAGGGCGTATCGCTCATCACCTGGAACACGATCGTCGACCAACCGCCGATCCCGAATTACGGAGCCACGAGCCAGTCCGGCATGTACTTCCTCGACGGCCAACCGAAGCCGGGCCCTCTTACCGCCTTCCGCCTCCCGTTCGTCGTCTCCCGCACGACTCGCTCGCGGCTGACGATCTGGGGACGCTCGCCTGCGGCGGGACGGTTGCTCATCGAGCGTCAGGTCGGGACCCAGTGGCGGGCCATCGTCGTAATGCGTGTCAACACCTACTCAACATTTGTTACACAAGTCGTTGACACCGGTCCGGCGACGTTGCGCGCGACGGTTGATGGGCAGTCGAGCCTCCCCTGGCGCACCCCTTAAATCCCTGCATATCCGCCTGGACACAAGAAAGTAACCTGCCTGGAAACAGGACGGTGACACCCGGGCTTATGCAGTTATTAGGATTCTGGCCACTTCGGCACCTCAGGGCAGGGTGGACACATGAACGAAGCAGGCCAGACTTCCCGGGCGAATGCCCTGGATGTTCCTTGGACCGCGTCGAGACGACGCGTCAGAGATTCGAACATACAGCTGTTCGTCCCCGCTCCCGCCGACCGGCCGAAGCAGGCGGATGAGCGGCGCCCATGGCACCGTCCGCTGCTGCGGACGTTCGCCGTCATCGCCAACGGCTTCGGCCTGGCCGGCGCCTACGACGAGACCGGTCGCGCGATCCGTGAGGGCGACCCGCGCGCCGAGGTCGCGCGCCGCGACGCGATTTACCGTCGCACGCTGGCGCTGTCTGACGTGATCGCGGCCGCCGCGGCGGTGTTCCTCAGCGTGACCGTAATCGCCGGACTGACGCTGCAGCCCTTCGCGCTGCTCTCGCTGCCGCTGGTCGTGATCGCCGCGAAGATGATCGGCATCTACGACCGCGACGAGCTGCTCGTCAACCGGGCGACGCTCGACGAGGCGCCGCGCCTGCTGCAGCTCGCAACGCTCTACGCGGTTCTCTTCTCGGTGCTGCAGGCGCGTTTCGTCGACGGCCGCCTGAGCGGCGGGGACGTGCTGACCCTCTGGCTCGGGACGTTCGCGTTCACGGTGGTGGCGCGCGCCGGGGCGCGCTGGCTGGCGGCAGCCGTGACGCCCGCCGAGCGCTGCCTGCTCGTCGGCACCGACGCGGCGGCTGTGCGGCTGCGCGCCAAGCTCGAGACGTGCAGCCGCCGCGCGCTGCTCGTCGGGCGGATGTCGATCGGCCGGCTCGGCCCGGAGGACGTCGGCCTGGCCGCCTCGACCCTGCGGGAGCTCGTAGACGAGCTGAACGTGCACCGCGTCGTGATCGAGCCGAGCGACGCGCAGCCTCAGACGACGCTCGACTTCGTCCGCGAGGCGAAGGGCATCGGCGCTCCCGTCAGCTTGCTGCCGCGGATCCTGGAGGTGATCGGCTCCTCGATCGAGATCGACGAGCTCCACGGCCTCACGCTGCTCGGCGTCCGGCGCTTCGGGCTCTCCCGCTCTTCGACGATGGTGAAGCGCACGTTCGATCTCGTCGGTGCGATCGCCGCGCTGCCCGTGTTCGGCCCGCTGATGGTGGTGATCGCTGTGCTGATCAAGCTCGACAGCCGGGGTCCGGTCGTCTACCGCCAGACGCGCATCGGCCGCGGCGGCGAGCCCTTCCGGATCTGGAAGTTCCGCACGATGGTCGACGGCGCGGACGCGATGAAGGCGTCGCTGCGCGCCCTCAACGAGGCCGACGGCCTGTTCAAGATCGCCGACGACCCGCGCATTACCCGCGTCGGGCGCTGGCTGCGGCGCTACTCGCTCGATGAGCTGCCGCAGCTCGTCAACGTGCTGCGCGGCGAGATGAGCCTCGTCGGCCCGCGCCCGCTCGTGCTCGACGACGACGTCCAGATCACCGGTCTGGACCGCCGCCGCCTCCAACTCACCCCCGGCATGACCGGCCCGTGGCAGATCCTCGGATCCTCACGGGTGCCGCTCGCCGAGATGATCAAGCTCGACTACCTCTATGTGACCGGGTGGTCGTTGTGGTCCGACGTGAAGATCCTGCTTCGGACCGTCCCGTACATGCTCGCGCACAGGGGGATGTGACACATGCGCGCGATCTCGAATCCGTCTCCGAAGGAGGCAAAGAGCAAGAGAACACGTACAGGTCGGAACTCGATCGGGGCCACAAGTGCCCCCCGCAACCAAACAACGATTTACAAGAGGTCAAACATCTCATGAGTAGTTTCGTGACAAGTCCGCGGGCGCGTATGGTCGCTCTCGCGGTCGGCGCTGCGGTCATCGGACCGCTCGCCATGGCGGCACCGAGCCTGGCGTCGACGAAGCCGCCCGTGCCAGCCGGCCAGCCGCTGGCCGGTGCCAACTGCCAGAACGACGGCAAGATCAGTGGCCGCGGCTCGACGCTGCAGCTGTGGCTCCAGTACGACCTGACCGCGTCCTACGCGCAGAACGTGTGCGGAAGCACGGGTGCGGACGCTCTCACGTACAACGTGAACGGCAACGGCACCCAGGCTGCCGCAAACGACCCGACCGATCCGGGCAATCCGGCTCAGCAGACGCTGGCGCCGAATGCCCAGGACGAAATGATCGCGTACAACGACTACAGCGCTCAGTCCAACGGCGGCGCCACCGGCTCCAGCAACGGCAAGACGGTTCTCAGCTGTCGCACCGATGCGTTCGGCGGTACCGACATCCCGTACGCGATGGCCGACTGGAACGCCATCAACGGCGCACCGAACGCCGAGGTTGCCGTGAGCGGGAAGGCCTGCTATCCGAACGCCTACGTCGCGCCGTTCCAGCAGTACATCGGTGGCAACGATAACGCCGACGCGCAGGGCTCGGCCGGCAACGGCGTCATGTCGTTCCCAATTGGCGGCTCCGCCGTTGAGATCGCGGTCAACCTGACGCGGGCCGAGTGCACCGTCGGCAGTGGCGCCATCGGCCCGCTGCACTTCACCGCCGGCGATATCGCGAACCTCCTGGGCGGCAACTACCTGACGTGGGGCCAGCTCGACGCGAACAACGGAGCCCTCGGCAACGACCTAAACGAGAACCCCTCGCTTGCGGGATGCACCGAGCCGATCACGCGCGTCGTGCGTAACGACACGTCGGGCACGACGCAGGCGACCCTGAACTACATCAACGACGCGTCCCCCAACTCCGCGCTGTGCGGCGCCGTGTCGACGACCGGCATCACCACCTGGGCCGGGATGCAGCAGGCAGCGGTCACCCAGAGCCAGAACGACATCTGGCCGGGCGAGAACGGCACCGAGGGCCATCCGGCCGCCGGGAGCATCTTCCCGAACGTCCAGGCGGCCGCGGGTGCCTGCAATGCGATCACGGCGGGCAGCGGCTCCGGTGGGCCGCTCCTCCTCCAGGCGCTGCACAACACCGCCGGTGGCGTCGGCTACGCCGACGTCTCAGACGTCCTCAACGACGCCTCGACCAACAGCGGCAACGGTCAGTACCTGGCGACCCTCGTCGTCGCCTCGCTGGCCAACGCGGCGACAGGCGCGTTCACTCCGCCGGTGAGCGGCAGCGCGTCGAACTGCTCGTTCTCGGGCGCGAAGCTCCCCGGAAGCGGTCCGTCCGACTACGTCGGTTTGGCCGGAGACTGGGCGCTTGACAACTCCCTCAACACTGACGACGTCGCGTACACGGTGCAGGGATCTTCCTACCCGGCGTGCACGCTGACGTGGGACTTCGTCTGGGGCAGCCAGGACAACAACGCCGGCAACCCCAACGGCCCCGATCCTGAGCCGGAGCTGAATGCTGATCAGATCCGCACGCTGTACTCGTACTACACGTACGTGTTGTCGGATCCGGCGCAGGCCACCGAGAAGGGCGCCGGATACGCCCCGCTTCCTGAGTTCATGATTCAGAGCCTGCGCGGCGCTTTCCAAACGTACTTCTAAGAGGCAGCAATTGCCGGCACGTCGCCCTGGCCCACAGCCAGGGCGACGCGTTCGGTGCAGGCAGTACGCAAGACGGAAACCACGCTGAAAGGAAACACACGTAATGTCCAACCGGACAATCGCATCGCGAGGATGGTTGCGGGGAGCTCTTCTTGCGCTCTCCGCAGCCGGCGCGCTGACGTTCGCGCCGGCCGCACTCGCGCAAACCCCGGTCACCGTGAGCACCACGGCGGCGTTCAACACCGCGATCGCCAACGCGAACGCGGCCGGGGGCTCGAACATCATCATTCTGGCGCCGGGAGTGGAGTACCTGCCGACGGCTCCGATCACGATCACCGCCGGGGATAACCTGGAGATCGAGGGCACGCCGGGACAGCAGGCGACGACGTCGGCATCGACGGAGACCGTGCTGAGCGGTCAGGAGGTCCAGCCGTTGACGTCCAACTTCATCACCGTTGCTCCGGGCGCGAGCCTGCTGATGAAGGGCTTCGCCGTCACTGCCAGTGCGACGAGCCAGGGAACCTTCGACGTCGTCGAAGTCAACGGAAACGCTGAGTTCGACAACATGGCGTTTTACGGCAACCCGGGCGTCGCGATCGCGGCGGACCAGACCAGCCAGACTCAGGTTCCGTACGTCGTCATCGACAACACCGACATCAGCGGCGGCCTCCTGGACGGCGTCGACAACAACAGCGGAAATGTGACGCTGAACAACGTCACCGATTTCGACAACACGGGTTTCGGGCTGTTCTCGGGCGGACCCAGCACCACCGTCAACAATTCGTTGATCGCGGTGGACGCGGCCGGCGACTGCGAGGGGACGCCGACCACGGTGAACAACAGTTTCTCCGACACCACCGACGACTCTGGGACCTGTGGCGACACGGACTCAAGCACCCTCCATCTCTCGCATCTCGATGCGCTGGCCTACGTGGGCGGTCCGACTCCGACGGAGGTGCCGACCACGGGGAGCTCCTTGTTCGGAGCGGGCAATCCGATGCTCTGCCTCACCGACGACCAGCGGTTCTACAAGCGGGGCTCCACCTGCGACGTCGGCGCCTACCAGTCCTCTGGGACGAGTCAGGTGCCGGACACCACGCCCGCAGTGTGCACCGTTGCGAATATCAACGAAACGAGCAGCCCGGCGACGGAGACGGTCGACGCCACAGACACCGGGGGACCCGGCTTCGGCCCCGACGCCAACGTCATTGGTACGTTCACCCGGGGTAGCGGGACAGTGGCCGTCCTCACTGACTCTGCAACCAACCCGCTGGGGTACGACCTGACGAGCCCCGGCGCAACCGATCCGAGCGAACTGGACGCGCCAAGCCCCGGTCCGTTGGTGGTCACGGCGTCGAAGTCGGCCGGTACGCACACGCCTGGTGACACGAGCTGGCAGTTCTCGGTCACCGACTGGCTCGGCAACACGACGACCTGCAGCTAAGACCCCGAACGCACCGAAAAGGAACGTAATGACCAGCATTGGATCAAAGCGGGCTTACCGGAAGCCTGTGCTTCGCCGCTTGGGATTGCTGCGGCGTCTGACGCGATTTACCTTCTAGTCTCGTCAGGACCTGAGTAGGACCGCGGCCGGCACGCCGCGCGGCGCCCAGAAAGGCACCGCCGGCGGCCGGCCGTTTCTCTTGCGCGACTGACCGCATGACGATGCTGGGATACCCGAACGAGGACCGCCGCCTCCGGGACCTCCGGCTACGCGAGGTGCTCAACACGCGAACGCATTGCGCTGGCCTGGGCTGGCGTCCGCCAGGCTTGCCGTGCCGGCGAGTCAGCCGCCTGAGAGCGCTTGACAACCAGCTTCGGTCTCGCAGAACACGCCGTCGGTCGCCGTCGTGGAATCGGGCATCGGCGCCGCGAGCGCCGTCGAGGCTTGGCCTGACGAGATCCTGGTCCGTTTCGTCACGAGGCAGCACGCTGTATCGCGCAGGCATCGTTTGAGGCGGGCTGGGCTACCGGCGAGATTGTGCGTCCGATCGAGGACGTGGCCCAGCGCGCTGAGCGCTAGGTGAAGATGGTCTCGACGCGTGGCTTGGCGGAGCAGGTGGCCGGCGTGGCAACGGGCAGCGCAATCGTCGTGCGTGAGGCCGCGCGGGTCGCCCGACGCGCGCGCGAGGTCGCCCACAGCGGTGTCGAGACGGCCGACCGTGCGAGCGAAGCGATGGTGTCTGTATCGACTCAGGACGCCGCCGGGTGTGCGGGACTTCTTCGAGGTTGTCTCGTTCAAGTGGTACGTCACTCCTAACTCGGTTCAGCGCCATTGCGATCGTCATGATCGGGCTTGGGGACGGCGCGCCCGCTCAAGCGACGCGACCTTTGGCGGCAGGGGTCGTCGCGGTGTTCACGCCGTCGACTACAAGGAGGCCCGCGGGGGATGCTGACCCAGGAGGATGATGTGGAGATTGACGCGCTCGCTCGCCGTGGGTGGTCGGTCTCGGCGATCGCCCGGCACACCGGCCGGGGTCGCAAGACGGTTCGCGAAGCACCTGGCGGGAAAGGCGCCGTCGCGGGAGCCAGCGCCGAGCTGCTTTGAGCCGTTTTCGAGCGTATTTGGCGGCGCGGTCGCTGATGACGCGCACGTGCTCGCAAGCACACTGCACAGCGAGTTGGTGGCGCTTGGTTTCGATCGCTCCTATCCGACGCTCGTCAGGGAGATCCGCGAACTGGGGTTGCATCCAGAGTACGGCTGTTGCAAGGCGGGCGCGGTGAAGCTGATGTCCGGTCTTGAGCACGAGCCGGGCGAGGAGTTGCAGCAGCTGCACTGGCTTGAGCTGAGCGAGACGCCATGGAGCGTCGCCGGCGTGTGTGCTGGTCGGCGCGTTGTCGCACTCGGGCAGGGTGCGTGGCTGCTTCTCGGAGGGGAGAGCAATCCCGCACCTGGCCGAGGCGCTGGATGGTGTGCTGCGCCGGCTGAGAGGCACCACGCGCTCGTGGCGGACGGATCGGATGGCGACGTTGTGGATCCCGGCACCGAGCGGCTGCGCCCCCACGCGGCGGCGATCGCCAAGCATTACGGCGTTGTGGTCGCGGTGTGCCCGGCGAGGCGCCCGCAGCACAAGGGGTCGTGGATAAGGCGATCGACTATGTGACGCAGTCGTGGTGGCGCTCAGCGCCGGTCGCGTCGATAGCGCAGGCTCAGGCCCGATCTGGACCGCTGGTGCGTGGCGGTGTCCGATCGCCGCCGCCGCGGGAAGAGCACCGTTGGCGAGCTCGCGGCGGCGGAGTCGCTGATGGGGCTGCCGTAGCCGCCGGTTACTGCCGAGTACCGGGAGGCGCGGGTGGCCTTGCGTGATGCGCTGGTGGAGTTCGAGGCCAACCGCTGCAGCGTGCCGCCCGGGCACGCCGGCGCGACGGTCGAGGTGCGCGGTCGGCTCGGGGAGCTGCATTTGGAGATCTACACGCCGGCGGCGCACCGGATCGCGCCGCATCGGGGCACGCTCGCCGGCGCACAGCAACCGGTCCGCGCTGAGCACGCGAGCCTGCTCGAGCGGGCGGTGCTGGAGCGGTTCACCACCAGCAGGCCGTGCCCGCGCAAGCCCAACCGCCCGCCCGGCGAACGGGCGTTGGCCGAAGCGGCCCGACTGCGCGGCGAGCAGCCGGACGGGGGCGTGCTCGTCGATCTGGAGCAGTTCGCGCGGCTCGCCAGGGTCGGCCGGCCGATGAGCGACACGCGCCCGGACACCCACGCCGCCCAACCACGGAGCACCCAACGCGCGACCGTGTCTATCACCAGCTGCGCGAGCACCTCGCCTACCTCAAGCTACCGGCCCTCGCGGAGCAGTTCGCCACCGCGCTCGGTTTAGGCCGAGACCGACAAGCCGTCATACACGCGGTTCCTCGCAGGCCTGCTCAGCGCCGAGGTCTCAGCGACCGAGCGGCGCCGGCTCGATGGCCGCCTGCGATCCGTGAGCTTCCCCGCGCACAAAGCGCTCGAGCAGTTCGACTTTGATGCCCAACCCTCGCTGGACCGCCGGCTCGTTTGACGAGCGCGACCTTGCGGTTCGTTGGGAAGAAATCCAACGTACTGTTGATACGCCCGCCCGGTGTAGGCAAGACGCTGCTCGCCACCGCCCCTGGCCCTGAAAGCCGTACACGTCGGCCACCGCGTCACTACACCGCTGCCGGCCTGGTCGCACGCACCACCTGCGCCGCGATCGAGGACCGCTGGCAGACCACGATTGCGGTTCTGGGCGGGCCCAGCCGTCCTTGTGTGTGACTAGCTCGGGTATCTACCGATGCCGGAAGAGGCCGCCCGCGACCTCTTCCAAGACAGAGGCACGCTCGACGGCTTCCTCACCGTCACCGTGGCCGCCCGGCTCAGCTTCGAGACGATCGACATCGACCACTCGTTCATCAGCGCTCGCGCAGTTCGCCGAACACCTAGCCCGTTTGCAGCGACATTACCGCCGACTGAACCGCCCCCCCAACCCCGGCGCAAGGTTGCCGTTCACGGGGTGTCGCCGTGATGGCTGGGGTTCCTGCGTGACTTTATGTAGGGACGAGCGAGGGGATGGGGAGGCGGTGGTGGGCGGCAGTCGCGACGTTCTGCAGGTAGGTGAGAACG
>JBKQIR010000178.1:0-6484 GCA_052148275.1 Solirubrobacteraceae bacterium
ACGGTCACCCTGGAGACGCCACGCGATCCCGACCGGGTCAGCAGCTTCCTCAATATCCGGGTCAAAGACATCGCGGCCGTGTACGCCGAATGGAGCGCCCGTGGCGCTGAATTCCTGACGCCGCCGAAACAGCACCAGTACGAGATCCGCTGCTACATCCGCGATCCCGACGGACACATCATCGAAGTCGGACAAACGACGGACCCAGAAGGGGACTGGACGCCCGCACATTGGCCATCCGAGCAGACGACTTGAGAGACGGGTTCGGGTCATGAGCACTGCGATCATCGGCACTGGAGGGCTCGGGTCGGTCATCGCCCGCCGGCTCGCGTCAGGCGGCGAGACCCTGTGTCTCTCGAGCGCCGACACAGAGTCGGGACGAACGCTGGCTGCGGCGATCGGGCGAGGTGCGGCCGCTGCCAGCGACAACCGCGACGCGTTGCGGGGCGCCGATGCCGTCATCCTCGCGCTGCGGTTTGGCGTGTTGAAGGGCGTCATAGAAGAGATCGCCGACTCGCTGACCGACAAGCTTGTGGTCGTTCCGAGCAACCCGCTCGGCCTCGATGCACAAGGGAAAATCGTGCGTCTGCTGCCGCAACGGCAATCCTCTGGCAAGGTTGTAGCCGGGTGGCTGCCGGAGGGGGCGCGCCTGGCCATGGCGTTTGGCAGCATGTCGGGCGATCTCCTCGAGTCCTCTAGCAACCGGTCACCGGAACTGGCCGTTCTCTTTTACGCGACGGACGACGGGCGTGCCGGCTGGCAAGTCGAACGGTTGATTCGAACGGCCGGCTTCGAGCCCGTGAAGGTCGGCGGCGTCGAACAGTCCGGTCGACTCGAGGTGGGCGGCGACCTTCACGATCTCGTAGTCGGCCCCGCGGAGGCGCGGTCATTGATCGGTGGCGCCTGATCGCCTCGCCGCCATGGCCGGCCGGCTTCGCGGGAAGGCGGCTGGGCGATCGCTTCCCTTCTTCACCCAGTCAGTCGAAACTCCAAATTCTCGTCCATAGGGCGCATCATACGATCCCGTGAACGCCACGCTGAGCTACCCGCTACACCCAGATGTCAGAGGTGACCACCGAGGGGATGACGCTGGCGACATCGACGGCTGCCGAGCGCGGGGTCCTGCTCCGGGGATTCATCAGGAATCCGGCGCCGATCGCCGCCTCGCTGCTGTGCGTCGCCCGCGTCGCCCGCAGCCGCTTCGTCATGTCGGCCTCTGAGCTTCGACGGCTGCTTGACCCGGTGATCCCACCAGTGAGCCTGCCGCGCTGCACGTCGAGAGCTTCAGCAACTGCTGCGGCGTCCACGCCCGTCTCGACCTCGCGGCCGAGGGGTTACAGACCGACGCGCAGACCTTCGGAACCGTCAACGTTGACTTCAACCAATCGATGCGGACCGCGCTGGCGCGGGTCCGTGGCCACACTCCGCTGCGGCTTAACATCGGATCTGACCAGATCGAGGTCCTCACCCTCGACGCTCACGCGGTCGAGCACAGCGTCCCTCTCGCCGACCGGTGGGTCAAAGGGTTCGCCGAGGTCCAAGCCGCCGCCACCAAGCTGCCAGCAGCCTATGTCCTTGACGCGCGCATCGCCCAACAGTTCCTGAAGAACCTGCCGCGCGGGCCCGCCGCCCGCAAGGACTACTGGGCGCGCCGGCACCCCACCGGCGTTCGCCCCAGCTCCCGCTCCGGCGCGGGCGCCATCTGGCTCTCGGGCCCCGAACGACTCCAGCCGCTCGATCCGCTAATCCGCCACATCACACGGCTATGCGTCTACGCCCAGCCGGACATCCGCAGCAGCAGCATCTGGGCCGCCGAGCTCGGCGAGCACGCGCACATCATCCTCAGCCTCAGCCCCGACCGCACCCGCGGTTTCAGCGGAGAAGAAGGGACGCTCTACGACCTCGCCGACGCGACCCTGGGCTCAGAAGCACAAACGCTCAATCGAGCGCTCGGAGCGCTTCCGCGATTCGGCACCGAGCACATCACCACAACGGGGATGACAGCCGAGCGAGCGATCCGGGCGATGAGCTAGCTCGGCGCGAAGGGAGCGCTCGGCTACGACCCGATCGCACAACAGTGGTACCGGCGCAAGCTCCCATTTCCTTCCGAGAGCCTCAACGCCGAACCAGCGCGCCTGCGTGACGCGCGGCGGCTCGTCGAGATCGGCGCCGTCGTGCCGACGGAGGAGGGAGCCCTCGTCGCCGGCAGCGCGACCAGGCATCGGGTGCGGACCAGCCCACCCAGCTGCGACTGCCAGTGGTGGTACAAGCACGCCGGCGACCGTGGCCCATGCAAACACATCCTCGCCGCGATCCTCCACGCCAACCAACCACGAACAGCACATGCATGAGCCAAGGAACAGACTAGGCACCCGATGCATCGGTGGCACACTCCGGCTCAGGTCTGACGAACGAGCCGAAGTCAGTAACGGTGCGGATTTTTACGCTAGGCGCTAGACGCGGTTCGGCGTCGTTGGCGCTGGCGCTGTGTGTGATCTTCAGCGCTGGGTGGCCGGAGATCTTGGTCGCTTGATGATCGTGGCGGGGCGGAGACGGCCCTTGAGGAGCATCAGAGACGAAAGTCACGATAAGGCGCAGGATGTGCGATTCGCAACGCGTTTGCCGCTGGGCTGGGCGGTCAGTCGTCGTCCTCGGGCTGTCGCAGCGCTCGCAGCCCGGCGAGCAGCTCGGGTAGCACGAACGAGTACTTGCCGTGGACGTTGAGGTGGTGGCGGACGAACGGGAGAGCCGCACGACATCCTCATCTTGGACGTCGCGTCCCCCGGCGCGGAGCTTGGTCCAGGGCCGCGTTCATGTACCGGGTGTTCCAGAGCACGATGCAGTTCGCGACGAGCCGAGCGCGCCGAGCTGGTCTTCCATCCCCTTGTGGTAGCGCTCGTACAGTGCGCCCTTCTTGCCGTGGAAGAGTGACCGGCGAGGGAGTGGCGGCCTTCCTGGAGGTTGCGGACGCCTTTGATATCGCGGCGGTACGTCTCGTCATCGATATAGGCGAGGATGTGAAGGCTCTTGAAGATCCGTCCTTAGGAACCGATCGCCTCGCCCAGCGGCGTGCTGATGGTTCTTCACCTCCGCCTGCTCCCGGATCGCCTGCTCAGCCAACGCCCGCGCCCGAGCCGGATCCAGTACAGCGCCCACGATCGCGAACCAGCTGACGCTGCCACTCCGCGGTGCGCTGCTCCCTTCTCCCACCCCGCCGCGTCCGGCAGCCCCAAGCAGCCGCGCACCCGCTCGACGATCACCCCGGGCACCTGGTCCTCACGCGGGAAGTGGCCAAGCCGCTGAAAACACTCCAGCGCCACGAGCAGGCCCAGCAGATGCCCCTCCGATCGGCTGCGCTCCATCGCGCACTCGACCTCATCCGGCAACGGGCTCAGACCATCCAGCTCCTGGGCCGGCACCACCCGGCCGAAGCGCGGATATGCGGTCCGCTCGATCGACGTCACCGCACCGATTCCAAACCCACTCGCGGTTACGCTTGCCCGCATAAAAAGGGCCGTTTTACAGGCACTTCTATGAGGGTGAGCGATGGGACTCGAATGGGGGAACCGGCCACTTCTACACCACCGGCCGGACGGACCGACAATCCATATGGTCTAGGCACGCCGCTCGCCGGCACCCGCGTGTGCAACCGCTCTACCGCGACGATGGCTCCGTCGGCCTATGAGCGATCGTGCGGTTTCCCGCGCGGACGGCTCCCTGAGCACATGGCGCAGGCGCGGTGCTGCAAAGCGCCGGAATCGACAGCCGTCGTCGCGCTTTTCGCGCTGCTGTGGCCGCTACCGGCTCAAGCGAGAGGATCGTGTCAACGAAGCGAGCCCGGAGGAGTCGTGGCGGCGCGTAGCTTTGGGCGAGGTGGCTGTCGGCGATCGTGGTCGACAGCCGTCTGGCGAGCTGCGCCGACGAATCGCCGCGGTGCTGCGCGGCGATCGCGGAAAGCGCTGGGTCGCTACCTCGGCCGCAGCGCGACCACCGGGATCACGCGGCCGCCGGACCGACGTTGGTAGGTCACATATCCGGTGTAGTTGTCGCACACGATCCGCCACAACCGGTCGCGCTCCTCGCCCGCGGCGGCGATCTCAGCACGCATCGGCTGGCGCTGGCCTTCGATTGTCACCTCTACGTCCGGGTTGGCGCGCAGGTTGTGGTACCAGGCAGGATGTTTGATCGCGCCCGCCTTGGACGCCACCAACAGCAGAATGTCGCCGGTCTTGGTCGCCAGCAGCGGCACCGTGCGTTCGAGCCCGCTCCGGGCCCCGCGGACATGCAACAGGACGAACGGCTGCCCCACGCCGGCAGTGCTGAGCCGCCCCCGGCTCAGCGGTATCAGGCGCCTGTCGATGGCGGGGAACATCGTGATGAACAGCTTTCCGCCCAGGCGAGTTTGGGCGAAAGCCTGGAGCGCTTTCTCGGTGCGTGTCTTCCGGTTCTGGGGCTTGTAGTCGTGCACCCCGGCGCAGCCTACCGGAGACTCACCAGCACTATTGATCGCTTCATTCCCAAGGCCGGCAACGAGCGACCAAACGGCGACCGCGGACCCGTTATCCCGACCCCCGTTTCGAGCCGGTTCCGATCCTCCCTAATTCGAGGCGACGGACGCGGCGCTGACCACCGGCTGCGCCGGAATTCCAGCGCCGGCTACGGGCCGGCGCCGCTCGAGCGGATGACCGCACTCACGACCGAGCGAGTGTCCACGCGCTAGCAGGTCTCCGTCAGACGCTCTCGGAGGTGGAGCTCGATGGCGCGTTGGAGGCGATCGCCGATTTTGCGGATCTGAAGTCGCCGTACACGATGGGTCACTCTCGCGCAGTGGCGGACCTGGCGGACCTGGCGGCTCAGGCGGGTCGCGTATACGGCATCGCTGAGGATGACTGACGTTCGTAGGGTGCGGCGGGCGGGCCTGGTTCACGACCTTGGTCGACTTGGGGTGTCGAACGCGATCTGGGACAAGCGGGGGCCGCTGAGCGCATTTGAAGGTCCACCGCCCCTACCACGAGTCCGACCACGTGTTGAACATCGCCTACAACGCACTGTGCGACGGCACGCGCCTGGAGGACATCGAGACCCGCCGAACCGACGCGGTGTTCTTGGACGGCCTGGGGACGGTGTCGCTGCCGGACCCCACCACCGCGGGCGACTTCTGCCGCCGCTTCGACGAGCCCTCGATCATGGCCCTGCAGGAGGCGATCAACCGCGCTCGGCTGCACGTGTGGTCCCGCCAGCCGGCCTCGTTCTTCTCCCAGACCGCTCGGATCGACGCGGACGCCTCGATCGTGGGCACCGACGCGCAGTGCAAGCAGGGCATCGACATCTCCTACAACGGCACCTGGGGCTACTCGGCGTTGCTGGTCTCGCTCGCGAACACCGCCGAGGCGCTCCACGGCGCCAACCGCCCCTCCCATGAGGGTGTCGTTCCCCTCTATGACCGATCGATCGAGCTGTGCCGGCGGGCCGGGTTCACCGACATCTTGCTCAGAGGCGACACCGACTTCTCGCTCACAACCGAGTTCGACCGCTGGGACGCCGACGGCGTGCGCTTCGTGTTCGGCTACGACGCCAAGGCCAACCTCGTCCAAGCCGCCGAGAGCCACGGGGACGATCTCTACCACGAGCTGGCGGCCAAGGCCGAACGGAAGATCGCCACGCAACACCGGACCCGCCCCACAAACGTCAAAGACGACATCGTCCGCCAGCGCGCCTACAAGACGATCCGAACCAAGAAGCAAGACGTCGTCGAGTTCTCCTACCGGCCCCGCCCTTGCAAGCAGGACTACCGCGTGATCGCCGTGCGCAAGAACCTCTCGATCGAGCGGGGAGACAACGTGCTATTCGATGAATACCGCTCCTTCTTCTCTGCGCCACGAGGCGCTCTGACATATCCCCTACGCAGTAGGGAGAGATCGGAGGTGTTATCTCTGGGTCCAATGGCTTACCCGGCGTCGAAAGGCAAAGGGGACAACAGCATGCCATCGAAGCCGGCTCTCGTGCCCAGGCGTACGGGGCGAGGAGGACGGTGGACCCGCTGTGATACTGGCGAAAGCTGGATTGCCTGAAGTCCAATCTCCAGATGGTGCAAGATAGCCGCCCACCGGAAAGACGCCTGAAACCGGTGCCAGCCCCCCGCCGCAGGGTGTAGAAGAACCTGCGGCAACCCTCCGGGGGGCTGAGCGATGTCCAGTGAGGACATTCAAGGAGATGAATGGACCGCCTAAGTCACGCTAGAACGTATGTGAGAGACGAACGTGGGATCGCCTAAGGGGCGCGAGCCCTATGGCGACACAGTGCCCGTAGTAGTCGCAGGAGTCACGACCTGCCAAGGAGGACGGGAAGGCCGTCCACAGGTTGCCGTTCACGGGGTGTCGCCGTGATGGCTGGGGTTCCTGCGTGACTTTATGTAGGGACGAGCGAGGGGATGGGGAGGCGGTGGTGGGCGGCAGTCGCGACGTTCTGCAGGTAGGTGAGAACG
>JBKQIR010000179.1:0-8241 GCA_052148275.1 Solirubrobacteraceae bacterium
AACTCCGCCTCGGCCGCAGGAAACGATCCCCGAACGAGATCCACAACACCATCAGCGCTCAGCGACCCCGCACCAAGCAGATCGACACCGCCGCCCTCCCGACGCTGCCCACGACGTCGATCTCGCCACTGGCGATCTCCGCACGAAGACACATCGAACGACTCCACACGAGCATCGGGACCAACCACCACAATCAGCCCGCCCTCAAGGCTCGCCCAGCCAGCAGAAGTCACGCCAGGATGAAGACATCTCACCCGCTCTGATCGACACACACGCCCCGATCATCAAGCAGCGAGCGATTCGCCGCCCGGACCGTGTACGTGACCTCATCGCGTCCCTCTCGGGACTGGCTGGGGCAATCCAATACTTCGAGATCCCCTCACTACTAACCACACAGCCATAAGGCTAGGTGGAGCTGGCGAATCTCACACCAGGGAGGCACCCTAAAGTTTGGTTGGTTAGCTGAGCTGAGCCCGCGGCATAGACGTAGTGCTGTCTTGAAGCCCCCACCGTACCGGCAGCCGCGGGCTTAATGCGTTCGGCTGATGGGCACCGCTCTTGCTCTCGCCTCTCGTGCTGGCCGAGCTGAACGAGCTCCTCGCCGCCCGGGTAGGACAGGCCGCGCACGCCAGCCTCCCATACAAGTCGAGCGGTGGGCGTACACGCTGGCCGTCGGAGGGTGTTGCTTTTTCACGGCCTCATGAGACCGTTTCCGGTTCGCCGAGCTATGATAGGGAGACCGGACAACGCGGGGGCGGATGCGCTCTTGCTTAGACGGGAGACCGAAGACCGAATGCCTCGGAGCCAGCCACGTAAACGTCGGCGTATTTCAGGACGGCGAGCCAGGCTGCTCCCGTGGCTGGGGTTTCGCTACTCGATCGGCCGCCAAGCCTACGTGCTGCGGGTGGTAGGCGACTCGTTTGGTCCGGTCTACCAGCTTCGAAGCGAGCCGTCAGCCACTAGCGCGACCGAGCCGGAGCCGACCCCCCCCAACGACGATGTGCGGGCGGTCTACGGAGGGCCGCAGCATCCGCGTCCCACGCGCTCGCCCCAGGAAGGCCTCAGAGAAAGCGCGAACGCGCAGGCAGATTCGACCGAGCGCATCGACAGATCGAGCCAGCGATAGTCCCTTCGCGGATGAGGGACCGAGTCGGGCTCCTGCCGATCAAGCGGCAGGACTGGGCCGGGCCCTTCCGATCGAGAACGGACCGCACCCGCCAGAGGCGCGCGGGGCTTGTGCTTGACAGCACAGACGTCCCTCCAATAGTGTCAGGCGGGATGGGGGCCCAACAACCGGAGGGAGTGCCAGATGGCTGAAAGCGTGTACCGCGTCACCGAGCTGGTCGGTGTCAGTACCGAGTCCTGGGAGTCGGCCGCCAGCAGCGCGATCGAAACGGCCAGCAAGTCCCTGCGGGACCTGCGCATCGGCGAGGTTCAGCGCTTCGACGTCACGATCGAGGACGGCAAGGTGACGAGCTACCGCGTGCGCCTGAGCGTCTCGTTCAAGTACGAGTCGGGCGACTGACCTGAGCGCTAGCGCGCGAAGAGGCAACTGAACGTGTCCGCGCGCAGGTAGCGAGCGGACGCGAAGACCGCATCGACTAGCGGCCGAGCGCGTTGCGGCGCGCTCGGCGGCGCCTGCCGCCGAACAGCAGGCTGCCGAGGCCGCCGAGGCCGCCGGCAACGATGAAGCCCGCGGCCGCCGCGCCCATCGTCAGCTCGCGCTCGCTGCGGCGCACCCGTGCGCGCCAGTCGGTTAGGACCGCGACCTCGACACGCAGCTTCTCTAGCGAGACCCCTAGCTGCTCCCGGTTCTCCTCGATCGAGGCGCGGATCTCCTCTGCAGTGCGCGGCGGCATCAGAGCTCCACCCCCGTGCCGGCGATCGTCTCACGGATCTTCCTGGCTTCGTCGATCGCCATCGTCGGCGCCGGAGCGCCCACGCTCACGAAGCGCCTGGCGATCATGACCGACGCCATCGTGAGCATCAGGAGGATCACGAGCACGACCGCGAAGCCGATCCACAGCTCGTCGAGCCCGGTCGTGAACGCGGCGTCGATCGCCAGCGCTGCGGTGACCAGGATGAAGATGAACGCGAACACGCCGAACACCGCCCCGGCCGCGAACATCGCCCCGCCGGTGGCGAGGCTCTTGGCCTTCTCCGCGACCTCCGCCTTGGCGAGCTCGATCTCGTCGTGCACCAGGCGGGTGACGCGATCCGAGACGTCGGTGATCGCCGTCGCGATGTTGTCGGGTTGACCGTTCTCAGCGGGCAAGGCGCTTGATGATCAGGGCGAGCACGACGCCGCCGACGAAGGCGGCGCCGATGACCACCTCAGGGCGATCGGTCGCCAGGGAGTTGATGGAGGACTCCAGGGAGCGGCGGCTGGGCGCGCCCTCGCGCGCCCCGTCCACGGGCGAGTGCGGCAGCGGAGGCTGGGGCGGCGGCCCGGGATGCGGAGACTCGAGCGCCCAGTTTGGTACCGTGCCGTCCGTCTGCTGCAACCACGGGGCCGGAGGCTGGGGACGATCCGTCGAGCTGTGCGCGTTCTCGCTCACGTGTGCGCGCTCTCGGTCACTCGGGCGGCTCTTCGCCGAAGACTCGCTTCCAGATCTCAGCGGCTACGCGTGAGGAGATCAGCGTGGCGAGCGCCCCGGTCCCCGCGAGCAACGCGGACCACAACAGCCGTTTGACCAGCGGACTGTCTTTCATGAACGATGATTGAATCAGAAGTAGACCTCCGGACGGCGGTGCTGCAGAGCCGGCAGACGCCGCCTGACATCCTCCAGCACCGCCAGATCGAGATCGGCGACGATCGCGCACTCACTGTCGGGCGCGCAGGCGAGCACGATCCCCCAGGGATCAACGATCATCGAACGCCCGCCCGAGCGGTTACCCGGGGGGTGCGTGCCGATCTGGTTGGCGGCCACGACGAAGCACTGGTTCTCGATCGACCGAGCGCGCAGCAGCACCTCCCAGTGATCACGCGTGGTCGCAAGCGTGAACGCGCTCGGGACGACTACGATCTCCGCCCCACGGGCGGAGAGATCGCGGTAGAGCTCAGGGAAGCGAACGTCGTAGCAGATGCTCATCCCAAGCACCGCTCCGCGTTCGCACCGGGACAGCACCACCTCGTCGCCAGGCTGCTCGCGCGCCGACTCGGCGTACACCACCCCGTCGACCTCGACGTCGAACATGTGCAGCTTGCGGTACACCGCGAGCGCCTCGCCCGACGGCGCGTAGTGCACGCTCGTGTTCGCCGAGCGCTCCTCACCCGCCACGCGCTCCACGATCGAGCCGGCGATCAGGTCGATGCCGAGCTCACTCGCGATCCCCCGAGCCCACAGGCTCGCGGGCCCATCGAGCGCTTGGGCAGCCGCAGCCATCGCGCCCGGGGTGCCGAGAACGCTCCACTTCTCGGGAAGCAGGACCAGCTCCGCGCCACGCCCCGCGGCTTCGCGCACGAGCCGATCGGCGGTCGCGAGGTTGCGATCGACGTCCTCGGTCGAGTTGAGCTGCACTGCGGCTGCACGCACGACAGGGGGCACTACGGCCTCCTTACCCACTTGACGGGTGACACACACAGCATAGGCGATGCCCTGAGGGGCATCGCAGAACGGCTCTCGCTGCACACAACCCCTCATCCGGCTGCCGTTGCCGAGCGACCGCGAACCTGCGAACATGGCGTCGCGGTGTAGGAACGGCGAGGGGGCGTGGCTGATGAATAGGTACCGAGTGGTTGGAGCTGCGGTGGTGGCGATCGTGCTCGCGCTCGTGCCGGCATCCTCCGCGATGGCGGGTCAGATCGTATACGCCCACGGTCACGACCTGTGGGTGATGAACGACAACGGCAGCGACGCGCGTCCGCTCGTGACGCAGGCACAGGTCGGCGGCCAGATCGGTCTCACCGGCGCCGGCGACACGGGCGTCGGCGTCGAGCCGGCCGGGACCGCAGTCGCGTTCGACGCCGCGGTACCGGCCGCGGATGGCAAGTGCTCGGTCAACTGCCCCGGGCTCTACTCGCTCATCGACGGCAAGCTGACGCGCCTCTCGGCGGCTCCCGGGGACTGCAGCACGGCGGCCACATTCTGCGGGAGCGAGGATCTCGATCCGTCGGTCACGAGCACCGGCCGGGTCATCTACTACTACCTGTTCGCGACCAGCACGCAGGATTGCGGGATCGTCTACTGCGGCTACAACGGCGGCTACCAGGACGAGTACGAGTCCCGCGCGCTCGACGGCAGCGACTCGCCGGTCGCCTGGCCGCTGCCCGCGCCGAGCGGCATCAACGACGAGGACCCGCTTGGAGTGGAACCGGACTTCGACGGGGCGCTCGCGGCGGATCCGGCCGACCCGACGACGATCGCCTACACGGGCAACTACCTCGAGGGTCTCACGCCCGGCGATGAGTGCGGGCCGAGTGGCAACAGCGACTGCTATCCGCTCGACGTCGAGGACAGCTCCGGCACCGAGGACCAGCCGACGATCGACGACTTCTTCTTCAACGGGCTCGCGTTCAGCCCGGACGGGACGCAGATCGCCGACATCGAGGGCGGCGACAACAAGGGGATCTGGGTCTATCCGTCGGGTCAGGACTACACCGACGATTCGGCGCTGTTCACCTGGGCTCTCGAGGACCCGGACAACGGCTCCAACGACGCGGCCCAACTGGCGATCACCGGTCTCACGTTCGCCGGCAACGACGAGATCGTGTTCAGCGCCGACAACAACCTCTACAGCATCTCGAACAGCAACCCGACCAACTGCTGGAGCACTCCTGTTCCCGGGGATGCGACGCCCACGCCGGACTGCGGAACGTTCGGCGCCTCCAACCCCGACGTCAAGCAGCTCACGACCGACGGCAACCCCACGACGCCGAACGTCGACCCGGCCTGGACGTCCTCCACCACGCCGATCGCCGCGCTCGGAGGTGGCGGGAACGGCGGGAACGGCGGGAACGGCGGCAACGGCGGGAACGGCGGCAACAGCGGGAACGGCGGCAAAACGGGCGGCAACGGCGGCAAAGCGGGCGGGCCGCTCACGAGGCTGAAGCTGCTCTCGAGCTCGGTGCGCCACGGCAGGGCGGTGACATTTGAGGTCACGCTCAGCGCCGCCACGAGGATCGAGATCGAGATCCTGCGCTACGTGCCGGCCTCGGGGCACGGCAGGCACCGCGTGAAGGCCCACTACAAGTCGGTCGGCACCCTCCCGCACTCCGGTGTCGCCGGCCTCAATACGGTGCGGGTCCTGCGGCTCGGGCGCCGTACGCTTCCGGCCGGCCGCTACGAGGCGAAGGTGACCGCCGGCGGGGTCACGGACACGATCAAGTTCAGCATCACCGGCTGACCACACGGGCTGCCGGACCGGCTGACCAGGCTGGCGGCCGGACTGGCTGACCAGGCTGGCGGCCAATCTGCCGAGCGCCGCCTGCAGCCCCGCAACGCGCCGGCGGACCGGGGCGCTCACTCCGAGTCGCGCCCGCGCTGGCGCCGCAGCGACTCCAGCAGCAGCTTGGAGTGCAACGCGCCGATCAGGTCCCGCAGCGGCTCCACGCCGGACTCGATTATCTCCAGCGCCCGCTCGACCTCCACCTGCGCCGCCAACCGCGCGATCATCACCCTCACCTCGTCCTCAACGAGCGGCCGTAGCGCGTCGCGGTAGCGCAGCGTGTCGTACACGGTGAAGCCGAGCGCCTCCTCGTAGCCGCCGGCACGGAAGTGGGAGATCGCCTCGATGATCTTGACGTCGTGGGGGTGGTAGCCGCGCTCCGAGGGCGTCAGCACCCCGATCTGCTCCAGGCGATCGAGGACGTTCTCCGGCAGCGCGTAGGTCTCGACGGCCTGCGCGCGTGACACTCGCGTCCCCTCGCCGGCGGCATGGGCTCGGTCGAGGATCCGGTCCTCGAGCTCGATCAGCCGGTGGGCGCGATCGGGATCCCGGTCCATCAGCTCCTTGATCACGCGCAGCGGCATGAACCGCTCCTCCTGCAGTCGTTTGATCAGCTGGATCCGCGCGACGTACTCGACCGGGTAGTAGGCCATGTTGCGGCTCGTGCGCACGACCTCCGGGCCCGAGCCCAGCAGGCCCTCGCGCAGGTAGTGCTTGATCGTGCCCGCGCTGACGCCAGAGCGCTCGGCGAGGTCGCTCATCTTGAGCATGCCGTCTGGCCCGCTGCTCATCAGCGCAGCGGTGGCTCGAGGTCGAGCGCCGGGCGCCGGATTCCGAGCAGCTCCCGCGCCTCCTGCACCGACGCGGGCCGGCGTCCCGCATCGTTCGTCATCTGGCGCGCCTTCGCGATCAGCTCGCCGTTGGAGCGCGCCATCGCCCCGTCCGGGAGGTAGAAGTTGTCCTCGAGTCCGACGCGGACCGAGCCGCCGAGCGCGAGCGCGGCCGCCAGCATCGTCCACTGCGCGCGGCCGATCCCGATCACCCCCCAATGATGGCCGGACGCAACCGCGCCGGACCCCATCGGGGGCATGTTGTCGGCCATCGCAGCCAGGTTCCGGGCGCTCGCCGGCACGCCGCCGAGCACGCCCATGACGAAGTCGGCGTGTAGAGGCGCCTCGAGCAGGCCCATGTCGAGCAGCGGCTGCAGCGAAGCGACATGGCCGATGTCGAAGCACTCGTGCTCCGGCTTGATCGCGAGCCGGCGCATCGCCTCCAGCAGCTCGATGATCTCGCTGAACGGGTTGGCGAACACGAACTCGAACACGAACTGCCGGCGCGACTGGGAGTACTTCGCGTAGTTCAACGAGCCCATGTTGAGCGCCGCCACCTCGGGGCGGCACGCATCAAGGTAGGCGACGCGCTGCGCGACGCTGACGCCGATCGTGCCGGTGGAGAAGTTGATGATCGCCTCGTCGCCGACCTCGCCGCGGATTGCGTCCTTGATCGCCGCGAAGTCGCGCACCTCGTAGCTCGGGACGCCCGCAGGCGTGCGGGCGTGGATGTGGATGTGGACGCCGCCCTCGTCGACGATCCGCCGCGCCTCGGCGGCGTATTCCTCAGGCGTGTACGGGATCGCCGGGCACTGCTCGCGGTTGGCGATCGCGCCCGAGATCGCGCAGGCGATCACGACCGGGTCCTCGACGCTCATCAGCCGCCGGCCCCCTCGAGTTCGCGAAGCGAACTCGCAAGGCAACCGGCGCAGCCGGTTGGCCGCGAACTCGCCAGGCGATCGGCGCAGCCGATCGCCCTCAGACCGGCATCACCCCGGATCGCTTCCAGGGACGTTCGATGCGCTTGCCGGCGGCCATCTCCAGGCCACGGCAGATCGTCGCGCGCGTCTCGCGCGGGTCGATGACGTCGTCGATCATGTCGTTGGCGGCGGCGACGTAGACGTCGATGATCGCCCGGAAGCTGTCGATCAGCTCCTGGCGCTTGGCGGCTGGATCGTCGGCCGCGTCGACCTGCTTGCGGAACACGATCTCGACCGCACCCTCGGCGCCCATCACGCTGATCTCCGCCGACGGCCACGCGACGATCAGGTCCGGCTCGTACGCGCGGCCGCACATCACGTAGTAGCCGGCGCCGTATGCCTTGCGGACGATCACGGTGATCTTCGGAACGGTGGCGTTGGCGGTTGCGTACAGCATCTTCGCGCCGTGGCGAATGATGCCCGCCTGCTCCACCTTGGTGCCGACCATGAAGCCCGGAACGTCGACCAGGTAGACGAGCGGGATCCCGTAGGCGTTGCAGAGGTTGATGAAGCGCGCCGCCTTGTCGGCCGAGTCGTTGTCCAGGATGCCCCCGAGCTGCCGGGGCTGGTTGGCGACGATCCCGGCGGGCCGCCCGCCGAAGCGCGCCAGGCAGGTGATGATCGTCTTGGCCCACTGCGGCTTGAGGTCGAAGTGGACGCCTCCGTCGGCGATCCGGCGGATCAGCTCGTACATGTCGTAGGGCTTGCGGTTCGACGCGGGCAGCAGCTCCAGCAGGTCCTCGTCGGCGCGATCGACCGGATCGGCGCACGGGACGACGGGCGGAGCCTCCTCGCAGTTCTGCGGGAAGTAGGAGAGGTACTCCTTGATCCTGGCGATGCACTCCTCGTCGTCGGCGACCTCCATGTCGCCGACGCCGGACTTGCGGCAGTGCACGCGGCTGCCGCCGAGCTCCTCCTGGGTGACGTCCTCCCCGACCGCGGCCCGGACAAGATGGGGTCCTGCAAGCGCCATCGAACCACGCCCCTTGACCATCGGCACGAAGTCCGCGAGCCCCGGGATGTAGGCGGTGCCGGCCGCGCAC
>JBKQIR010000180.1:0-15862 GCA_052148275.1 Solirubrobacteraceae bacterium
CTGGCCAAGGGCGTCATCTTCGAGCGCGTCTCATGGGACGCGGCACCGACCACTTGTTCGCCGAGAACAAAGGCGACGGTCTCGCCGCCGTGCACGGCGCCCAGATCCGCGCCGTTGAGATGCGCCAATTGCGACGACGTCGAATTCCGTCTTGAGGTCGTTGCTTCTCTCCGAAGTGCTTGCTGAAGCGGAGCAAGCACGACCGTGCTCTTTGAGTCGATACTCCGACGACTGGGATCGCCCCGGCTTGAACGAGCCGACGATCGCTGTCACGCGATACCGATAGTCGATGCGGTCGTGCGCCAGCGATTCCTTTCATCGCGACGCGCTTGCTGAGAGCGCCGTCGCCAGCAAGCGGTGTCGTCACTTTCCGTCACACCGCGGCGCGGTGTATCGCCCGATCCCGCGTCGTAGCTTCGCGCCATGAGCAACGACGTCGGCTTCGGGCTCGAGGTCGTTGCTTTCCACGTGGTGCTTGCAGTTGAACGACATCGCAGCTAGCGACTTCGCCCGCGTGCAGACGGCGCGAGCGGAGTACGGCGCGAGCGGAGTACGGCGCGGCGCGGAGTCGCGCGGCACAGCCCTCCTCATCGCCGCAAGCAGCGCCGAGGCTCTTGGCCCGTCGGCAGCGGTCCCCGTCAAGTTTCAATCTCCGGGAACGCGCCTTCCGCGCAAGTCACGAGGTCGGAGACGTCTCCGGGCTTCATCGAATCTACACCAGCGTGGCGGAGCCATCGCCGTACATCCGAACGCTTGCAGCGTTGCTCTTTGCGAACAACCATGCAGTCGTGGCTTCGCCGGCGGACAAGCCGTAGTTCGCGCCATTAATCTCATACTCCAAGCGGGCCCCTACGAGCTCGCGTCGAAGCTGGTTCGCCGCATAGTCGAGGTCGTGCTGTTGGCTGAACAGACAGTCAAGCCCTTGAACGACGGCGTCACGCATCGGTCCTGGAGCCTGCGCCGGCCAACCAAGATGATCGTCGAAGCCGAGGAACGTGCGCACGCCGTAAATACGCACCGCGTCGGGCCCGAGCCGATTCGCACTGTCGCAAGCGATCGCGATGAGGACGCCATCTTGCAAATACCCGATGTTGGCGACGTCGACCACCGGCACAGAGTTGGCCACGAGAGCATCGTCGCGTCCATGACCGAACCAAAGGACGTGGTCTGCGCTCTTAATGAGGACCTGATCCACATCGACTCGGCGTGTGTTCGCCGAGCCCACGCGGTCGATCACCGTCGCTTTTGCCGCCAATGCGATACGTCGTACATCATCGCCCCAGGCGCCAATCTCTGCTGCTGCGGCGTCGTCCGCAGGTCGAACGAAGGCGACAACGGTCATCGCGTCTCCGGGCTCCACTCTTCAAGATCTCGGCGATATGGGTCAAGGAGTTGCTCAAGCGGTCGACCGCCCCCGAGATCTGCGTCAACGGTCCCAAAAGCAAACAACCTGTAGAGGAGACGGCCGCTAGGCGACTCAGGTCTGTGTGCGGCGCGCGCCAGATCGAACGGCGTTAACTCACTCCCATCTGAAAGTCGAATTAGTGGCGCGTCTCGACGCGGGTGCATCTGCCCCCACCTACCGATAACATCGCGAATCGCCAGGCGGGCATCGGGTGACAGTGGGGGGACATTCTGCGGCATGTCTTACGGCATAGCCTACTCTTCCTGACATCTGCCGTGAGCTTTCAAGGGTAGCGGCCGCCCAACCTCCCTGCTGTGAGGAGCGTGCGATGGATTTCGAGTTGATCGCACGCAGGCTGCAACACACGGGGACAGAGAGTTCTTCCAAAGGGCCGCACAGGAGACTAAGCTACGTGCGGTAGCGATCAACGGATTTCCCAGGAGGTCGTATGAGTGATTCTGACGTCTGGCTTCTGAATCAAGCGACTCGCCAGCCGCGGAGGGCCGAGCGGTCCACCAGCTTTCGATACGACAATTCGGCGCAAGTGTCGCTGGTCGACATCAACGGCCGGATCGCGCTCGCCGTGGAAGCGGAAGGGGGCGCACCCACGAAGAAAGCGGACATCGAGAAGGGCGAGGATCAGAAGGACCGTTGGAGGCCTTGACCGCCGAGGTTCTGATCGTAACCAACGAACGGGATCTGGACGCTGATCGCGTCATTTCTGAGTTGGGCCATCGTGGTGTCGGCGTGCTCAGGTGCAACACTGAGCGGCTAACGGACTGGTCGGTCGAGGTCGATGTGCCGTATCGCTGGCAGCTCATAGATCCCTTTGGCCGATCTGCGACTTCAGACACGGTGTCAGCGATCTGGTGGCGCCGTCCCGAACCGCCTTCAACTGGATTGGGCAGCCTGACGGCAGGCCCACGCCAAGCGCTCGACGATCAATGGCAGGCTCTTCTCGAGGGACTCGCGAGCGTGCCAGGGCCGCGATGGGTCAGCAATCCGCTATCCGTGCGACGCGCAGAGGACAAGTTGTTTCAGCTAAGGACGGCGAGCGAGGTCGGCTTCCAAGTTCCGGAAACGGTGGTTGTTAACGGCCTCGACGCTGCCACAGCATTTCTCGCGCGACGCAACGGCCAAGCCGTAGCGAAGTCGTTGACAGCAGCACATTGGGAGAATGAGCGCGAGGCAGCTTTTGTCTTCGCAAAGCTCATCGACCAAGAATCTCTTCCAACCGATCCGGCCGCGCTGCGGCGAGCACCGGTTATGCTGCAGGAAGCCATAATGCCGAAGCGCGACGTGCGCGCGACTGTGATCGGCGAGCGTGTACTTGCAGCCGAGACGTCGCCTACGTTGGTTGAAATCGACTGGCGCTTGGAGCCTGAGCGCGCCTGGCATCAGCGTGAACTGGAGCCAGCAGCACTTGCGCGGTGCTGCCGGCTTGTGGCAGCGCTCGGGCTGCGATTCGCTGGTATTGATCTTGCTATCGCTGAGGATGACACGGTTTGGTTCCTTGAAGCTAATCCCAACGGAGAATGGGGCTGGCTGGTTGACGCGGCAAGCCTTCCGGTGCCATCGGCGCTTGCGGATGAGCTCGCTTCGTGACAAGGTCCGTGGAGTTCGTGCACGAGCGTGGTCTTGGCGCTGGCGTCTTGGCCGGTGGATCGTTCCACTGACCCAAGCTCTGTGGACCAATCACCGCTACATGCCTCGGAGTGACGCCTATCCGAGGGTCCGCTACGCGGCTTGGACCGCCGATGAACTCGATCGATTGCTCGATCAAAGCCATGATCGGCTGCGTTCAATAGAAGGTAAGGGTCCCGGGCTTGCGACAGTCTCGGCGGTAGTCGGAGCCACCCTGGGACTCGCCATTAGTGACACCTGGCAATGCGCGACTCTCATCCAACGCGCTCTGCTCGTCGCGGCTACCGGCTACACGTTCGTGAGCCTTCTGTCACCGATCCTTGTTGTTGGCTCCGTCCGTCGGAACACATTGACACTCAACGCGCTCGCGGAGCTATCTCGCGAGAACGTGGGTGTTGTGCGCGCGTTCGACGTCAAGGCACAAGCCATCGCAAAGAACGACTGGCGCGTGGGGCGACTCGCCAATTTGCAGAGTGCTTGCGCCAGCGACCTGCGGAACGCTCTCATCCTCATCGCTGTCTGGGGCGTCACACTGCTCCTCCCGTAGGCGCGCCCTGCCGAGCCACGCAAACAGGACGCATGCACCGGCACGGGCACCACGTCGACCCGCTCGGCCCAAGCTTCATCACGCTTGCCCCATCGTGCGGACGCAACTGCGGCACACGCATCGGCTGGCCATCGCCGAGGTCTCGCCAGCCGCCGGTTGCAGGGCTGGCGGAGCGCTGTGCAGAATGCTGCGTTTGCCTACGTAGGCCGCCGAGCCGCCGGACGCCTCTGTGCCGCCGAAGCGATGCCAGCGGGGGCGACGTCCTCGCCTGCGGATGCGATCGTACGGCCGGCCACTCAGACCCGATCGAATTTAGCACCGGGTGCGCGCAAGGCGTCCAAAGAGCCCGCTCCTGCTTACGCAGCTTCAGCAAGCGCGTTGATCGAAAGCGACGGTCTCGTGCCGATCCAACGCGTCGTTGGATTTGGCGCAATCCGACGGTCTTCGTAAATGCGCTGAGAACGGTGCTTTTGGATGTCGTGTCCGGCGACGCAGCACACGATGAGATGATCGTCGGCGGCCGCCGCTTGCTATCCCCGACGCGCTGTGCAAGCGCGACGCCGCGAAAAAGCGGATGCGGCGAATCCCGCTCCGACGCTCGATGCTCCGACGATTGGTGAACGGCTGCTGCGCGCCGCGCTACCGCACGTGCTGGATCGACTCGGAGCGCAAAAAAGGGTGAATGCCGCGCTGTGTCCTCCCGCCCGAGTGTGAGGCTCGGACGGGAGGACATTCCGGCGGCGGGGCCTGAGCTACGCGACGTCTGCCGTGTCGTCGCCGAGCGCGAGGGTGGCGAGGTCGGAGGCGCCGCGGTAGGTGGCGAGGTCGACCGTACTGACGGCGTCGTCTTCGATGAGGAACGCGCGGTTGAGCGCGATCAGCGCGGGCGAGAGCATCGGCCGCATCAACTCCCATACGGCGGCGCGCAGAGCGGAGTCGCCGCCGGTGAGGGCGTCGCGAAGTCGGCGCGCCATCCGCACAGGCGTAACCAGAGCCCTCCAGTCGCAGACGTCGCCGAACCGATGTACACCGGCCCGGTCACGATAACTCCAGACGTAGACGCCTTTGAGGTTGTCGAGCACGTTGCGCCAATCGCTGCGTCCCGTTGCGACGATCACCTCTAGCTCTCGGAAACTGTGGTTTATGCTGTCGATCCCAGGGAACGGCCGGCCCGCCCACGGCCGCGCAGCGATCTCCACGACCTCAATCAACGGCAGGTAGTTCTCCATTCTCAGGCGCCGGGGACGAGTCCCGGGCCAGAAGCGAACGCGCAGCCTTCCGATCAGCGGCTCGGTGAAGTCGCGCAGGAGCTCGACGTCGTAGCTGAAGTCATTTGGTTTGGGTCGTCGGCCGATGACGTCAAACGCACTGCCGAAGATCCACTCGTCAGACGCAGGCTGGACCTGCATGACGGAGAAGATCCGGGGCCGGTTGAATTCGTTCTTCTGCGGCCGGTATCTGTTCCACCAGATCCATGAATCCCAGTCCCCGCGTGCGTAGATCTCCAGTGGATCCTCCCCTTCCGTGTTCGCGGCAGGCGCAGTGCAGTTTGTACTGCGTGGGGTCGTAGTCGGTGCCAAGCAACTCGCCGAGACGTAATGGCTCGGTCCGTGGGGGTGCCGTCATCGCCGCACGACCTTACGCCGGTCGCTCGACACGCGTGACGAACACCGCCGGCGCCTTCCGCTTCTCCGTGTCAGAACCCCAGAGTCGGCAATCGCCCGACGGCGGTGTCTGGCGCGTGCGCCAGTACCCGCCCTCGTCGAGCAGGAGGGCGTAGCCCACGTCGATGAGCCCCTCAGCGCCGCAGCGGCGGATCGACTCCACATCTCGAGCGATCTCCTCGGCGAAGCACACGGGAAACTTCGTGGTGTCGCCTCGCATGTCAGCGCCTGCCCGGAGGTGGTCGGGCTCGTACTTCAGCTCGGCCGCGAGCGCCACGGCACTCGGTCGACGTCGGTTCACTATCGCGAGGTCGAGCTGCTTGCCGGGCACCTTGTGGTTCTCGTACACCCTCCAGTCGGACCGTCGCTCCTCGAAAAGCTCGTTCATGCGCGCCTGCAGCGCCGCCTCGACGTCGCGCTCCTTGAAGAACCGGTGCTCGCGATACGTGTCCCGCAGCCAGTCGAGCGCCTGTAGGAACACGGACTCAGGATCGCCTTCGTGTGCTTGGACCACCGGTTCGTCAGCGACCCAGCCAACATGAAGCTGCACGCCATGCCTGACGCCAACCCGCTCCACGACGCCGACCTCGCCCGGCGCTCCGAGCAGTTGAACGAAAGCCCGATATTCGTCGATGTGCGCCTGAGCGGTCGAGAACGAGTGCACGAGGAGCACGGCGTCCTGCGCGTTCAATCTCCTGGCCTCGAGGATCGGGGCGACGGCCCGATGAAGCAGCTGATACGGGATCTCCCCGAGCTTGTCGGCATCGAGCTCGAGCAGTCCTGCGAGCCCATCGAGCCGCTTCTTCCGGTTGCCGTCTTTCGCAGCGGCCAGCCAGTCGGAGACCGGCTTGTCGAAGGGCTCCTCAACCTTTCCCTCGACGGCAATCGTCACAAGACCTCCGTCGTGGACGCGTCGGGCAATCACAAAGAGGTCGCTCGCTGATCCAGCGCCCCGGCCCTCGATCTTGACCTTGTGCTCGGGAAACCCGAACAGCATCTCGATCGGCGCGAAACTCCCGGTGGCGAGCGCCTCAGCGATCTTCGGCGGGAAGCTGTCCGCGTTCTGCCATGCGTGCGCCAATTCGTAGGCCGAGCGGCCGACCCTCCAATGGACGGCGGGGTCGGCGAGTAATGCTCGCCAGTCCTCAGGGCGGCGTGTCGGAATTCGGATTCGTGTCATCTGACTGAAGCTTCGCGGACGCGTCGGGCGTTCGTTGGGAAAGTCTCGGCTGGAGCCTGACTACTCACAAGCGCCCCAGCAGCTCCGCCTTCTTGGCCTCGAACTCGGCGTCCGTAAGCACCCCGGTCTTGCGCAGGTCCCCGAGCTTTCGGAGCTGTTCGAGGACATCAGGATCCGGCGGTTGCGCCGCGGCTGGCGACCGCGACGCCACCGGCAACGGCTGTAGCGGCGGTGGCACGGCCATGCGGCCCACAACGCGAACGACTCCGTCGAGGCGAAACTCGTCGACAACGGACCCGCGGCCATTGGCCACGAACACAACCCGGTCCGCCGTGCGAATCGCGGTCGCGCCATTGGCGATCGCGTCGCGCACCTCCGGTTTGGCCCGTAGCCCGAGCTCCGCCTGGCGGGCGAGGCGCTGGTCTGAGAACACGGTGACATAGACGAGGAACCGTTCCGCCTGCAGGCCGATGTCTCCGTCGATCGGCGCCCCACCGAGCTGGGCACCGGTGTTGCGAGCGATCTCCTTGAGCCCGAGGTCCGCGAGCGCGACGGCAACCTCGTTCAGCCATGGATCCCGGGGCCCCGGCTTGTGCGCCGCCTTCTACGCTGCGCCCTCGCGTTGCTGATGGCGGCTACGACGACGATCGCAACGATCGGGAGCGCGACGTACCAGTACTGGATCGTCAGGCCGAGGAGCAGCAGCACGCCCAGCGTGGTGCCGCAGCCGCTCAGGCAGCCGCCCTTCTTCTCGACCACGACTCGGATCGGCGCCTGTTGGCTCACGCCACCTCCTTGACGGCCGGTCCATGCTCATTGCGCGCGATGATCCGGAGGTCGCGCGGACGGGCCCGCGCCTGACGTGCCGGTGCAGCGATACGCACTCGGGTGTGCGGCGCGACGCCGGCTCAGTTAGAAGGTGCCCAGTCAGGAAGCGTTGTCGGCCGACGACTCTTCGCACATGGAGCTCAGCAGCAATGCAGTCACGACCTGCGATATTCGCGACCTTCAAGACGGAAGCGCCATCGATCAGGTGCTGCTCGTCCGCGAGCGCGAGATCCGGTGCACGCGGTCCGGAGCGAACTACATGCGGCTTGCGCTCGCCGACCGGACCGGCGTCGTCGCCGCGGTCGTGTGGGACGACGTCGATGAGGCTGCCGCCGCCGCCATGGTCGGCGAGCCCGTGAGGGTCATTGGGAGCTTCGCGGAGCACTCGCGGTACGGGCCCCAGATCACGGTCCACAGCCTGCTCGCTCCCTTCGACATTGATTGGGAGCATCTACTCGACGCGCCGGCAAGTCCCGTCGCGGAGCTAGAGCGCAGGCTCGACGAGCACCTCGCGGGGTTCAGCGATCCTCACCTCGAGGCGCTGATGGAGCGGCTGCTGGGCGTCGAGTCAAGCAGTGGCCGCGCGTTTCGCCGCGCATTTGCGGCCCAGTACAACCATCACGCCTACCTCTCCGGTCTGCTCGAGCACTCGTTGCAGGTGGCCGACGCAACCGTCGCCGCTGCAGACACATTCGCCGGCATCGATCGCGAGCTCGCGCTCTGCGGGGCTCTGCTGCACGACATCGGCAAGCTCGATGCCTACACGGGCGACAGCTGCGCCGCGAGCCTGAACGACACCGGCAAGCTAATCGGGGAGATCCCAAGCGGCTACTACACCGTGCGGCGCGCGATCGAGCAGATCCCGGGCTTCCCGCCAGACCTCGCCCAGGCGCTGCTCCACATCATCCTGTCCCACCACGGCTGCTTCGAGCACGGCAGCCCCGTGCTCCCGTCCACCCGTGAGGCACTCGTCGTCCACGCGATGGACAAGCTGAGCGGGGACCTCGGCAGCTTTGACCGGCTCGAACGCGAGACTGCGGAGGGTGAGGCCTGGTCTCGCTTTGACCGCGCGCTCGGGCGATCAGTACTGCTCGCCGATCGCAGCTAGTCCCAGCACTCCAAGAGGTCACGAAGGAGGACGACTAGATGGCGCGTCGTCACACACTCACCGGCACCCTCTACCGCGCAGCCCGGATCTCGGCCACAGGGCGGGCAATCCGCACTGGCCACGCCGGTCGTCGCGCAAAGAACGTCGTGGTCGGTCGCACGCTCGGGCGCTCGGGGGTCTGGCGCTGGCTCTGGAAGTAGCCGGGGGCGCACGGTCTGGTGAGCGCTCGGGCGGTTCGAGAGCGCCGCGGCATTTGCCTACGCTGCGAAGCAGATCGGTCGCCGAGTCAGCGCCCGCGATCGTTCCCCGCGGAAAAGCGCTTGAGTATCTCGCGAGACTGCGGCGGCGCAACCGCTCGTGTCGGCCGGTAATCAGCAGCCCATGACCGCGTCGATGTAGGTTCGGCTAATGGCGCACTGGATCGCCTACCCCACCAAGAAGGGCACATCGATACCAGCGAAGATGCTGCCCCAGGTCCTCGAAATGCTCAAGGAGGGCATCTGGGGCCTCCCGATGTCCGCCCAGATGGGGGTTCCGACCACAAGTCTGCGAAATCCAACAGTTACCGTTAGTCGCCGTTCGTGTACGCGGCGATCCGAGGCTGCGTCGTTCGGCTGGTCTTCGTTCGCCGCTCGCTTCGACATCGCGCTTTGCAGGACTTTTCTTTGTTCGCGAGTAGCTTTCCTGCTGGGCGGTGGGCGAGGGCGTCGTGGCCAGACGGGGGTGGAGTTCGACGGGTTGGCGTCTGGCCTCAGCCGTCGGTGCGCAGGCGGAGCTGCTCGACGAGCCAGCGCGCCTGCCAGTTGCGCTCGGCGGTGTATGCGGCGTGCCCGTCGAGCCGCATCGCGGCGTGGGCCGCGATGTAGGCGCTCGTCGCGGGCGCGCCGGTGAGCGCGCGGACGGCCCCGCCGCGTGCGATCGTGAGGCTGATCCGGGTGTCCGGTAGCTGCTCGGCGAGCTGAGCGGCCTCGACGCGCACCTCGTCGAGTGTGGTGCATGCTGCGAGGCGCGAGGCGGCCTGTTCGTGCTTGGTTCTTGTCAGCGCTTGGATCGCGCGATCTCGTGCGCGCCAGGCGCATGCCTGCGCGTACTGATCGGCGCATGCAGGCGTCCATCCCTCGATCCGCAGCCCGAGGCGACCAGCGCGCGCGAGGATCTTGTGCTCGTCGACCCGCACCTCGTCGTCGAGCTCGATCTCCCACAGCTCATCGGCCAGCCACCACGGCAGGTCTTGGGCGCGGCAAGCGTGGATGCCCCTCCGGCATGCCGCGACGTCGTCGGCGGCGGCGCGGACCCACACTCCGGGCTCGGGCCAACGGAATCCGCTGAACGGCCCGATCCGCCCGGCTCGCAGGAACTTGTAGGCGATCATTCCGAGGGCTCCCTTCTTTTCTGGAGGGCCGCTAGCACAGCCGCCGAGGGCTCACCAGGCGCACGCTCGGATCGCAGTTCGCCCAATGACGCGACCGTCGCCCGGATCTGGTCGGCATAGGTGACACACCAGTCGCACATCACCAAGTGCTCTTCGACCAGATTGAGCGACCGGGGCGAAAGCACACCTTCGAAGTAGTCGGTCACGAGCTCGACGAACTGCTGACAGGTGATCTCATCGGCCACTCGGCGCGGCTCGTCGGACGAGGAAGTTTGCGGCGATCCGCTGGACTCGTTCACACCGGTTAGTTTCTCTCGCCTCGAGTTCATTACGCGTCCTCACCGGCGTAGGCAGCGAGCGCGACCCGCAGCCGTGACCGCCCGCGATGCAGCAGGACCCGCTGGTTCTCGTGGCTGAGCTCCAGTAGCTGGCAGACTTCATCGGCCGAGCACCCCTCCACGTCGCGCAGCCCCACGACTGCGCGCTGGGGTTCGGGCAGCTGCCCGAGCGCGTGCTTGAGGTGCTCGCGCGCTTCGAGCGACAACAGCCGCCGCTCCGGTTTCTGCCAGGGGCGCGGAGGCGTGGCCCAGTGGCCCGGCCAAGCCTCGTCGTCGTTCTGGAAGCGATCGGCGTCGACGGACCGCTCGTCGCTGCCGCTCGGCGCGATCGACGAGAACGGCCGCGCCCGGCGCTCGCGTGCATCGTGTTTGCGAGCCTGGTTGATCAGGATCGCGAAGATCCACGTGTCAAGCGACGATCTTCCCTGGAAGCGGTCAATCCCGTTGATGATCGCCAGCCACGTCTCCTGCACGATTTCCTCGGCGACCGCGTCGGAGTCGACGTACCCGCGCGCGACGCGCCTCATCACCGTGTACTTACGCCGGAACAGCTCCCCAAACGCGCGCTCGTCCCCACGCCCGAGCGCAGCTGCGATCTCCGCGTCGGCCGATCCGCTCGCGTCGCCTGCCGTTGCGTGCGCAGCCCGACCGTGGGACGCTGAGGATGCGGGATCGATCACGCCGGCAAGCCACCCGGTAGCGAACCGACGTCACCGACGGACCCGGCTCGCACACCATCCTACGGCGTTGGGAGCTCCTGGCGACCCGCGCACGCGCGGCGACCGGCCTCGGTAGACCCTCCTTCAGCGCCCACCGGACGCCCGCGTTCGAGCCCAACAGCGGGGCGCGATCTTTGAGGGCTCCCGGCCAGCGGCTTGCACTCGAGGCCCCCAGGGCGATTCGACGGAAACTGCCGGGGCGGGCGGTCGCTGTGACCGCCTGCCCCGGGGGATGGGTCTTGGCGTAGCTGAAGGTCAGCTCGCGGCGTTGGCCATCTCGTCGACGACCGCGCTCTGGCTCGATTGGTCGCTGGCGTCACCGTTGTAGACCGCTTGCCAGGTCACGGACCCCGCAGCAGTGGGCGCCGGTGCGGTGATCGTGGCGACACCCGGGCTCGAGCCGTTGAGTGCCACCGGGTTCCCGACCTGGTTTCCCTCGCTGTAGAACGTGACGGTCCCCGTCGGCGCGTGCCCGGACGTCGAGGCGACATTCGCGCTGACCGTGTAGCTGTCGCCGACGGTCACCGGGTCGGGGTTGAACTTGAGCGTCGTGGTGGTGGCGTTGGCCGTTTGGTCGACGACCGCGCTCTGGCTCGAGCTGTCGCTGGTGTCACCGTTGTAGACCGCTTGCCAGGTCACCGGCCCGGCAGCAGTGGGTGCCGGTGCGGTGATCGTGGCGACACCCGGGCTCGAGCCGTTGAGTGCCACGGGGTTCCCGACCTGGTTTCCCTCGCTGTAGAACGTGACGGTCCCTGTTGGCGCCTGCCCGGACGTCGAGGCGACATTCGCGCTGACCGTGTAGCTGTCGCCGACGGCCACCGGATCGGGGTTGAACTTCACCGTCGTGGTGGTCGACGCCGTGATCTGCTCCTTCAGGTACGCGCTGTTATCGGGGTAGTAGTAGCCGTTGCCGTTGTATTCGGCCGAGATGTAATCGGCGCCCGCAGCCAGCGAGCTCGTCGTGTACGTGGCAACCGCGGAGCCGTCTAGCGGGACCGTGGCCAGGACCGTTTGGGCGCCGGTCGTGAGGCTCGTCTGCGAAAAGCTGACCGTCCCGTTGGGCGTCGCGTCCCCCGCCGGGCCTTGCACCTTCGCGGCGAAAGTCACCGGCTGGCCGACCGCGGCCGGGTTGGCGCTCGCGGTCAGCGACGTGCTCGGCAGCGTCCGGGGCTCGACGTTCAGCGTTCCCGTCCCCTGCCCGCTGGCGAACAGGCTATTGCTCGAGGCGAAGCTGGCGTCGATCGTCCACTGTCCTCCTCCGGCGCCGTCGATCTCGCTCACCGGCACGGTTAGGTTCGCCGTTCCGGCGCTCGACAGCGTGGCGCTGCCGAGATCCTCGGACGACGCCCCGTCACCGGGGTCGGGAAGCGAGAAGTCGACCGTGCCCGCCGGCTGGGCCTGGAGCCCACCGAGCACCGACTGCACGCTCGCGGTCAGGGTGACATTGGACCCCACGAGCGCCGGATCGGGGTTGGCGCTCACCGCAACGTTCACCGTCGGCGCGGAGATGACTGCGGAGCCGTTCTCCGCGGTGCTGTCGGCCGTGATCGAGGTGCCCGCAGCGGCCGGGTTCGTGTACGACTCCCCGGCCCCACCGCCCCCGCCGCCGCCTTCTGCAAAGCCGCCGGCACTGCCTCCTGCGCCCCCGCCGCCCGTGGCGCCCTGAGAGGGCTCGTAGAAGCCACCGCCCCCACCGCCGCCCGCGCCGCCACCGCTCGGCGATCCGAGCCCGTTACCGCCGCCACCTTGTACGCCGGCTGCCGCCTCGCCACCCCCGCCGTTCTGCTGGCTGGCGCCCCCGCCGCCGTTGGCGTTGGCGCTGCCGGCTGACCCGCCGGCCCCACCGGACCCGAGGCCACCGGCTGCGCCGCCGCCACCGCCGCCGCCGGCGACCACCAGGAGCTTGGGGGCGGTCGTGTCCGTGATCTCCGTGGCGCCGCCACCGCCACCGGCCTCGCTACCGTTGGACCCGCCGGCGCCACCGGCCCACGGCGTGCCGCTGGAGAGGCCCCCAGCACCGCCATCGGAACCGTTCGCGCCCTGCCCGCCCACGAGGATCTCGAGCACGTCACCGGGCGTGACGGCCACGTCCGCGCGGACCAGCGCGCCCGCGCCCCCACCACCGCCGGAGTATCCGCCGTCGTCAGTGCCGTTACCACCAGCACCACCGGTGGCCGTGAACGACAGCGCATACACACCGCTTGGCACGGTGTAGAACTGCGGCGCGTCGGTGAACGTGAGGGTGTCGGCCGCGGCCCGTCCAGCGCCGACGCCAACCGACAGCCCGCAGCCGAGGACGGCCGCAAGCAACCAACGCTTAATCTTGAGACGGATGAGCATGAGAAGGATCTCCCGTTTTGAGTGTGCGTTCGCGGCCCGAGCCACGAATCTTTCCTGCGCTCACCCCTAGTCCCGCGAACCCCATCAAACGTTACGCACGATCCTCGAGTTTGATGCGCACGCGGCCGGCGTCGCCGACCACGGTCAGTTCGGTGAGTGCTGCCATGCGAGAGATCCTTTCGGTGATCGGGGGTGTGGAAGCGTCGCGCATAGGGCGCTAGAGGCATCGATGCGTCTAGCGGCATGTGTGCCTCGTGAGCATCAGTGCGACCCGTCGCTGAACGCGATGCGCAGCTCGTCCGCGGCGAGCTGCCCGACAAGCAGGTCCCGCTGTCCGCTGCCGTGCAGCCGTCCGGTGATCAGCCGCAGCTCGCGCGGCCAGCTGAGCTGGAGGTCGAAACTAATAGGCTCGCGGTCGTGGTTGATGGGTGGCGTGATCCCGCGGAGGCGCTGGCAGCGTACGAGCGATGGCTCGTGGGGCTGCCGCTGTCGGAGCGCACGCGCCGTGGGAGTACGGGCGCTGGGTGCGGCTGTACTGCGGCTGGCTGCGGGACGGTATTGACGAGCGGGCGGTCGGCGCCGACCCGCTGGGCGATCCGCGGGCCCGGGATTACGCTGCGCGGGACTTCAAGCGGTTCTTGAAGTCCGAGCGGATGCTGGGGCCCGCTTCGGTGAACCTGGCGTTGGCGTCGGTCGATCATCTCTACCGGCACCTGGGGATGGATCGCGCGAACGTCCGCCGCGAGCGGCTGCCGCAGACCGCGCCGCGCGCGCTCTCGCGCGAGGAGCAGCGGCTGCTGCTGCGCGCGGCGGAGCGCGCCGAGCCCCGGGGCCGCGCGCTGGTGCTGGTGTTGCTGTTCGCCGGGCTGCGGATCTCCGAGGCGGTCGCGCTTGATCTCGATGATGTCCGGGTGTCCTCGCGCAAGGGGACGATGATCGTGCGCTCAGGCAAGCGCGACGCCTACCGGGAGGTGCCGCTCAACGCGCTCGTGCGCGCGACGATCACAGAGTGGCTCGAGCGCCGCCCCGCGCTCGCCGACGAGCAAGAGAAGGCTCTGTTTGTGAGCCGCGGCGGGCGACGGCTGTCGGCCCGGGCGACGGACGCGTCCGTGCGGCGGGTCGCCCGTGACGCCGGCCTACAGGTCTCGGCGCACGGGCTTCGGCACACGTGCTTGACGAACCTTGTGCGCCAGGGCGAGGACCTGGTGATGGTGGCGGAGATCGCGGGGCACGTGAAGATCGAGACCACCCGGCGCCATAGCCTGCCCTCGACCGCAGACCGGGAGGCGGCGATGGAGCGGATGGAGATCGACTTCTGATGGCCGGCTGGCCGTCAGCAGCACAGCGCCACGAGCTCGGCTCGTTCCCAGGCCATGCGGGACCTGAGGATGTCGATCGGTTCTTCGACCTGTCCCCGCAGGACTGCGCTGGGTGCTCGCTCACCGCGGTGACGCGCGGCTAGGGGTGGCGGTGCAGCTGTGCTCGCTGCGGTGGCTTGGGTTCGTTCCCGATCAGCTGGCGGAGCTGCCGCGTCCGGCGCTGCTGGCGCTGTGCGAGCAGCTCGAGTCAGACCCCGACGACCTGGTGGTGTACGGCGCGCGGGCTCAGACCCGCTCCGATCACTTTGCCGTGGTGCGAGAGCGCGCGGGTTTCCTTTCGTTGGACCAGGCGCAGCGCGAGATCCTGGGCCGATGGCTTGAGCTGCGGGCGATCGAGCACGAGCGCCCGAAGGCGATCTGGGAGCTGTGCTGCGAGCACCTGCTGGCGGAGCGGATCGTCCGCCCGCCGGTCGACGCGCTCGTGCGGATGATCGGCACCGCCCGCGACCGCGCGCACACCACCACCCACGAGCTGCTCTCGCCGCAGCTGGAGGGCGGCCGGCCACGTGAGCTCGCCCGGCTGCTGGAGCTACGCGAGCCGGGAGACGTGACCTGGCTTGAGTGGTTGCGCACGCCGGCTGATGACAGCACGCCGGCGGCGATCCGCGGTCAGGTGCAGAAGTATCTGCACCTGGATCGGTTGTGGGCTGGCGAGGTTGATCTGTCGATGCTGCCGCCCGGGCGGGTGCGGATGCTTGCGGCGGAGGCCAAGCGCCGGGCGGCGTGGGAGATCGCCCGGCTGCCAGCAGCTCGCCGGCAGCCGTTGCTGTTGGTGTTCATCGCGGAGATGTTCCTCGATCGATGAGCTGATCGAGCGCTACTGCACCGCGATCCAGAACATGGAGCGCCGCGCACGGACCGCGGTCCGCGACCAGCGCGAGCAGACCGCGCGAGCGCGCGACGAGCGAACGCGGCTTGCCGGCACACTGTCGCGAATCCTGTTGGATGCGCTTGACGGTGGCGAGGATCCGCTCGCCCGGGCGCTGCGGGAGGTCGGCGAGCGCACGCAGCCGACGGACGAGCGGCCAGAACTCCGGGTCGGTCGCGACGTGCGAGAGCCGCTCGTCGAGCGCCTCCCGGCGGCGCTCAGCCCGTCGCACGCGGCGAGGTTGTCGATGAACGCCAGCTCCGTGTTCTGATGCGCGAAGGTCTGCGATCCCAGCCACTCGCGGTGCACCTTCGTCCACGCCGAGCGGTCCCACACGCGGCCGTGGCGCAGCAGCAGCTTGGAGGGAAGACACGACACACTACCCACCTCGATGGCTTCCCGGCGATGGTCCGGGTGGTGCGGGCGAGCCATGCGTTGGAGGGGCGTTCGCTTGAGCTCACCGGGTGGAT
>JBKQIR010000181.1:0-10812 GCA_052148275.1 Solirubrobacteraceae bacterium
ACCTGCGCACGACGAACCCGATCGAGTCAAGCTTCGCGACCGTCAAGCTCCGCACGAAGGTCACCAAGGGCGCCGGCTCCAAGAAGGCCGCGCTCGCGATGGCCTACAAGCTCCTGGACGCCGCCCAAGAGCGCTGGCGGCGGGTCAACGGCCACGAGCTCGTCAGCGACGTGCTCGACGGCATCACGTTCAAGGATGGAATCAAGGTCACAGACGACGAAACCACGACAGACGAGAGGGTCACCGCCTGATCATTCTTCATTGCCCAATCCACAACTCTTGACAATTGCTCACGGGCTGTGAAGTTTCGTTTGCGCCCGTCACGCACACTGCGTACGAGCTTTGGTTGACCTGTGGGCGTGATCAACGAGCATTGCTCGGCGTCGGCACAATTGTTGTGGTGCTGGAGGTTAACTAACGACCTCGGACTGGTACTGATCTGCGGAAAGCCATTGGCACTGGTTTGGCGGAACCCCGCTTGGCTGCCCGCCGGGCCCCCGAGGTGAGCCCATTCCCCATCAGCTCGGTCACCTGGGAAACGTAAGGAGATTGCACGGTTCAGGCTCGTTACCGCGGACCGTGCCCGACGGTACGACGCGGCGGCCGACCCGAACGGGAGTAGGAAAAACACGATCCACAGCGCGACGAGACTAAATGAGCCCACCCCAATCCCCGCCGCGACCACAATCCTTTGCGACCGGATGACGACTCACTAGCAATGCCAGCTAGCGGTGACGTGAACCTTGTCGGAGTGGGGTATACCGCCGGTGGTGTCGACCATCTCGGCGCTCAGACTGCCCGACCTGCCGCTCTTGGACATCGTCAGCGTCCCAGAGCCCGCCGAGACGACATTGTTCTCTGCATTTCGATACCCACCCGCCGACCAGCCGCGTGTCGCCGACTTGTTGGACAGATCCGCGTCGTAGATTGTGGAGTGCGCCAGCTGGACGGTCGCTCCCGCCTTGCCCTGCATGCTCAACTCGGGAAGGAGATAAGCGAGATGACCGTGAACTTTTTGGACCCCTGCATACAAGACCACGTACGAGGAAGTGGCCACCCCGCACTGCACCTTCTTATTGGTGATCGGCCACGACCCGTGAATTGCGCCGCTGACCGCGAACCCCCCGTAGCTCGAAGATGCGACGGCCACAGAAGGCCTGGACAAACCACCGACCAGGAAGGCGAAAAGCGCAGCCACAGCGAGTAAGGCGAAGCCAACCCTCCGCAGGACACGATGCCCCAATCCAACCTGATGCCCGAGCCACGCTGAACCCAAAATGCCTCCTTCACAGATCGTCCATATCCACGACGCCTCTTGTACCACAACGCACGGCGGCCCGCAGGCGGCCAGCGACCGTTCTCGAAGCTGCTAGCGCAAGAAGCGAGAGCCACGCTATTCCCACTCGCTGAAGAGCGCAGCGGACCACCGCATGTGGCGCCTAACTGATATGGAGAGACGTTTGTCAAGGGGGCGCCACGAGTTTCCTGCCTTTCGCTGGTCGGGTTGAGAGCGTGTGGTCGGCTGGGTGGGTGGCGGTCCGGCAGGCTGTGCGCGACGCGCGGTCAGACTGATATACGCGGGTTGCCACCGCAGGACCATGGTTCGTCGTGGGGAGCCGCTGTCTAAGTCCGGCGCGAGCTCGAGATCGGATCCGTGGTCAACCAATTGCCGCCCCCGACCGGCTCGATGCGGTCCGGGCGCTAGCTGAAGTGGCTCGACAGCTAATTTCGAACCTATCCGCGGTGGCTTCTTGAGCGGCGAAGCTGCGACGCGGGAGCGGCTTCTCGGGGCGGCCGGCCGCGATCCGTGCGGCGGCCAGAGCGGAGCGAGGCCACAAGTCGGGCGCCCCCGGATTCCAGGCCAGCTCTGTCGTGCCTGACTGGTGGGTCGGGATCGTGACGGTAACGGGCGGCAGCGCGACGGAGACCTGCCGCGTTGGCCATGCCGGGCATTCGCTCTGGTCGGCTCACAGCGCCGGTTGTAGGCCGGCGCGGATAGCCGTACGCCGGGGGGGGTTGGGGTTCCCGCGGCTTGGCGGTTCCGGGCGGCCGCCGGCCGCCTCCGACTTCGGCGGCGGGCAGGTGGGTTTTCGACCAAGCCGGCTACGGGCCGACTGTTGGATGAGCCGGATCGGGGTGGAGAAGCCGTGCTGAGCGGTGCTGAGCCGGCTCGCGGGTGTCGCGGTCAGGAGCGGCTGCGGGCGTGCCGCAGGAGCGTGAGACAGGCGTCGTGGAGTTTGTGATCTGGGTATCGGCGCTGCGGTGGGCTGCGAGCTGGAAGCGGGCGCGTCCGCAGCTAGGGGTCGTGTGTGACCGAGTGCGGGTGTCTGTGGCCAGCGTGAGCTGTCCGCGGCATGGGTCGCGGCTGACTCAGCGCAAGGGGATGGTGAGCGTGCGACGAATGGCCGGCAGGGTGCGGGATCTGAGGCGCTGCGTGCCGGTTGCTTGGGTGCGGAAGCTCGCGTCGGACCCGCGGGTGATGGCGGGCTGGGCGTAGGAGCCTTCCGGGGTTCTGGCGATCAGCCGGTAGTGGTAGCGCGTGTTCGGCGCCAAGCCGGTCACGGTCGCGGACACGGTCACCCGTCCATCCGTGGTGCGGAGCGTGAGGAGGGCCGTGCGGTAGCGGTAGCGGGTGCTGGTCCCATATTGGAACTGCCAGCTCACGCCCCGGCTGGCGGCGCAGATCGTGCCGTGCAGCGTCGCGCGCGTCCGGGTGCGCGTGGCCGAGCCGGTCGTGGCTACGGCGACCGGTGAGCTGATGCTGACGGAGCGGGTGGTCGTCGCCGTCCGGGAGCCGGTACACGACGCCGTCTGGCCGGTGTAGACGAAGGTGGCAGCACACCCGCCCTGGTTGGTGGTGCTCAGCGTGACCGTGTAGCTCCCCGGCGCGGTGTAGATGTGGCTGACGGTCGGGCTGGTGGTGGTGAGCGGCGGAGTGCCGTCCCCGAACTGCCAGATGTAGCTCGTGACCGACCCGCCGGCATCGCTGGAGGCGCTCGCGTCAAACCTGCTCGGCGTCCGTGTCTGCCGGGCCGCGGCGGTGAAGCCGGCGCTCGGATCGGGCACCAGCACGATATCGTCGGGACCGAAACCGTCCGGGTTCAGGTTGCTGACGCTGAATCCGCCGCGCGGCTGATCGGTGGCGGTGTCGTACGCGGCGACGTCGCCGGCAATGCAGTGAATACCGGAGCAGAGGACGTCCACGAACAGCGTCGCGCCGTCGCCGCTGACGGCGAGGTTGCCGAACGAACCTACCGCCTCAGCGACCGGCGGACCGATCGTCCCCAAGGCGATGTCAAACGAGAGCACCTCCGGGCCACACGCCCAACTGGGGATGATGTAGGCGGTCTGCCCGTTTGGCGCCACGGACACCGCCGCCTCGAGATTTACGGTGCACGACGACGACGTTGTGAGGCTGACGGGCGTCTCGGTCTGGCCGGTCGACAGATTGACGATCTGAACGTAACTCTGTGCGCTCGATCCATCCGTTTCGGCGATCACCGCGAGCGTGCCGTCCGGGGTGATCGCGATCGCCGTGCCCTGATGGTTGAGCGCGATCGGCGCTTCGGTCGTGTCCGTACGAAGGTCGATCGACGTCAACGTGGCCGACGCGGTGAGGGCGTAGGCCGTCCGGCCGTCTGGCGTGACCGCGATCCCCGCCGGCGCGCCCACCATGATCGGCGTCTCGGTGAGGTTCGTCTCGGTCGAGATCGGCGTCACGCTGTCGGCGGTAGTGACCATGACCGTGTGCCCGTCCGGGCTGACCGCGATTCCGCTCACCGGGGACCCGACCCCGATCGCGGGACCCGCGGTGTTAGTGGCGGCGTTGATCGGCGTCACCCCCGACCCGTTCGCCACATACACCGTGCGACCGCTCGGCACGATCGCCATCCCCCCCGGCGACGCGACCGTCACCTTCGCGCCCTGACGGCCGGACACCGCGTCGAGCGAGATCACTCCGCACCCGTACGGCGCGCCGCCGCAGCCGGCCGCGTACAGCGTGTCCGCCCCGGCCCCCACCGGCCACACCAACGCCACTGTCATTCCAAGTGCTAACCGCAAGATGTGACGACTGCGCGCCCGAACACGCATACGCGACGGTCGCCCCCAGCCGACGACCATCCAAGAAGCCACGAACCGACCGGCAGCGAGAGGTGTTGCAATCAACCGCATACCTCTCAAACGCCCGAGCAACCGAATAGTTTTGACCGAGCGGCGCGACAAGCCGTGCGCTTTACCAAGCAGTACAGCCACCCACGCAGGATCGACACCACATTGCCTGCTGCTCGATGTGATCAATCCACCAGACTGGTGGTTCCATCATGGAGCGGAAGCAGCCGGCGTGGCCGCGTCGCCGCTTATTAGGGAGCCACGGCGGATCGGTCCCGAATTAGCTGGCGAGCCGCGCTCCAGCTAGCGCCTCGACCGCCTCGAGCCCGGTTGGCGGCGGCAATTGGTTGGCCACGGATCCGATCGGGTGCTCGCGCCGGAGGCGCCATCCGGCGCGCTGCTCCTTGTCGTCCAATGCGGCAGTCTGCGGGTCGCCGGGCGCGTCGGTGCTCCACGCCTATTGCGACAGTGCTGGTCTCGGCGCCGTCGTGACCGCTCCGGTGCTTGCAGCTTCGGGATCTTCCGCTAGCACCCCGAGCTTCGGTCTGACGGATCCATCCGCGTGCGGCGCGTGCGCGCTTCTGGCGATTTGCGAGACCGGCGACGTCCTCCCGAGCAGACGCGTCTGCTGTCGGCGCGACCGAACGATCGTGGCGGGATGGCGTCGGCACCTGGTTTCGGGTTGCTCCTCATGTTGGAGCGCGAAGCTGTCGGATCTTGAGGCAGTCCACCGTCTGGTCCGGATCTGCGTGTCGTGCTTGACGCGGCGGTCGCCGCCTCTAGCATCGCGTCGCATGGAGCGCCTGCTTGAGCGCGAGGAAGAGCTTGGGGTGCTGATCGGGATCGTCGACGGCGTCCTTGTCGGCCACGGCGGGGTCGTGCTCGTCGGTGGCGAGGCGGGCGCCGGCAAGACCTCGCTGGTGCGGGCGCTACGGGAGCGCGTGAGCGCCCGTGTGCCGATCTGCGTCGGCGGGTGCGAGCCGCTGTCGGTCCCGGTTCCGCTCGCCCCGATCCGCGAGCTGCTGGGGGTGTCCGGAGGTGACGGGGTAATGGTCGGTGACAACGATCGGCTCCTGCTTGCCGAGGGGCTCCTTGCGCGCAGGCCCGCGGTGGCCGTGGTGGAGGATGCTCACTGGGCGGATCCGCTGACGCTCGACGTGCTCCGGATTCTCGCCCGCCGCGCGGAGGGGGTGGGTGTCGGCCTGATCGTCACATACCGCGATGACGAGGTTGCGGCGAACCCGGGGCTCGGGCTCTTGCTCGGGGATCTGGCTAGTCGTCCGGAGGTGCGCCGGATCGTGCTGGCGCCGCTGTCGGAGCCGGCCGTCCGCGAGCTGGCCGGCGCGAGCGGGCTCGAGGCGGCCGCGCTGTCCCGCGCCACTGGCGGCAATCCGTTCCTTGTCGTTGAGTCGATTGCCGCAGGTGGGCGGATGCCGGCCTCGGTCCGTGATGCAGCGCTTGCCCGTGCGGGCCGGTTGAGCGGCGATGCCCGTGCGCTGGTCGATGTCGCGGCCGTCGCTGGGCAGCGGCTATCGCTCAGGCTGCTCGCGGCGCTGGTGCCCGACTGCGTTGCTGCGGTGGAGGAGGCGCTTGCGCGCGGGGTGCTCGTGATGGACGGCACGTTGCTTGGCTTCCGCCATGAGCTGATCCGCGACGCGATCGAGAGCGCGATTTCGCCTCCTCGTTGCGCGTCGCTCCACGGGCGGGTGCTCGAGGCGCTCGAGTCCGGTCCGGACAGCGCCGACAATGCGCGGCTCGCCCACCATGCGGAGCTCGCCGGCCTGGCGGGGCCGGCGAGTCGGTATGCGCGGCTCGCGACCGCCGACGCAGAGCGGGTGGGCGCGCTGCGCGAGGTGTGGCTTCAATCGGAGCGCGCTTTGCGTCACGGCAGCGAGCTAGGTGTCGACGAGCGTTTCGAGCTACTGATCCAGGCGGCCCGCGCGGCTAACTTCTCGAGCATGAGGATGGCTGACGGGGCTGCGGTGGCCGAGCGCGCCGTTGCGCTCGCTGACGCGATCGGCGACCCGGCCAAGCGGGCTCGCGCCCGGAGCGCTCTGGCCTGGCCGCTGTGGTCGTTGGACCGGCTCGATGAGGCGCGCGCTGTCGCCGCCGAGGCGGTCTCGATTCTCGACGACGGCGGCGATCCCGGGGACCTGGCGCGTGCGCACGCCACCCATCTGCGGATTGAGGCGGCGGGCTTTGATCCCGCGGTCGTTGCCCACGCGGGCCCGCGTGCGCTCGCGCTCGCGGTGGCGGCCGGGCTCGATGACGTCCGGATCGAGATCGAGATCAGCCTCGGTCTTGCCCGCGGGCATCTCGGCGACCCCGCAGCCGTCGAGCTTCTCCGGAGTGCGCAGCGCGCGGCCCGTGCGGGCGGGCTGACGATCCAGACGATCCGCTCGTACGTGAACCTCGCGTACGTCGGCGCGGCGCTGCGCGATCACGCGACCGTTGAGGCGACGTTGCGCGAGGCGGTGCCGATGTTCGAGGAGGCCGGGGCGATGTTCCCGCTTGCCGGCCTGCGCGTCTATGCGGCGATCAGCCCCCTGGACCGGGGATTGTGGGATCAGGCGCAGGAGATGATCGACTTGAGCCTCTCGTTTTCGAACGAACTGGCGCCGCTGGCCCGCGCGATCGGCGCGGTAATCGCCCTGCGCCGCGGCGAGTCGGGCGCGCGGGCGATGCTCGAGCGGTCGTGGGCCGAGATGACGAGCCTCCCCGAGTGCTCGCGTCACGGGTTCGTGCGGGCGGCGCTGGCGGAGGCCGCCTGGGTGGCGGACGACCCCGGCCTGGCTCTGGCGCGGGTCCGCTCGGCCCGGGAGTCGCCACGCACGCCGCATTTCGCGCGGCCCTACAGCGACCTCGCGCTGTGGGCTTGGCGCCTCGGGCTCGAACTCGAGCCACCGGAGAATGCCCCGGCGCCGGTGCTGCTTGAGCTCGGGGGCGACTGGCGCGGCGCGATCGAGGCGTGGCGGGCGCTCGACGCGCCCTACGAGGCGGCGCTCGCTGCGCTGCCGGGCGATGACCGGGCCGTGCGCGAGGCCCAGGCGGTGCTTCATCGCCTCGGTGCCACCGGCGCGGCCCGCGCGTTCGCCCGCGAGCGCGCGGCGACCGGGGCGAGAGCCCCGCGTGGCCCTCGCCGCTCGACCCTGGCCAACCGCGCGGGGTTGACGCGGCGGGAGCAGGAGGTGCTCGAACGGCTCGCCTCCGGCGCAACGAACCCGGAGATCGCAGCGGGGCTGTGCCTGTCGGAGCGCACCGTCGCTCACCATGTCTCGGCGATCCTCTCCAAGCTCGGCGTCGCCAACCGCCAGCTGGCGATCACCCAGGCGCGCGAGCGCGGTCTGCTCGCCAAAGATGGGCCGGTACGGGAGCCAATATAGGCAGGCCGTCCGATGTGGCGGCGCGAGATCGCCCGTAGGTTGCGGGGCCACATCGACCAGGAGGCACCAGTGACCAACGCAACCGCAACGACCGTCAAGAGCTTCTCAACTCCGGACGACACCCGGACGACCCACGGGCCCGGGCAGATCGACTTCGTCTCGCTCGGCGACGTTACGGCCGGTCGGGCCACGTTCGCGCCGGGCTGGCGGTGGTCAGAGCATATGAGGCCGCTCGTCGGCACCGATCTGTGCGAGATGACCCACGTCGGCTACGTCGTGTCGGGCCGCCAGATGGTGCGGATGGCCGATGGCACAGAGCTCGAGATGAGCGCCGGCGATGCGTTTGTCGTCGGGCCCGGGCACGACATGTGGGTCATCGGCGACGAGCCGTGCGTCACCGTCGACTTCAACGGGCTCGGCGGCCTGCTGAACGAGGATCACGCGTGATGGGGGGCGACGAGCCGTGCGTCACCGTCGACTTCAACGGGCTCGGCGGCCTGCTGAACGAGGATCACGCGTGATGGGCGCCTATCGTCGGATCAAGATCGCCCGGATGGCGTCGATGCATGGCGGCACCGTGAAGCTCGCTGCCGCGGAGCTCGGGATCGAATCGTTCGGCATGCAACTGCTTGACCTGCCGCCCGGTTTCGACGATTACCCGGAGCACGATCACGCCGGCGACGGGATGGAGGAGGTCTACGTGACGCTCGCCGGGTCGGGAACGTTCGTGATCGACGGTCGGCCTGTGCCGATCGACCAGACGGTGATGCTGCGGATCGCTCCCGACGCCCGGCGCCGGCTCCAGCCCGGCCCCGATGGCGTGTGCGTGCTCGCGATCGGCAACGCCGTTGGCCGCCCCTACGACCGGCCCGCGCACTTCCGCCTGGAGGTGACGGCGTGACCACACCCGCCCTGGAACGTGTCGCAGAGCCGACTGTCACCGACCCGCGTGGCGAGGTGCTGTGGTTCCTCGGCACGGTCGTGCGGCCGAAGCTCGTCGGCGAGCAGACCGCCGGACGGCTGGGCATGTGGGAGGCCGTGCTCCCGTTCGGCGCCGCGCCGCCGCTGCACTCTCACCCTCAGGACGAGACGTTCTACGTGCTCGAAGGCGAAGTCACCGTCTGGCTCGTCGAGCCCGACGCCGTCGACAACCACCAAGCGCTCGCCACGGACACCGCCAGCGGCGGCGAGGACGTGGCCGTCGCGGTGCCGGCTTGGGTCCTCACCCAGGGCCGCCGCTGCGGCGTCGGCGCCGCTGCGTTCGCTCCGGGCGGAACACCCCACACCTTCCGGGTCGAGTCCGACACAGCGCGGATGCTCATCCTCTCGACGCCGGCCGGGATCGAGGACATGGTCCGAGCGGTCGCCGAGCCGGCCCGCTGGCCCTGGCTCCAGCCCCCACCGGAGGGCCCGCGCGTCCCGCCCGAGCGCCTCGCCGCGATCGAGCGCGAGCTCGGCATGGTGCGCCACGGCCCGCCCCCTCCCGCCGCGGGCCATTGACCTTCGAGACAAACCCCTCAAGCGAGCCGGCAGCATGAACAGAGCGATTTTTGGGTGCCGGATGCGGGGATGCGGGGGGTGCCGGCGGTCGTTGCAGCAGTGATTCTCGAAGTCGGTCTTGGGCTTTCGCCGGGGCTGGCCCGGGGGGCGGCGTTGCAGTGGTCGGCGCCCGCGTCGATCTCCAGTCACGGGCTTGGCTGGGTGTCGTACCCGTCGGCGACGCTGTGCGTCGCGCTCAGCGGTGACGGGTACGAAACGGCGACGACCGACCCGGCGGCCGGCGCTTCGATGTGGTCGGCGCCGGCGTTCATCGCCGTTCACCCGACCGGTGGCATGCGCGGGCTGGCGTGCGTCGATGGCGAGTGGTGGCGCGATCGACGCTTTTGATGATGTGTACACCTCGAGCAACCCGGCGGGTGGTGCGGCCGGGTGGTCCTCGACGCTTCTCGCGGGCAGCCCGTTGCGGCACTGACATTTGCGCGGCCGCCGTCAGCGCGGGCGATGTGTTCGCGGGCGCGGCCGGTAATCCCGGCGGCTGGAACGACCACTAGCTCTCTCTGTTACGGGCAGTCCTCCTCGATCGCGTGCGGCAACCTCGACACTCTCGACTGTCCGAACACGACCGAGTGCGTCGGCGCCGCCGGCGAGGACCTCTGGTCTACATCTGACCCGCTCGCGCAGGAGCCCCCGGCTGTCTGGGGCAACCAGCTTCAGGCGACCGGCCCACAAGCCGCGGCGATCGACTGCCCACCCGCAGACACCGGCTCGACGACCGGTCTGTGCGTAGCTGTCGACGGCGAGAACGGGACCGTGACCGACAGCACGTTCGCGACCGACGGCGAAGCCTGGACCGGAGTCAGCCTCAGCCCCAACTCGCCGTTCACCGCGGTCAGCTGCATCGAGAGCGGGTTCTGCGCCGCCACCACCCAGTTCGGAGAACGTGTGGTCGACGAGCACGGTCACCGACAACCAGCAGAGCGAGTGGTTCGAGAGCAGCTCCACGGTCGACACGCGCGGGAACCCCACCGGGATCTCCTGCCCGACCTCCAACCTGTGCGTCGCCGTCGACAACCACGGCAACATGATCGTCAGCCCCCCGCCGCCGCAGTCCCAGACGATCGCAGGCACGGTCACCGGCCCGACCGGCCGGCCCGTCACCGGCGTGGAGCTCACGATCGCCGGCGCCGCCACCGACGGGAGCGCGGTCGATCAGACCGCCACGACCGACATCGACGGCCAATACACCAGCACCCTCAGGAAACCCGGCACCTACACGGTGTCCCCGGCCCAACCGAGCGGGCCGAACGCCGGGATGTACGCCCCGTCCGCCTGCCCGGGGGTGATCACCACCGAGCCCGAAGGCTGCCAGATCGACCTCCAGGCCGGACAGGCCACGACCGCCAACTTTAAGCTCACATTGCTCGTGGTCAACAGCACCGCCACCACCACCGACGCCACGACCGCCTCCGAAGGCATCTGCGACGTCGCCCCCACGGCCTCGAGCGAGACGTGCACCCTCCCTCAGGCGATCGACGTGGACAACCAGCTCGGCGGCGGCACGATCACCTTCGACATTCCAAGCGGTGGTGTCCCCGACATGGTCCTTCCGCCGCAGGGCATCGATTCGGACAGTCGCGTCATCCTGACGCTGACGGCGACCGTCACGATCGCCGGGCAGAGTCAACCCGATTCGGTCGGGTCGCCGGGGGCATCGCAGCCCCCGGCTCCCACGGATCCGGGCATGACAGTCTCCCGTCACCCAGCTCTTCTCACCGGCGTCTCAGGGCGAGCGGACCCACTTCCATTGGGCGAACAGGCC
>JBKQIR010000182.1:0-3765 GCA_052148275.1 Solirubrobacteraceae bacterium
TCCTCGCGGTAGAGCATCAGCACGCAGTCGGCGTCGGCTTCGATCTGCCCGGACTCGCGCAGGTCGGAGAGGACGGGGCGCTTGTCGGGGCGCTGCTCGACCGCGCGTGAGAGTTGCGCGACCGCGATCACGGGGCAGTCGAGCTCCCGTGCGAGGCGTTTGAGTCCGCGGCTGAGCTCCGAGACGTCCTCGACCCGGCTGCCGGTCGGCCGCTCGACGCGCATCAGCTGCAGGTAGTCCACGACGACGAGACCGAGGCGTCCGCTGCGGAGGGTGATCTGGCGAGCGACCGCGCGCAGGCGCATGAGTGACAGGTCGCCGTCGTCGAGGAGGTGCATCGGCGTCCCGAGCGTCTCGCTCGCCGCGTGTAGAAGTGGTGTCCAGTCCTCGGCGCGGATGTGGCCGAGGTGCAGCCGCTCGGGGTCAACACCCGAGAGCGCAGCGAGGTGCCGCTGCGCGGTCTCGCTGTCGCTCATCTCCAACGACGCGAACAGCACCCCTGCTGCCTCGACAGTCGCTGCGTGGCGCGCGAATTGCAGGGCGAGGAGGCTCTTGCCCATCGCCGGGCGGGCGGCGATCACGTAGAGCCGTCCGTTCTGCAGCCCGCCGAGCAGCCGGTCGAGATCGGGGATCCCGGTCGCCAGGCCCGGGAGCGCGCCGTCGACGCGTGACGCTTGTTCGAGGCGGTCGATCTCCTCCGAGACGGCGTCCTCGAGCAGCCGCTGGCGTGTTGCGCTCTGGTCGGCGCGCAGCGCGAAGATGAGCCGCTCCGCGTGTTCGATCAACTCCGGCGCGCCGTCGCTGCGCTGCGCGATCAGCGCCTGGATCTCATAGGTGGCTCGCTGCAGCGCGCGGAGCTGCGCGTTCTCGCGCACGATCCGTCCGTACTCGCCGGCGTGGCCGGCAGCGGGCACCCATCCGTAGAGCTCCTCGACGGCGCCGACCCCACCGAACTGGTCTAGCTTCCCGTGCTCGCGCAGCGCCTCTGCGACGGTCAGATGATCGATCTTGCCGTCGCGCTGGTGCAGTGCGAGCATCGCGGTGAACACCGCCTGGTGCGCCTCGCGGTAGAAGTGCTCCGGGCGCAGCCGCTCGTCGGCTAGCAGCGTCGCGAGGTGGCGCTCGTCGAGCAGGATCGCGCCGAGCACGGAGCGCTCGGCCTCGAGGTTGTGCGGCGGCACACCCGCCGCGACGGGGCGCGTGCCGTTCATCGTGGCGCTCATGCCGGCGCTCCGGCGCGCGTGGCTGGGTGGTCGCGGAGCAGCTCACTCCAGAGCTCGCAGTAGCGCCCGTCGCTGTAGCGCATCTGCTGCTCGCACAGCGTGCTCCACCGCACCCGCTCGACGAACACCGCGAACAGCTCGCTGCGCTCGGCGAGCTCGGCGAGCGCGCCGGCGCGGTCATCGCGGCCGTGGCGCTGCACGGCGCGCTCCAAGAGCGCCCGCGCCGCCGGCCACCCCATCCCCGCCACCGCAGCCGGCGCGGGCGCGGCGGTGCGGCGCGAGCGGGCGTGGTGACGGGCAAGGAGCTGGTCGGCGACCTTCGCGAACTCCGGGAGCGTGAGCGCCCGGGAGCCGAGGATCTCATCGCCGAGCATGTAGTCCAGCGCGTGCGCCAGCCGGGCGCGTGGGTGGCGCTCCAGCAGCTCGCCCGCCGCCGCCAGCCACCGCTCGCGATCGGCGAGGTAGACGCGGCGGGGGCTCTCGCCGAGCGCCGGCGCCCACGCCGACAGCAGCGCCTCGCAAAGCTCAACCCGCGGATCATCACCCCCTCCCCCTGACGTTTCTTCCTGAGCTAACTGAAGGGGAGGGGTTTCTACTGCTTTTTCTACTGCCAGCTCTCTCGTGCGCGCGATAGAGGGCGGCAAACCAGGACCGAAGGTGGCGGCAAAGCCGCCCTGCCAGTCCTGGAATGCCGCCCTGCCAGTCCCGTTTCGCCGCCCTGCCAGTCCTGTTTCGCCGCCCTGCCAGTCCTGGAATGCCGCCCTGCCAGTCCCGTTTCGCCGCCCTGCCAGTCCCGTTTCGCCGCGCTGCGAGTCCTGATCTGCCGCCCTGTCAGTCCCAGTTTGCCGCCCTGCCAGTCCTGGAACGCCATGCTGGATCGCGGGCTGCGGTGCCTCGTGCACCGTGTAGGTGCTGGGGAGATGCCGGCCGCCGTTGGGTGCGCGGCGACGCTCGATGCTGACCACGCCTGCGCGCTCGAGGATCTGGTTGCAGTGATCCAGGCGGTCGACAGTCAGCCCGGCGCGGTTCGCGACCGCCACACGGGTCGTCTGCGCGGTCAACCCGCCGTGCTCGGCGCGCTGCTCACAGCAGAGCTCGAGCAGCACCACCACGAGCCCGAGGTCACGCAACAGGTGCCCGCCCGCACGTTCGCTCGCGAGGTGCTCGGCCATCGCGACCGTGACCGCCGTCCACGCGCCCTCGTGAATCTGCAGGTGCAGCAGGCTGACGGCCGCTCCGCGGGCGAGGTCGTTGACACGCTCGCACCGGAGCACCCCCGCGCGCGCGAGCGTGTCCAACAGCACCTTGACGGTGCTGCGGCCCGCCTGGCTACGACGCGTCAGCATGTCGTAGCTAACCTCGACGACGCGGTGCTCGCCACTGTGGCGCTGCTCGTTGGCGAGCTGGCACAACAGCGCGTAGAACCCGATCGCCCGCACCAGGCTCGGGCCGCTCGTCGCCTGCCGGATCGCACCGACCGCGGCGAGATGGACCTGGAAGAACGGCAGCTCGCGACGGTCCCGCACCTCAACGGTCTCCTCACGTGAGCGTTTCATAGCTCGGCTCCGTGCTCGGCGGCGCGCTTGCGGCGGATCAGCTCGGCGATCTCGTCCGCGTCCGCGGGGCCTTCCTCGAGCAGCGCGATCAGGACCTCCGTGAGGCTCGGGTGCCGCAGCCTGGGGTGCCGCGCCTCCGCCTCCCGCACCAACCCCTTGAAACGATCATGCAGGTCGACCGGCAGCCGGAAGTTCACCAACCGCGTCGCCGCGTAATCCGATGCTGGCCACCGCCCAGCCGTCCCGCCACCGTTCAATGGAGCCGGAACGCGCGTCGTCGCCGACGCGGCTAACGCCGGCACTGGTGGCCGATCCCGCGGTGGCTCGGCAGCGCCGGGCGTCGCGTCAGCGGCAGGCTGGGTATTTGATGCCATGCCGGGGATTCGGCGCCTGCGCGCTGGCGGCATCTCCGGACGGGCTGTCATGACCAGCGCTCCTGCACGATGTGCTCGGCGAGGCGGCGGTACGCCGTCGCCACCAGCGAGTCGGGCTCGAGCACCGCGATCGGCGCGCGGTAGCGCGGCGCGGACGCGACCCGCACCGCCCGTGGCACCTCGAATGGCAGCACGCGCATGTCATCGGCGTGCATCCGCGCGGCAGCGTCGCGCGTGACCCGCCAGCGACGCTCGCTCGCGGCGATCAGCACCCCCAAGATCCGCAGATCGGGGAGCTCTGACTCGACCAGGTCATACAGCTTCCCCGCCCCACGCACGTCCAGATCCGCCGCCAACGCCGGGATCAACAGCCCGTCGGCCGCGAGCATCGCCATCCCCGAGAGGTTCCCGAGCCCCGGCGGCGTGTCCAGCAGCACGAAATCAAACGACGAGCGCTGCGTGTCGATGACGCGCCCAAGCTGCTGCTCGTACCCCTCGCCGATCACCGCGGGCAGGTCCGCCGCGACGTCGGCGAGCGCGTCAGTGCACGGGATGATCCGCAACAGCTCACGCCACGGCGGCAATGGCTGGACGTCGTCCATCAGCGCCACG
>JBKQIR010000183.1:0-2533 GCA_052148275.1 Solirubrobacteraceae bacterium
CCAGCCCCGCCAGCTCCTCACAGCTCGGCCGTAGCGCATCTGGGCTTGCATCCGCCACAAACGCAAGATTCCGTGCGTCACGCAGGAACCCTCCTCGACTCTTGCGACACCCCGTGAACCTCTACGACGCCCCCGCCACACGCTGGCGCCAGCGACGCCGGCAACGATCGCGCTAACCACCCAACAGCGTCCGACGAAGAATCGCGCAAAACCCGCGCGGCCGCCCGCGGATTCTCGGATTCACAGGCGAGCACGCTCGATAAATGCAGCCGGCTCGCAGCGCCACCCGCATCGTTAGAAACCGCGCTCAGCAGCGACGCGTCCGCACGACCACGACGCCGCCGATGACGTCGTCGCTAGGCGCCAATTGCAACGACGTCGACTTGCGTGTTGAGGTCGTCGCTTCTCTCCAAAGTGCTTGCTAAAGCGGTAACTATTCAGGTCGGTGCCGACCGGGTGTGGGGCTGTCAGCCGGTTAGCGGCAGGTTGCTGATATCAGCGCCGATCGTGTAGTTGAAGCCTTTGTGTCCGACGGCGCGCTGGAGGGTGTGGAGGACGTGGTCCGGGTTGTCGTGGGGGCCGGAGATGTAGGTTGGTTTGCCGTTGTGTCCGAACGTGATCGTGCTTGGGCCGGTCCATGGTCCGAGGTGGGGGCGTGCTTTTTGGAAGTCGTGGTGGGGAGCGAATCCGAGTTGACGGGCGTACTCAGCGGCGCCGAGGACGAGGTCGCGGACGAGCTCGATCGACGCGGTGATGGGTGGGGCTTGATAGCCGAAGACCTGCTCAGAGAATCGGCGCAGACGGTAATCGTCGAGGTTGTCTGGTCCCATCGCGTTCTTGACGCCGAGGCAGTAGACGTCGAGTAGGTAGACGCACACGGAGGCGCTGCGGCGGTGATGGCGCCTGCGGGCCACGAGCGCGGTGACGAGCCCGCCGGTGCTCTGATCAGCGCCCGGGTCGTGCCATTCAGGGTGGCTATTGATCATCAGGCCGGTGCTCCAACCGGTGTTGAGCAGGCAGTCGACGTGCTCGGTGCTGATGTCGGCGGCGTCCCTATTGGCGGCGAGCTTGCGGACGAGGTCGGCCACGATCGCGGGTTTGATGCCGAGACTGCGGGCGATCTCCGTGGGTGAGAGTCCTTGAGCGCGCAGCTCGTGGACGCGCTGGGTGGTCTGCTCGTCGGTCATTGGTGGCTTGATAGCGGACCGCTCGGATGTCCTCGGCGTCTGCCACGGATCGCTTCGGCGTCTGCCACGGATCGGGTTGACTGCGCTTGGGGAGGATTGCGAGGGCGCGCAGGGAATGTTGTGCGCGTGCCGATTGCAACCGAAATTTCACGACCCCCGTCGTATCGCGAGCTCGAGGCGCTGGTCGCAGCGCAGGCGGCGCGTATCGCCGAGCTTGAGGCGCTGGTCGGGGAGCTGCGAGCGCGGCTGGATCAGAGCTCGCGGAACTCCTCTAAACCGCCGTCCTCGGACGGGTATGCAAAGCCGACGGTGAACAAAGACCGCAGTCTGCGGCGTCGGTCGGGTCGGCGGCCGGGCGGTCAGCCCGGCCATCAGGGTCATCATCTCGAGCGTCGCGAGGATCCCGATCGTGCTGTCTTGCATGCGGTGGAGCGCTGCGAGTGCTGCGGGCGAGACCTGTCCGATGCGCCGATCGTGGAGTCCCAATCGCGGCAGGTGTTCGACCTGCCGCAGATGCCAAGCCTTGAGTGTGTCGAGCATTGGATCCACAAGCGCAGCTGTGAGTGCGGGCATTTGACCAGCTCGAGCTTCCCGGAGGGCGTGACGGCGCCGACGTGCTACGGGCCGCGGATCCGGGCGCTGGGGCTCTACCTGGTCGCATATCAGCATCTGCCGTATGACCGGGCGGCGGAGATCCTGTCCGATTGGGCTAACGCGCCGATCTCGGTCGCGACTCTGCAGGCGTTCGTCGCCCAAGGCGCCGAGGGCTTGGAGGAGTTCCTGGAGGAGATCCGCTCACAGCTCGCCGGCGCGGAGGTCGCGCACTTCGATGAGACCGGCGGGCGGATCGAGGGCAGATTGCACTGGATCCACTCGGCCTCGACCGAGACGCTGACACTGTTGAGTGCGGATCGCAAGCGTGGCCTCGAGGCGATGCGCGATGCCGGTGTGCTGTCCGGCTTCCGTGGCGTCGCGGTGCATGACGGGTGGGCGCCGTACCGCAGCTTCCAAGACGCGCTGCACGCGCTGTGCGGCGCTCACCACCTGCGCGAGCTGACCGCCGCCTACGAACAGGGTCAGGTGTGGGCGCTGGGGATGATCTGCCTGCTGATGGACACAAGGACGCGGTGGACCGCGCGAAAGCAGCCGCGCACAAGCAGCTCTCAGCGAAGGCGCTCGCGGAGCTTCACGCCTTCTACCGGACGGTGATCGAGACAGGCTACGAGGAGAACCCCGGCCTGGCCGCCAGCGCGGATCACAAGCTCAAGCGGACCAAGCCGCAGAACCTGCTGCTACGCCTCGACGAGCGAGAGCAAGAGGTGTTGCGGTTCGCGCACGACTTCCGG
>JBKQIR010000184.1:0-2993 GCA_052148275.1 Solirubrobacteraceae bacterium
GGTCTCCGCCTCGACCGAGCAGACCTCCGCCTCCGCGCAAGAGATCGCCGCCAACGCACAAGAGCTCTCAGGTAACGCTGAGGAGCTCAACCGCCTCGTCGCGCAATTCAAGACCGCCGCCTGACCCCACAGCAGCCAACGTTTGGCCAAATCGGGCCAAAGAGGGGGCTAAAAAGGGGGGCCGTTCGTGGCCGAACGCGGCAAACGACCCCCCGCGAAACCACAGCCACAAGCTACGTCGCCCCCACGAGCCCAAGCGCGCCAGGTCGTCGTCACGCTCGGGAGCCTCCGCCGATCGCGATGGCAATCAGGGGGCGTGGGCAGCGTCCGCGGCGAAAGTACCTGTCGGGAACCTGGCCGCCGCCCCCCGGGTCTGGCGGCGAGGCCGAGGACACGAGCAATCATCATCACCAAACCAGCGCCGCGCAGAGAACACAGATCATGGACCCAGACATCCCCGCATGCGCAGCGTCTGACAGTGCCGGTCTGGATCAGATCCGCACGAACGTCCACAAGGCGGCGGAGTCTTGCCGATTGCCTGGCGCAGCGCGGAAGCGAGATTGCCGCGGCTGCGGCTGCCGGCCAGACGACGCTCGTCGACCTTGCGTCCGCCGGCCGGGCCGTGGCCGATCAGGCCCGCTCGACAAGCGAAGCGATCCTCCAGCTGCTGAGAGCACCGGCTACCAGCCAGGCGTCTCAACCAGCAGCCGCAGACAAACGCCGAGGGATGGGCGGCGCTGCTCGACCTGCAGCTCCAAACGGCCGTCAGGATCCACGCGCTGATCTGCAGCGGGCTATCAGACCAGGCAGCCGTGGCCGAGGAGTGGAACGCCGGCTCCAACGACCAGCCCCAACCATCCGCCGGCAGCGCCCGGACCGTGGCCGCCCACGCCCGGATGCTGAAAGACTCGGTGGCGAGCTAGCGCTCAACCGAGAGCCGGCGCCTGGGGTGAAGCCGAGCGAGCCCTTCTCCAACCCACCAGCCGTCCTTCCCCGAGTTCAACGTCGTCGACCACATGATCCAGGTCCCAGACGCGGCATCGATCGCGACCATCCGCGAACTCGAACGGTGGACCGGCCGTCGCTTCGGCGCTTCCACCGGCACCACCGTCTGGGGCGCGCTGCAACTCCTCGCCGACATGCACGCCGCTGGCCTACACGGCGCGATCGTCGCCCTCGCCGGCGACGCAGGCGACCGCTACACCGACACCTACTACAACAACAAGTGGGTCAACGCCCAATGGCTCGATCCCCGGCCCTACCAGAGCGCCGCGTCCAACAGCCGTTAGTCGCCGCTCTCTCTAGTGTGGGCCGCGACCAACGCGCTCCATGAGTGGCCCGATGGCCTTCTGCGGAACGTGTACGCGACCGTACTTGCGGTCGCGTGGATCTGTGCTATCGACGCGGGAACCGAGACCGGCGCCGAGGCGGATGAGAGCGTCGTCTTGAACTCGATCACCGCCCCGAGGTCTCTGGCTCGGCCTTTGAGGACCATCGGAACGAAAAGTCACGATAAGGGGTGAGCGCCGGCGGCGGGACCTGATCGGCCGTACCGTCGAGCGCCGCCCGCCTGTAGCGTCCGCCCGATGGATGACTTCCCCGAAGCTCTCGTGCTGGGCGTCGCCTCGCGGTAGCCTCATGGCCATGGCCGTCGAGACCGTCGCCAAGACCGTCGAGGAACTTTGGGCGCTTCCCGATGACGGGCTGCGACACGAGCTCGTCGGGGGTGAGCTGCGAGTGATGACGCCAGCCGGAGCTGAGCACGGTCGGGTCACAGCGACCGTGGGCATCCTCTTGGGGGCGCACGTGCGCGAGACCGCGAGCGGCGTGACGTTCGGTGCCGAGACTGGCTTCGTGCTTGCTCGCGATCCCGACACCGTGCGCGCGCCCGACGCCGCGTTCGTCACCAAGGACCACGCCGATGCGATCGGACGAACGGTGAAATACTGGCCTCAAGCGCCCGACTTCGCCGTCGAGGTGGTCTCGCCTGACGACAGCTTTCGCGCAGTTGAGGAAAAAGCGCTCAACTGGCTTCGAGCAGGCAGCCTCGCCGTCCTCGTTCTCGATCCTTCACGGCGCACCGCGACGGTCTATCGTGGCTCCGGTGAAGCGCGGGCTTACAGCGGCGACGACACACTCGATCTGGCAGATGCGGTACCAGGCTGGACCGTGGCGGTAGCTGACCTGTTCGCCTGAGGGTTTACACCGCCCCTCGTCCTTGCTCTCCGCACAAAACAGGGCGTGCGAAACCACGAAGCACAGTCCTCCTGGTCGCCGAGTGGAGGGCGCGCGCGACGGCGTGCAGAATCCGCGCGAGAACCCCTTATGCAGCGTCACCAAGTTCGCCCGAGGGTCTGCCGCCCGGCCGCCGCGCCGCCCCGTTCGCAGGTCCGGGCCGATCAGCTTACGCCGGCCCAGTGCTCGGGTCCATGCCAGGAGCCGCAAGGTAGGCAAGCGGTCCGCAGGATTCGACTCGAACGATTCGGCTGAGTGGCCGGCGCGGCTGCTCACACCTGCCGAGGCAGCGCAGCTCACCGGCTTGTCTCGTAAGCAAATCACGGGCAAGATGGACCGCGGGTCGCTGCGAGTCGTCCGGGACGAGTCGGGGACTCGGCGAGTCCCTCGCGCCGAGTTGGTCGGTGCCGGGCTCCGGTGGATCGCCCAGTGAGCCGCCTCGACGCCCTACGTAGCGCTAGACATAACATCGATTATCGAGCATTAGTTCGCAGCGGCAGAGTCCGTCTCGAGCAGGCGTGGAAGTGGAAACGCCCGCGCACGCGCGAGCGCAAGATGCGCCAACGTGACGGCGCCGACGTGCTACGGGCCGCGGATCCGGGCGCTGGGGCTCTACGGTGATCGAGACAGTCTACGAGGAGAACCCCGGCCTGGCCGCCAGCGCGGATCACAAGCTCAAGCGGACCAAGCCGCAGAACCTGCTGCTACGCCTCGACGAGCGAGAGCAAGAGGTGTTGCGGTTCGCGCACGACTTCCGG
>JBKQIR010000185.1:0-4915 GCA_052148275.1 Solirubrobacteraceae bacterium
GAGAAAGGCATCAAGGTCAGCGACGCGGAGCTCGCCAGCGTGAACATCGTCCGTGATGAGTTCCACTCAGACTGGAATTACACGATTCACCCAATCCAACAGACCCACTAATTCTTTCGTGACTCCTTAGTGCGGCCGCCGAGCTCCTGGCCCTGGCGCATGACAACTACCACGCGCTCGACTTGCAAGCGATTGCCCTCTGCGGTATCTCCATCCTTGGCCAGGCGGAGCGGCTTCCGGAAGCGAGCGCCTGCTTTCGCTCTGCGCGTACGATGACGCGTGCCAAAGGCGTTGTGACACATGTGCTGCGGCTGTTCGACGCTTTGACCCCAGCGGACGCATCCGGGAGCCTCGGGCCGATCCGTCACACAGCGGCGGGCGATAACCTTCGCAAGAGCTGAGCACATATCGTCCATTACCTCAAGCATGCGCTACCCATGCCAGGGGTTGAAGGCGAGCCGACGCACGACAAGCGGCCGTTTCGGCGGAGCGATGCTGACAACAACATGACCGCTGGGACGTCCATCGTGTCTGGTAGTAGTCGATCGGCTAGATTGAGACTGAGTGGCGGTAACACCTCGTGCCACGCCGCGGGGTTACCATAATCAGCCGCGCTGACACCCGCTCGATTTTGCAGCACCTCACCTCGGCTCTCCCTGATCGTCTTGATCTATGGGAACGTGCGTCCACCGCATCGCGCTCCGGCACGCCGACATCAGCATTGACCCCGACAACTGACGCCTTGGGGCCTGCGGCCTGGACCAGTCCGTACAGACCCCACTCGGTTAGGTAGCCGAGCGACGGTAGTCATAATCCGTGGCCGCCCGCTCGATGTAGCGGGGGCGCGCCTGGTCTTCGGCGTCAAAGGCCCCTGACGGACGGCAGTCAAACAGGTAACCCGTATGCGCCGACGTACTGGCTGTCGCGTTCCGCGACCGCGAAAACCTGAGACGCGAGAATCGCGCTCGTCAGGCTGAGGTTTGAAACGAGGACACGAGCCACGTCGCCAGGCGCAACGTCGAGGCGCCTACATTCGCGAGTTGCGCGGAAGCGCAGGAACGCGCGCTTCGCCAATCGCGAAGCGAGAGCGCCTCGCCTCATTTGCGGCGGGGACGAGTTGGGAGAGCACGCGCTCGACCGCCGCCGGCGCCTGCTCCGCCTGGCGGAGGAGCAGCGCGGCCTCCGGTCGGCACTAGTGCTTTCCTGCTCGAGCCGGCGCTGAACGGACGAGCGGATGGCGACATCTCGATCACCGCGATCGCGGCCGCTGGGCGTGGGGCGCGTGATCGCTTACTTATCCGGCGGCCCTGTGTCAAGGCTCATCCTGGTTGCGTTTGGTTTATGTCATCGTTTGGGGGGTGGGTGGTAGCTTTGGGTCGGGCGGATGGTTTGCGCGCGGGCGCCCATGCTTACTTCGGCCCTCGACCCTCGGGTTGGCTCCGGGGCCGGCGACAAGATGTTGATGGGGTGTTGTTCCCGCTGGGGAAGCGTTGCGGCCGCTCAATCTTTCTAGGCCGTCCACGCGAACGTGTCGGCAGCGATCGTTCGGGAGCTGGCCGCGGCGCATCGGTGTGAATCGGGCTTGACGTGCGCAAGCGATCTGCTTGGTGGTAGGAGTTCGTTGTCAGGGTGTGCCGACGGTCTGCGGCCGGCGCTCGTTGCCAGATAGCGGAGCCGAAGCCCGGGTCAAGCGGCCAGCGCATCCGCACGCTGAGGGGTCCGCCAGTCGGTTGGTCGTGGGAGAAGGGACGCTTGACCCGCGGCGCGCGGATCTGCTACTCGACGGCTCGTCGGCCGGTGGCGCTAAAGCGTCATCGCCGAGCTCACGCAGGGTGTGGTAGCAGCGCTTGAGGAGTTTGCGCGCGAGCGCGAGACAGGCACGGTTGCCACCGAGTTTCTCCGCCGCTTGGAGGTAGTACTCTCGGTCGGGGCTGTTCGGGAACCGCGCGTGCTGGGCTGCCTCGTACAGCGCCCAGCGCAGCGCCGGCGGGCCCTGGCGGGAGAGATGCCCTGGTGCGCGGTGGCGGTCAGATTGATAGACGGTGATGTCCATGCCGCCATAGCGAACCGCGTCACGGCTGTTCTGAAAGCGTCGGCAGTCGCCGAGCTCGGCGAGGACGGTGACCGCGACTAGCTCCCCGACCCCGTAGTAGCGCTCGATCAGCGCCTTGCAGCCGGCCTGTCGGCGCGCATACGGGCGCAGCTGCGCATCCAGCGGCGCGGTCTGGCGCTCGAGCGCGTCGATCATCGCCAGCGCGACCGCGACCTGCTCGCGTGCAGCCTCGGGCAACGGCTGTGCGCTCAGCCAGTCAGGCCCGTCGCCTTCCATCAGCTTGCGCCGCGCCGGGCAGCCGTGGTGATAGAGCACCGCCTGGATCCGCTGCTGCCATTCCGTGTGCTGCTCGATCAGCGTGTGACGCAACCGCACCCGCGCGCGTAGATCGAGGATGTGATCAGGCGGGATCCACGACTCCGGCAGCCGTCCTGCCATCAGCAGCTCGCGATGATGCCGGGCGTCCGCGCGGTCGGTCTTCGCGCGCTGCTTGTTTCCACGCAGCGCCGCGGTCTCCGCCGGCTCAGCCAGATGCACCCCCGCCCCAACCGCGCGCAGCTCCTCAACGAAGAACCGCCACCCCGTCGTCGCCTCAAGCGCGACCTCCAGCCGCTGGCCAGCGAATCGCGCAAGGAACCGCCGCACCCCGGCGCGATCCGCCGGGACCACCCGCGCACGGCTGATCTCGCCCGTGTCCAGATCGATCCACTCCGCAGTGATCTGCGCCCGATGCTGGTCAACACCCATCACGATCGACATCTCCACCGACTCCCTTCATCACAAGACAGGCAGCATGACGCCCGACCCATCCAATACCGTTGGGCCACGGTCGGTGCCTTCTGTCAAACGGTCCGGCCGCACGGGGGGCAACCCGCGCGCGCCTTACCTATGGCTGTTCGACACGAAGGCCCGGCCACCTGCACGAGCTGGCCCGCATGCCGCCCCGGGGGAACAACCCCGGATATGACATCTTTCCGACGCGATCAGCCAGCGGCTGGCGCATCTCGCACCCGCCGCTCGCGCGCCGCTGCTCGCGATCGCGTCGCTCTCCAACCCAACGCTCGCGCTGCTGGGCGCCACGATCGACCAGTTCAACGCGACACACCTCGACAGTGCCGTACTCGCGGGCGTGATCACAATCGACGGGGAGGCCGTTCGCTTCACCCATCCGCTGCTCGCCTCTGTGCACTACGCGCGCACGCCTGTGTCGGTGCGCCGCGAGCTGCACCGCCGACTGGCGGCGGTCTTGCCGGACGAGGTGCAGCGCGCACGCCACCTGGCGCTCGGTACCGACGGGCAGGACGAGGAGGTCGCCGTCAGACTCCAGCACGCCGCGGGGCTCGCGGTGCGACGCGGCGCGCCAGAGGTCGCCGCCGAACTACTCGAAGACGCGGTGCGGCTGACACCGGTCGAGCTCGCGAAGAGCGATCCTCACGGAGGATCACAGCAGCAGAGCATTACTCCGCGACTGGTGATCATCCGCGAGCCCGCCATCTGCTGGAGACGGTGCTGCACGAGATTCCCGCCGGCCCGATCCGCGCTCGCGCGCTGGCGCGGCTCGCGAGGGTCCGCGGCGATGACTTCCAGCTCAGCGTTTCACTGCTGCGCGAAGCGCTCGCGAATGTCGGCGATGACCACCGGATGCGCGCACAGATCGAGCAAAAGCTCGCAGACAACTCGACAAACATCGGCGACTTCGACGGCCAGCTGGAGCACGCGAAAGCGGCGGTCACGAGCGCCGAGCGAGCCGGGGACCGCGGACTGCTCGCGGTTGCGCTCGCTCAACTCGGTGACGCCACGGCCAGCAACGGCCAGGGGATCGATCACGACCTGTTCAGCAGAGCGATCGAGCTTGAGCGGTTCGCCGAGGGAACTGACACGTTCATTCTGCCGAGCACGGTGCTCGGGTCGCTGTTGCGGCATTTGGATCAGTTCGATGATGCACGGCCGCTGCTTGAGCACGCGCTACGGCGCGCGCAGCGACGAGGTGAAGAGTCCACCCGGGCTCTGCTGCTCTGCCGCCTTGCGCACCTCGAGTGGGACGCGGGCAACCCTCAGGCGGCCGATCGACACGCCGCCGACGCGGCCAAAGCAGCGCGCCAACAAGCAGACGCAGAGCTCGACTGCTGGGTGGCGTATGTCGAGGGGAGACTCGCCGCCGGGCACGGCGAGCTGCCGCAAGCTCGCACCAAAATAGAGATCGCGCTCGAGCTCGCCACCCATAGCGGCAACGACCTGTTCGTGACCTGGGCAACGATCCCGCTGGCGCAGCTCGAGCTGTGGACCGGCCACCCAGAATCGGCCCACACACGCCTGCAACCCTTGCTGGACCCGTCTCGCTCCTCCGGGCTTGCCTTCCGGCTCGTGGGCAACATGAAACTCCCGCTGTGGTCCGCCGACATCGAAGCGCTGATCACCACCGGTCAACTAAACCAAGCACAGCTAGTCCTCGAGCACCTCCGCGAAACCACGCGCGCCGAGGGCAACCCGCACGTCTTAGCGATCGCCTACCGCTGCGAGGGTCTGCTGCTCGCTGCTGCCGGGGATCTTGCCGGCGCGATCGAAAAGATGGACGCAGCGCTGATCGAGCACGCACGCCGGCCGGTGCCGCTCGCGATCGGCCGGACGCTGCTCGAGAAGGGCACCATCCAACGCCGCGCCAAACACAAGAACGCCGCCAAGCACACGATCACCGACGCGCTCGCGATCCTCGAGCCAATGACTACTTCCCCCGGAAAAACGGGCTCTCTGGGCATAATCGTAGGTGGATTTATGCGAACGCTTGTTCGTATGGGAGTGTCAGGGTGATTGGTCCGCAGGTGAGGTGAACGAGCGAGAGTGCGGCTTCTGCGGAGTGAAACC
>JBKQIR010000186.1:0-12256 GCA_052148275.1 Solirubrobacteraceae bacterium
CGACGACTTCAACGCCTACTGGGAATATCACCTCGCCCAAGAACGACACCGCAACCACGACCTACGCTACGCCAACAGCGTCATCCCACGCGAGGCATAACGTCCCTCCAGACGAGCCGCACCCAACCAATTACGAGCACCGATCAACGTCGCCCGCGCGAGCGCGCTCGCAGAGCGGCCGGAGAACCCAGGATGAGCGCCCAAACCGGAACCGGCGACGGGCCGCCCGCCGTGCGGCGGATCATCGCGCGCGTCGAGTTGCAATCGCGCGTCCTGGAGCAAATCCACAAACGACACGAAGCCGGAGATGACACCGCACCGCAGGTGCTCAACGTCAACAAGCCGTCGCCCGAAAGGCTCAACCTCTACGTCAGCCTATCCGCACACACCACCGATGAACAGCGCATCCGCAGCGATGGATCCGGCTTCGGGATGGGTGGACCCCGCCGCGGTGTAGGAGCGATCTGGTGGCGGTATCACGGACCGCCGCCTCTGCCCGATGACCCAGAAGGACAAAATGCTCTCCTTGAGAACCATCACGTCGGCCCAGCCGACATCGAGGACGGCATCAACCAGATGCTCGGACGCGACCCCAGCCTCCACCGCCCGCCGAGACTGTCGTGGGGCAAGCTGATCGCGACGCTCGCCGAGCACGGCATCCAGGTCACCGAGCAAGACCTCATCAACGCTCCGCTGACGGTCGAGCTTGACCCAGACGTCCAAGCCGATCTCGAGAACCATCAATGACCCGCCCCGACGACCCTGCTGCCGATCCCTCACCCAAGAAGATCGCGGCCAAGCGGTCACGAACCTCGATGAACCGCATGCCTCGCAACGCCGTGCCTGAAGGTTGGCCGGATAACCACAGTCGCGCGGCGAAGTCGTAGATCGAGCCGCCGGTCTGGCAGGCGCCGAAGCAGAACCAGGTCCGGTCGTCGTAGCAGTGGAGGCTCGGAGTCTGGTCCGGGTCGTGGAACGGGCAGCTGACCTTCCCCGCGCGGTTGGCCTCAAGACCGGCTAGCGCCCGGCCACAGTCAATCGTTGGGATCGCGCGAAGCTGCTCCTCGAGCGACCCGCCTGGCACCTGCAGAGCGCCGACGGCGGAACTCGTTGCGCGTGGCGTCAGCGGCGGGTCGGGCAGCGCGCCGACGATCTCCTCGACGGCATGGCGCCGGCCGGCGTGCAGTTCGATCAGGGTCACGGCCGCCAGCGGCGCGTGCTTGCGGTTGAGGCTCCCGGGGTGTCTAATCTAATCCGGCTGGCATCAACGCTCGCGAGGTCCCCGCCGAGCCGCCGGTACCGTGTTGGCGATCACCTCGAGCCGCTGGCGGCGAGTGCCGTCCTCGGTGCTCCATTAGGAGTGCGCGAGGCGACCGTTGACGGCAACCCTGCGGCCCTTCGTCAGGTACTGCGCGCAGGTCTCGGCCTGGCGGCCGAACGCGACCACGTCGACGTAGTCGGCGCCCTGGTCCTCGCCGTCACGGCGGGGCGGGGCACCGCGAGTCGCAGGCTCGCGACCTGGGTACCGCCGGTGGTGCTGCGCACGACCGGTTCGCTCGTCAAACGCGCAACGAGATTCACCGAGTTCATCTTGGTTCCCTCCTTGTCGGAGTTCCGGGGTGGTTGACAAGCCAAACAGGGCGCCGGCGGGCGGCTGGCGGAGCCGAGCCTGCGGGCGAGGGGAAGGGAGCGCACGACCTTGAAGCCAGCCGCCCGGCTGCGCACAGTCAGGCGCCGGCAACCACCCCCGATCCCCGAGCAGATAAGGGGCCAGGGAGCCCGGCAGAAACGCGACTGCGCCGGCCTGGGTGCGGGCGCTCATCGGTGCGGCACCGCTCTCGTCTCGAGCACGGCGGCGAGCGTGAGCGTGCCCGTCATCGACAGCGCGACCGGCGCGAGCTGGCGGTGGGTGATCTGCCGGCGGATGCCGAGCAGCCATGCCATGGGGCCGGTGGTGGTCGCATATGGCTCGAGCGGTAGGTGCGGCAGATAGGTAACGAGCTGACTGCGGTACACACCCAGCGCGGCGGCGACCGGCAGCAGGTTCGCCGCGAAGCTGACCAGCACGGCTCCGAGCGTGACACGCCGCAGCCACAAAGGGGATTTGGGCGCCGAGGACGGCGAGCTGCGGCCAGCCCGTCGCACGGATGTTGTCGATCAGAATCCAGAGGGCCCGCTGCAGGGTCGGCGCCGGCGCGATCCTCATCGCCGAGCACGTAGTCCAGCGCGGGCGCCAGCCGGGCAAGTGGGTGGCGCTCCGGCAGCTCGCCCGCGGTCGCCAGCCACCGCTCGTGATCGACGACGTACGCCCGCCGAGGGCTCTCGCCGAGCGCCGGCGCCCACGCCGAGAGGAGCGCCTCGCACAGCTCAACCTCGGATCATCACCCGTGCCCCCAGACGGTTCTTCCTCAGGCGCAGCCCAGCAGCACGGACACCACTCCTCAGGCCACGCCCGGCGGTCGCTCATCGCGACCACCCGGGCTCCGAGGACGGAAGCTGGTCACCGTTTTGGTCACCGTTTTTCCGTCTCGATCTGACTTCGGGCGACGCGCGGTGGCGATCGCCTAGTGCGCAGCGAGCCAGAAAGTGCCTGCTATTGGCACGTTCTGGCTCGATGCGACTTACTGCCACCAGCCGCAAGGTAGCGTCTTCTAATGACCCTTAGACGCAGGTTTCGTCTCGGGAATCTTGCGTCTGGGTCGGGCCGATGCGGAATTCGACCTTCCCCGGCGCGACGACACGTGCCCTGAATGCGGCAGCGGGCCTACAGGCCGGCTTGCTGCGGGAGCGGGACGGTCGCTCCCAACGCGCGCCCAGCCGTAGCCTGGGGCAAAGGCGGCGGTCGATTCGAGCCCTCCCGTAGGCCGCCCGTAGACCGAGCCAAGGTCCAGGGCACAGCCATCTTCACAGAAGCAGCTATATTCATAGCTGCTGTGAATAAGTCGCCAGTCGTGAAAATTGAAGGCCCGATGGAGGCGGAGGCCCTTCGCATTCTCCGCGACGTCCCGGGCGTGACCGTCGTGGGCCGGGAGGTGAAGCCTGGCGACCACCGGATCGACGCCATGATCCACTTTGCCGGCACGGACCGGTTGATCGCCGTCGAAACGAAGGCTCGGGCGAACGCCGCCACCGCCTGGCAGCTCGTCCACTACGCCGACGCCCTCGCCGGGACGCCCCTGCTGCTGGTCGCGGACGAGACGACTGCTCAAGCGAGGGAGATTCTGCAGGAGCACGGGATCGGCGTTATCGACGGTCGAGGAAATGCGCACATCGAGCTGCCAGGGCTGCTGCTCCATGTGGAAGGAGGGCCGCGGCGGCGCGCTGCCAAGGGTGGAACGCCGCCAACACGGCTGAGGGGCAAAGCTGGCGTCGCGGCTCAGGCGCTGCTGCTCCACCCCGAACGGATGTGGGGGGTCAACGAGCTGGCAGACGAAGCGAAGATCTCGGCGGGACTGGCTCATCGGGTGCTCGCTCGCCTGGAGCAGGAAGGCATCGTGGTCAGCGAGGGCAGCGGACCGAACCGGACTCGCCACCTCGAAAATCCAAGCGCCATGCTGGACCTTTGGGCCGAGGAGGACGAAGAGCGCGCAGTCCGTATGCCCGCTTACGTCTTGGCGAGGACGCCGGAGCAGTTGCTCAAGCAGCTTGGAGCCCGACTAGCCGAGGGTCATATCGAGTACGCGATCACCGGAGCCGGAGCAGCAAGCGTCGTTGCCCCGTTGGTAACCGCCGTTCCCGTCGTCGAGGTCTGGACGAGCGCGCACGCTTCAGAAGATGAGCTTCTGGAGGCGACGCGCGGGGAGCACGTGAACGACGGAGAGAACGTGGTGTTCCTGCAACCGCGAGACGACGCGCCATTAGCGTTCCGCGAGAAGCGCGACGGCGTGTGGGTCGCCAACCGGTTCCGGCTGTATGCGGATCTGCGTCGCGATCCTCGCCGGGGTCGTGAACAGGCGGATCACCTTCGCGGCGAGGTGATCGGGTTTTGAAGCGCGCCCACTACACCGATTACGACGAGGCGACGACAGCCCGTTGCGAGCGTGCGCTCGTGACGCTGCTCGGCGACCTCGGACCGTGGGGGGACCGCATCTATCTGGCTGGCGGGCTCGCGCCCCGCTACCTGGTCGGGCAGCGTCCCGAGGGCGCACGTGCGCACGTCGGGACGACGGACATCGACCTAGTGATCGGTCTCGCGCTCGGCGACGAAACCCCCGAGACGTATCGGACTCTGCAGAACAACCTCGACAAGGCCAATTTCCGCCAGTCCGAGCCAAGCTTCCGCTGGACTCGCGACGTCGACGGCATCCCGGTGATCCTCGAATTCCTGTGCGAGACGGATCAGGTCGACTCGGGCCGCATCTACAAACCCAAGGGCGAATACACGGGATCGAAGCTCGGAGCCTTGAACATCCCCGGCGGGCATCTCGCACGCGACGACTACATCGAGTGCGAGCTCGAGGGCGAGCGCCTCGACGGCGGTGGCCGATCCAAGGTCAGCCTGCGCGTCGCCAACCTGCTGCCCTACATGGTGCTCACGATCTTCGCGTTCCAGGATCGCCACGAGAACAAGGACGCGTACGACCTCGTCTTCACGCTGCTCAACGCCGAGGATGACCCGTGGGATGCCGGTGCGCGATGTGCATCGAGCGCGGTCGCCGGCCATCCACAGGTCGAAGAGGCACTGGCGCTCTTGGGAGACCGTTTTCGCGATGCCGAACAGGACGGCCCGAGTGCATACGCACTGTTCCTAGCGGCACCGGGCGATGAGGACGAGCGGGCTCGCCTCCGTCAGGAAGCTGCGCCAACAATCCGGGACTTCTTGCGCGGCTTCCATGATCGGTAGGAGCCATGCCACGCCGTACCTCCCGCGGTGTCGTGGTGAGTGAGCGACGGCTCTTCGACCGCTGTGTGTTCGTCGATTGGAGCGCGAACGCGTCGCCGAACTGGGACGAAAACAGCATCTGGTTCGCAACCGGCACGGTCGACGACACTGCGCCATCGAAGAACCCGCACACCCGGGCGGAGGCGACTGCTGACCTACGGAAGATCCTCTTCGACGCGGTAGCTGCCGACGAGCGTGTGCTCATCGGCGATTTTCCGTACGGATATCCCGCCGGCTTCAGCGCCGCGGTACAGCTCGACTCGTCGGACGGGCCCTGGCGTGCCACATGGTCGTTTCTGCGGGGGTTCATGCACGACGGACCCGGCAATGTGAGCTGTCGTTTTGAAGACGCCGCCGAATTGAACCGGCGGATCGGTTCGCCACCCGGTCCGTTCTGGGGGCACACTCCTCGATTCAAGGACGCGGCGCTGGTCTGGCGAGCAAGCTTTCCATTCACGACAAGAGCGGGCCAGATCCTTCGCGACCTGCGACACACTGAGCGTCACCTCCAGAATATCAAGCGCAACGCGTTTCCGGTCTGGAAGCTCGCGGGGCAAGGAGCCGCCGGGAGCCAGGCGCTGCTAGGTATCCCGCGCGTCGCGGCCTTACGGGATGATCGCGCGCTCGCCGCTGTTAGCCGCGTGTGGCCGTTCGAGACAGGCTTCAGCGTCGAAGCCGTTCCTGAACGTGGCCCATTCGTGCTTCACGCGGAGATCTGGCATGCCGTGCTTGAGCCCGATCCAGAGTCACATGAGATCTCCGACGCCCGGCAAGTGCTGTCCCTGGTCGAATGGGCGCGTCGGCTCCTACCAGCAGGGCCGCCTGTATGGGGAGTTCAAAGCGCCACCTCGACTCGATGAACAAAGGCTCGAGGCGTGCCTCACTGAGAAGGGCTGGATCCTCGGCGCGACGACGGCAACACCGCCCGAGGGCACCGCAGCACAGCGCCTCACCGCGCCGACTCCGTCGGCCAACCGCCGCGGCGCGGACCATAGCTTGGACGAGAATGTAGGGCACATCGAGGCGCTGCACGGCGCTGGCGTGATCCGAGACGACGAGCGCGATGCGCTCCTTCGACGCCTTGATGCGATGACGTGCAAGACACGGTCAGGATGAATTGGGTGCGGGTCCCCTGAGGGACGCAGGCGGCGTAGCGGTCCTGGGCCCAGGGGTCCAGTGGCGGGTCGTGTCAGCCAGCGTGACGAACGCTTGGCGTAGGCATTTGTTGCAGCTCCAGCGGAAGCACGCGGCGTTAGCTCAGCGCTCGCCCACCATTGGTCCCATTCGGCTCGGGCTGACCCGCTACGCAGGTACAGTGTAGCCAGTTCTCGTGCAGCGCTCGGTTCACCTTTGATCCCAAGATGTTTATGTGGCCGACATTCAGGATGCACATGGCGCTGTCACTCACGGTGAAGCTGGCGCAACCGATGGCTGCCAAGATGAGGGGCGCCAGCTCATCGCGCTTCGTTGAGCGCAGTGAGCTCTTTCGGAACAACCCACGGGGTGCAGAAAGGACGATCTGGGAGTTAGAGTTCTCTCACTCTCAGGACGGCGCGACAATACGAGCGAGAGACTACCGCCAATGGTGAAGCAACTGGCACTGTCGGGCGACTTCCAAATGGCCGTTGCCACGGCACACGAACCCGCATCCGAAGTGAAACATCACAGGCGCGCCGCGAACGCACTCACCTTTCGTCTTGAGTACTTTCCAGATCAGATCGGAGCATTACCCGACGGCGACTCCCGACCGACTCCACTCAAGAACTGGGACCGCGTGTTCGTCATATCCGACAGACTCACTCTTGAGCAGTTCGCATCGGTCATTATTGATCTCCTTGCTTGGGATGAAGATCACCTCTACGAATTCCACATTGCCGACACCGTCTACGTTCACATGGGAGATCCGGATTGCTCGGACTTCTTTGTTGTGGACGCGGTCAACCCATGCGTCTCGTGCGCGATTCGGCTGCACTACCTGAACCTGTCGCCGAGCACGACGTTTGACTTCGTGTTCGATTTCGGTCGTTGCCATCTCTTTCGGCTAACACTGTTGGAGGCGTCGCCTCACCGAGGCGACAAGCCGCTTCCATTTCTGGTCTCGCATCGAGGCAAGAACCTTCATCAATACTCCGGCGCGATCTCTGGGCGTGATCGACGCCGCATCGAGGAGAACACCCCGACAATCAATCGAGTTCGGTCATGTGGCAATACGATGTCCGTCGTCCGATTCGTGCGCGCAGAGGACCACGCAACGCTCCTGAAGTGGCGCGAGTCCAATGACAAGAGACTATGGGAGAAGGCTGTCACGGTCCTGGAGAACCGCAATCTCTCCCTGGAGAAGATCGCTGAGAAGATTGAACGTCCCGTCAACGTCCTTCAACGATGGATCATGGCATTCAATCACCGTGGGATGCTGGGACTGGATCCGCCCAGAAAGAATCGGACCCCGGGGAAACGCGAAGCAGCAGCCGAGACACGGAAGAAGCGCCTTCTGGACATCCTTCATGACCGCCCTCGGTCTTTTGGCATCAGCCGGGCCAGTTGGACTTACCTCTCATTGGCGAAGGCTTACGCAGGCAAGTACGGCGAGGAAGTGTCTGAAGCCAGCGTACGCCGCACCCTTCAACAGGCCGGCTACTCGATCAAGAAGGCACGCCGCGTCCTGACGAGCCCAGACCCCGACTACCGAGAGAAGGTCGAGCAGGTTCTTAGCACCCTTCAGACTCTCAAGCCCGACGAGCTCTTCTTCTTCATCGACGAACTGGGGCCGCTTCGCGTCAAGAAGTACGGCGGCCGCACGTTCGCTGCCAAGGGCGATGTTCCAACCATCCCACAGATGCAGTCCCACAAGGGCTCGATCACTATGGCTGGCGCCTTGAGTGCGACTGCGAACCAGGTGACCTGGTTCTTCAGTCCAGCCAAGGATACGCAGTCCATGATCGACCTGATCGAAATACTGTTCAACCAGCACCCGAATGCTGCCAGGATCTTCCTCACTTGGGATGCAGCCTCATGGCACCGTTCGGCATCGCTGATCGAATGGCTGGATGCCTTTAATGCACAGACGTCGGCGAGCGGCTTTGGTCCGATGATACATCTGGTGCCGCTCCCTACTTCGTCGCAATTTCTCGACGTGCTTGAGGCAGTTTTCAGCGGAATGAAGCGCGCTGTGGTTCATCATTCCGACTACCAGTCTGTCGTCGAACTCAAGACGGCTGTCTCTTCCCACTTTGCCGAAAGGAATGTCCACTTCAAGAAAAATCCGAGGCGAGCAGGAAAGAAGATCTGGGACGTCGATTTCTTCGAAGACTCGAACAACCTTCGCTCGGGAGTCTATCGCGAATGGTAAGGGCCGACGCGCTATTTCTCATCGATAGCACCTTCTTGTTCAAGGCAAGCGAGGCCGCCTTTCTGGGCACGCCCCTTCTCGTCGACGAGGAGGGACGGGACCACACTCGAACGTTCGGTGTGACGAGGGACCTCCTACGACTCCGCAGCATGCTCGGAATTCGCCGCGCCATTGTCTTGGTGGGCGAAGAGAGCGTTGCCGCCACCCATAAGGATGTGCTGGATGACCTCATCCCTCTCCTACGGCAGATAGGCGCCCGCGTACGCCGCGAAGATGGTTCTCGGGTCGTTGACGTATGCGCGCAGGTGGGCTGCTCGGCGCAGTGGATTGTCAGCATGAATCCCGCGATGCAGCAGCTGATTGCGGACGGCCTCGGAGTGATCATTCCGCACGCCGGCAGCGACGTTGAAGTTGTTACGAGGGACAGGCTGAACGAGACGGGGATGCGACCCGTGTGGGTACCCGCCGTACTTGCTCTGTCTGACGGAGAAAATGCGCCGCTGAAGCGCCGGCAGGCCCTTCGGCTTCTTGAGATTTACGGGAGCCTCGAGGCCGTTCTTGGTGATGTCTCAAGCGCGCCGTCGGCCGACTGGAAGCGAAAGCTCGCGCCCAACGCGGTTGGCCTCCTCCAGGTTGAGAGGGGTCTACGGAGTTGCCCTGTCGCCATCGCTTCGCCAGTGCCGATCGATGAGACGTCGTTCGTCGACGATTCCAAGGCGAGCACAACGACGCTGCAGGCGTACGGCTTCTGGTCGTTGGTAAGGATGCTGCCCGCACCGGATCCGATCGAGATCGGCGATCCGACCGCCGGCGAGGGCAATAAGACTGACTATCGAGCAGTTCGCTCCGCCGAAGACCTGCGCAGCCTGGAGCAATGTTTGGCGAAAGCGGATGTGTGTGCGATCGATACCGAGACGAGCGGAAAGGACCCTCGCACCGCGACCCTGTACGGCGTCTCGCTGGCGGTCAGAGAGGGCCAGGCGTTCTACGTTCCATTGATACAGTCGGACCTTGACGGTCTTCGCCCAGATGACGTACGCGCCCGTCTGAAAGTGGCGTTGTCTCGGAGGCTAAAGCTCGTTGGGCACAACCTCAAGTACGACTTCACCGTGCTCCATCGCCACGGCATAGACGTTCAGGAACTGCACTTCGACACGCTCTTGGCTGCCCACGAATGTTTTGGTGACTGGGACTTCTGGAACCTTTCCGCGCTTGCGGAGAAGCTGCTGGGGGCAAAGGTGCTGCGGTATCGAGAGATCGTGGCGAAAGGCGAAACGTTCCTGGACAGACCGTTCAAGGAACTCGTCGAGCATGCCTGTTGCGATGCCGACATGGCCCTCAGATTGTATGAGGTGTTGACGAAGGAACTACGAAAGCGTGGCGCCGAGAAACAGTTTGCGGACAGAGCAATGCGGGTGGAGCGGCTTCTTATCGAACGCGAACGCGACGGCGTGCGCATCGACGTCGGCAGGATGAGAGCGGCCGGAAGAGCGACCAAGGTGACAGCGGAGGCGATGAGGGCAGCTGTGATCGCGACTGCCGCATGCGAATTCGACGTGGACTCGCCCAGGAGCACCACGGAGACATTGAGGAAACTCGGTATTTGGGAGCAGACCTCGCGTCCGCTCGGTGAAGCGCAGATGGAGCAGATCGCCGGAGACTATCCCCTCGTCGCGGAGATAGTGCGCTACAGGCGCGAGAGGAGACGATCGAGGGAGATTGAGGCGATCTGTGTCGCCGCCAAGAAGGGGCGCATTTATCCGTCACTGAGTCAATGCAAATTCGCCGATGACTCGCTTTGGTCGGCGTCGCCTGCACTTGAGGAGGCATTTGCCGCAGGCGCAGTTCTCGACAAGGCAGTTGAGGGGCTCCACACGGAGGCGGGGAGGTGTCTCAAGATCCTCGCTGAGGCGGGGGACGAGCCTGTCTTGCGCAAGGACCTGGCACGGAAGGAGAATGACAGCCTCATCCCGGACGTCTCAGTGGTTGGAGATAGAGAGCAGCGCGAGGCCGTGCTCCTGATTGCAATAGGCGAGCCCCTTCCCGTGCTTTCGCGCCGGTTCCTGATTGGAAGAGCAGAGGCAGCAAAGCTTCGAAACGCCATTACTTCCCGCTATCCGGCGCTGTTCCGCTGGCTGCAAGAGTTCAAGGGGTCGGCGCTGGCAACTGGCTTCGCGGAGTATCGAGGCAGGCGGAAGTACCTCGCTGGCCTACGCAGCTCAGATCTCGGCAAGCGCAACAGAGCTCTACGGGCGGCAGTCCGCTGGCTTGCAACTCAGCCGGCCAGTGATGGCCGGAGTGCTCAATGACGAATCTGCCGTCCGCAGATACCGGCCGTACCGGCGCCGCGCCACCGTAAACAGCAGGGCCCGCGCCTGCTCCGGCGTCAACCCCCGCAGCCGCCGCCAGGAGGACAGCGCCAGCGCGAACGTCTCCGCCGTCAACTCCACCGCGACGTCCGCATCCAGCGTCCGCCGCGCCAAGAACAACAGGACCCTCTCGCTGTCGCGCTCGTGCGTCCGCGAGAACGCATCCGCATCGTCCATCACCCCTAGCGCGGAATTCCCGCCGATGTATGCGCCGCTGCCGATCTTCGCCGCGGCGACCGGGCTGCGACCGGAGGAATGGGCAGCGCTCGAACGCCGCGACGTCGACCGCCGAGCACGCGTGCTGAACGTGCTGCGTACCGTGTCGGATGGCGAAGTCGTCGAGCTCGGGAAGACCAGCGGCGCCCGCCGACAAGCACCGCTGTCGCTACGCGCCCTGGACGCGCTCGACCGGATCCCGCCGCGACTCGATACGCCCCTGATCTTCGCGGCGCCGGCTGGCGGGCTGCTGAACATGGACAACTGGCGTCGTCGCGTGTGGGCGCCCGCGATCGAAGCGGCCGGGATCACGCGGCCCGCGAGGATCTACGATCTGCGCTCGACGTTCGCCAGCGACGCGCTCGCGGCGGGCGTGAGCGTGTTCGAGCTCGCGAGGATCATGGGCACCAGCGTGCGGATGATCGAGCGCCACTACGGCGCGCTTCTGGATGGCGCGGGCGCTGGGATCGCCGGCAGGCTCGACGCGCTCGACGCTGAGCGCGACCAGGCCGCGAGCGACGCTGAGACCGTTTAGGCCACTACCGGGCCCGAAGCGCCGCGGCCGTCACGCCCACGAGCCGAGCGAAAACCGCTGATTTCCGGGCACTTTCGGGAGGAGCGGGAGCGACGGGACTCGAACCCGCGACCTCCGACGTGACAGACCCCGCCGCCGCAACGGACGCTCGACAACGATCAGCACGAATCCCCTGCAATCCCGCCACGTTTGGGACCCAACTTAGGCTCCAGGGCCCGTGGCTGCTGAGGTCGCTCTCGCGACGTTTGGGCCACTATTGGGCCACGAACCGAACCCGATCTACTGCGCGTCGACTGCCCAACGCTACGCGACACGTCGTCCGCGGCCGCCGACCCGCCACACGTCGCCCGGGCCCTGGCGCGCACCGATCGTCCAGAACAGCCGCTCGTGCGCGCCTTGGCCCATCAGCGACACGGACCTGCATTCGTGCTCGCGCGTGTACGCGCGGTGGTGCGGCTCTCGTGATCGCGTGTGTCCGCAAGCGGCAGCGTGACACCCACAGTCTGCCTTCGTCCGGCTGCTGCTTCGCGGTGCGCGCAGCCGCACAGCAGGCGGGTCGTTGAGCCGATGGCCTGTGGGCGGATGCGATCATGCGCCGCGGTGATCGTCGCGCCGCTCCGCGACGATCGCGTTGTCGCCATTGCTCTCGTGCGGCCCGCACGGTCGGCGCTGACGAAAGATGTCATATCCGGGGTTGTTCCCCCGGGGCGGCATGCGGGCCAGCTCGTGCAGGTGGCCGGGCCTTCGTGTCGAACAGCCATAGGTAAGGCGCGCGCGGGTTGCCCCCCGTGCGGCCGGATCGTTTGACAGAAGGCACCGACCGTGGCCCAACGGTATTGGATGGGTCGGGCGTCATGCTGCCTGTCTTGTGATGAAGGGAGTCGGTGGAGATGTCGATCGTGATG
>JBKQIR010000187.1:0-14920 GCA_052148275.1 Solirubrobacteraceae bacterium
GTAGCGCTGACGCTCGATGGTAGTAGCAGCGGGTGCTCGTTGTCGGGCTCGACGGTGAGCTTCGCTGCGGCGGGTACCTGCGTGATCGATGCTAATCAGGCTGGCAACGCGACATATAACGCGGCGCCGCAGGTTCAGCAGTCGTTGACGATCACCCAGGCAAAGACGGTCGTGACGCTGACCTTCGATGACGGCTACGAAGACATGATTACCAACGTGCTGCCCGTCCTACAGGCAGACGGACTTCACGGCACGTTCTATATCATCTCGGGCGCCGTCAACGACAGCGCCCAACTGAACCCCGACTCCAACTACATGAGCTGGAGCGACCTTCAGACGCTCTATCAGGACGGTAACGAGATCGCCGGTCACACGGTGCTCCACGAAGATCTCACGGCTGTGAACACCGACGAGGCGATCCAGGAAGTCTGCCAGGACCGCTACGACTTGATGTACCCACCGGCAGTCTCCGGTCTGGCGGCCGGTTCACTGGGACCGATCACCGATATGGCCTACCCCGATGGCGCCAGCAATACCACCCTCGAAGCCATCGTAAAGGCGTGCGGCTATAACAGCGCCCGCACGGTCGATGGCATCGACGATCCCGCGATTGGTGATGGCATACAGGCCATACCGCTAACGGCTACCGACACATACGATGCCGCCACCGCTGACAGCGCCGGCCCGGTCGCCGATCCGTACGCTATGCCGACGACCCCGAGCATCGGTTCTGATATCGGTATCACCACCGCGACGCAAGTCGAGGCGTGGATCACCAACGCCGAGACGGCAGATGCCTCGAGAAATGGTTGGATTTCGCTCACCTTTCACGACATCTGCACTGTCGCCACCCCGTCCACCTGCAACAGTCCTGGCGGGTACCAGATGGACACGGCGCAGTTCACATCGCTGGCGAGCTGGCTGCAGTCCCAGCAAGCAGCGGGCACCATCACAGTCAAGACGATGGCGCAAGTGGTCGGCGGTTCAGACGCTCCCGCCGTGACGCCGGCAACAACCACGCCTGGAAACGAGTGGTCAAGCATCGCCGGGTGGACACCGAACGTGTTCCAGACGGTGGGCACGACGGCTGTTCCTGCGGTCAATTCGACCTTCAGCGAAGCGACGAACCCGACCACCGCCATTGACGAAGCGGGAGGGGCGCCGTGCTACCAGATCAGTCAGTCCGGTACCAGCACGGTCAATGCTCCTACCGGCGCCGGTGCCGGTGACGGCGTGACGGAGGTCACGCCAGGCGACGGCACCGACAATGCGGCTGGGCAACTGGTCGTCAGCGGCCTGGCCAGTGGCGGTGATGCTGGTATCGTCACCAAGCAGGACCTTGGTGCATGCGCACCAATTTTGTCCAGCACCGGAGGGACCACGTACACGGTGACAGCTAACTACCAAAGTACGGTTCCAGTGTTCTTCGATGTGTTCTATCGCACCGATAGCGGCAACTGGAGCTACTGGCAAGACGACAGTGCCAGCCAGTTCGCCGCAACGGGGACCGCCTGGGGAACGGCTAGCTGGACGCTGCCGACTACACTCCCGGCCGGGTACGACGGCATCAGCTACGGACTCGCTATAGGGTCGAACGGTACCCTCACCGTGGACGACTACTCCCTGACTGGCTGATCGACGAACGGGGCAGCGGGACAGTGGGCCCGCTGCCCCGTGGTAGAAGCCCGGTCGATCGGCCGGAATCCAGGGGGGCTCGGATAGAGCCGCGACCGCGGCGCAAACCACTACGAGCGAGCGCGTGATCCTAGCTTGCGCTTTCGCCGCCGGATTGAGCACCTCCGCGGCCTGGCGACGCTGCGGTGGCGATGACGCCCCCGACGAGGATTCCGACCTGAAGCTGACGGTCATGCTTCTTCGCGGGGAGAACGCGCGATTGAAGGCCGCGCGCCACGACCCCTCCGACGTCGACACGCTGATCGATGGGATGCGGCGACTCGGCGCCGAGAAGGGCGGCGCTGAGATGATCGACGAAGCTTGGACTCTGCTGAGCGAATGTCTCTTGATCCGCGAGGGGCTCGAGCAGGCTTGTGCCGAGATCCAGGCCGCGATCGGCGCCGTACAAGGCACGGCTCCGGCGGCTGGCGGTGCGGCCGGACGATGCTGCGCCCAAAGGTCCGGCGCCGGCCACGGCGTCGGCTGACCGCTCTCGTCGCGTGCGAGTCTCACGGTCTGCGGTCTGCGAAGTCGATGCAGGTTGAGTTCCCGCGCCTCTCTTCCTGAGACCAGCTAGACCGCTATAGGAGGCTGCTGCGGACCGCGCGCACGGCGGCCTAGATCCGATTCGCTACCTGCAGCTTGAGGAGGATGCTCGACACGTGGTTCTTGACCGTGTGCTGGCTCAGATGCAGCGTCTGCGCGATCTCGGGAGGCCATCTCCCGACCGAGGACGCCGCTCAGCTTACACGGAAGAACTGACACCCTGCGAGCGGGTCGGCCGCGTCGGCCAGCGCCCCAAGGCGCGGGCGCAGCGTCCGCAGATGCGGGAAGCGCTCGATCCCGACGAGCAGTCCCGCGTCGGTCGCGGTGGCGCTGACGAGCGCGTTCGCGTTCGTGCAGGGGACATCGTCGCTGGGGGGCTCAAAGCATCTGCTGCCGGGCGTCCGTCACGGCGTTTGACAGTACCGCTGCCGCGTGAGAACCTTGTCGAGGCTGCCTAGGTTACCTTGATCCTTCCGCGATCGGGCCCAGCCGGGCGACTGGCAAGCGCGGCTTGAACACGAATCCCCCACACGTCCGATTGACCGGGACCGGACCAAAGGAGAGGATGGGCGAATGTCAAACGCAGCCCACCATTCTGCTTAGCCGTGCTTGGCAACAACGGCGGCAGCTTCCGTGCCCCGGCTCCCGCCGAACGTGGATTGGATGGTCGGATCCACGACGTGCTGTCGGAACTACATGCGTATGTGCTCGTACTCGACGCCGAGCGGCACCGACTGGTCGCCCGCCTAGAGGTTCTGCGCGACAGCGGTGCAGCTCCTCCGGAGCGCGTCGAGCTCGAGCGACGCCATTGTGAGCTCACCGAAGAACTGGACGCGCTTCGAGCGACTATCGACAAGTTGCGTGAATATGCCGACCCCGACGGTCAGTACTTGTAGCCGATTACACGACCCGGCCGCGTACCGCTCGTACCGCGGCCTGGACGCGATTCTCGACCTGGAGCTTCTGCAGGATGCTCGACACGTGACTCTTGACGGTGTGTTCGCTCAGGAACAACGCTTTCGCGATTTCCTGGTTGTCGATCCCCCGCACGAGTAGCTCCAAGACCTCCTGCTGGCGCTCCGTGAACGCCGGGGTTGGAAACGGAGGCTCGGTCTCGGTCGGCTCGCACAGTCGACGCACCAGACGACTGGCGATCCGTGGTGAGAGCAACGATTCACCACGTGTCGTCGCGTAGATGCCATCGATGATCTGGTCGATCGGCGCATCCTTGAGCAGATAGCCACACGCCCCGGCGAGCAACGCGTCCATCACGTGCTTGTCGCCGGCCAGGACGGTCAGGACCAGCACGCGGACCGAAGGTGTCGCGGTCGTCAAGTGACGGGTCGCCTCGATGCCCGACATGCCGGGCATGTCCAGGTCCATCAGCACGACGTCCGGCCTGAGCTCGGGTGCCTGGGCAACCGCGTCACTCGCGCGCACCGCCTCGCCGACGACCTGGATTCCCCGCTCCTCGAGCAACGCGACGAGTCCAACGCGAAACACCTCGTGATCGTCGACGACCATTACCTTGGGTTTCTCGCGCGCGACCACATCTAGGTTGTCGGCCAGCCGGTCCGATGCCTTTAGCGCACAGCTGCCGGCGCCGACGAATTGCGATTAGGCCGTGAACGCGTGATAGCTCGACCCGCCTCTTGCCGATCACGCGAGTTCTTCGTGTAATAAGGAGGAATTAGCTGGGCTTAACACGGAGGAGCCGCTGTGTGCGGAATTATCGGATACATCGGACACAGACGTTGTCAGGACGTGTTGTTTGATGGGTTGAAGCGCTTGGAGTACCGGGGGTACGACTCAGCCGGAGTCGCCTGGCGCGACGACGGTCGGATCGAATGCGTCCGGGCGGTCGGGAATCTGGAATCGCTCGGCAGGGCGCTTGCTGCGCATCCGGGCATGACCGATGGGCACCCGGCGACGCCAGCTGCAACAGCGGCCATCTCGGCCGGAATCGGTCATACGAGATGGGCGACTCACGGTGGCGTCACCGAGCGGAACGCTCATCCGCACGCGGACTGGAGCGGGCGGGTACGAATCGTGCTCAACGGGATCATCGAGAACTATCTCGAGTTGCGCGCATACTTCGCCGGGAAGATGATCCAGTGCAGCTCAGATACTGACGCCGAGGTCGTTGCTCAGCTGATTTCTCTCTACTACGAGGGAGACCTAGCCGATGCCGTGCGCCGCGCGATGAGCATGCTTTCGGGACACTATGCGTTCGTCGCGATGTGCGAAGACGAGCCGGAAGCGCTCGTGGGCGTGAGAAGGGAATGCCCGCTAGTTGTCGGAATAGGCGAGGGAGAGCAATTCATCGCTTCGTCGATCTCGGCGTTCCGCGCCCATACGAGCCACGTGGCGGTCCTGCACGACGAGGAGATCGCCGTACTGCGCGCAGATCAGGTAACGGTGTACGACATCGATGGCCTGCCGCACCGTCCCTCCTTCACCGATATCGACTGGGACGAAGACCGCTGCGAGAAGGAAGGCTTCGAGACGTTCATGCTCAAGGAGATTCACGAGCAGCCGGTCGCGATCAGGGAGACGCTCTCGCAGTGGCGCGTAGATCTGGCCTCGGCCGGGAACTCCGCGATCCCTGCAGAGATCCTGGGCAAGGTAAGTCGGATGATCATCGTCGGCTGCGGGACTTCGTATCACGCCGGGCTCGCCGGGAGGATGGCCATCGAGCGCTGGGCGCGGATCCCGGTGGAAGTCGACGTCGCGTCCGAGTTCCGCTACCGCGAGCCGATCGTTGGGCCGGGCACGCTGGTCCTTGGAATCACGCAGTCGGGCGAGACCGCCGACACGCTCGCGGCGATGCGACTCGCTCGTGCGCAAGGCGCAGTCGTTGTCGCGGTGACCAACGCGCGCGACAGCCAGGCGACTCGCGACGCGGACGCGGTGCTGTTCACCCGCGCAGGCCTCGAGATCGGCGTCGCAGCGACGAAGACGTTCGTCGCGCAGGTTGTGCTCCTATATGCGCTCGCGCTGCACTTGGCGCGGGTGCATGAAACGCTGTCCGCAGCAAGGCTGGCTGAGCTTCAGGGCGAGCTGGATCTCCTCCCCGAGCGCGTCGAAGCCGTCGTGAACTCGGTCGACGAGGGGGTCCGCGGGCTCGCCGAGCGTCTCGCGTGGAGCCCGTTCTTCCTCTACGTGGGACGCCTAGCCGGACTCCCCGTCGCGCTCGAAGGCGCGTTGAAGCTCAAGGAGATCTCGTACGTGCCGACCGACGCTTACGCTGCCGGCGAGATGAAGCACGGACCGATCGCGCTGCTCGGTCCGGACACCCCGGTCGTCTGCGTGGCAACGGAGGACAGCGTGCTCCGGAAGCTGCTCTCGAACCTCTCCGAGGTTCGCGCGCGCGGTGCCCGCGTGCTCGCCGTCGCCAGCGAAGGCTGCAAGGAGATCGCCGAGCATGCCGAGCACATCGTCTACGTCCCGCGCACCGACCCGTTGTTGCAGGTCGTGCTCGCGATTGTCCCGCTGCAGCTGTTTGCCTACCATCTGGCTCGCGCCCGTGCCCTGAACGTCGATCAGCCGCGGAACCTTGCGAAGACGGTGACCGTCGAGTAGCCGGTGACATGCACGGACGCGTGACGGTAATTGGCGGTGGCCACGGCATTGAGTCGGTGCTTCGGGCGTTGCGTGACGATGCCTGCGATTTGACCGTCATCGTCACCATGGCCGACGATGGCGGCTCCTCGGGAGAGCTGCGCCGTCGGGGTGGCGGTCCTGCAGTCGGCGATCTGCGACGCGCGCTGATCGCCCTGACTGGGGACGACGTCGCGCTCGCGCGGGCCTTCGCGCGGTCGCTCACGATCGAGCGATTGGGGCACCACCCACTCGGAAACCTCATGATTCGATCGATCGCAGACGCGTTCGGCGATCTTGAGACGGCGAGCGACTGGCTCGCGGGACAATTGGGTGCCCGAGGACGGGTGCTCCCTGCCACGGTCGCTTCGGTATCGCTGCTTGCGGAGGCCGGTAGCGAGATGGTCCATGGTGAGTCGGCAGTCGGTACAGCGAACGCCAGGATCCGCCGTCTTCGGTTCAGCCCCGAGAACCCGCGGGTCTCCACAACGGCTCTTGACGCGATCGCCCGGGCTGACTGGGTGCTGCTCGGACCGGGATCGCTGTTCACGAGCGTACTCGCAGTCGGCGCCCTACCGGACATAGCGGCGGCACTGATGGCCACCTCGGCGAAGGTGGTGTGGATCTGCAATCTGGAGGCGCAGCGCGGCGAGACTGGGGGAATGGGCGCTTGGAGCCACCTCACGGCAATCCGCCGTCACGGTGTCCGCGTCGACACCGTACTCTTTGACCCGACCGCGGAGCTCCACTTCACACCACAGCAACTTGCCAGGGCGCGCGTCGAGGGAATCTCTCGGCCACTGCGCAATGGACAGCCGGGCGTACACGACCAAGCTTTGCTGCGTCTTGCGCTGCAGGACCTGTTCACTGCCAGCACACACGCGATGCCGGTAGCCGTGTGAAGGCTGTAGCTGTAGCGAAATAGGGGTTTTGATTGACCACCCACGCGGGTGGCGAAGCCCCGCCATGACGACTCCTATGTCTGTAAGTCGTACCGGCAGTCGCGGTCGCCTGAGATCCCCATCCGCAGCTCGGTCGTTCGGCAAGTCAGACGGGGACCTGTCCACCTCGGTCAGGTCGCAGCGCTGATCCGTCGTCGTGAGCAGCCCCGCGCCAGCGGCCCACGCCCCATCCGGCGCCGCATCGCCTCCGGGCTACCCGGCTGGACGGTGGAACCGCGAGGTAATCGCGTCCGCGAGCCCGCAGGTGCGCACCGCCAGCAGCGATCCCGGTTAGTGTGCCATCGCCGCCGGCGCAATCACAACAGACCACCACGGACGGCGCGTACGGCTGCCTGGATACGGTTCTCGACCTGCAGCTTGACCAGGATGCTCGAAACGTGGTTCTTCACAGTGTGTTGGCTCAAGCTCAACGCCTGCGCGATTTCGGTGTTGTTCATTCCGCCCGCGAGCATCTCCAAGACCTGGTATTCGCGGGGGGTCAGCTGTGCTCCACTGAGGCCAGGGTTGGCCTCCTCCGGCTCGCGCAACCGTCCAACCAGCCGACTCGCAATTCGCGGTGAGATCATCGACTCACCACTGGCCGCAGCCTTGATTCCGGCGACGATCTGATCGATCGACGCCTCCTTGAGCAGATACCCGCACGCGCCCGCTAGCAGCGCATCCAGCACGTGACGATCATCGGCGAACACCGTTAGCACGAGCACGCGCACGAGCGGCGCCGCCGCAGCCAACCGCTGCGTCGCCTCTATCCCAGACATCCCTGGCATGCTCAGGTCCATCAGCACGACGTCCGGATGCAGCTCGCGCGCCTGCCGGATCGCATCGACCGCGAGCGCGGCTTCACCTACCACCCGGATACCGCGCTCCTCGAGCAGCGCGACAAGATTGCCACGGAACAAGTCGTTGTCGTCGACCACGATCACCTTCAGCGAGCCACTCGTCACGACCATAAGGATACCCTCCTGCTATGGACGACACCGTGAGCCAAAACCCAGCTTCGGCACGACAAATGGGTGGGGCGCACCCTCGTGGCTGCGCCGCCTGCTCCTCCACCGATGCCGAATCCTGCGTCGAGCACCCCGGGCTTCGGGCGCTCCTTCCGAAACCAGGCCGTTCGCGACTGGGCGCGACGCCTTCACTCCGGTCAGCTTACCCGGACCCTCGGCCATATGGTCCCGCGTTGGCTGGCCGCTCCAGACACGCGCCACATGCCGATCTCCAGGGCCACCTCCCGGCACGCCGCTGCTCGCGCGCGCCAGGCGAAGCGCCGGCGCGGCCAGTCGATTGGGGCTCGCCGAAGCGTCGGCCCGAGACACGTACAACAAATGGATTGCTGCAGAGGCCCACTCGCTGGGCCTGGCGGCCTTTCAGAAGAACGATCTCGAGCAGGTAAGGCAGCTTCAGCCCTACTCCGACGGGACTCTCGACGAGCAGTGCGGCCAATATTTCGGAGTGCAGCTCGCTGCAGTCGGATCTCGCGGCGGGCAAGCCGGTACTCAACGCCGAGCCCAGATCGGCGCGGTATCCGGGCTTCTGCACGCCGGGCAAGAAGAACGGGATGGGCGTGGCTACTCTAGGACGACTCAGAAGTAGCTGTTAATCATGGGTTTCGCGGACGCGTGGCGGGTTTGGAGGTGCGTGAAACTCGCGGATATCCGCGGGTTGGGGTGATATCCCGGGGTTGAGAGGGCCCCCCTAACGCATAGTCAGGATCATTCTGAGCGGGAGAATGATCCTCTCGATGCGTTGGCATTGACCGGGACCACTAGCGTCACCGTAGTGACGCGCTGCCGCCGGTATCGATGATCGCGCGGCGTGCGATGCTGGGACGGCCCTGGTTGGCCTCGAGGATCTCGCGGATGGGCCGGACGTAGGCGCGCACGTCGTCTTGGCGGTTTGCGTAGTTGCATGAGCATCAGCAGGCGGTTGGTGCGCTCGCGGTTCTTCAGCCCGTACGCACGCGGTTGGATCGACGCCCGGATCGGGTTGATGAACGCGTCCAGCCGCGAAGTGGTCAGCGGTATATCCGCGGGTCGCTTCCAGCGCGGTCCGCGCCGGTGGAGCTGCTCCTCGACGATTCGCCCAGTGGTGTTCAGCCAGTCGCTCAGGCGGGGGATGCCGGCGGCGTGTGCGCGCTCGAGGAACGGCGCCCAGAACGAGGAGCCGGTGAACGCCGCCTCGACCTGTTCCAGCAGCTCGTCGATCGCGTCCTTGTGCTGGCCGTCGTCGGTGCGGATCTTGCCCATCAGCCGCTCCAGCGCGTGACGCAAGGCGCGGGATCGCCGTTCGCCGGGACACACCAGTAGCGCTGCCGGCGGTGCCCCGGCGGACCGTTCTGGCCCGCGAACCGCACGCGCCCCCCGGCGTGCTCGGACCTCGCACAGACCGCCTTGGCGTCGCTCCAGCTCTTGCCCAGCGAGGTCATCGATCACGCCAACATAGTCCCCGTACCGGACGGCTCACGCATACTCAGGATCACTCTGAGCTGGAGAACTATCCTGACTATGCGTTAGGGGGAGACGGGCTAACTGGCCGCGCGGCGGGGCCGGTCGGGGCCGTGGAACGGCCGGCCGTTGGTGGCGAGGATCTGCTCGCCGGCTTGGCGGGAGAGGTCTCGCATTTCGTTGAGAGCGGCTTCGAGCATGCGCCGGTTAGCGATCCACTGCTGGTAGAGCGCGGCGTCCTCGGGCGAGAGAACCCTGGAGACGGTCTTGCCGGCTTGTTTCCAGGACAGCTGCCAGTACGGCCCGTGGCGCTGTTTTGGATCGGCGCAGCGGCAGTTGAGGTTGTTGCAGGTGGTGTAGCGCTCGATCAGCGATCCCTCGCAGGTGACCCCGACTTCGGCGAGCTTGGCCTTCGCGGCGTCGTAGCTGGCGCGGACGCGGTCGAGCATTGCCTCGGAGGTAGGAGGTTCGGTCCTCGTTCAGTAGCATACGGGACGCTCGCGATGGACAACGAACCCTCTGTGGCGAGCGGGATCGACGCGTTCCGGGATCTGGAGCGCTACCTGTCCGGCGCGGTCGGCGGCCTGACCGAGATCGAGCGTGAGTCAGAGCGCCGCGGCAGAGAGTGGGTTGTGGCAGGATGTTGGGTTGTGGTGGCGTATCGCGCTGGCATGATCGATGAATCGCGGATTGCTGAGCGTTATCGGGGGTTGGGTCCGGAGTCGAACGAGCGTCAGCGTAGGTTGTGGGCTGCGTCGGAGGCGTGTGCGTGTGGGCGGGGTGGGATCGCGGCGGTCGTGCGCGCGACTGGGATCGGTAGGAGCACGGTGGTGCGTGGGATCGCGGAGTAGCGGGAGGGGGCGCGGCTTGATCCGGGGCGGGTTCGTCGCGCGGGTGCGGGGCGGCCGCGGTTGACGGCGTCTGATCCTGGGTTGGTGGGGGCGCTTGAGGCGTTGGTGGATCCGGATACGCGTGGGGATCCAGAGTCGCCGTTGCGGTGGTCCTCGAAGAGCTTGGCGAAGCTGGCTGGCGCGCTGGTGGCGGCTGGGCATCAGATCTCTGCGCTTCCGGACGCTCCCGGCGGCGCTGATCGGAGCGCGGGGAAGCTGTTGCGGGGGCTCGGGTTTCGGTTGCACGCCAACCAGAAGACCCGGGAGGGTGCGTCTCATTCTGATCGTGATGCGCAGTTTCGGCATATCAACGAGACCGCGCGCGCGGCGCTTGGCGCACGGCAGCCGGTGATCTCCGTGGACGCCAAGAAGCGAGAGCTTGGGTGTGCCATGTACGCAACAAGGGGGTCGAGTAGAAGATCGGACTGAGTTGGTGCGGTAACTGCACTTGAGATGGAGGGGCTGGCCCGTTGGGGCTGGTGGTCCTCCACGGCCGCCCTGCAGGGGGAGGCCGTAAACCACCGCAAGGTGCTGCGGTCAAGAGCCGTGGTGTTGAGCGTTGCGGGAAAAGGCGCGCCGTGAGCGCGTCAGGTATGGACCAAGAAGGCGAGCGTAAGCGATCCACTGATGACGTGTCGAAAGCTTCTAGATGACAGCAAAACCGGGTTTGCCAGCTTGACCCGGGATGAGTCTGGCGGGTGCCTGCTGATTGGCCAGGTGCTGTCCGGCATGAAGGTGGCGGGAGCTTGGTCTGGGCTCTGGTGTGGAACGTGGAACCTGTTGTCCGCGCCCGCGGGCGGCCAGTGGCGCAGCAATGGCCTGCGGTCGTCTGTGGAAGGGAGAACCCCAAGCGGCTGATCCGCGAGGGGCTGAGTACTGATGCGGGGGACAGGGGCGGACCGCCTCGTGGTAGTGATGACGCCCGGTAATGCGGGTCGAGCGACGGGGGCGGGTCATCCGGGCTGCTTTGCGGTCAACTGCGGTGACGCGGGATGAGCCGGTGAGCGAGTCAAAGCCTGACGGCAAGCCGTTTGTGATTTCCAAGCGGCTGGTGTGGGAGGCATGGCGAAGGGTCAAGGACAATGACGGGGCTGCAGGTGTCGACGAGGAGTCGATCCAGGCGTTTGAGCGGGACCTGAAAGGGAACCTCTACAAAGTTTGGAATAGGCTGTCCTCGGGGAGGTACATCCCGCCGCCGGTGAGGGCGGTTGAGATACCGAAGAAGTCAGGCGGGTCGAGGGTCCTCGGCGTGCCCACAGTCGCTGACAGAGTCGCGCAGACGGTCGCGTACCTGTATCTGGAGCCCGAGGTGGAGCCTGTGTTCCATCCGGATTCCTACGGGTATCGGCCGCGACGCTCGACTCATGACGCGTTGCGGGTTTGCCGGGAGCGGTGTTGGAAGTACGACTGGGCTCTGGATTTGGATCTCAAGTCGTTTTTCGACTCGCTCGATCACTCGGTCGTTCTGAAAGCGGTCGCTCACCACACGAACATGCGGTGGATCCTGCTCTATGTGGAGCGGTGGCTCAAAGCGCCGCTGCAACTGGAGGACGGCACCCTGAAGCAACGAGATCGAGGGAGTCCGCAAGGCTCTGCGATCTCGCCCGTGTTGGCGAACATTTTTCTGCATTACGCGCTTGATTTGTGGCTTGGCCGGGAGTTCTCGGCGGTCCCATTCGAACGCTACGCGGATGATGTGATCCTGCACTGCAAGAGCAAGGCGCAAGCGTACCTGGTGCGCGACGCGATCATCGAGCGATTGGCGACGGTCGGTCTGGAGTTGAATCTGGACAAGACCGCGTCGTGTATTGCAAGGATTCGAACCGCAAGGGCTCGCATGAGCACGAGCAGTTCACGTTCCTTGGATACACGTTTCGTCCTCGACGAGCCTGGAACCGGAGAGGCGAGTTGTTCGTCAGCTTCGCTCCGGCCGTCAGCGACGTCGCCGCGAAGGCGATCGGCCGCAGGATCAAGCGCTGGCGGCTGCATTTGTGGAGCGGGCAGACCCTCGCCGACCTCGCAGCAGCGATCAACCAGATCGTGCGGGGTTGGATCGACTTTTATGGCCGCTTCTGCCGGTCTGAGTTGATCTCGCTTCTCCGAGTGATCGACGAGTACCTCGTTCGATGGTAACTGTTCACGGGGTCTGATTTTGGATCAGGCCTGAAGTGGTGCGCGGACGGGCTGCCCGTGTTGATGAGCGGTGATCGCCTCGGCGAGGTAGGTGTGCAGGCGGCGGCGCTGGAGGCGGCAGGTCTCGCGGATCGTGAGGAGCCGCTCGACGGCTCGATTGCCGTGCTCGGTCTGGGTGCCGTAGCTCGTTTTGCGCCACAACACCGCGGAGGTTCGCGTCACCCGCGTCGGCTACGGCGCGCCGGGACACGACGCGATCCATCCCCTCGATGCCGAGTTGATGCTGCCCGCCAGGATGTGGAGCTACGAGTGCCAGCGGCGACTCATCAAAGCAGTCATCTGCGGGCCATCGATGAGGCGATCGCGCTGATCGCCGAGATCACCGCCACGACCGTTCCCAAACGCTCAGCCGAGCAGACTGTCCGCGACGCAGCAGCCGATTTCGAGAGCTTCTACGCCTCGGACGGGCGAGGCGATCGAGCCGCACGACGGCGAGATCCTCGTCGGCGCGATCGACTGCAAGGGCATCCCGATGGTCAAGCCCGAGCGGGCGCTGCGGGTCGTGCGCAGAGGCAAGGGCGAGTAGGCCAACAAGAAACGGATGGCGACCGTCGCCGCGGTCCATAGCCAGCCGCCGGTCGTGCGCACCCCCGCCCAGGTGATCGACAGCCTGTTTCAGACCGACACCCCGGCCGAGCGGCCAAGCGGCCAAAGCCTGGCCGCAAGCGGGTATGGGCAAGCCTCACCTCCAGCAAGGACACGTTCATCAACGACGTCAAGGCCGAGATCACCCGCGCACGTGCTGCACCCCGACGGCAGCCGTGAGGCCGAGGCGTTCGTGCGCCAACGCGCCGAGCGGATCCTCTGCGGGATGGTCAGCCAGGTCGTCAAAGGCCTCCGACAGACCGTCACCAAACGCCGGCTCACAGGCCAGAAAGCCAAAACGATCCGCGGCGTCGCCGACTACCTCTACAGCAACCGCGAACGGATGCGCTACGACCACTACCTCGCCAACGGCTGGCCAATCGCGTCCGGGATCATCGAGGGCGCCTGCAAGACCTCATCCGCGACCGATTCGAACGCTCCGGCATGCGCTGGACGATCGAGACCGCCGAAGCACTGCTGCGCCTACGCGCCGCCCACTTCTCCGGCGACTACGACAACTACTGCGGACACCACATCGCAGCCGACCAAGCCCGCCTATACCGCAACGACGACTGGCAAGTCGTCCTGAAGTAGCAACGCCCGAACGGGATCATGGGTGCCCTGTTTGACGTCGCGCTGGACGGCCGTACGTTCAAACCGTGCTGGACACTACGACTGCAACGCCACGGCTCACCGCGTCATCGTCCTGCCGATTTTCTGAATCGGGGCACCCTACAGAGACTCGCTGCGCTCGCTGCGCTCCGCGCGGTCGAGCAGCTCCAGCGCGCTGCGGCGATCCCGCGCGCCAACCTTGTGCGCGATCGCAGAGATGTGACGCCGTACCGTCACTTCGGAAATACGAAGTTCGACGGCGATCTGGGAGGTCGACTTGCCGGAACGCCACCACCGAAGCACCTGGAACTCGCGGGCAGTCAGGTCGACAGGCCGCCCGGACATTGATAGCGGCAGCCGGTGACTGCGCCCGCGATCGCAGTACGCGCGGATCAGTCGCGCCGTCAATGGGCGCGGTAACGCCGCCTCACCATTCAGCACTCCGCGTATCGCGTACGGAAGCCGCTCGAGGGAGGTCGTCTGCTTCAGCAAGTAGCCGTCGGCACCAGCCTGCAGTGCGGCAAACAGATCCTCGTCGCGATCAGAGGCAGTCAGCATCACGATCTTGGTGGCGGGTAGCGCGGCCCGGATCTGCTCGGCCGCTGAGATCCCGTTGCCCGGCATGCGGATCGCCAGCAGACAGACCGATGGGCGGTACCTGAGCGCGGCGGCCACCGCGTGGTGGGTCTCGGCGGCCTCGGCCACAACCCGCATGCCGTGCGACTCGAGCGCCCGGCGAACACCTGCACGCGTCGCAACGTGATCGTCGGCGAGCACGACGGTGACATCCACCTGGTCATCCCCAGAGAGGTGTTGCCCATCCAGGCATTGGTTCCCAATCCGTGGGTGATCCATTACTTTGCCCATAAGTCCTTCCTTCGCAATCCGTGCGTGATCCATTAGTTAGTTAGCGTTTGCAGTAGAGCCCAGTTTCCGATCAGACATGCCCGTTTTCGCAACATCCGCCCCGCGTAAAGTACTACTTTTTGGGAGCGGACGCCATCGCCGTGTTTGCGGCGATCGGACTTCTCTTCGACGGGCTTGGCCAGGAGGCCGGCTCGTCTGGTTTCGCGGTGACGTCCCCCGCTCGGGTTCGTGTCGCCAGGGCAAACTAGCGTCTACTAATCCGAAGTTCCCCCTGACTAATCCGGCCGTGAAGGCATCACAACGGCTGAAATCGGCGTCTGCTAACAAGCAGGGTACCGCTACGGCGCATTCCGCATCTGCATGCGCACCCATCTCGACCTTGGACCCCGCCAGTCGGGAAGCGAAAGCTGCCTGAGCTGCCCTAGCTAGTTGATCCGGAAATACTCGGTTCTGTCCGATGCTGGTGTTAGAAATCCCTGCATATGACAAAACTCGTGATTGTGGTGACGGAGTGTTGAGGGTGACGCCGGATCGGCAGCGGTGCTTG
>JBKQIR010000188.1:0-4161 GCA_052148275.1 Solirubrobacteraceae bacterium
TCAAACCCGAGACATCGGCCCGACCCGCCGATAACCCCGGGATGAGCGCACCCCAAGACCCACCATGGGACGCCAAAACCCGCCGATTACCAGGCTATTCCAACTCGTCCTGAAGTAGCCACACCCATATTCTTTCTTCTGAGGGTGGCGGCGGGGAGGGCCTGGGCGAGAACGCCGCCCGGCCGAAGGCCGGTGGGGCTGCTCGACCTGTGCGGTCGGGAGGGGTCGGCGACGGGCATGAAGGTCAACGGCTGAGTGAATTGGGAACCGGTAAAGCCCAGCGCTTGCAGCGGCTCACGCGGAGAAGATGCTGGTCGAAGCACGGTGATGACCCGATCGTTCGGGAGTTGTTTGACGTGTAAACGCGCAGCCTTTGTCACCAGGGGGGCATTGCTGGCCCTGTAAGCGCTGCGTGTTATGTGGCGCTACCGGCTAGCGGAGCGCGTTCGGGCTGTCAAGAGCGCCGCTAGGCGGCTCGCTGCGCTCGGCCCTGACGGGCCGCTCTTGACTGCCCGCCCGTGCTCCGCTGTTTTGGCGGTGAAGGTTGCGCTGCGCGCAGGCTGCCCTGAGCAGAGCCAACGTCCAGGCTGGGAGCGTCGCCGGCCATCCGCTGGGTGGCGATGAGGTCGGGCACAGGGCCCGACGGCGTCGGGATGATGACAGTGATGTGGCGTTGCAGCGCGCGGTGGCGGGCGGGGTCATACGGCACCCCGTTTTGCCAACAGCGCCACACGACCCGGCTCCACGCCCGCCCGAGGGTGCGCAGCGCGCGGGGGTGGTCATGACCGCGGGCGATCGCTGAGGCGTAGAGGTCCTGCGCCCACGGATGCCAGTGGCGGGTGCTATCAGCCAGCGTGGCGAACGCGGAGCGTAGGCGCTTGTTGCAGCCCCAGCGGAAGGTTGCCGCTTTGTGCTTGCCAGACTGGATCGCGACGGCTGCCTGGCCGGCGTCGCCGGCGAGCGCGTCGCGGGTAGGGTAGCGCGCGCGGCAGTCGCCGATCTCGCCCAGCAGCTCCGCGGCGGTGATCACGCTGTCGGGGCCTTTGAACAGCGAGAGGAAGATCTCACCGTCGGGATGCTCGCGGATCGCGGTCGCGATCTGGCGCTCAAGCGTCTTGATCTGCGCGTTGAGCGTCGTGAGCGTCGTGACCAAGCTCAGCACGAGCTGGCGGCGGGTGGCGAGCTCGAGCTCGCCGACGCGTCCCTCGGGCGCGCGCCGCAGCTTGGCGAGCAGCTCCACGGGCTTCTGCCGGCCGGAGTACCGCTCGCGCGCCAGAAACCCGGCCAGGCGTGCCTCGCCGAGCCGGCGCGCGTCAGCCGGGCTCGGGTAGCGCTCCAGGAACGCCAGCGAGATCCGGCCGTGCAGATCGCTGAACAGCCCCAGCGGTCCGGGCCAGAACCGCTCCAGCTCGGCGCGCAACTGGTTGGTGATCGCCGTGCGTGTGCCGACGAGATCCTCCCGCGCGCGGGTCAGCGCCCGCAGCGCCTTGGTCGCATCCGAGTCGGGCTCAAGCACCCGGAAGCGGTGGCTGTCGGCGCGCGCGAGCTCGCATAGCACGAACGCGTCAAACCGATCGGACTTCCCGCCCGAGACCCGAAACCGATCACGGGTCGCCGCGACCTGGTTGGGATGCAAGGGCAGCACCCGCAGCCCCGCATCCAGCAGCCGCTCGACCAACAGACCATCCGGCCGCTCGATCGCGACCAACTCAACGTTCAACCGCACCAACGCCCGGCACAACGCACGCAGCCCCTGCTCGTCATGCGCGAACGTGGCCGCCAACAACTTCTCGCCTGCCGCATCCGCGACAAGCACATCGTGCTTCTCCGACGCCCAGTCAACGCCGGCGTAATTCCCCATCTCTAACTACCTCTTCAGTCAGGACAACTCGACAACGCCACGACCAAGAGGTACCGTTGCGGATGCTCATAGACGGCCCTCAAACCGGGGCTACGTCCTGTTGCCGCTTGCGGCACCTCACCACCGCCGGGAGCGGCTGGTCTGCTTTAGGCCCTCGAACGGGCAAGCGGTCTTGGCCCTCCCCGGCGGCGGTCGAGGCAACACACAGGATGACCTATGAGACGTCTCGCCGGCTGAGCGGAGACGGCCGCTTTCCGCCTCGTGCTTGCAGCCGAACGGGTTCGCAGCTAGCGATCTCGCCCGCGTGCAGGCCGCCCGAGCGCAGAACGGCGCGGCGCGAAGCCAAGCAGCTCAGCCCTCCTTATCGCCGGAAGCGAGGCTGACAAAGGGGCTCGCGGAACCTGGCAAATGCCTACGTAGGCCGCGCGCCAGCGACCAGCTGCTGGCTGGCCGCGCCGGGATCGGAGCCGACGACTGTTACGTCGCCCGCAGCGCTCGTCCGACTTGCGCCGGAGGCGACTCGCATTCACCGGAAGCGCTTGGTCATTCGTCAGCGTGATGATGGGGGGGGTGTTAGTCACTGCATATGGCGGACACCCTCGGCTTCACGTGAGCCGAGGCGAGAGCGGGAGCTGACGCGGTTACGGCCGACTGACTGACCAGAAGACGACGCTGCTCCCCGCTGCAGTCAGCTGTCGGACAGGCGCCAGCCCGCTCGATACTGGTGGGCTTGAGCCGGTGGCGGCTACGTCAGATTTGCCCGAGGGGGAAGGTCAGCAGCCAGCAGCCGTCACGTCCCCCACCCCGCCCGATCACCGGGGGCAGGCGATGCGCCGAGGCACGATGACCGTGACATGTCGACGGCGGGATCGCAAACGGCCATCCGAGCAGCGCCGACGCGAGGGCAATGATCAAGATCAGCGATCGGGTCTTACCGATAATAAACCCGACATTCGCGCGGTATCGGCCATCCCGCATCGCGCGCAGTCGCTCCTCGCGCTCGGCCAGCTCCAGCTCTCGGCGAGAGCGGGGAGCGCTCATCCGCTGTGGCCTCCTCGCCTTCCGACCCGACCGGCGCGGACCGTCCGCCAGTAGGTCGCCTCGTCGCGGAGATGTCGTGGGTTCTCCCTCTCCCGCTCGATCTCATCCCAATGATCGAGGAGTCCGTTCCCGAGAGGTCCGAGGGCGAGCAGAACATGACGGTCGTCGATGCGCTCCCGCGCCTCATCCCTCTCTCGACTCCACACGGCCCACCAACCATCGGCGGTAGGCGAGCTGCCGCGCGCACGGCGGGCGAACGCGCCTGTCACGCCGCCGGCGCGGGCGGGGCCCTTCTTGCCGCGCCGAAACTGTGATGGGGTGCTGTTGTATCGTAAAGCGGCAGGCCGAGCTGTTTGACCGGTTGATCTTCGCAGTGCGTGAGCCCACTGAGCGCGCAAAGGCGGTTGTGGGACTGGAGCGGCGGGTGCCCAATAGCGACCGCGCGAATCCCGCCCCGACGGCTCGATGTCGAGGCGATGATCGCGAACAGCACAACGCGGCGAGGAGGTCGAGCGTTCACTACGCTCCCGCCCTGATCCAGTCGGGATTGCGGCGCTGAGCGGCGCCCTTCGTCATCACTTCCGACAGCGCCGTCAGGAGACCGCCGACGTACCAGCCAGACCTCAGCCCGCCGTCAGCTCGCGCCCGGTACTCACCAACACACCGGGCGAGAACCGGGACGCGTGTTGGAAGGCGAACGCGTGTCCTCGCAACACTCGCGGCCAGCAGCAGCGGTGAGACTTTGATCGCCGACACGGGTTTCGGACACGCGATGTCACTGCACCGCGCGTGCAGCCGGCGGTGGAATGGTCAAGGCACGGGCAATCTCGCCGATCGCAGAGGCTGACACGAGGTCTGCCAGTTCTTCGCGAACGATCTGCTATGCGCCGGGGAGAAAATCGCCGACAATCTGGTAGATGGCGCTCGTTGAAAGCCAACAGGTGCGGATGCTCGAGCGACTGCGAAGGGCGGGCGGGCAGCCGATGACCCTCGGCGAGTTGCGGGGCGATGGGATTGACTTTCCCGCGCTCGTTCTCAGCGAGCTTGAGATCAACGGGTACGTGATCGAGCGCGTCCACCAGCACGGCCGGCTGATCGGCGTGCGCCTGATCGAGACCGACACCCCCGACGCCCCGTTGCCGTTCACGGGGTGTCGCCGTGATGGCTGGGGTTCCTGCGTGACTTTATGTAGGGACGAGCGAGGGGATGGGGAGGCGGTGGTGGGCGGCAGTCGCGACGTTCTGCAGGTAGGTGAGAAC
>JBKQIR010000189.1:0-128994 GCA_052148275.1 Solirubrobacteraceae bacterium
GCGAACGCGCACAACGACGAACCTCAACCCCCCGCCTTGCCCCTTTCGTTGCCATCTCCGGCCCCCCAATAACGCCACGCGTCATCGCCTCACGAGCAGGAGCTTGACATAGGAGCCTTCGCGCCGAGCCGTGTCCCCTCGCCCGAGAAAGCTGCAATGCGCCAAAAACGACGACGTTCCGTTCGGCGCTGACGTCGTCGCTTAGATGTGGCGCTCGCTGGGAGGCTGCAAGTAGTCCGTTCAGCGGGGCGATCGCTTGCCGCGCAATGCGATCACGAGGTCGACGGGGTCGCCCGGGACAAGCGCGGCAAGCAGCCGCACGGCCAACGATCAACGACCGCGCCCACGTGCGCCCGCGATTGGAAACGCGACCGTGATCCTCGGCGCCGGCCTCGAGATTCGGGCGAATGTTTCGCCAACGCGTTCACACGACGTCGAGCGACAGGACCGCGAATGCGATCGCGCCGAGCCGACGCGCCCTCGGTGGAGACTGTTGGATTGCGCCACGAGCGAATACGTCGGATTCGGGGCTCGAGCTCGCTTTCCGCCTCGCGTTGCCGCCGAACGGCATCGCGGCCACTCGGTTTTATGTGCGCGCCCCCGCAGACCAACTCTCCGGCGAGAGCGCCACCACCAGCAGTTCGAAGATGCGGCTCGCGGTCGCCTCAGGAGGCTCGTCCGACGCATTCACCCGCAGATCTGTGGCGTTGCACGGTTCATAAGGAGCATCAACGCCAGTCATGCCTTGAAGCGAGCCCGCGCGGGCTCAGCTATACATACCCTTCGGGTCGCGTTGTTCACATACCACCAACGGCGTGTCTACCCACACCTCTGAGAACCGCAGGCCCTGCTCCTCGTGGATATGACGTGCTCGCTGCCGGTCATGTGCGTACGGGGAGACAAGCGCGACAATCGCGACAAGCCCGAGGCGGCGACGATCGCTGCCACGTGCGCGGCGCGGCGCGCCTGCTCAGCGCGATCCGCCCGTGTGAGCCCCAGGTCGCTGCTTAGTAGTGCTTTGTCGGATTGAAGGAAGGCGAGAGTTTGCGGCGAATGTTGCTCCATGGCCGTTGTTATGGAGACCGAGGAGCGTGTCGGGGTCGCGCCGGAGGTCGCCGAGCGACTGGCGTCGTTCTTTGCCGATGTGACGGCAGGTCTGCGGGGCCCGGAGCTGGGCGGTCGATGAGTTCCGGGCGGACCAGCGGATGATTACTTGTAATGGAATGGCGTGATGAGCGCCGACGCGCAGTTGTGGAACGGCGCCCGCCGAAATGGCAGCCCTTCGAAGGAAGCTGTGACAATGCGCTAGACCGACGCTCCCCGTCGCTGATCGTCAGCCGCATCTCGCATGCCGGGCAAATGACGGTCGTCGTGCCGCCGGGTGCCGGCGGCCACCACTCGGTCTCGCCGCCGCAGCGTCGGCAGGCGACGCGCGCCGGCGGCGGCGCGCCATGGCGCTCGACGACGCGGGCCACATAGGCGGCCTCTGGTTCCAGGCCGACGCTTGCCCGGCGCGCATCGACCGCGTCCGGGTCCACCAGTGGTAGCGCGGCCAGGCCCCCGTCGCAGGCTTGCAGCTGCGTCCCATACATCTGCCTGACGCCGCAATTGACGAGCACCCGGTCGGTCAGCGCTGCAAGGTCCGCCGCCGACGCCTCCCCGGCGGCCGACGCCACCGCCATCAGCTGCTGGCAGCGCTGCTGGAAGTCGAGGTCGCGGTCGGCGTGCTGCTCCAGCAGCCAGGCCGCGTGGGGCCCCCTCGTCGCCGACGAGCGAGCGGTCCGGCCAGCCGACGTCGTCGGTCACAGATCTCAGCCAGGCGGTGTTGTGGATGTCCACATCGATCCCGTGCTCGCCGGGCCGACCGGCTCACCGGCGCGCAGACGGCGGCGAACCTCCGAGTCGCGCGCGGCGGTGTTTTACTCGGTCAGCGCGACGCTGTCAAGACTTACCTGATGTCTCTGATGTCTACAAACCCGAGGGGAACACCCCCCTTCGCCTGGCAGCGAGCAACAACGAGCCGGCGCCGCCGGGCAGTCGGATCTGCACGGGCGCTCCCGGCGGCGGACGCGGGGTGGCGACGTTGGGCGCTGCGTATACATCGCCGCGATGCTGCACGCAAAGCCGAGCGCTCTTTGGTGATGACCGCGCGGGCGAGCGGCCAGTCGGGCCGACGACCTGATCGTCGCCAGATCCGCGCACCAGTGCTTGCACAGTGATCGTCGCCAGATCCGCGCACCGGTGCTTGCACAGAGATCTTGGCAACGACCGCACCAAAGATGTGATGTCCCGGTTGGCGCGCGATCTGCGGTGACGGTGGCGGGCCGGAGATGATCCTGCTCAACCCCCTGGTGGACCACGCAGAGCAGATCGAGTGGCTCGCTTCCGAGGTCGTGCCCGAGCTGTCGTGACGGGGAGCGACAGCTGTCGGTCACACAGATGGCGGCCAAGCCTAACTGCTGCGTAGACAGCCGGCCTCGCAAGTCGGCCCGCGCGTCAGGGGAGGGCGGCCGGAACGATCGACGATCGCGCATCGACATCGGCAGCTTCGCACGCCTTGCCTACTTGCCGGCGACCGTCGCAGACGCCGTGTGCGCACAGTTTTCGCACAAACGGGGCTAAACGAACGCATGTCCGATGGGCTGCGCCGTGAGACGAGCAGCTCGAATCCGATGGTCGACATTCCGGGCGATAGCGAGCAGGAGCGCCGGAGTCGGCCATTCGCTCGCTGGCGACCGACTCCATGGCGACACGACCGGGGCACCATGGTCACGAGCGCATGCCGCGGCACAGCAATCACACACTGCTAACCGGTTCGACGCTAGCCGTGCTGACATCGGCGCCCTTCCTGCAAGCGATCGCAGACATAGGCTTGCGGATGCAACCCGCGATTGGGGGCGCGCAGCGACCACCTCGGCACGATTGGTCTCGACGGGATGCCATCGCCTGGGCCGCTCAGCGCTGGCGATCGCATTGGCCAAGAAGAGATATCAGGCAAGCGACCTCCGCGGCGGCTCAGCCCGGTTGCTGGGCCGAGCTCGAAAGTCGTGAGATTGGCGAGGAGCGGCCATTATCCCCGCGCCGTCCCGATTTGCGGATGCGCTCGCTCCGAGGCTCGCCGCTGCGTGACCAGCCGGCGCCCAGCAACCTAATCGAGATTGCGGGTCGCGGAGGCTCAGAGTCGTCGGTGCGCCGCGACCATCTGGACGGCTCCGCGCGACGTGCCGCCCGGGCGTGAGGGCCGGGGCCCTCACGCCTGGGTTCTCCGCCCTCATCGGCCTCGGGTCGGGATCCGGCGCCGAACCGTGGCGATCATCGGCATCGGCCGCCAGGTCGGCGCCCGCACACGCGCGGTCAGCGCCGTTTGCCGGCGGGCGGCTCGCGCGGCCGTCAGATCACGCCGGGCGCGCTGCGCTGCGGTCAGCTCCTTTTGTAACCGTGCGTGGGTTCCCGGACTGACGCGGCCACAGCGGCTCAGCAACAGGAACTCCGCGTCGATAGGTTGCATCGTCGTTATCTCCGTTGGTCATTAGTACCGTCACCCTGCGGGCGAGCTTCACCAACCAGCCTCGCGCGGGTTGACGGTCACTGATATGTCACATGTGTAGGCAGGGCGTAGATGTCACCCGTCGAGACGGGCGCTCACCCCTCCCGCGTCAGCAGGCGCCCGGAAACGGGGTCATGTTCACGGAACTATCACCTCGCATTCCGTTCGGGTCAGGCAACAAAAAGGGCGGTCCGCTGGACCGCCCCTTGCGTGGCTTCGGTATGCGTGCGCAGCACTCAGCGCACGTACCTCCCAGCAAGGGCGAGCTGCTCGTTCTTTCTACCCGTGAAGCCAGTCGCGAGTAGGCGCCAAGCCAGCGAGGCGCGTGCAACTTGGCGGAAAAAAGTGGAATATGTCGAATTGGCGCTGGTCATCAGTTATCTCCTACGTGCTGGCTAGGATAAACGAGCCCGCGCGAAATCGCAACCCCGATCGGTAGTTTTCCAACCCCGATCGATGATTTGACTGTCAATCGTCACGTCATGAGCTGCCTGCTGTGACGGAGATGGGATTCTGTCATCGTGGAAGGAATTCCGTTCGCTATCGTGACTTTGCAAGCGACGAGTGTCATCGACGGCATTGCTGTAGTCCTGTGGTCCGGCAGCCATGGCCGCCGTATCAGGACGATCGCATTCGACGGAACACAATCAGACGGTCCCCGTCGACCTCGCATCCCATTGCGCGGCAAGCGATCGCCCCGCCGAACGGACTACTTGCAGCCTCCCAGCGAACGCCACATCGAAGCGACGACGTCAAGCGCCGAACGGGATCTCGTCGTTTGGCGCAGAGGGACGACGCGACCGCATCGAGATAGGTCTCCCGGTGTGCGGGTCAGACCATGTTCCCGAGCGGTGCTCGAAGGTCGGCTACCCACGACGTGCTGCGACTTGCCGCGACTCCAGACCGGGGGCACACCGAGCCGCGGCCTCGGCACGGTCGAACTCGAACGCTCGTTTGATGCCCAACTCTGATGCCCGATTCCTGAGATGCCGGATAGTCGCACCCAGCGCGCAACGCAAAACGCTCGCAATTGCGGGCGTTTCGTGAGGTGGAGCTAGGGGGACTCGAACCCCCGACCTCCTGGGTGCGATCCAGGCGCTCTCCCAACTGAGCTATAGCCCCGTGCGGCGGCGACAGCCGCTCGGTCTCCATAGTGTGACATGAAGTCGGAGGACGCCGCGTCCTTGGGACGGCGCCTCCGGCCTTGGTAGAAGCCCTTTCGTATGCTCAAGGCGTCGTCAAGCAGCTTCGTCGCGGCGTCCTCGGCGGCACCATTCGTCGGTATGCGCAAGGACGGATCGTCGTCCCCGTGTCGTCGCATGCATGTAGGCTTTGGGGGGATGGGCCTGCTTGACGACGCAATTCGCGAGCATCTCGAGCTCAAACGCCGTCGCGGCGCCGATCCAACCGAGATCGAGCGCGCCGAGCGCGAGGCGCTCGGTCCAGTCCGGCGTGAGCGCGGAGACGAGATCACCGCATTTGACGCGCCGCACGATCCGGCTGAGTTCGACGACCTCTCGTCGGAAGCCGTGGAACCCTTCGACAGCGAAGCAGACGATTCGTCGATGTCGGTACGAACGCTTGAATCGGAAGAGCGCGGCGCCGACATCTACCGGCTTGAGGCAGAGCGAGATCTCGACCGGACTTCCGCGGACGGACCATCCGAGGGGACGCCGAGCGTCGCGGACGCGCCGGTCCAGCAGGGCGGAGCTCCCCGAGAGGGCCTCGCCGACGCTGACGACAACGATCTGCCGGCGCCGAGCGATCGGCCAGGTGCCGATGGCGAGACGGTCGAATGGGACGTGGAGCGCGCATTGCTGGAGGAATCCGAAGGCCAGGAGCAGGATGTCCTTCAAGAGACGCCGGACTTCCTACAGGACAGCCCGGAGCACGACCGGCTCTGGTTCGAGCAGCGCCCCCCGCGGGATTTCGACTTCAACGGCTAACAGGTCCAAGTCGCTACCGCGTAAACTCGCTGGTCGAAGGGGCCATAGCTCAGCTGGGAGAGCGCCTGCTTTGCACGCAGGAGGTCGCCGGTTCGAGCCCGGCTGGCTCCATCGAGGAACATCCTACAAATGCGATGCTTCTCAATCCTGGGATGGAGCTTTATGAGACTCCCTCCCAACTTGGGCCACATGGTTGGGCCACATATGAGCCTCACGATCAGCGGCCCGGACGGCTGGGCGGACCGCATCGTCTGAGCCTTGCAGACCGGCGCTCCACCGTCGGCTTATTGCCGCCTGGTCTCGGCAGTTCGTCGAGGAATGGGTGCGAAGGACGAGCCCGTTCGGCGGCTACACGGCAGCAGTCAACGCATCGGCGGCGTCTGCCGCGACACGATCGGCGTTCTCGGCGTGAGCTCGATCACGCCGGTTTCGTCGACGGCCGCTGTGGCCTCGTCGTAAGGCGCGAATCCGGGCCGGGGCGGGGTCGCGATCGTGCCGCGCTCGTGGCGCGCAGGATCGCTTCGGTTCGGCGCCGATGTGCGCGACCGCGCGCACCGAACGCCGCGGCGCGGCACGCCGTGCACTGCCGGGCGCCCGAGGGCTCGAGCGCACTAGATCCAGACGGGGCTTTCCGATGGCCGTCAGCGCGCGCCTGTTCCGCGCAGCCTTGCGGCGAGCGTGGGGTCCGCGAGCCGCCAGGCGCCGTGCCCGAGGCGTTGTACCGCGCCGTTGTCTTCCAGCGCGAGCAAGGCGCGCGAGACGTCTGCTGGCCTCAAGCGTTCCCCTCTGGTTGAGGCATATGGGCCCGTACCATTGGCGAGCGCCGTGAGCACTGGGAGCGCGAGGCGGTGCACTCGCGTGAGCGCCCGCAGCAGCTGATGATGTTCGACCTCGCGCTCCTCCACCAGTCTGTCGAACGCGGCGCGTACGGCGGACGGGCCTTGCGCCTCACCGGACAGACGCGCACACAAGCCGGGCGCCAGCCACAGCGCCTGGCCGACGAGCCTCGCGGCCTCCGCGACGCCATCCGTGGTGACGATGGAGTGCTCTCGGAGAACTTGACCCAGGACGCGGCGCACCTCCCATTCCGGCAGGTCCTTCGCTTCGTGTAGCTGCCCGTAGCCGTAGAACGCCTGTCGTTCATCGTTGGCCATCGCTGCCGCAGCCGAGCCGCCGCTGAGCAGCGCCGCGCCGTGCGCTTGCTGCCATAGGCCGCGTAGTTGCCACAACGCGCCGGCGCCGTCAGCGAACCGGCTGCGGCCGCCGCGGGCGAGCTCGTCGACGCCGTGCAGCACGAGCACGAGCCTCCCAGCAAGAGCTTCACGGGCCGAGACGACCGCCTGGACGGCCACACCGAGGGTCTGGAGCGCGCCTTCCGTCGTGTCGCCGTGCACGGTGAGGCGACTGCCGCCGAGGGCACGCGTGGCCTCTAGCAGCGCCCTCCCAAGCACAGTCGGCGTCCCGTCATCGCCCTCCTGGGCGGCGTCCGCCCCGAGCATCTGGCGCGGGAACTCGACGCGGGCGATGGCTCCGATCGCGGCGCTCATCAGCTGCTCCGCGAGGGCGTTCTCATCCGCAGCCAATCGTGCGTCCGCGCGGACGACCGCCCATTTGTTGCGATCGGCGAGCGTGAACGCAGCGGCGTCGGCGAGCGCGCTCGTGAGTGATGGGTCGGCGGCGCTGACGATGACGAGCTCGCCCTCGAGCGCAGTGTCGGCGATCTCATTGACCTCTCGGCTGCGCCCGGCAACGTACGCCGCGAGCGTCTGACTCAGTCGTACCGGGCCGACCGGGTCGAGCCTTCCGAACGTGGTCGCCTCCTCGCTGAGCCTGGCCTGGGCGACGGCGACCGCATCGGCGAGCCGCGCCGCAGCCGCTCCTGCGGCTTGGTTGGAGGTGGACCTCACGCTCACGGCAGGCTCCAACGCCGGTCGCGTCGCACGCGTGCGAGCGCTGTCCCGGCAAGCGCCTCGTCGATATGGGTTTGGACGAGCTCGCGAGCGAGCGCGTGCGTGCGGTTGGCGGCCAGCATCGTGCGATATGGATGGCCTCCAGAGGCGTCGACGAGGATGTCGACAGCGCCCCGATCGATGGTGACGCCCAGGTACTCGCGCATATGCGCCCGCAATCCCTCCATCCACGCGTGCGTGGCGATGACCGGTTCAAGCGCGAAGGGCTGGGCGTTTGTCTCCAGCAACCCGCCGTCGGCGAAGAGAGTCTCCATCAGCGATGGCTCAGAGCCGGCGACAGAAGCGTGACTGTGCGGCTGCTCGCGCGCATCACCGCGCGCAGCGCCCCGGCAGCCTCGGGCTGGGCGTGGAGCGCTTCGGCCTCGTCGAGGAAGATGACGGCGCCCCGGTCACGGCGAGCGTGCGCGACCGCCGCGAGCGCCTCAGCGACCGTCTGCGAGCCACGACCCTGCGCGAGCTGCTCGGCGAGTTCGTCCGCGAGAAGCGCGATCGCTCCCTCGCGGCCAATCTGATATCGAGGCTCGACTGGCGGGCCGACCGGCAGAACATGGGCGCGCGACTCCATCTCGCACTATGCTACCGCAGAAACAGAGGTATCACAGCACACAAAGCGCGGTATCCAATTCGCGCGCCTCATGATCATCTTCCAGTCGCCGCGAAGTTCCGGGTCTTTACCTTGCTCTCGGCAACGGCGGCTCAGATTCGCCCGTAGGGCCTCGCTGCGTCATCGCTCATCCGACCCGCCGGCGAGTTCATCCACGCCGACACCGAAGGCCCGATCGAGCCGCTCGAACTCCTCCAGGCGAAGCTTGGCACTCAGGTAGCGGTCGGTGGTGGTGAGCTTGGAATGTCCGAGGAAGTCGCGGACGAAGACGGCGTCGCTGGTGCGGGCGATGAGGCTTCCGGCGGCGTGGCGCAAGCCGTGCAGGCGCACGGGACGTAGACCCGCGGCGGTGCACCCGCGCTTGTAGCGGTGGCGCAACGCCGAGGCGTCGAGCCGTTGACCGAACCGGGTGGCGAGCACGTAGTCATCGGGCCCGGTGAACTCGTCGCGATCGGCGAGACGCGCGAGTGCCGCGCGCCCGGTCTCATCGATCGCTGGCTTGCCCGCGCGCTGCTCACGGGCCTCACAGGCGCGCGCGAGCGCCTCGACCTCTTCGACCTCGTAGTAGTCGAGCGCTGGTGGTGGATTTTCGCGTCGCTTGTCGGTTCCTGTGACCGGGTTGACGGGGAGCTGGTAGGCGTCCTCGCGGCAGCCGTAGGTGAACATCGCCTCGAGCATCTGTCGGTGCTTGTTGACGTTGCGCGGCTTGAGCCCCTCTCGGTCGAGCGCGCGAGCTTCGACACGTCCGTCGTCGTGATCTCGGCCGCTGCCTCATCGCCGAACGCCCCCGTGATCCTGGCCGGGGCTCACCCGAGAGCCGCGGCTGTATGCATGGCCCGGCTCGCGCAACAGGGAACCGTAATCCTCGATCGTCGACGGCTTGGCGCCGCGAACCTCCTTCAGCCACGGGAGCCATTCGACCCCGAGCTTGCGAACCGTGACCTTTCGCTCGGCCTCCTCGCACGCCGCGAGCAGCTTGTCAGCCACCTGGCGCTTGAAGGCCTCGACGGCCGCAACCGCGGCGACGTTTGCGGCCCGCTCATCGAGCCAACCTTCGCGGCAGCGGCCGGCACGCTTGCGCCATCCGCCATTGCCGTCGGGCTCAATTCTCAGCTCACTCCATGCCGCGGGCACCGCTGGTGGATCTGCGAGCCTGTCGGTTCGCGCCACTAGCGACGGCGTGGGAAACCACGTTGAGGTCGCTGTTTTTGGCGTCCTTGAGCCGAGCTCGCCACCGGCGGCTAACAGATATGGACGCTCGGCGGCCGCACAGGACTCCCTATAACGAGGTGAGCGTGTATCCGCTGGGCTCGCGGCCCCTACGGGCCCCTGCCCGGTACGGGGCGAGGCGTGCGGAAGCGTCGCGCGAGGTGCTCAAGGGCTCCAGATCAGGGCGCGTCCCGTCCCGTCGACGGCGAGACAGAACTGTGAGCTCGGACACGACAGGTCTTCGACGCTCGCATCGCGGCCGTCGACCGAGAATCGGCGGGACCAGGAGTGCCCATTCCAGGTGCTCGCGATACCGTTGCCATCGATCACTCGACACAGTTGCGAGGACGGGCATGCCACGCTGCTGCCCACGTCGAGCAGGCCCGGGTCGAACTGATAGCCGGGACCGAAGACGCCATCGCTCCACACCCAGGCGACGCCGAAGTTATCGACGACCGTGCACAGTCCCGGGCTCGCGCATGCCACCGCGTCGGGCACCTCCGGCTCCGAGCCCCCGTGCAGGGCGAGATTGGCGGGAAGCGTGCCGGCGCCCGCATCATGCCAACGGTTGCCCTCGTAGACCCAATTGTCGCCGTTGCCGGAGCCCACGACCATGCAGAACGGTCCCGCGGTACAGCTGATCGCGTTCCCGCCGGGACCGTTCGACAGAACCGACCAGCGACCGTTCATAAACATGAGGAGATCACCGTTGTCGTCCAGCGCTGCGCAGAACGATGCGCTCGCGCACGACAGTTCCCCAACGCCGTCGATGTCGATCGAGCGGCTGTGCGTCCAGCGACGTCCGTCGAACGTGAAGATGCGCCCGGCGTCATCGCCGGCCCTGCAGAGGTTTCGGGAGACGCACGACACGGTGTTCAGAAACGGAGCGAGCTTGGCGATCGCCGGCGGCTCCATGGTCTTCGGATGACCGGACTCGATCGTTCGCGGCAGCGACCAGGCGCCGTGGTCGTAGACGACATACTGCTTGTTGGTGACGGCCAGGCACCAACCCGCCACCGGGCAGGACACCGCGTTGATGGATCGCACGCCCGGGACCGCGACAGGCGCTGACCAGCGACCAGCGGCCCCACCGGCCCGGCCGGAGCTGTGCACGATCGCTGAGGATCCCGTAGCGCCGCACGCACCTGCGCCCAGCGCCCCCGTGAGCGCGACGGCGACGGCGATGAACGAGCGAAGCCGTGACATCACCCCACGAAGCCGTGACATGACCCCATAGTAAGAGGACTCGCCAGCGCCCCCATCGGCAGCTTCGCCGTGTCCTCGGCCAGGAGCCCCGCCAAATCCCAGTGGCCCACCTCCTTGCCGACGAATGCAACAGCCGCCTCCCGCGATCGGGCGTGACCCACTGACGCCAGAAGCGGTCGCGCCTACGCTTCTGGCGCCGGCCACCGGACCGAGGTCCCGATCGCTCACTCTCGTGGCCGCTCTTCGCCAGCAGCAGCTGCCTGGATTCAGCGCTGCGCTTCTCGGCGCTGCAACAGCGGCGAAGGAGCCGACGGGCGATCTCGCGTCGCGGCTGCAGAAGTTGTGAGCTGCCACCAATCGTTGGCGCCTCGGCGGACGTCGTGACGGCTCCGGCCCCGCAATTGCGTTCGTGGCGGAGCAGTCCTCGGCGCCTGCGATCAGCACGAATGAAGGATCGCCAACTCAGCCGGGAGCGGTCGGGCCCGTCAGAAGGTATGGCGATTGTCTTCGTCAGGCGCGCTTACGGGATCACGACCGCCCTGGCATCGGGGTGATCGCTCCGGGCCTGCTCCCAAGCGGGCAGATCGCGTAGCGCAACCGTGGTGATCGCCGGTGGCATGAGCCGTCCGCTGACGACAGCCTCCGCGAGGCGCTCGAGCAGCTGGATGGAGGTGCGGAGCTGGAAGTTGATCCCCCTCACGCCCCTTGCGGCCAGCGAGTCGAGATCAGCCACATATCTGGCCGTGAGGGCGCTGCCACCCGAGCGCACAAGGGAGGCGAGCGCGGGGAAGGCGTTGGCGTCGCTCGCCAGATCGATCAGGACATCGACTCCGGCGGGGTATGCCTTCGAAATCGCGTCCGGAACCGACACGGCCACGTAGTCGATCGTTTCGGCCGCTCCATAGCCCCGCAGGCGCGCAGCTTCGCTCTGCCGGGCGGTGGCGATCACGTTAGCGCCCGCCTGGGCGGTGAGCTGAGTGGCAAAGCTGCCAACGGCTCCGGCAGCGCCGACGATCAGCACAGTCTTCTCGGCGAGCGGTCCGAGCGCGTCCACCAGATCCAGCGCCGCACCTCCCGCGGTGGGAAGCGATGCCGCGATTGTCGCGTCGAGGTTGCTTGGGACCCGCGCCAGCGGAGCGTCTTGAGTGACGGCGACGTACTCGGCGTAGGTCCCAGCCGAGCCCAGCGGTGAGATCAGCAGCTGGCCGAATACCTCGTCGCCTGGCGAGTAGCGGCTGGTCCCCTCTCCGACAGCTTCGACGACACCAGCCAGGTCGGCCCCGAGAATGAGGGGAAACGCGGCCGGCATCATCGCCTGCATACGGCCTTCGGCGATCGAGCGGTCCAGCGGGTTGACGCCAGCTGCGCTGATCTTGACGAGGATCTCCCCGGGTCCCGCTTTCGGATCTGGCAGATCCGTGAGGGTTGGGGGTGCCCCGAACTCGCTGACTGTGATCGCTTGCACTGCAGCCTCCTCGTCGTAGGGGATTGACGTATTCGATGACCCACGAGCCAAGGGAAGCGCTGTGAAACATCGCGTCGGCCAGGGCTCGTCTCGCTTGAGTGTATCGCCCTGGTACAAGCTTTGGACTCAAGCTATGTAGCCACGGCATGATATAAAGCTCTGGTAGGCGTCGGATCGCTCCGCAACCACAGGAGGACCTAGCAGATGAGCCACAAAGATCTCAATCCGGTGAGCGCGACCCGGCCGAAGCGGGCCGCGATCGTGATCTCAAACCCCGCGGTCTCGACGACCACCGGCTGGCCGGTCGGCTTCTGGTGGAGCGAGCTGACGCATCCGTACTTCGCGTTCACCGAGGCTGGCTGGGAGGTCGACGTCTACAGCCCCAACGGTGGTCGTTGCGAGGCTGACGCGATGAGCGACCCCGAGGACGCGAGCAAGTGGCAGGCAGAGGACGTGATCAGCCGCGGCTACAAGCACGACCCCGAGTTCACCGAACTGATCGAGGACACCAAGCCGGTCGAGCAGCTGGACGTCGAGCACTACGACGTGATGGTCGTGGCCGGAGGTCAGGGACCGATGTTCACCTTCGAGCAGGCCGAGGACCTGCAGCGCAAGTTCGTCGAGTTCTACGAATCAGGAAAGCTCACCGCCGCGCTGTGCCACGGCACCGCGATCCTCCGCTTCGCGAAGCTGTCCAGCGGCGAGCGGCTCGTCACGGGCAAGACCGTCACCGGATTCGCGAACGTCGAGGAGGACTTCGCCGACCAGGCGACGCGTGACGCCGGCGGGCTGGCCGACGGTCAGCACCTGATGCCCTGGCGGATCGAGGACGAGCTGCGCAAGCTCGGCGCCAACTACATCCAGGCTGGGCTGTGGAAGGGATTCGCGATCCGAGACGGCAACCTCGTCACCGGCCAGCAGAACTTCAGCGGCTCAGAGGTCGCCGAGGTCATCCTCGAGGCCGTCGGACGGTAGGAGGAGCGAGATCATGGACGTTGCGATCGTAGGTGCGGGGCGGATCGGTGGCAACATCGCCCGCCAGCTGGCGGGTGCTGGCCATCAACTGGTCCTCAGCTTTGCTCGTGAGACGGCGAAGCTCGACCAGCTCGCCACGGAGATCGGCGGCCGGGTAGCGTCGCCGGCTGAGGCGGTGAGTGCGAGCGATGTCGTTGTGATAGCGGTCCCGTGGAGTGCGCTTCCCGAGGCGCTCGAGCGCGCGGGCTCGCTGGACGGCAAGATCGTCATCGACACGACCAACCAGTTCGGCTCGGGACCGATGCCCGCCCCCGGGCAGACGGCGGCCGCGTTCAACGCTGCCCGGATGCCCGGGGCGGGTTACACGAAGTCGTTCAACACGCTCACGGCAGCGTTCCAGGCACAGGTGGCGCATCGCGATCCGGCCGTGGTCCAGTGGCTCTGTGGCGAGGATGAGCAGGCCAAGGCAACGGTCTCCGGCTTGATCACGGACGCCGGCTACGTCGCGGTCGACCTCGGCGGCACCGCTGGTTGTGCGGTGATGGAGGCGCCCCGCCGCGCCGGCGCCGTCTACGGAGAGGAGTATCGCCTCCCGGACGCGCAGGCCGTGCTGGAGGCGGTCCGCACGGGTCGCCCGATCGCTCCGGCCCCCGAGTACGAATAGCGCGATCAGCGCGGCGGGCGAGCGGGCAGCGTCCGCCGCATCTCGGCAGGTTTCGCTTGGGCCAGGGCCCGTGCGAGACAGCTTGGCCCAACACATAGCCACGCTGTGATTGACGTAATCTCGGCCCCATGCCTTCAGATCAGCCGACGGACCGACGAGGGTGGGACCACCACTGCCTCCCCCGCGATTCCGTCGACGCGCTGCTCGCGTCCTGGCAGGCGCGCCGACCCGAGCTCGACTTCACGCCCGTCGGCGTAATCTCCCGGCTCGCCCGGGTCCGCAGCCACATCGATTACGACATCGCCGCCTTACTCGAGCAGCACGGCCTCAGCGGCCCAGACTTCGCCGTGCTCGTCACGCTCGCCCGGATCGGCGACGACGGACGAATCAGCCAGCGCCGGCTGATGGACGAACTCGGCCTCACCTCCGGGACGATCAGCGTCCGCATGAACCGCCTCGTCGAAGCCGGACTGGTCGACCGCCAGGACGATCCACAATCCAAGCGCAACACGATCATCACCCTGACAGCCGGCGGCCGTGAACTGTTTGAGCGGGTGGTCCCGGCGCACCTCGCCAACGAACGCCGACTGCTCGCGGCGCTGAGCGACGACGAAGAGCAAACGCTCGCCTCGCTGCTGCGCAAGCTGCTGGTCGAGTTCGAAGGCTCGCGCCCTCCCGCCGACGCCCGTCCCCGTCTCGGGCTGACGCTCGCACCCGCCCGCATCGCGATCAAGATGCGCGAATCCGTCGGACTACCAGCAGTCCCGCGGCTATTGGTCCGGGCAGTCGAGGAGGACGGAGCCGCCGCCCGCGCGGGCATCCGCACGGGCGACGTACTACTGAATGCCGGCAACCGCGAGCTGCGTACGATCGCCGGCCTCTACGCCGCGATCGACGCTACCGCGAGCGCTTCTCAACTCGAGCTGACGCTGCTACGCGGTGTCGATCAGCACACCGTCACAATCAACCTCGGCGGGCCTCGAGTGCACGACGGAACATTAGCCGCGACCGCCGGACGCACCAGCCGCGGCAACCACAAGATCTGAGACCAAGGAAGCTGCCACAAGTCGGCGGCCAGTTGAGCACAAAGCTCAGCCCGGGGCGAAAGCGATCGCCGGCGACCTGCGCAGCGTCCGCGCAACGCCGGAACTGGACGTCACACTGTCCGGCGGGCCGCGAGCCGTCAATGGGTCCAGTTCTGGCGACGCGTCGATCGTCTCGAGCCCGTTGCCCATCACGTACGCCTGGAAGCGTCTCGAACCCGAGGCCGGGTAGATGGTCCAGCCGGCGTTGCCACCGGGTAGGCTCGTGGCGAGCACGAAGCGCGCGATGTCGGACTGCGGCACCTCGTCGCGGCGCGCGACCCGCTCGACGAGATGTTCGATCACGCTGGGCTCGAACTGCGAGAAGGCGATCCCGTTGCGCGAACCGTCGAACTCCGTCGTCTCGCCTGATTTGAGCGTCCCGCGGGAATTGACGGTCACGAGGCGTGCCTCGCCGTTGGCGCCGATCACCAGCTGGAGTTCCCCGGGGTAGAGCGCCGCTTGGATGATCAGCTGGCTGTCGCCGAACCGCTGAGTGACGGTCCCGAGCGCCACCGCCAGGTTGTGCGCGACGAACAGCGACCGCGGGCTCGTCGCGGCGAGCGACACCGCTCGCTTGGGCAGGGCGGCCGTCGTCAGATCATAACCGGGTGGATCGTCGAAGCTGTAGGTGTATGCGGATCCGAAGAAATTGTTCCCGGTGTTCGTTACCGTCCCCTGCGTTTGGTATCCGGATCCGCTCGCGAAGCGGATCACACAGGTGAGGGTGACACTGCTCTGGTGCTGGACCTGGTCTACGTACGGGGTGCAATGCACCGAGCGGACCGAGCGGTGGAACGTCGCGATCAACTGGTCGTGGATGAAACCCTCGAGGCTGCCGGTGGCAGACTCCTCGTAGTTGATCTTGTTGATGTATCTGCCGACGCCGCCCAGACATCCCGAGATGACGACGGACAGCGCGAGGCTGGCCGCGCCGACGCGCGCCAGCCTCGCGACGGATGCAGCCCGCACGGAGTCCTTTCCTTGTTCGCGTGCCACGGCCCGGCCACGCTACCGAAGGGGTTGTGGTTCGTCAACGCGGCGTGCGTGTTGGAGGACGCGCGAGCGCTTGCTGCCGCGGGCAGCTACGGCTTGACGCGATAGACGTAACCGGCGCCTTTCGTGCTCGAGCCGCCGACGTACAGGTAGCCGCCATTTGCGGCGAGCGCGTCGGTGGCCAGCGGGACCCCGGTCACGAACCCGGTCACGACGGGCCTCACCTGGCCACCACCGAGCGCCACCGCGTACAGGGCACCGTCGGTATTGCCGAATTCGCCGAGGAAGGAGCCGAAGTACAGGGTCCGACCGATGATCGCCAGGCCCATCGGATCCATGTGCGGGATCAGCTCCATGAACGGCTTGGCGAAGCCCCTGCAGGGGCTGCCGCTGGAGTGGTTGCACTTCGGGAAACCGTAATCGTCACCGGCCTTCACCTTGAGCAGGAGGTCCGGCGGCTCGACGCCTGCGGGCGCGTCCTGCCCGAGGTCTGAGACGAATGGAGTGCTCGAGCCGGGCGCGAACGCTATCTGCCAGGGCTGTCGGATACCCGACGCGAAGACTTTGAGGTCCGTGCCATTCGCGTTCATCGACAGGATGTCGTACAGGTAGGGCGACAGCGTGGCCGGTCCATGGTCGTTGTAGTTGAGCAGGCCGGTGTCGGCGCCGACGTAGAGCCGGCCGTCGGGACCGAAGGCGAGCCCGTTGAAGCCCTGGAAGTTCGCGGGCGCGGTATAGACGACGTTGCGAGTGGTGAACGTGGCGCCGTTCCAGCCGCTCCAGGCGAGGATCTGGAACTGCCGGAACTGCGACCCGGCGGCCGAAGGTGTGGCGGCGCTCAGGTAGAGGACGCCGTCGTGGAACTCCATGCCGGCCACGAACACCGGTGAATCCAGGATCTCCTTGGCGCGGCCGTGCCTCAGGACGTACACACCTCCGCCGGACACCGTTTGGCCGATGCCCGAGTCGCCGGCGAACATCGAGCCGTCGCCGAAGGCGAAGGAGGTCGGATTCTTCATGCCGGAGGCGAACAGCGACACGCGGGCACCGTCGAAGGTCTTGAGCGGCGGGAGCCCGCCGGCCGCGCGCGCGGTGCCCGCGCCGGCTCCGGCGATCACCATCGAGGCGGCGGCCATCAAGGCCGCCGTACGTATTGTGAGGCTCTTCATCTTTGACTCCTTTGGGTTTCAGCAATTGAAACAACTTGGCCTCTACGTCGTTTCATCGGCCGGTGACCTCGCGCTGGATCTCCGATGACCCAGCGCTGATCTCGGTAAGCGGCCCAACCGCTCGCGGCCCTCGCAGAGCGGATGATCCGATCCCGGCCGTCTGGACGACTCGCGGTCCGCCTGCACAGCCGCTCCCACACGCGATGTCACCCTACAACGTCCGCGAGAAGCCGGCTGACTCCTCGCTGAACATGTGTCACCGGGCAGCCGAGCCTTGCGGAGGCAGCCAAATCGCTGTTGTCGGCGTCCTTCGCGGTTCGTCGCTGACCTGCTGCAGGGGAAGCGATCGCGGCCGGTTGTGCGTCCGGACTGGTGGTGATCGGCTCGGCCGGCGGTGGTCAAGTTGTTGATTCGCGACCGCCGGCCTAAAGCGGGTTCGTGCAACCGCCGATGGCGAACACTGCCGCGCTGTCGCGGGCCGGAAGGGATAAGACGATGAGGAAGGTGAACCGTGGGCATGCGTTCGTACTGCACCAAGCTCCAACTCGCGCTGGCGCGAGTCTTCGACGAGCAGGACGGTCAGGGACTCACCGAGTACGCGCTGATCTTGGCGCTGATCGCAGTCGTTGCCATCGCCGCGCTGACGCTCCTGGGCGGGCAGGTCACGAGCCAGCTCAGCAGCGTCGCGACCACCCTTTGAGAGCAGAGGCCTGGCGCATCGTTGCGCGTGCGCGATTGACAGGTCCTCGCGACACCCTCGGGCGCGGCGAGCCGGCGCCGCGGGTGAAGCGGTCTCGCACCGGTTACGCGTTCCGCAGCCGTCTTCGCCGCGCGACAGATGTGCGAGCGTGTATTTCAGCCAGGCTGGCGACCCCCTGTCGACAGCCTGGCTGGCTCATCACCTGATGAGGGCTTTACGCCGCGAGGGCCTCGTCGGCGCTGCTGCTGTCGATGCTGACCACGCGCTCGCGGATGCGATCGGGGCGGGTCGTGCTCCCGTCATCGAAGCGACCGACACGCCCGCGGGCGCGGTCGGGATAGATCGCGATCCCGTCGTCGAAGCGACCGACACGCCCGCGGATGCGATCGGGTCGGGTCGCGCTCCCGTCATCGAAGCGACCGACACGTTCGCGGATGCGAGTGTTGTAGCTCGCCATCCCGTCGTCGAAGCGCCCGACACGCTGGCGGTCTGGAAGTGACGTCGCTTGATGCCAGCGCGAGGTCCCCTCGCTCGTGCAGGCTTCCGTCGTAGTGCCGCTGGTGTGCAGTGAGTAATTGATCATGCGCTGACGGTAAGCGTGGGTACCGAGCCGTCCTATCGACGATGTCACCACGCTTACCGAGAATCACGCCGCCGGGGACGAACACGGCTAATCGGAGGGGCTGAACTCATCGAGCTCGCCAGGTGCCTCACCGGTGAGCAACCAGCCCGTTCCGTGTCGGTCGATCAGGCTTTGGTCGGCGAGCTGCGCGAGGGCTTTGGTCACGGTGGGGCGTCGAGACGCGATCATCTCGGCCAATAGCGCGTGTGTGATCGGCAGCGGCAGGATGGTGCCATCGGCGGTGAGGTGTCCCCAACGTGCCGCGAGGTGCCAGAAGAGCATGTGCAGCCGGGTATCGACTCTGGGGTGATGAACGATCGCCATGTTCACAGCCAACCGGCGGGTGCGCAGGAGCGCGCGACCGACGAGTGCTGTCGAAACCTCCGGGAAAGGCGCCGCGCGCTCGACGAAACGCGGGCCGAGCACGGCGATCCGAGCGGGGTGGATCACCGTCCAAGCGGAGTCGAACGGCATGGACACGCGAGCGGATGGTCGCTGCAGAGGCCGCAGCAGATCGCCGGGACCGAGGAGCTCTGCGCCATAGCCCCCACGTCGACCGACGCGGCCACTGATCAAGCCCTTCAGGACCAGCAGCCCGAATCCCGCAGGGGATTCGTCGGCGTAGCGTCCGGCGTTCCAGCGTCCACGCTGGAGCACGATCGCGGGAGCGAGGCACGATCTCTCGGCGAAGATTCGCCGATCGGCGCCGATGAACTGCCCCAGCTCGCGATCCTCGACGAGTACACGCACCGTCCGCGGTGCGACATCACGCCGAGTCGCCGTCGCGGTTATGGGGCCGCCCGGCATCAGACAGGACCGAACGTGTCAGGCATCGTGATCCTGATGCATACTCGGAAGTCAACCGTCCATGGAGGCTGGTCACTCGGTGAGGGAATCCGCATGCCGTTGTTGCCCGCCGCGTCCGCTCAGCGACGCGCGCCGTCCTCATGATTGGTCGTGCCGCCGGCATCATTGACCTGTTGACAGTCTGCACAGATCCCCCAGAACACTATCTCTGCTTCGTCGATCACGAAGCCTGCATTGTCGGCGAGCTGCAGACAGGGTGCAGCTGAAAACGCGCAGTCAACGTCAACCGCGACACCACACCGCCGGCAGATGATGTGGTGGTGGTTATCGTCGACCCGCGTCTCAAAACGCGCCGGGCTCCCCGCGGGCTCGATCCTCCGCACGAGCCCGATACTGACCAGCGCCGCCAATACGTCATACGTCGCCTGCATCGAGATCGAGCCAATCCGTTCGCGAACGCCGGCGGCAATGTCGTCCGCAGCGAGATGATTGCCCGCCCTCACCGCTGCCAGCACCGCCAAGCGCGCGGCCGTGACGCGCAGACCCGCCGCCCTCAGTCGCTCCCGATCCACTTCCGACGGATCCTTCGATACGACGATCATCGTTCCGAACACTACCCGGATATCTGGAATGAGTCAAGAAACCGAGCGTTTCCGATGTCCGCGTGAGTACGAGAATCCCCGCTGCACGGGAACCGGGCGGCAGGAACGGTTCGAGTTGGGGGTTGAGTGAAGCTCGTGCCGATCGGAGCGTCCCGCCTTTCGAGCTCGCACGCTGTGGACAGCCTCCAAGCGACGCAGCACCCAGCCGCCCGTGGCGTGGTTGGCCAGCGAACACGTGGGCGCAAAGTGGGCTGAGCTGCAGGATTATCTTTGCTTTCGGACCATCAGTCTGATCTGGCCGGCCGCAGGCCAGCGGTTCCGTGCGAGTTCGTCGCGTTCACGGCGATGCTCGTGCTCGCAGTGATCGCCGTGACCCCAGCGCTCCTACGGACGGGTCCGTGGTGGATGCCTGCTTCGCCGGCGTTCTGGATGCTGGCGGCGCTGATGCTCGCCGGAGAGCTGTTGCCGATCCCCGTGCCGCGCCGCAACGGGCTCGACAAAGTCACGATCTCTTCGGCGTTCGCGTTCGCGATGCTGCTCCACTTCGGGCCCGGCGCTGCGACTCTGATGTACGTCGCCAGCCTGGTGATCGCCGACAGCGTCGAGCGCGTCACCCCGATCAAGGTCCTGTTCAACGCGGCCCAGTACGCCTTGGCGATCGTGGCTGCGGCTACCGTTCTCGAGATCGGCGGGCGGTCCGCGCCCGTTCCGCTGGCCGGGAATCAGATTCCGCTGTTCGTCGCGTCGGGGATGGCGTTCCACGATCAGCTGACGGAGCTGCCGAACCGGGCGATGCTGATGGATCGGCTCGCCGCGGTGATCGCGAGCTCGGAGCGCGATGGCTCGATCGTGGGCGTGATGATCGTGGACCTCGACGACTTCAAGACGATCAACGACACGCTCGGACACGAGTTCGGAGACCTCGTGCTCCAGCAGCTCGCGCCAAGGCTCGAGGCCGCCGTCGGCCCAACCGGGCTGCTGGCGAGGCTTGGAGGCGACGAGTTCGCCGTCGTGCTCCACCACGTTCGGAGGACGAGGCGCTGGCGGGCGCAAAGCGCGTCATCGGCGCGCTCGATCGGCCGCTGCAGATCGACTCACTCTCGCTCCAGGTTGCCGGCAGCATCGGTGTCGCATGCTGGCCGCAGCACGGGCGCACAGTCCCTGACCTGCTCAGGCACGCCGACGTCGCGCTCTACTGCGCCAAGGGCTCGGACGACCCGATCGCCGTCTACGCGGACGAGCACGACGAGTACGGCCTCGACCGCCTCGCGCTCGCCGCCCAGCTTCGCCGCGGCGTCGACCGTGGCGAGCTGATCGTCCATTACCAGCTCAAGACGCCGCTGAACAGCGAGGCGATCTGCGGCGTCGAAGCGCTCGCGCGCTGGCATCATCCACAGCTCGGCCAGATCGGCCCGGAGGGCTTCATCCCGCTGGCGGAGCAGACCGGTCTCATCAAGCCGCTCACTGACGCGTGCTGGAGGCTGCAATGTTTCGGCACCGACTTCTCGTCGCTGTCCCAGTTGCAGCAGCTTCCGATCGACGAGATCAAGATCGACCGCTCGTTCGTTCAGAACATGGAGACGAACGCCAGCGACGCCGTGCTTGTGCGATCGATCATCGAGCTGGGGCGCAGTCTCGGCCTCCGAGTGACCGCGGAGGGAGTGGAGACCGAGAGCGTCAAGCGCCACCTCGCGGCCCTCGGCTGCGACTTCGCGCAGGGCTTCCACATCGGCCGGCCCGCCTCGGCAGCGGAGTGCAGTCGACAGATCGAGGCGAGAAACGACAACGCAACGCAGATGGGCGAGTCATGCGGCGCAGTCACGCGACCCATGGTTCTGACGGCGATCAGCGGTAGCCGGACGAACTGACTGCCCGCTCCGCGCGCCGGAGAATCGCGCCGTTTCGGATGGGTACGCGAGCGGCGTTCCGGGGATGTACACGAGGAGCGTAAACTGACGAGCAGCTTCATTGGTTCGAAAGCGCTCCACGTTTCGGGCATAGGCTGCCGGGAAGCGGGTGAGGCGAGGGAGGCGGCGAGTTGATGGCGTCAGCAGATCGAGTGGAGATTCGCGGCAGCGACCGAGCGGGCGATCAGCGACATCGCCGCGTGGGCGACGCCGACGGCGGCAAGCAGATCAACGTGACGGTGTACCTACGCCCGTCGGCGTCGTTTGACTGGGTCGACGGCGAGGCCGGCCGCGCGCCAGCCGAACGTCGTCCGCTGACGCGCGCGGAGCTTGCCGGCAGTCACGGTGCGCGCGACGAAGACGTCGCCGCCGTGCGCTCGTTCGCGCGCGACTACGGCCTAGAGGTCACCGGGGTCGACAAGGGCCGACGTGCCGCCTCCCTGCGCGGGACGGTCGATGCGGTTGCGAAGGCGTTCGGCGTCGAGGCGTTGGGCCTGTTCGAGCATCCAAGTGCGGGGGTCTACCGCGGGCGACTTGGACCGTTGACCGTTCCCCAAGCGGTGGGCGAGGTGATCACCGGCGTATTCGGCATCGACGAGCGGCCTCAGGCGATCCCTCATTTCCGGCGCAGCGACCAGCCGGCAGCGGCGACGTCGTATTCGCCGACCGAGGTGGCGGCGGCCTACAGCTTCCCGACGGGCGTGAACGGCTCGGGGGAGACGGCTGGCATCATCGAGCTTGGAGGCGGATACAGCCAGACGGACCTCAACACCTACTTCGCAAGTCTCGGCATCACTCCGCCGAGCGTGATCGCCGTGAGTGTTGACGGCGGCACCAATTCACCGGGCCAGAGCGCCGACGGCGAGGTCATGCTGGACATCGAGGTGCTCGGTGCCGTGGCGCCGGGCGCCAGGATGGTCGTCTACTTCGCGCCCAACACCGACCAGGGGTTCCTCGACGCTGTATCGACCGCGGTCCACGACAGCACCAACAAACCGTCAGTCGTGTCGATCAGCTGGGGCGGGCCCGAGGATTCGTGGACTGAGCAAGCGCGCAGCCAGATGGAGCAGATCCTGACCGAGGCGGCGGCGCTCGGCGTGACAGTGACGGTCGCATCCGGAGACGGAGGGTCCACCGACGGGGTCAATGACGGCAAGCAGCACGTCGACTTTCCCGCCTCCGCGCCTCACGCCCTCGCGTGTGGCGGGACATCACTGCAGATCACCGGTGGTCAGATCACCAGCGAGGTGGTCTGGAACGACCTTCCCAACGGTGGGGCGGGCGGCGGCGGCATCAGCGTCGAGTTCACCCCGCCGCCGTCCTACCAGAGCGCCATCACCCAGACCAATGTCGATACCGGTGGGCAAGGCCGTGGTGTACCCGACGTCGCTGGGAACGCCGATCCCGCAACGGGTTACTCGGTTCTCGTGGACGGCCAGCAGCAGACGGTGGGCGGCACGAGCGCCGTGGCGCCGCTGTGGGCAGGCCTCATTGCCCTGATCAATCAGTCGCTCGGCAAGCCGGTCGGATTCCTCCAACCACAGCTCTACTCGAGTGCCGCCGCCGCCGGCTTCCACGACATCATCGTGGGCGACAATCCGGCCTACCAGGCCGGCACCGGGTGGGACGCCTGCACGGGCAACGGCTCGCCGATCGGAACAGGTCTGCTGGGAATCCTGGGCGGACAAGCGCCCGCGGCTACCGGCACCTGAGGGCCGCGCAACACGCCCTCACCCGCCGTGGCGAACGCAGCATCGCCTAGCCGCGAGACAGTGGATTGACCGTCGGTCCGCCCACGGTGTGTGCAGGTCTCAGTGCGACACACGCGTGTGTCAAGAGGCGTGACGGTTGCACTTGACGCGCTGAGATAATGGTCGGGATCGACGGCAGCGATGCCGCCCGATCGGCTGGAGAGCGATCCGTGTCCGACCGAAGCCGAGGCGTAACCACCGTGTCATCGCAGCTCACTGGCGAACACATCCAACGCAACCCCGGACAGAGTAAAGCCATTGTGTCCGTCGAGGTCCGCGGCGACGATGTTCTGGGTTTGCAGGTCTTAGCCACCGTCGCAGGTATCGGCGAAGGCGACTCCGATCGCTTCGCCGAGCTGTTGACCTCCACGTTGCACTGCGGCGTCATCGAGAGCTACAGGACCACCGGACTTGCTTGGCCGCCGAACCCAGCCGGGTTCGGCGTCGGCAAGCACTTCGGCGCTCTGACCGACATGCGCTCCGACGAACCCCACTCTGAGCGGCCAGGGAGCGATACCACACGCAACCTGACGCTCGGCGCGGCGGCGGCGGCAACCATCATCCTGATGATCGGCAGCTATGCCGGTCATTGGTCCTGGACAGGACTGAAGAAGAACGGCCAGGTCTGGGATTGGATGCAGCTGCTCCTCCTTCCGGTCGCTCTCGGGACCTTCCCCCTGTGGCTGCGCTTCTCAGGACAGATGAGCTCGACGCGCCGCAAGGCTCTCGGAGGTGCCGTCCTCGCGTTTATGGCGTTCGCGCTGGCCGGATACCTCGTGCCGCTCACCTGGACGGGCTTTCGGGGTCACACCCTCTGGAACTGGCTGACCCTGATCGTCCTGCCTATCACCGTCACCACAGCTACTGTGGTGCGGAAGACGGGCCGGACGTTCAGCCCCGGCTACCGGGGCGCTGCGGCAGCGCTCGGCGTCGCATGGATCGTGACGGTGATCGGCGGCTACGCGGGCGATTGGAAGTGGACCGGCTATCCGGGCAACACGTTGTGGGACTGGGTGCAATTGCTGCTAGCTCCGATCGCCATCGCCACGTACATGGTGCCCCAGCTCATCCGCCTCGTCTCGGGCAATGTCGCCTCCGCATCGACCAGGCCGACAGAGTAGGTCGTACCTACTGGCCACGCGTCTCGAGTCCGCGGATTTCGCGCAGCACGGCCTGAAATCCCTCGCGATAGCCGCGCAGATAGTCGTTCTCGTCCTCCGCGTCGAGGGAGCGGCGGCCAGCGACCGACTGCAGGCAGTAGCGACGCAGATCATCGACCGTATGCTCGATCCGGGCGGCATGATGCTGCGCCCGCCACAGGGCAGCGCGTCGGCCGCTCGTGCGCGCGCCGCCCGGCTCGGCATCGAGCTGCCTCAGCCGTTCACGGATCGCCGGAATGAGCTCCATCGCCAGCATCGCTGTCTCCCATCCAGACTCACTGATCGCGCTTGGATACGTCTCGCAGCCGCCGTCGTCAGCAACACGCTCAATCATAGGTAGCGCTTCCCGGAGGCGTCCTCGGAGCGCTTGCACACGGCCGATCCAAGGGTCCGCCACCGATCACAGCGACGAGCGACTATCGTCCGGCTGATGAATCGGCAGCTCTCACTGATCGAGTTCCCCGCCGATGATCCAGATCGGGCCCTGCGCTTCTGGTCAGGAGTCCTCGGCGCAGCGCTCGAGGAACGCGCGGATGGCGAGGGGGACGGGTGGCAGACGCATCGAGACGGCCCGGCCGTCGGCGTTCACGTTCGCGGCCGCGGTCCGGGCGACTCCTTCTCGCTGCCGTATTTCGCGGTCCGCGATCTCGACGCAGCGCTCGAGCAGGTGAGGGCTCTCGGCGGCAGCGTCATCCATCCGGGTACTCGCTGGGCCGTCTGCCGAGACTCGGAGGGAAGTCCGTTCGGCTTGTCGCTCGACGCGCGCGCTTCGTCGTAAGGGCCCGATTCCGTAACGGCCCGATTCTCGCCGTCAGCCGTAACCTGGTTACCGAGCGCGCGGCCCCCGGCCACCGCCGCCCATCCGTGGGCATCGCGGTGGCCGGAAGCGAAAGCGCGGTCAGCAGATCACTGCGAGAGCAGGACCGCGTCCTCGGCGGGAATCGTGGTCGAGCCCGCCGTGAACGAGGCGCCCGTCACGTTGATCGTGCCGCCCGATTGAACGTCACCGCCGTTCATCGTGATCACGTGACCGTAGCTCTGGGAGAGCCACGACGACTGCACCGTGACGGTGCTCCAGGTATCGTTGACGATCGCCGCGCAGGGGCCGAACGAGACGCCCTGGTTGTAGCAATCGCGGAACTCGCGACGGTAGACGCCCGCGCCGGCGTCGTTGTAGTTGCCTCCAGAGGCGACCTCCAGGCTGTTGTGGCCGCCGCTCGTGCAGAGACCGCCGTCTCCACCCTCGCAGCCGCTGCCACTGGGGGCGCTCATCGACTGGACCGGGTCGGTCGGATAGATGCCCTCCTCAGGCCAGACCGCGAGGTCGTTGCTGTTCGTCTCGAGGTCCGCATGATCGACGACGTGGCCCGGGCTGTAGCCGAGCAGCACGGTTCCCTCGACAACCCTGCGGCCCTGCAACGAGCCGCTCGGATCGCGCGAGTCGAGCACGAGGAAGTAGCCGCTCGGGTAGTTGTTGTCAACGTACGCGATGTCGTCCAGCAGGTTCGAGTAGTAGCCCTGGAGCCCGCTGTCCCACGGCATGCCCTCTTCCTGTAGGCCGTGCACCGCTCCCGGATCGTCGAGCAGCGACCACGCCCTGGTGAGGTTCGGATTCGCCTGGGTCCCGTTGTTGATCTCGATGAAAGGCGATCCGTCCGGGTGCGTCATGTAGCCCGCCATCTGCTGATGGGCGGCCTGCAGCTGAGCGTCGCTCGAGATCTCCTCGCTCGTCGAGTACGACGGGTTGCCGCAGCTGTAGAACTGCTGGCTCATGCCGCCGCTGGTGTCATCCATCATCAACCCGTCCCACGAGTTGTAGTGGTTCTGCACGTAGCCACGGAACCAGCTGTCGGCGTTCGAGTTCGATTGGTTGATGAGGTAGCCGACGCCGCCACCGGGGCAGTCCGGGGCGATGCGGTGACCGGAGTCGGTGTAGCCGGCCTCGTGCAACCACCAGTCCTCCGACGCGGCCCCCATGAGCGACGAGATCCACGGCTGCGGATCGCTCTGCCACTCCCAGTTGGGGTCGAAGTACGCGATCGTGTCGCAATACGTGGTCCCGTTGGCGTGGCAGTCATCGTTTGCCTTGGTCTCGCCCGGCCCGCAATTGGTCTCGGCGTAGGTCACCCACTGCTGCACCACTGATGCCGGCGTGTTCGACCCCTCCCCGCAGTCATCGCTCGCAAACGTCTCGGTGTGCGCCGGGACCGATCCGCTCGATCCCGATGAGCCGCCGCTCGATCCGCCGGACGAGCCTCCGCTCGAGGAGGCAGATGATCCTCCCGCCGGACTGCCGTACACGGAGAATTCCCAGAGCGAATAGCCCCAGTCGGTTCCGCGCTGGGTCCCCAACATCCGGACATAACGTCCGACGGCCGACAGGCCCCCGATGTCGTCGACGCCCCCGTTCCCGTCGGTGGTGCTGTAGACCGTCGTCCAGTTCACTGCATCATCTGACACCTGAATCTGGTACGCCGACGCGTACGCCTCCTCCCAGTTGAGCACGACCTCGTTGATGTTGTACTCAGCGCCGAGATCAACATAGATCGACTGTGGATCACTGAAATCGCTCGACCATCGCGTGGACAGGTCGCCGTCGACCGCAGCGCTCGGTGGATACGCGCTCGACTGTACCGACGAAGCAGCGACGGGCTTGTTCAACGCCAGATCGACCCCGGTGCTGGGATCGGCGGGCGTGCCGTAGACGGCGAACTCCCATAGCGAATAGCCCCATTCGGTTCCGCGCTGGGTCCCGTACATCCGGACGTAACGCCCGACACCGGACAGGCCTGTGAGATCGTCGACGCCGCCGTTGCCGGTCGTGGTGCTGTAGATCGTCGTCCAGTTCACGGCATCATCTGACACCTGAATCTGGTACGCCGACGCGTACGCCTCCTCCCACGTGAGTACAACCTCGTTGATGTTGTACTCAGCGCCGAGATCAACATAGATCGATTGCGGATCACTGAAATCACTTGACCATCGGGTGGACAGGTTGCCGTCGACCGCGGCGCTGGGTGGATACGCGCTCGACTGCACCGACGAGGCGGCCACCGGCGCGTTCAGCGCCAGATCGGGGCCGGTCGCCGCGCTCGCCGGAGCGCCGGCTTGCAGAAAGGCACACAGGACGGCGACCACTGCCGCGAACTCGACAGCGCGCCTCCCGCGTGTGCGCACACCGTCGAGCATGCGCGCGATCGCGTACCTCATGCTCCCTTCCTGAGTGATTCTCGATAAATCGGAGCCCTGCTTATGCGAGTGAATGGGATTCTCCTTCTCATGCAACGGGTTTTCTTCGCTGACCGGCCCCGCTATACGATCGAGGCCTTTTCACATGACAACTGGGACCGGCGCAATCCACAGGCGTAGGCCCCGATCGTGATTCCGCCGCAGGGCGACGTTCAGGTGCCCGCGCGGGATTGCGCGCAGCCGACCCCGCGGCCGCCGTCGATGCTCGTTGATCCGAATTGCTCATCCAGCCCGGCCACTCGACAAGTTCATCGCTGCGTCCTCTTTCCTACATGTGCGTCACGCGATCCGCCCACTCCGATATGGCATCGACGAGCAATCGTTAACAGCGCGTAACCGGGTCACGCACCCACTGCTCGTCGCATGCGGACCACTGGCGTACCGCTCCGCGTGCGCACGACTATGTTGCGTATATAGGTCTTCGTTTGCCTACGGAGTTAGCTGTCGGGCTCGCGCTCGAAGATCGGCGCTACACGGGAATTCCCGCGATTCGCCCCTGGGTCGATGACCCTGTGGGTTCCCCGTTCGCGGGCACGACGGGCGCGCCCGCGATTCGGCGTTTACTGTTAAAGCCGGGCTAGTCTATCGCACCGCCCAGCCGGGTGCCTGCGACATTGACGCACCGCTCTGGCGGCATCCATGACGAGCGGCGCGAGGCCCCTGACGACGGGCGGATTGGGTCCCGTGAGCCGTGACCGCACCGACCGTGTGCCGGTCACACAGATGTTGCTCACAGGAGCTCGTGACCATCTGCGGGTCGATGTCGACCAAATCCATGTATATCGTGATTCGCCACAGGTCCTGGTTCAGGTGCATCGGATCTCATCTGGAGATGACGGCATAGATTCCGGTGTGGAGGAGCTTTGTGCCACTGATCGCTCGGCTGTCTCAGCGTTGTGCCAACTTCTTTACTGTTGCTGATGTTCAGTAAATCAGCGCCAGCGACGCAAACGCATATGGGTTTTAACTTTTTAACGGCAAGCGCGGTGAAACCTTGAGCGTTCCCGGACGCAGTTCCTCATCCGGCTCGATCCCGGCGGCGAAGGCCGCGGAGGGCGCAGCGATGGAGTCGTGGCCTCCCCTGGCTGAGCCAACCTCGATTCCACCTAGGCCCCGAGGTCCACGCTATGGCGCCTGCGCGCGGGCAGGCGATCCGCGGCGCCTCATAGCCGGTGCCACGGAGCCGGCGGTAGATCAGGTTGGCCGGCTGCTTGCCATCGCGCGCAGCATCAGCAGTTTGAGAACGTCACTCCTCACTCACGGGCGCCCGCGACGGCTTCCCGCCGTCGGTCACCTCGAACGCCCCGCAGCCGTCGAGCGGCCGGTCGATGAAGAACACTTCGAGGGTGATGTCGGGGTCGACGTGCGCCTGGCTGAGAAACGCCTGCACCTTGCGGCCGGTCAACTCCTCGATCGCGTCGGTGTAGCGTCGCTCCATCAACTGCTGGAAGTCCTCTCGCATCGCCACGACGCGCTTGGGATGTCCAGAGTCCATCATCGTCTTCTCGAGCGGCGTGAAGCCCGTGCCGCGCAGCACCACCACCACGATGTCGTCCAGCGCGTAGGTCTTGGCCCGGATCGGGCCCCGGCCGTAGTGCTCGCGCAGCAGCTTGACGAAGCGCGTAGAGATCGCGGAGAGCAGTGGACCGCCGACAAGCCCCCGCGCGGCGCACTCATCGCCGCCGCGATCTGCCTCGGTTCGATCCACGCTGCCGCCTTTCGAAGTCTGCCTCGGCTCTCCCGTCGTGGGATCCGAGGCCATCCATCGATTGTTCCTTGGGCGTTCCGCCGAGGCCGGTCGGCTCAGGCGACTGCACCCGTCCGCTCAACGACGCACCGTAGCACCATGCAGGGCGCCGCAGCGATGGCGAAGCGAGGCAACGGAGGGCAAGCCCCTCCGTCGCCGTTCTGGGCAGCCCGACTCAGACGCTGCTCGGGCCGTCTACAGGGTCTGCACGTTGGCGGCCGCGGGACCCTTGGGACCCTGCTGCGCCTCGTAGCTGACCTTCGCGCCCTCGGTCAGCGACTTGAAGCCGCCCCCGAGGATCGCGGTATGGTGGACGAACAGGTCCTTGCCGGACTCATCGGGCGTGATGAACCCAAAGCCCTTGTCGTTGTTGAACCACTTTACGGTTCCGGTTGCCATGTGATTTTCCTCCGGTTTGGGTGCACTGCGAGAACGCGGAGGAGCTGATCAGCAACGACTGCGGTAACGCGCTGCACTGCATTGCGTCGAGCGACTGCCCGACCGCTGGAACGATAGCGAGTCGTCCACGGCGTGCCAAGACGGGAGTCGCATCGCCCTCCGGGCAACCCCGCCGCGCTGCCAGACGATACCCTTGTCCGCTGTTGCGGCCGTGACCCAGACCACCGAGATAACCGTCATCAATGGCGATCGCTACCGCGTCGAAGGAGACACGGCTCTGATCGAGCGCCTGATTCTGGACGCGGCGCGCGGATCGCTGATGCAGCTTGCCTGGATGGTCGAGGTGGAGACCGGCCGGCGGCTCGGCGTGAACCCCGAGTGCGTGGTCATGCTCCGGGCCGGCGACTCCTAGCTGGACCCCGGCAGCGGCTCGCGCCGTGATGGCACCGCTCGCCCCCCGGCTCAACCCACTAGTGCGTCTCGGCGATCTTGCGCCGCTGCTCGCCGAGGCGCCACTCGGCGGACTGCAGGGCACGCTCGAGCTCCAGCAGACGCGGGGAGGAGCCCTCGCCTCGCCGGTACAGCTTCGCGCGGAGTACGGCGACCCGCTCGCGGTAGTAGCGCGCCTCGGCTTCGAGCATCTCCAGCTCGCGAGGGGAGCTCACCGCCTCGTGCGCTTCCTCGCGCATGCTCAGCGCCCGCGCTCCCGCTTGGGCGCCGGTGGACGCGGGGGGTAGAGCTGGCGCTCCTCCTCGGTCATCGAGCGGATCACAAGGGCGCCGCTTTCGACCTGCTCGCGGATGAACTCGAGCTTGGCCTGACGCTTCTCCTCGGCCCGCTCGCGAGTCGTCTTCATCGGATCACCTCGTTCCGGCTGCCGGCGCGGTCAATACCGTGAGAGATTCGCTGCGTCGGCGGAGGGAACCTCACGAGCGGCGATACCACTCCCAACATCTACCATAGCAGTCCCCCAGACGCGCGCCGCCGAACCGAAGGGGCGCGACCCTGCTCCATGACACGCTCACCAAAGGGGAGCAGACGCTCGCCGACGCGGGAGATGGTGCGGCCGTGCTCGATCTTCGCCGGCGCTGGCAGCGCGTGATGAGGGACGACATGACGCACGAGGTCGAGCTGCTCACCGGGCGCAAGGTGATCGGTTTCATGAGCGACAACCACATCGACCAGGACATCGGCGTCGAGGTGTTCGTGCTCGAGTTCGCCGCCCCGCAGACCACGCGTTGAGTCGCTACGCTGTTGACGTGACGGACTCTCACTCTGGCCAGGAGCCAACTGCTCCGATCGATGAGAGTCCCGCACTCCCCGCAGAGGCCGAGCCCGCGTCTGCGGCCGACACTGCACACGAGCCGAACGACGACGGGCTGTGTGAGATCGACCTGCACGGCCACCGCGTGTTCTTCCGGTCCGCCGGCAGCGGACCGGTGCTCGTGTTGATTCATGGCATCACGTCGAACTCGGAGACGTGGGCGCGTGTGATCCCATCGCTTGCCGAGCACTTCACCGTGATCGCCCCCGACCTGCTCGGCCATGGCGAGTCGGCCAAGCCACGGGGGGACTACTCGCTGGGCGCCTACGCAAGCGGGATTCGCGATCTGCTCACCGTGCTCGGACACGAGCGCGCGACGTTCGTGGGCCATTCACTCGGGGGTGGAATCGCGATGCAGCTCTCCTACCTGTTCCCGGAGAACTGCGAGCGACTCGTGCTCGTCGCGAGCGGCGGACTCGGTCGCGAGATCAGCTTCCTGCTGCGCGCCGCGAGCATCCCGGGATCCGAGCTGGTGCTCCCGTTGCTGGTCAGCGATCAGGTGCTCGACGCCGGGCGGTTCGTGGGTAACATGCTCGGCCGCGTCGGACTACGCGTGCACGTCGACGTCGGAGAGGTGCTGCGCGGCCACGCCTCGCTCTCTGACCGCGGCGCGCGCGCGGCGTTCCTGCACACGCTGCGGCCGATCGTCGACATCCGCGGCCAGCGGGTGGATGCGAGGGACCGCATCTACCTCGCTCAGTCGCTCCCGTTCATGATCCTCTGGGGTGAGCACGATCCGATCATCCCGGTCGCGCACGGCCGCGCGGCCCACGAGATCGTCCCCGGCAGCCGGCTCGAGGTGTTTCCCAACGCCGGCCACTTCCCCCACCTCGACGACCCGCTGCGCTTCGTGCAGGTGATGATCGACTTCGTTGAGTCCACGCAGCCGGCGCGGGTCGACGTCGACCGCTGGCGCACGCTGCTGCGCACCAACTCCCGCCAGCTCGACTCGCCTGCGGAACCCGCCGCCTGACGGTCGGCGTCAGCGCGCCGCCGCGGCCGCTCGGGCCGCGCGGGGCGTCGCGAGCCTCGTCGCGCGCTCCTGAGCGAACGTGATCAGCTTCCCGCTGTCAGGATCCCACAGCTTCAACGTGACCGCGTGCAGGCCGTCGCGCAGCGAGAGTCGCGGCACGTCGCGGAAGACGGCGTTCTCCTTGTGGGCGCGCTCGAGGTTGTAGTTCGGGATCCGCGCGTTGAGGTGGTGGACGTGATGAAGCCCGATGTTGCCGGTGAAGAACTGCAGCACCTTCGGCAGCGCCAGGTGCGAGCTTCCGCGAAGCGCCGCGTCGGCATAGCTCCAATCGTCGCTGCCCTGCCAGTAGGCGTCCTCGAACTGGTGCTGGACATAGAAGAGCCAGATCCCGGCAGAGCCGGCGATCATCGCCGGTGGCGCCCACACGAGCAGGAACGCGGGCCACCCCATCAACCAGATGAGGACCGAGACGAGCACCAGGAGCGCGGCGTCCGTGAGGAGCACGCTGTGGCGCAGCCGCGGCCGCTGCGCGCGCGTAGCGATCCGCGGCCCCACGATCATCGCCACGATCGGGCCCAGCCCGAACATCACCACCGGATTGCGCTGCAGACGGTATGCCAGACGGCCCCGCGTGGAACGCGCACGATACTCGGGCACGGTGAGCGTCATGATGTCGCCAACGCCGCGCCGCTCCAGATCCCCGGACGTCGCGTGGTGCACTGCATGGTCGTGCTTCCACCGCGCGAACGGGGACAGCACGAGCAGACCGGCGAAGCGCCCGACCCAGTGGTTCGCGCGCTTTGATCCGAACAGGGATCCGTGCGCGCAGTCGTGGAAGACGATGAACGTCCGGACCATGAATCCCGCGGTGGGCAACATGAGCGCAATCGTCAGTGGCAGCGAGACACCGAGCGTCAGGTAGAGAAGCACCGACAGCGCCAGGTAGGGCACGATCGAGGTACAGATGTCAATGAGGCTTCTCGCCAGACGCGGCTGAGCGTATGACGTGAGCGCGTGCGCACTCGGCGTTGCCGTGGAACGGTCGGACATGAAAAGGACTCCGGCTTCGAGATGAACGTTGCGGATCACAGCGCCCCCGTATGCCGCCCTGCGACCGCTACGAGCGCGAGATGCGCGGTGGACGAAGCATTCGGGCCGAACCCTGGGTTCCGCCGGTGTTACCTCGTTCGATCGAGCTTAGCTGAATCCAGGGCGCGGCGATGAAACGCAGCTCCCTCGCCGGCCGTGTGGTCTGGCGTGCTCGACCGTGGCGTCCGCCTGTCGGGGTGAGTCCACGGCCGAGCGAGGGGCCCGCCGGCGACGCCGAAGCGGCGGTCGGGCGGCTCCCTGAGCGCGACGGTGCACGGCTCGCAGGTCAGCTTCCTGACAGCGGCCGGGCGGGCGTATCACGCGCAGGAGCGCCAAGCGCATCGTCACGACCCACCAGGAGATTGCGATCACCTGCGCGCTCGGTGCGATGATGTATCAATGAGCGACGGAGATCCTGGCCACGAGAGCTTCGAAGACAAGCTGCGCGCGATCGCCCGGGAGCTCGGCGAGTCCGTCGAGCGGGCCGCGGAGCAGATCGACCTCGACGAGGTCGCCGAGCAGATCGGACTCACCGGCGAGCGCGTGCGCGAGCTCGCGGAGCTTGCCGGCCAGTGGCTGAACGAGCAGTTCCAATTTCCGGCCGGCGCCGGATGGCCGCGCACCCAGAGCACCGGCACCGGCAGGAGCACCGCGCCTGACCCGGACGCAGCGGCGGACACGGGGCCGGCCCGCCGGCGGCCACCCGGCCCCCACCCGCTCGACATGCCGACCGATGAGCAGGGGCTCGCACTGAGCGCGCTCGACTCCGGCCGCTGGAAGGTGCAGCCGGGCACGAACGAGATCGTCTCGCAAGGCGATGGACCACCCCCGCTCGAGCACGAGGGGCTGGTCGGCGAGCTCCGCGCCCGTGACTGGATCGCCGGCAGCGGCGAGGTCACGATCGTCGGTCGCGAGGCGCTGCGACGCTGGATGGAGACCGCCGGCAAGGCAGCGCAGTAGCTCACGCGGTGTGGGCGCGCCCGCAGGCGCGCCCAAAACCGAGACCCGCGCGGCCGGCGGAGAGGCGGACGCGTACGATTCCGCGGGGAGATGTCGCCGCTGTTCCGCCGAAGCGAGGAGAAGCTCGCGCAGAGAGCCGCCGTCGATGCCGAGATCGCACGCATCCGCGAGCGCGACGTCGATGACCTCGCGATCGTGCTGCTGCCGGTGATGGGGCCCGAGGGGATCGGCAAGGGAGTGACCGTCCGCAGCCAGCAGCTGTGCGAGTACCTGCTGCGCGACTACCCGGCGGGCAAGGGGATGAAGGCTCTCGACCTGCTGTCGCCGGTGCGCGAGGCGCTGGAGGAGCTCGAGCGCTCGGGGCTCGTAGAGGCGCGGCACTGGCAGCGGACGCCCGTGTGGCGTATCACCCGTCTGGGGAAGCAGGTGCTCGCCGACGGGACGCTCGAGGAGCGTCTCAACCGCAGGGCTTAGTCTGGGTGCCCGCAGCCGGGGCGCGGACGACGATCGCCTCAGATGGCGAGCTTGCGGTGCAGCGCGACCCGGCGCGTCCGTCCGGCAGATTCCTGCGCCAAGGCTGCATGGATGCCTCCTACGTCGATCTCGCGGATCCGTCTCACCTCGAGTTCGACTACATGCGCTGGATCCGGATCGTGCTGCGCGCCGGCCACGCGCGCCGGGTGCTGCATGTCGGCGGCGGCGCATGCGCGCTGCCACGGGCGCTCGCGGCCGAGGATCCCGGCTCGCGCCAGGAGGTGTGCGAGATCGACGCCGACGTGCTCGAGCTCGCCCGCCGGCATCTCGGCCTGCGTCGCGCCCCGGGCCTGCGGGTGCGTCACGCAGAGGGACGCGCGTTCGTCGCGTCTCAGCCCGACGCCGGCTGGGGGGCGATCGTGATCGATGCGTTCGCCGGCGCAACCATACCGCGCACGTTGATCACCGTTCAGGCGATCGCCGACGTCGGGCGGGTCGCGCCGATGGCGCTCGTCAACGTCGTGGACGACCGCCGGGCGCGTGACGTGCGTACGGTCGCCGCAGCGCTCGCAACCGCTTATCCGCGGACGTGGGCCCTCGGCGTCCGCGCCGGCAACACGATCGTGGCCGGTTGCGAGGATCGGCGCCTGGACCTCGAGCGGATCGCCGCACAGGCCGCCGCCGACCCCTCTCCCGCCCGTCTGACTCCTCCCGACCAGATGGCGCGGCTGATCGCCGGCACGCCGGCGCTGCGCGACGAGGATCTCGGAAGCCCGTAGCCGGGCCTCGGCTCGGCAGCCGCCAGGTCGCCCTCTACGCTGTCCCGATGTCGTCCACCGACGAGCAGGCGCGTGATTCGCCTCGGGCCGACGGATCGCTCCACGGCAGGCCCTACCCGCCGCCAGCGCGTGCCGAGCGGTTGTGGCCCGCGCTCGCGTGCGTGCTGGTCGCGATCGGCTTGCAGCTGGCGCTGCCCGACCGCCTGGTCGCGGGGCCGGTGTGGCTGGCGCCGGCGCTCGAGGGCGCGCTGCTGGTCGGGCTGGTGTTCGCCTCGCCGCGTGAGCTGGAGGTCGAGCACCGGCTCCGCCGGAGCCTCGCGCTCGCGTTGACCGCTTTGGCCAGCCTCGCGAACATAATCTCGCTGGCGCTGCTCAGCCACCTGCTGCTGCACCACGGCACCAGCAACGGCCGCGAGCTGATCGTCTCCGGCGTGCTGATCTGGCTGACCAACGTGCTGATCTTCGGCCTCTGGTACTGGGAGACGGATCGTGGCGGAGCCGGCAAGCGCGCCGCGGGCCGCGACGGGCCCCCGGACTTCCTCTTCCCGCAGATGAGCGACGACCGCATTCAACAGCCGAACTGGCGCCCGCAGTTCATCGACTATCTGTATCTGTCGCTGACAAACGCGCTGGCGCTCAGCCCCACCGACACGATGCCGCTGACGCCGATGGCGAAGAGCATCATGGGACTCCAGTCGCTCGTCTCGCTGGTGACGATCGGCTTGATCATCGCGCGGGCGGTCAACATCCTGCAGTGACCGGCGAGCGGGTTACCGCTTCTTGACGATCCGCCACGGACCCGGCACGACGTCCAGCACGATGTTGACGACCCAGACGATCAGCGTCGCCTCCACGAGGGCCGCGAAGCCATTGATGTGGAAGCCGTGGACGAATGCCTTGGTGAGCAGGAGCATGACCATCGACACGCCGAACCACGCGAGCCCGAGCGTGAGGATCGCCAGCGGGGCGGTGATCAACCTGAGGATCGGCTTGAGGAACGTGTTGAGGAGGCCGAACACCAGGGCCGCGAGCAGCAGCGCGCCGACATCATCGACGCTCACGTTCTTCAGCACGGCGACCACGACCGCGAGCACGATCGCATTCGTCAGCCAGTGGATCCCGAGCCGCACCGGCAGCGCCGGCTCCTTGCTGGACTTGCGGCCGCGGCTCACGGCGGGAAGCTTACGCGATCTCACCGGCTGGCCCGTTCATATACACAGGGCCTCCTGCGTTCATCCATCCGGACCTTGCATTCGACCACTGGCACGAGTAGGTTGCGCTCGAGGTCTCCGTGTGAACGGGGCGGGTGCAGGATGTGATGGTTGCGTGGCCACCGGGTTCCCGGCGTCGAGAGGAGAGAGCGCATGTCGACAGTCAACCTTCCCCCGGGCGTCTCACCGCAGGGCGTGTCGGGCGCCGGCCGGCCTCCGGCAGAACGGCTCGCGCAGGGGGTCCTCAGCACGTTCGACATCTCCGCCGCGACGCTCGCGAACATCGCGCCGGCGATGAGCTTCTACTTCTCGTTCGGCCTGATCGTCAGCACCGCCGGGATCGCGGCGCCGCTCACCGTGATCGCGGCGGCCATCGCGATCGGTCTGCTCGGTAACACGCTCGCCCAGTTCTCGCGCTCGCAACCGTCGACCGGATCATTCGTGACGTTCGTCGGCAAGGCCTTCGGCGGGTACTCGGCAGTCGTCACCGCCGTCGTGCTGTGCGTGGGCTACATCATCGCGGTCGCCTCCGTCGTCGCGATCTCCGGCGGGTGGACCGAGACGATCATCCAGCACTACTTCAGCGTCACCATCCCGTGGCAGATCCTCACGCTGCTGCTCACCGGCGGAGCGCTGTTCCTGATCATCGGCGGCGCGAAGCCCTCGACGAACGTCGCCGCGGCGTTCTTCGGGTTCGAGCTGGTGCTGCTGATCGTGGTCGGGTGCGTGCTCCTGATCCAGCACTCCGGCTACATCAATCTGCAGCCCTTCGACCCGAGCAACCTGCACCGTGGCTTCTCCGGCCTGTCGCTCGGTTTCCCGCTCGCCGTCTACCTGTTCGTCGGCTGGGAGAACTCGGCGGCGATGGCGGAGGAGAGCAGGAACCCGCGCCGCGCCGTGCCGAAGGCGGTCTTCTCGAGCATCGCGGTCATCACCGTCCTTTACGTGTTCCTGTCGTACGCGACGGTCGTCGGATTCGACCAGAACGCCACCACGCTGTCCGCCGCGAGCGTCCCGTTCCTCACCGCCGCTCAGGGGATCGGAAGCATCCTCGTGTTCTTCGTCTACATCGCGGGCTTCACCTCGATCCTCTCGAGCCTGATCGCCGCCGCGAACTCGCAGGCCCGGATCATCTTCAGCTCCGGGCGCGAGGGGCTGCTACCGCCGGTCACCGCCAAGGTGACCGCGAAGAGCCGCACGCCGTGGGTCGCGTTCGTGATCTTCCTCGGCATCGCGCTCGGCCTCTGCTACATCTTCGGCTGGAGCAACAACGCCAACGCCACGGTCGTGTTCTTCGGTGAGATCGCGACGCTCGGGACGATCCTGATCGCGCTCACGTACCTCGTCGCGAACCTCGCGCTGCCGGTGTACGTCCGGCGCTTGCACCCCGATACGTTCTCGCCGATCACGCATCTCGTCCTGCCGCTGCTGGGGGCGGTGGCGATCGGGTACCCGTTGTACGAGCTCGTCAAGCCGGGCCAGCCGGCGCCGTTCGACAAGTACCCGTGGATCGCGCTCGGCGTGGTCGTCGTCGCGCTCATCTACGGCGCGTTCGTCTACCTGCGCAATCCCGGCATCGGCGAGCGGGTCGGCTCGATCGTCGCCGACGCCGATTGAGCGCCCACGAGGGTTACTCCTGCGGAGCGCCCACGAGGGTTGGTTACTCCTGCGCGTTGCTCACGAGCTGACAGAAGCGGGCTTCGCGGTCTGCAGAACCGCGGTCTTGGCGCTCTCGTAATCGTCGGCTGTGATCGTGCCGCCGTCGCGCATCGCGGCGAGCCGCTCGAGCTGGTCCGGAATGCTGGCCGGCGCAGGCGACTGGCCACGGCTGCTCTGGCTACGGCGCGCGCGGAGGCTCTCCCAGCGGGCGCGCAGCGCCGCTGACGCGTCGCCGGGCATCGCGTCCGGGAACTCGACCGCCGTCTGGCGGCGCAGCATCTCTGTTCCGAACAGCGCGAGCGCGAGGAAGACGACGATCCCGACCGGCGTGCCGGTTGCGGGGATTGGATCCCAGATGAACACGAGGATCATCAGCGCCGTCGTCACCCCGAACGCCGCCGGCGGGTTCTCACGCAGCGACGGGGCGAGCGCGCGGCGCATCGGAGTGAAGATGCGCGACGGACCCGCGAACCACGCCGCCACGACGAACACGGCTCCGACGAGGATGAACGCCCCCGCGATCTCGCCCAGCAGCGACGTGCCGATGCCGAGCGCGGCGCGGATCGCGCTCTGGAGCCCCGCGTCGCTGGTCAACGCCGTCGTCACCTGCGACTCGAGGACATGGCGGATTGCGTATCCAGCGATTCCGGCGAGCACGATCGAGAACCCGATCGTCATGAACGTCCGGCGCCGGTGGCCGCGCGCGAGGCCGATCGCGAGGATCCACAGCAGCGGCACGATGATCGTCAGCCACAGCGCAAGTCCCTTGATCAGCTTGCCGATGTCCTGGACGGCCTTCAGCTGGTCGGACTGGAACACTGTGAGGGTCGCGATGTTGGCCGGTAGCTTGGAGCTGAGACCCGCCGGCAGCCCGAGCCGTGCCGCCACCGTGTCGACGATCGAGCCCAGGTTCAGCGTGACGGCTCCCTCCTTGATCCCGACGGGGCCCTTGCCACCGTTGACGATCGTGATGAACGCCTGATCCGCGGCGCGGTTGGCCTTGGCCCACAGCGTCTGCACCCTGGGGCGCTCCAGCAGCAGCTCGATGGCCTGGGTCAGCGGGCTCTGTAGCGCGCCCGCGGCCGGGCCGGCGAGTGGCTGCAGCTGCGTGGGCAGACCGGATTTGATCAGCCCCGCGATGTCGACGTTCGCATAGAGCTGGTCGACGAGATATCCGGCCGTCTCGCTGCGGATCGTCGGATCCTGGAGGAGCTGGGAGCTCTGGGCCTCCCAGTTGTCAGGATTGAACAGCAGCCGGTTGGCGTAGATCGAGAGCATGCCCACGATGGCGAGCAGGGTCGTGAACGCCACGAGCACGTCGACAAGCACAAGCCGTCGCTTCGAGATGGCGGGTCCGCCGCGGACCGCCGCGGGCGGCGTTCCCGCGGGTGACGGATCCGCCGCCGGCGTGGGATCTTCGATTGCTCCCGTGCTCATGTGGCTCGCTTTCGACGCTCTGCGCGCGCCCGGTCGAGCGCATCCGAATCGCCATCATAATCAACACCCGGGAGCAGAGGAGTCCGCTACCCTCATCGGTAATCCGCCAAACACCGGACGGCGGCCGCTGCAAGCGGTGGCGCGGGTGACGGTTGGAGGGCCGTTCGATGGCCGAAGCCGAGAAGAGGACGACGAGACTGCGAGCCTTTCGCCCGTTGGCGTTTGGCGGCCGTGTCGTGTCCGGGACACTCGGGCCGCTTGCCGACGCGACGGTCAAGCCGCTCGCCAACGCGACCGTCAAGCCGCTCGCGAGCGCCACCGTCGTTCCGCTCGCCAACGCGGCATTGAAGCCATTCGCGAAGGCTGCGACCAAGCAGCTTGCGAGCGCCGGGACGGCGGCGCTCGAGGCCGGCGTCCAACTGGAGCGGCGCGCGGTCGACCTCGTGCTCGGGAGCGACGAGCTCGAGCGCATCCTGGTCACGACCGTCGACCATCCCCGTGTGCAATCGTCGCTCAACGCAACGCTCTCGAGCGACGGGGGCAAGCAGCTGATCGCCGTCCTGTTCGAGAGCGGCGTGATCGACGAGCTGCTCGACCGTCTGCTTGTCAGCGAGGCGTTGTGGCGGCTCGTCGACGGCCTGATCGAGGGGCTCCCCGAGCGCGAACCGCTGTGGCGGCTGATCGACGAGATCGCGAGCAGTCCGGCCGTCACCGCTGCGATCACGCAACAGAGCCTCGGCTTCGCCGAGGAGGTGCGCGATGACGTCCGCTCGCGCTCACGCCGCGCCGACGACTGGCTGGCACGCGTCGTGCGGCGGCGCGGTCCCCGGCAGGCGCAGGCGCCCGGCGCTGAGCAGCAATCGCTCGGTAACGGCGCCGCGGAGGTGCTGGGGGAGGCGGCGCAGAAGCTCGGAGACGCCGCGGAGGCGCTCGGAGGGGCTGCGGCTCACGTCCTCGGAGACGACGACGCGCAGGTGCTCGGCAACGGCACCGCCGTGGCGAGCGCAAACGGCACCCCAGAGGTGATCACAGTGCCCACGGCGGACGCGATCGTCGCTGCGCCGGACGCACAGCCGGCGCAGGCCGACGCCGCGGCGGCGCCCGAGGGAACAGTGTGAGCACCGAGATACGCGCCAGCGCTCCTTCCGCTCACCTGACCTCGCCGGCCGCTCCGGCGCCCGCCCCCGTGCAGTACATCGGGCTGATCACGCGCGGAATCGCCTTCGGCGTCGATGCCGCGATCATCAACATCGTCGCGACGATCGTCGGGGTCGGCTGCGCCCTGATCCTCTCCCTCCTGCGCCTTCCAAAAGACATGCACACGGCTCTGGCGGCGGTCGGTGCCGTCGTCTACACGTTCTGGACGATCGGGTACTTCGTGGGGTTTTGGTCCACGACCGGACAGACGCCCGGGGCGCGCGTCATGCGCTTTCGCGTCGTAACGTCGAAGGGCGGGCACCTGAAGCTGAAGCGCGCGCTCATCCGCTACGCCGGCTTGTGGCTCGCCGCGCTGCCGCTGCTCGCCGGCTACCTCATCATCCCATTCGACCCCAAGCGTCGCGGGCTGCAGGACCGACTCGCGTTCACGGTCGTGATCGACGCGCCGGAGCTCCCGGAGATCGCGGCTGCGGTCAGCGTCCGCGGCCGAAGATCTGCAGGAAGAAGAGGAAGATATTGAGGATGTCGAGGAAGATCCCGGCCGCGAGCGGGATCGCCTCGCCCTGGCCCGCCCGGCGCAGCCGGTTGAAGTCCGCGACGGTGTAGATACCGAAGATCCCGAGACCGACGATGGACCACACCGTGTAGATGGCTTCGATGTGCACGAAGATCAGCACGAGCCCGGCCAGCAGCAGACCCAGCAGCAGGATGAACGCGATCCGGTACAGGAACGACAGATCACGGCGGATCGAATAGCCGCCGGCGCCCAGGACGCCGACGAACAACGCCGTCGCGCCGAACGCCTGGCGCACGGCTGTCGGGTCGGTCGTCGCGTAGTAGTTGACGGTCGTCGAGACGGCCGCGCCCATCAGCAGTCCGAACGCGAACAGCAGCACGAGCGCGAGACTCTGATTGCCACGCGCGTTGGCGACGTTCAGCCCGATCAGGCAGCCGATCGCCAGCAACCAGGCGATGAACCACAGGGCGCCGCCGGTGTTGCGGGCAGCCCACACACCGAACGTGGCAAAGCCGACCGTAACCGCGACGAGTCCCATCACCTGGCCGAACAGGGTGGCGGTGCGCCCCGAGGCGGAGCGGTCCGCGTATGCGAGCGAGCTCATGCGGCGAAGGTTATCGGCGGGCGCCGTCGGGAGGGAGCAGCATCGCGGCGCCGAGGCCGATCAGGGCGATCCCGCCGAGCACGATCATCGCCATCGCGTAGGCGTGATTGCCGGAGCTCTCGAGCACCAGTAGGACGGTGCCCGCGATCGCCGTGCCGAGCGAGGAGCCGAGGTTCGACACGGCCCTGGAGAGCCCCGAGATCTCGCCCTGCTTCGCTTCCGGGAAACTCCCCTGCACGAGGTTCACCGACGGCGTCATCATCACGCCGACCCCCGAGCCGATTGCCAGCAGACCGGGCACGAACACCCACACGCTGTGCGAGAGCGCGTTGAGGCCGAGCAGTAGACCGATACCGGCGATCGTGATCACGAAGCCGGCGCGGATCAGCGTCCGCTGCGCAAAGCGCCGCGCAAACCGCGGTGCGAGCAGCGACGTGGTGAGGATGCCGACCGTCGCGGAGGTGAAGATCACGCCGGTGTGAATCGCGCTGTAGCCGCGCACGACCTGCAGGAACACGGAGACGACGAACGAGCCGCCGAGCAGCACGAGCCACTGCACGTTCTGGGTGATCAGACCGAGGTTCGAGACACGGTTGCGGAACAGCGAGCTCGACAGGAGCACCTCCTGCCCGCGGCGCTCGCGCGCGCGACCGCGCAGGAAGAACACGGCGAGGACACCCGCGCCGAGCGCGATCAGGATCGCCGTGAGCGCCCAGTAGCGGCCGGCCTGCAGGATCCCCATGACGACCAGCACCATCCCCACCGCCGAGAGCACGGCGCCGCCGACGTCGAACGGCCGCGCGCGGTCGGGCGGAAGAGGATCGACGATCTTGAGGCTCAGCACGATCAGCACGGCGACGACGACCGCCTGCAGCACGAACGAGGCGCGCCAGCTCACGGCCGTCGTGAGCAGGCCGCCGATCAGCGGCCCGGCGGCGGATCCGACGCCGCCCATGCCGCTGATGATCCCGAATGCCTTCGCTCGTGACGTGACGTCGGTGTAGAGCATCGTCGTGAGGATGTAGATCGGGGGGATCATGAGCGCCGAGCCGACGCCCTGGAATGCCGAGTAGCCGATGATGAGCACGACGAGCCGCGGGGCGAGCGAGGCGATCACCGCTCCGATTCCGTAGACGCAGAGGCCGGCGATGAAGCACTGCTTGCGCCCGAAGTTGTCGGTGAGCTTGCTGCCCGGGATCATCAGCGCCGCCATCGTCAGCAGGAACAGCGTGATCGCGGTCTGGACCCCGTGCACGTCGGTGTGCAGGTCCGTGCTGATGCTGTTGATCGCGACGTTCATGTTCGACCCGGCAAAGCTCGCGATGAACTGCGCGAGCGCAAGCGGGACGAGCATCCTCCCCGGGGAGATGGCGGCCGGTCGCTGGCTCGCCGGCCCGACCGGCAGCGCCGTCATCAGCCTCCGGGCTCGGCCTCGACCGAGAGGAAGTGGGCCTGCCAGGGACCGAGCTCGACGTACAGGCCCTGCGCGGCAAGCTCGTCGCCGGCGCGCTGAAAGCTCAGCTCGACGAGCCGCTCGCGCAGCGTCCAGCTGCGCCCGGCGAGATCCTCCCACGGGAGCGCCACGCGCGCCGTGGCGGGAGCGTCGGCCAGGTTGACGACGACCAAATTGCGCCCCGCCGGCGTCGACCAGCACCAGGACACGAGCTGCACGCACGAGTTGTTGTCCGGCCAGCCGCGGCAATCGCACAGCCGCCAGTCCCCCTCGCGTAGACCGGACTCGGCTATCGCGGCAACCAGCCGCAGGTAGAACGCGCAGAGCTGCTCGTCGACGGGCTCATCGGGACCGCGGCCGAGGAACACGGGGATGCGCACCCGGCGACCCTCGAACTGGCCGTCGTGGTAGAGCCGTGCGCCCTGGAGCGTCGAGAAGACAACGGCGGCGGCGCGCGCCTGGGCGTCGGCGAACACGGCGGCGGCGCGCGGCTCGTCGTGGTTCTCGATGAAGCGGATCAGGCGCTCCTGGTAGTCGCGGTCGGCCCGCAGATGCCCGCGCACGGCGTCAGGCCCCTCGCCCAGGAGGCGGTCGTACAGGCGCTTGTCGTAGCAGAAGTCAAACCCCTGCTGCTGCAGGGTCCACTCCATGTCCCAGTACGCCTCCGCGATGAACCGCAGATCGGGATGCGCGGATTTGACGCGCTCGATCAGCTGCGGCCAGAACTCCTGTGCCGGCACCGGCCCCGGGCGCCCGCCCCACGTCCGAGCGAACACCTCGCTCGTCATCAGCATCGCCATGTCGCAGCGCAGCCCGTCGCACTGATCTCCGACGTCGATCAGCATCTCGGCGACCGCGTCGCGCAGTGCCGGCGAAAACGCATTGACCTGCACCACATCGGGCCAGGGCGGGAAGTACGGGTCCCGGCCCCTCGCGAACACGCCCGCGCCGGTCCGCATGAACCCCGCCGGGTCGCGGGCGAGCTCCTCCTCGCTCCCCTCCAGCAGGCACTCCGGCCGCTCGCTGCACCACGGGTGGTCAGGCGCCACGTGGTTGGGGACGTAGTCGAGGATCAGGCCCAGACCCCTGGACGCGAGCTCCGCGCGCGCTGCCGCGAGCGCCCGGCGGCCACCGAAGCGCGCGTCGACCACGTAGTCGCGCACGCAGTACGGCGAGCCGATCACGTCCTCGTCGCGCAGGTCCGGCAGCGCCGCCCTGTTGCCGGCCACGAGCGCGGGGTTCTCGAGCGCGATGCGCAGCCCTGCGGGGCTGCGCTCCCACACCCCCATCAGCCACACGGCGTCGACGGGGAGCGCCGCGAGAGCATCCCACTCGGCGCCGGGCACCTCGTCGAGCGCGAGCGGGCGGCCGGTCGGCCTGCCGAGCCGCTCGAGCCAGACGGCCGTGTTGATCTCATAGACGGTTGGACGGGCCGGCATCCGCATCAGACGATCACTCCGCCAGTCCGCCGGCTCTGTCTTCGCCATCGCCGTGGAGCTCGCCCTCGACGAGGAACAAAAGCGCGACGGTCCCGGTCCAGCCGGTCTGATGGCTGGCGCCGATCCCGGCGCCGTTGTCGCCGTGGAAGTACTCGTGGAACGGAATCAGATCGTGCCAGTGAGGGTCGGTCTGGAACTTCTCGACGCCGCCGAACACGGGCCGGCGTCCCTTCTCGTCGTTGAGGAACGTCTTCGCCAGGCGTGTGCTGATCTCACGGAAGACGTCGTAGAGGTCCATCTCGACACCCGACCCGGTCGGGCACTCGACCTTCAGCCGCTCGCCGTAGTAGCGGTGCATCTGCGCGAGGGCGCGGAGGATCACAACGTTCATCGGGAACCACACGGGTCCGCGCCAGTTGGAGTTGCCGCCGAACATACCGGTGTCCGACTCGGCGGGAAGGTACTTGACCGAGTAGTCCTGGCCGCCCCAGTTGAACGTGCACGGCTGATCGAGGTGCCGGCGGGAGATCGCCCGGATCCCGTGCGGCCCGAGGAACTCGTTCTCGTCGAGCATGATCGACAGGATCCGACGTAGCCGCTTCTCGTCGACGAGCGACAGAATGCGATCACCGTCTGGATTCGGGCCGGGGAAGTGCGCGTGCGCCGGCACGTCCGCGAGGAAGCGTTCCCGGAACTCCAGGACCATCGGGAGGACCTCTGGGTAGCGGTCAGTGTGCTCACGGTCGAACACGGTCGCGGCGCACATCGGCAGCAGACCGACGAGCGAGCGCACCCTGAGCGGTATCTCGGCGCCGCCAGAGGTCCGCATCACGTCGTAGTAGAACCCGTCCTGCTCGTCCCACAGCTCAGTGTCCGCCTCGGGTGGGTTGAGCGCGATCGTGATCCAGCTGAAGTGCGCGATGAACTTGAGGGCCATGTCGAAGTAGGCGGGCTCCGTCTTGCTGAGCTCGAGCGCGATCTGCAGCATCCACTGGCAGTAGAGCGCCATCCATGCCGTGCCGTCGGCCTGCTCGATCGTGCCGCCGCCGGGTAGTGGCGCCGAGCGGTCGAAGATCCCGATGTTGTCGAGCCCGAGGAACCCGCCCTGGAACAGGTTGCGGCCGTCCGGGTCCTTGCGGTTGACCCACCACGTGAAGTTCGTCAGCAGCCGGTCGAACACGCGCGCGAGGAACTCACGGTCGCCCTCGCCGCGGATCTCGGCCTCGCGCTCGTAGACGAAGAGCGCCGCCCATGCCGTGACCGGCGGGTTGACGTCGGAGAAGTTCCACTCGTATGCTGGGATCTGCCCGTTCGGATGCATGTAACGCGTGCGCAGCAGCAGCATCACCTGCTCCTTGGCGAAGTCAACGTCGACGAGCGACAGTGGCGCGCAGTGGAACGCGAGATCCCACGCAGCGAACCATGGGTACTCCCACTTGTCGGGCATCGAGATGATGTCCTCCGCGATCATGTGGAACCACGGCACGTTGCGGGTGCCGTGAGCGGTTGACGGCCTCCACGGGTTGACGTGGTGCTCGTAGAGCCAGCGGTGCACGTCGTACTCGTAGTACTGCTTGCCCCACAAAAGCCCGGCTAGCGCCTGGCGCATCACCATCGCGGCATCCGGATTGAGCGTCCCCGGGATCACCGTCGCGTAGAACTGGTCCGCTTGGTCGCGGCGGGCCTGGAGCGACTTGTCGAACGCCGGACCGAGCGGCTTCGCGCGCGATGCGCGCGAAGCGCGCGCCGAGCTCAGCCGCATGCGGACCGCGGCGCTCTTTCCCGCGGGGATCTCCAGGATGTGATGGGCTGCCACCTTGGTGCCCGTGCCCGCCGGGTTGACCGCATCGCTGCGCCCGCCCACGACGAAGTCGTTGATCCCGTCCTTCACGTACGGTGACGCGTTCGCAACGTGCCACAGTCGCTCGTTGTTCGTCTCGTTCTCGCAGAACAGCAGCTGCGCGGAGGAGGAAGCCGACAGCAGCCACTCGCCGAGCTCAGGGTGCGAGGCGGTGACGGTCGCGACGTCGGCGCCGGTGCCGGTTGCCGTTAGCGTCGGCTTCGGCCCACGGTCCCCCCAAGACCACGTGTTGCGGAACCACAGGGTCGGCAGCACGTGTAGCGAAGCGGTCTCGGGCCCGCGGTTGTGGGCGGTGACAAGCATCAGGATGTCGTCGTGGTCGCCCTTCGCATACTCCACGACGACGTCGAAGTAGCGGTCCTCGTCGAAGATCCCGGTGTCGAGCAGCTCGTACTCCATGTCGAGCTTGCCGCGCCGGCGGTTGGTCTCCGCGAGGTCCTGGTAGGGGAACGCACGCTGGGGGTACTTGTATTGACACTTCATGTACGAGTGGGTCGGCGTGCTGTCGACGTAGAACCAGTACTCCTTGGCGTCCTCACCGTGGTTGCCCTCGCTGTTGGCGAGCCCGTACATCCGCTCCTTGAGGATCGGGTCGGCGCCGTTCCACAGCGCCAGCGCCAGGCACAGCCGCTGGCGCTCGTCGGAGACGCCGGCGATCCCGTCCTCACCCCAGCGGTAGGCGCGAGACCTCGACTGGTCGTGGGTGAAGTAGTTCCAGGCGTCGCCGCCGTCGCTGTAGTCCTCACGTACCGTTCCCCATTGGCGCTCGCTCAGGTACGGCCCCCACGCCTTCCATGGAGCCGAGCCGGTGCGCGCCGCCTCGAGGCGCTCGTGCTCAGGTGTGTGGTTCGCAGAATCGACCAACGCGTTTGCCTCCATCCCCCATCAGTGGTCTCAGCGGTGACGAGTGGAGCCTATTGGAACATCGGCGTCGAAGGTGCTAGACGTTGTCAGACCTCCGACGACGCCGGGCGCCGGCGAGCTATGAACCGAGGACGCCCGACAGCGCTGAGCGGTCCGCGTCGCTCGGGCGCCAGCCACCGGAAGCGGCGTTCGCGGCGACCTGCCTCACATCCATGCGCACAGAACGCTACCCCGCGACGACAACTTCCAGTCGTCTCGGCCCGTGCACTCCCTCGACCCGTTTCAGCTCGATGTCCGAGGTCGCGGACGGGCCCGAGATGAACGTCAGAGGCCCGTCGAACACGCTCGCGAACAGCACGCGCATCGCCTCGGGAACACCGTGCACGATCTGCTCGGCGCGCACGACGCACACGTGCAAGTCGGGCAGCAGCGTGAGCGCGCGCCGGCCCTGGCCCGGGCCGGCGTCCAGCACGATCGTGCCCGTCAGCGCGATCGCGAGCGCGCAGCAGGTAAGCGCACCGTCGCACGCGTCGAGCTGCGCGACGCTGAGCGGCGGCTCGTCGGGGTGCAGCGCCGGTTCGCCGGGCACCAGCGACCGCTCGAGATCAGCGGGGATCACCAGCGAGCGCGCTCCATTCCTGGCGCACGCCGCCCTCACGGCGGCGTTGATCGACGTATCGTCCGCGGCGCAGCGCACGACGGTCGCGCAGTAGGAGCCGCAGCGCTCGACGAACAGCTCCACCAGCGCTGATGGATCGAGCGAGCTCGTGCGCTTGTATGCCGCCGCGGGGTCACGGTCACGGGCGACGTCCCAGTGGTCGGGCTCATCGCCGGGCACGTCGGCCAGCGACGCGCGCACCCGCGCGAGCATCTCCTCCCGGGCGCTCACGGCCGCGCATCCCCGCGGCGCCAGCGCTGCTCCTCACGCGCGCTCCACCACTCCCGGAACGTCTGCTGGGGCGGGACCGGCAGGTCCCGCATCGCCGTCCACGCCGAGAGCGGCCCCGGGAGCTGGCGCTCGATCAGCCCGTCGCGCCCCAGTCGCCGAGCGCCGAGCTGCGCCGTGCGCTGCGCCAGCTCATAGCGACGCTGGTTGGAGAGGATCGCCGCGGCGGCGCGCATCACGTCGCGCTCGCCGGGACGCAGGCGCGGTCCCCCCTTGGCGCCGCGCGCCACGATCTCGCTGCGCAGGTGCAGGAGCACGCCCGGAATGTCGATCTTGACCGGACACACCTCCTGGCAGGCCCCGCACAGCGAGGAGGCCCATGGCAGCGTCCGAGCCTCCTGGAGACCGGCGAGCTGTGGCGTCAGAATCGCACCGATCGGCCCCGGATAGACGGAGTCATAGGCGTGACCGCCGACGCGCTCGTACACGGGGCACACGTTCAGGCAGGCGGAGCAGCGGATGCAGTGCAGCGCCTCGCGTCCGACCGGATCCCGCAGCGCGTTCGTGCGACCCGCGTCGAGCAGCACGAGATGGAAGTCCTGCGGCCCGTCGCCCGGAGTGACACCCGTCCACAGCGACGTATACGGGTTCATCCGCTCCGCCGTGGCGGAGCGCGGCAGCAGTTGCAGCATCACCTCGAGGTCCGCGAAGCGCGGCAGCACCTTCTCGATCCCCATCACCGTGATCAGCTTGCGCGGCAGCGTCGTGCACATGCGCCCGTTGCCCTCGGACTCCACCACGCATACGGTGCCCGTCTCCGCGACCGCGAAGTTGGCGCCGCTGATCGCGACCTGGGCGGCGAGAAACTTCTCTCGCAGGAAGCGCCGCGCCGCGTCGGCGAGCGCCGCCGGATCGTCGCTCAGGTCGCGGTTGCCCGGCAGCTCGCGGCGGAACAGCTCGCGGATCTCCGCCCGGTTGCGGTGGATCGCCGGAACGAGGATGTGCGAGGAGGTGTCGTGCGCGAGCTGGTTGATGAGCTCTGCGAGGTCGGTCTCATGCGCCGTGATCCCGCGCTGCGCGAGCGCGTCGTTGAGCTTGATCTCGTCGGTGAGGAGCGACTTGACCTTGACGACCTCGTCTGCGCCGGCGGCCGTCACGAGATCGCCGACGATACGGTTGGCGCTACGCGCATCGGGCGCCCAGTGGACGGTGCCGCCGGCTCGGGTGACCGACTTCTCGAGCGCCTCGAGATGCACGTCGAGATGGCGCATGGCGTGGTGCTTGATGCGCCGCCCGGCTTCGCGCAGCTGCTCCCAGTCCTCGAGCTCGCCCACCGCACCGAGGCGCTTGGCGCGGATCGTGTGGGTGGCGGTGCGCAGATTGTGGCGCAGCTGCGAGTCCTGCAACGCGGCTCGCGCGTTCTGTGGAAAGCCGGGCTCGACCTCGCCGCCGCGACTGAGCGCACCGGCCGCGCTACCGAGCGCGCCGGCGGCGGTGCCGACGGCCCCGGCCGCGATCGTCGCAACCTGATTGGCTCGCTTGCGGGCGGTTATCAGCAGGCGGCTGCGTGGGTTCGGTGCCTTGATGATGCTCATCGCTCAGGCCTCCGTCTGCGCGAGGATCTCGGCCAGGTGCATGCAGCGGACTCCGGCACGCTGGCGCGAGAGCCCCCCGCCGATGTGCATCAGGCACGAGCAATCGAGCGCCGTGCACACCTCGGCGCCGGTGTCGAGGATGCCGCGCACCTTGTCGGAGAGCATCGACGCCGAGGTGTCGGCGTTCTTGACCGCGAACGTGCCGCCGAAGCCGCAGCAGCTCTCCTGCTCGGGCAGCGGCACGAGCTCGATTCCGCGAACACCGCGCAACAGCCGCATCGGCGCATCACCGACAGCGAGCGTTCGGGTGGCGTGACAGCTGGGGTGGTAGGTCACTCGGTGCGGGAAGTACGCGCCGACGTCCTCGACGCCGAGCCTCGAGACGACGAACTCGGAGAGCTCGTAGACGCGCTCGCGCAGCGCCTCGACGTCGCTCGCCAGCACGGCGTCGCCCGCCATCTCGGCGAGCCGTGGATACTGGTGGCGGACCATCGCCACGCACGACCCGGACGGCGCCACCACCGCGTCGAACTTGTCCGCGCCGAGCACGCGGGTCATTCGCGTGAGCATCGGCAGCGCCTCGCGCGCATAGCCGGAGTTGAGGTGCATCTGCCCGCAGCACGTCTGCTGGCGGGGGAAGTCGACGACCTGCCCGAGCCGCTCGAGCAGTTCCACTGTCGCGCGCCCGGCCTGGGGGAACAGGGTGTCGTTGACACACGTGATGAACAGCGCGACGCGCATCGCTCGAACTATGACGCAGTCGTTGCGACGGCGGCTGCGGAGCGAGCGAGTCGCATCGGCACAGCCACTGTGCTGAGATGTAGTGCGATGGCTGGCGCTCACGATCGAGAGCCCTCCGGAGGAGGTATCCACCGCAAGGCGGTGCGCGTGGTCGTCCGCGGCCGGGTCCAGGGCGTGTGCTTCCGCGACGCAACCTCCCGCAGGGCCGACGAGCTCGGCGTACAGGGCTGGGTCCGCAACCGCCCCGACGGCAGCGTGCACGTCCACGCCGAGGGGACGGCCCCCGCCGTAGACCGGCTCGTCGCGTTCCTGCACGACGGCCCGCCGCGTGCGCGCGTCGACGCGGTCTCGGTGGACCTCGTGCCGCCCGAAGGGCACGCGGAGTTCAAGATAGGGGGCTGAAATGCCGACATTCTGTATGAAAAGCCATGCAGTCACCGGGACCAGCGTGATGCCCCCAGTAAAGTTCCGGGCCGCGGGTCGGTGCCGACGGCGATCGGCTGTGTGATCGATGCCGAGACCCTTCAAAGCCACGCGCCGGCTGGTGCCAGGATTGACGTGGCGAGAGCTGCTGATGCTGCTCGTCGGCCTCGCGATCATCGGCGCGATGATCGGCGTCGCGCAGACCGCGCGTGAGGATGCCGAGCACGACCTGCAGGCGCAGGCGATCGTCGAGCGCATCCGCGCCGAGAGCCAGGAGCTCGGGTCCCTCAGCTGGGAAGGACTGTCCGGATACTACGAGGGCAACGAGCCCCTGCCGGACCTCGCGCGGGAGTTCGAGGGAACCGGGCTGGCGGTCTGGAGCTCGCTGCACGGCGCGCTCGAGTCGCTCGCGGTCAACGATCCGGGAGCCGGCACCACGCGGGTCGAGCACGACGCGGCCTTCTTTCAGGTGGAGGGGCTCAAGGCGTTGGCCGCGATCTCGAGCGGCCGGCTCAGGCCGCTCGTCCAGTGGGACGACACAACCTTCAGGCCGAAGCTGGACAAGTTCGATACGGACGCTCAGCACCTCGCGGCGGTCGACGCGCAGGTCGCCGGCGAGGCCTCGACCCGCGCCGGAGTTGCATACGTCGGCTCGCTGCTGGTCGGCTTGCTGCTGCTGCTCGTGCTCGGCGTCCGGCTGCACCACATCCGCCGCAGAGCGCTGATGGACTCGCACGAGCGCGCGCTGGAGCGCCGCGGCGAGCAGCGGATCAGAGCGCTCGTCGAGCACTCGAGCGATGTCATCGCGGTCATCGACCGCGGGCTCACGGTCGGCTGGCTGTCCGCTTCGGTCCGCCAGATGCTCGGCTACGAGCCCGAGCATCTGCTCGGGCGCCACCTGACCGAGCTCGTGCACCCGGAGGACCGTCCGCTCGTGCAGCGCCTGCTGGAGGCCGGCACGACGCGCCTGGGCACGGTCACGGTCAACGCGCGCTTCGAGGACGCGGGCGGCAGCTGGCGTCACGTCGAGGTGATCGCCGAGAACCGGCTGGAGGATCCAGCTGTCTCGGGGGTCGTGCTGAGCATGCGCGACGTCACCGCCCGCAAGAAGCTCGAGGATGAGCTTCGCCACCAGGCGTTCCACGACAGTCTCACCGGCCTGGCGAACCGTGCCCTGTTCGAGAACCGGCTGGCTCACGCGCTCGCGCGGGCCCGGCGCAACGGCAATCCGATCGAGGTGCTGTTCCTCGATCTCGACGATTTCAAGACCGTGAACGACAGCCTCGGCCATGAGATCGGCGATGAGCTGCTGCGTGAGGTGGCCCTCCGGATCTCGACCGTTGTGCGCGCGGCGGATACCGCGGCGCGGCTCGGCGGCGACGAGTTCGCGGTGCTGGTCGAGGACACGGTCGACGAGGACGACGTCGATGCGGGCACGATCGCCGCCCGCATCCTCCACGCGCTGGCGCCACCGATCACGATCGGCGGGCGGCGGCTGCGCACAAACGCCTCGATCGGCCTCGCCGCCAGCGATGGGACGATCGGGCTCCAGGAGCTGATGCGCAACGCCGACACGGCGATGTACGCCGCCAAGGAGGCCGGGAAGAACAACGTCCAGGCGTGGGAGGACGGCATGCACCGCCGCGCCCTGCAGCGGCTGGAGATCATCGGCGAGCTGCAGCAGGCGCTCGATGTCGGGCAGTTCGTGCTCGAGTACCAGCCGATCGTCGACCTGGACAGCGGCCGGATCACGAGCGTCGAGGCGCTCGTCCGCTGGGAGCATCCCGACCGGGGCCGCCTGCAGCCCCTCGAGTTCATCGGCCTCGCCGAGGAGACCGGCCTGATCGTCCCGCTCGGCTCCTGGATCTTGCGCACCGCGTGCGCGCAGGCCAGCGAGTGGCGCCGCGCGCTTCCCGGCCAGCCGGCGCTCGAGATGAACATCAACGTGTCCACACGCCAGCTCCACGAACACTCGTTCTCCGATGAGGTCGCCGACATCCTCGTCGAAACGCAGCTCGACCCCGGGGCGCTCGTGCTGGAGATCACCGAGAGCCTCCTGCCGGACGACGGTGACGCGACCATTCTGCAGCTCACGCGGCTCAAGGCACTCGGCGTGCGCATCGCCGTGGACGACTTCGGCACCGGCTACTCGGCGCTCTCACGCCTCCAACGCTTCCCGATCGACATCGTCAAGATCGACCGCTCATTCATCACCGGGATCGAGACTGACAAGGACAAGGCCGAGCTCGTACGCGGCATCCTGCATCTCGGCGCGAGCCTGCAGCTCGAGATCGTCGCGGAGGGCATCGAGGAGGCCGAGCAGGTGGTTCAACTGCGCACGATGCGATCGATGCGCGGGCAGGGATTCCTGCTCTCTCACCCGGTCGGCGCCGAGCAGGTCTCGAGCCTGATGCAAGCCGGGCGATCGCTGATCCCGGGGCGCCGCGGCGTGCCGCTCAAGCCCAGCGTTCACGCGCGGCCGCCCGAAAGTCCGGCCACGCCGAAGGCGGCAGGCTCGGGCGTGAGGTGACCAGCGGATCGCCCCGCGGCAGCTGCGCGAGACGCTCACCCAGGGCGGTTTCACGCAGATGCTCGGTGACCGATCCCACCGCCGTCTCCGTCACGGCGTGGCGACGTTTGCTGCTCATCAGGTTGCCGCCCATCACGTCGAGGTCGTGCACGGTGGGTTGCACGAGGACCACCTCGATTCCGGCCGCCCGCATTCGCTTTGCCTCATATCCCAGTCGCCTGCCCGCTGCGATACGTAGCCGGTAGGCGACACGTTCGCCGAGCGTGGACAGCGAGCCCGTATGAAGCGATGACATCGGGTTGAGCGCCAGCACCACGTCGAGGGGCTCGTTGCGCAACACGTCCAGGTTCGAGGTCGAGTAGACCCCGCCGTCGACGTAGGGGGTACCGGCGATGTCCACGGGACGGTAGAAGCCTGGGATCGCGCACGAGGCGGCCACCGCAGCGGCGAGATCGACCGATGGTGAGCCGGCGCGGCCGAGCGCAACACGACGGCCGGTCGTGTACGCCACGGCCATCGCCCAGAAGCTCGGGTGCGGCGCCCAGTCGGTGGCACACGCGCGGCGCACCGCCTCCTTGAGCGGCTCGGTCGAGACGAGCCCGCGCGGTAACCAGCCGGAGATGACGGTCATCGGCGAGTAACGGTAGGGGCGCGCGAGTGACGCAACGGCCAGGCGCCACGATCCGGGGCCGAGCGCGAACCCGTCACGATCCAGCCTGAACGTGGTGCCGGCCGAACGTACGGCTGCGGCAGCCGCTGCTTCGCCCTGCGCATCGGTGAGTCCCTCAAAGGCCTCCCCGGCCGAGTTGGCGAGCATCAACCAGGGCGGTACCCCACACGCCAGCAGCGCGCCGATCATCGAGCCGGCGGACGTTCCGACGATGTAATCGGCGCTGCAGGGATCCCAGCCGCTCTCCGACGCGATGGCAGTGAGTGCACCGATCAGCCACGCGCCGCCGAGCACGCCGCCGGCCCCGAGTACGAGGCCAACCCGTGGTGCGGATGCGTCAGCGGTCCTGTTCTGTGCGCGCGTGGAGCTCATCAGCTGTCCCCAGGGAGACCGGTCAGCGCGTCACACGACGGCTGACTCACACGGAGTCTGGCGCATTGATCCTCGCCCCGCTCCGCGGACGCAAGAGATGTTGCTCGTTCGCCAACACAACACGTTACTGTCTGTCGAGTTACGATCGAGTCCCCAACTGAGTACGGAAGGAATCCGCTAGCGCAAAATGCTTGATCAAATCCGTCGTGACATTCAGAATCGCCTCGACGAGCTTCTCAGCGAGGTCGACAGGCTCCGCCGGGCGCTGGCCGCCCTCGCCTCACGTGACGGCTCGTCCAGTTCCGTCGAGCCCGAGGTCACCGCACCGGCGCCCTCGAGGAAGGCGCCCGCGCGCAAGTCCGCGAGCAAAACAGCGGCGAGCAACGGCGCACGTACTGCGCCGGGTGCGACAAAGGCCGCAATCCTCGCGGCCCTCGCCGCCTCGGAGGACCCGATGACCGCCGGCGAGATCGCCGAGGCCACCGGACTCGGTCGCGCGACCATCAGCACGACCCTCTCGCGACTCGCCCGGTCCGGCGAGGTGACAAAGGCCGAGCGCGGCTACGAGGTGAAGGCAGCGGCATAAGCGGACGGGGCCCGCGGGCCCCGTCCACAGGGCGGCGGCGGTGGCTCCGGCGGCAGCCGTCCGCTCGTGCAGGGCACAAGAGGGTTCATGGCGGATGCGGGAGTCCGCCATCAACCCGTCCACCGAGTGATGAAGGTTCGCTCAGCCAACCGCGAGCGAGCGCACACGCGCGTTGCGGCTGCTTGAGCGGGCCTGCTTGAAATCCGCCAGCGCCGCGGTGACGACCTGCAGCTCACCGTGCATCACGCTGTCGGGAGCCTCGGTCTGCACGCTTCGCTGCAGGCGATCAAGCGCCCGAAGCAGGCGATCCTTCCCTTGATCGACGCTGACGTCGCGCAGGTGGGATGCGCCCCGCCCTGGATGCTGCGCCGCAGCGGATGACTGGGGGCCGGTGTTCACAACGGTGTCGTTGGCGGCCGTTGATTCTGATTGCATGAGATGCCTGGTCTGTTGGTTGGTCGATGACGAAGATGCACCGTGTGTACGTATGTACGATCGCCCACAAGAGAGTCACTGTGGGAGATACCGCTTGCGTTACCGTGCTACGCCAGCACCCACTCCAAGACGAGCACCCACCCCGGTTCCACGCCCTAAGACCGGGAGATGCGCGCCATCCACAGTAGCACCAGCGCGGGCCGCGTGGGGCCGATTCGTCGTTAATTCTGCGTTACCGGAGGACAATGTGCTCCTTGTTGCGTTCCCACCCGCCATGCGGGCGGGCGGCTTAACACAGTCACTGGTCGGCAGAGAACGAGACAATCCCGCCAACGCGGTGCTCACACCGGTAATCGGCCGGCGGGCGCCCATCCTTAGCTTGTCCGGTTAAGCGCTTGAGACGGGTCCGCGAGAGATGACTGTGCTGATCGGTGCGCGGGATCTTCCGATGAGCCGCCGAGGGCCGATCTGACAGGCTCTGCCATGGGGGACCTGACGACGGTGAAGCGCGCCCCACGCGAGCTCATGAACCTCTACTGGGGTTCGGGAGTGTCCGGCGACGTGCCGGCGCTCGCTTGGTCCCTGCTGTCCTCGCTGGTGCCGCTCGCGCTCGGGGTGACCGCGCTGGCGGCCGTCGTGCTCGGCGACTACGCCCACGCCCAGCAGCTCGCGGCGCGGATGGCCGACGTGCTTGAGGCGCAAGCTGCGCAATCTCGCGGTCTCGCTGCCGGCTACTACCTGCGCCTGGTCGCCGGAAGGACCCCGGTCGAGCTGTTCCTGATGCTCGCCGGCGTGCTGTTCACCTGTTACCTGGCGTCAACAGGCCTGTTACTCGGAGTGGGCGTCACGACGCGCGTCGAGCTCGGGCGCCCACTCGGATCAACTGCTGAGACGCCCGCGCAGTAATCATGGTTCAGGCCGGAAGCGGGGTCGCAACATACACAACCGACTCCGCACGCTCGCAGTCCTCACGCTCACCGGGCGTGCGGCACTATCACACTCGACCGTTCCCGCCGCGCGCCGTGTGTCGCGCGCGCGACGGTGACCCGGCGCCGGCGTTGCGGGCGTCAGCCACGCGGGTGCGCGGCGCACCACTCCCGCGCGCTCTGGAACATTCGCAGCCACGGGCTCGCCTCGAGCTCCTGGAAGTCGTTGGGCAGGTAGGGCCACTGCCACAGGGCGCTGGCCACGCGCTCGGGGTGCGGCATCATCGCCAGATGGCGGCCATCGGGCGAGCACACGCCCGCGATCCCGTGGGGGCTCCCGTTCGGGTTGTACGGGTAGCGCTCGGTCGGGCCGTGCGGAGCGAGGTACCGCACAGGTGCCAACCCGTCCTCCAGGATTCGCTCGAGCGTCCGTCCGGACGGCACGAGCAGGCGCCCCTCTCGGTGCGCGACCCAGACACCCAGGCGCGAGCCGGCCATGTCACGCAGCATGATCGCCGGGCTCGGCTCGATCTCCACCGTGACGAAGCGCGACTCGAAGCGCTCCGAGGCGTTGGTGACGAAGCACGGACGCTGCGCGTCCGCCAGCTCGTGCAGCGGTGCCCAGCCGAGCAGCGCCATCAGCTGGCAGCCGTTGCAGATCCCGAGGGAGAACGTGTCCTCGCGCGCGCGGAACTGCTCGAATTGCTCGGCCAGCCCGGCGCTGAAGCGGATCGCGGCCGCCCACCCCTTGCCGGCGTCGAGAACGTCGCCGAACGAGAAGCCACCCGGGAACACGAGACCCTGGAACGCGTCGAGGTTGGCGTCGCCGTTCTGGAGGTCGTGCATGTTGACGTCGAACACGTTGAAGCCCGCCTGATGCAGGCACGCCCGCATCTCGCGGTCGCCGTTGGAGCCCTCCTCTCGCAGCACGCAGACCGCCGGCGCGTCCGGTGAGCCGAGCAACGCCGCGGGCGTCGCAGCCGGGGTGAACGTGAGCCGCCACGGCGTGTGCTGCAGCGGCTCGTGCAGCAGGTGCTCCTCCGCGGCCGCACACGCGGGGTTGGCCTGCAGCGCATCGATGCGCAGCGCCGTCTCCTCCCACGCAAAGCGCAGCTCGTGCAGCGCGATGTTGAGGATGGAGCGCCCCCCGGCGCCGATCCTGACGCGCTCGCCGAGCGCGGTGACCCGCCCGAGCTCGCTGAACGGAACCGCGGCTGCGTGCAGCCGCTCGCGGACCGCTTCGAGCTTGTCGGGCGCGACCTCGATCACGGCGCCCGCCTCCTCGCAGAACAGCTCCGCCAGCCGGCTGCCGCCCGCGGCGAGCTCGACCTCGAGGCCTCGGTCACCGGCGATCGCCATCTCGGCCAGGGTCACGATCAGACCGCCGTCGGAGCGATCGTGGTAGGAGTCGATCAGACCGTCGGCGAGGAGTTGCTGGATCACCTCGAACGCGCGAGCGAGCAGCCCCAGGTCCTCCATGTCGGGACATTCGTCGCCGAGCTGCCCGAACACCTGCGCGAGCGCGGAGCCGCCGAGCCGCACATGGGCACCAGAAAGGTCGATCAGCACGAGCCGTCCGCCGGCGCGCTTCACATCCGGGGTCGCCTTCACGCGGACGTCGCGCATCGTCGTGTACGGCGTGATCACGAGCTGGCCGGGGGCCGGGACGACCTCGCCGCCGGCGAGCGCCGCCATCGACAGGCTGTCCTTGCCACCGTCGATCGCGATGCCGAGGTCGACCATGGTGGCGGCCATGGCGCTCGCGGCCTCGTACAGGCGGGCGCCCTCGCCGTCGAGCTTCGCCGCCCACATCCAGTTCGCCGAGCAGCGAACGTCGCCGAGCGCCCCGACCTGAGCCCCGGCGAGGTTGAGGATCGCCTCGGCGACGGTCATGCGGCCCTGCGCCGCGGGCGAGATGAGTCCGATCAGCGGCCGTTCCCCCTGGGCGATCGCGGTACCCGTCACCCCGAAGTGCGAGTGCGCGAGCACGGCGAAGTCCGCCACGGGCGTTTGCATCGAACCGGTGCACTGCTGTTGCGCGACGAGGCCCGTGACGCTCCGGTCGACCTTTGTCGTCAGGAATCGCTTCGACGCCACGGCCGGTAGCCGCAGCACGCGCGCTAGCGCCCCCGCGACCGTCAACCCCGGCGGCAGCGCCAGCGGCTCGAGCGACTGGCTCACCGTCGTGAGCGCCAGCGTCCGCTGGGGCATCTTCCCGAGGATCGGCTCGAGCGGAAGCTCGACCGGGTGCTCATCCCCTCCGTCGCGCACGACGAGCCGGCCGTCGCCGCTGATCTCGCCGATGACTGCCACCGGGCAGCCCTCACGGCGGCACACGGCGGCAAAGCGCGCATAGCCTTCGGCGTCCATCAGGAACGCGTTGCGCTCCTGCGCCTCGCATCCCCACAGCTCCCGGACGGACAGGCTCTGATCGCCCGACGGCATCGCGGCGAGGTCGATGACGCCGCCGGCGGGATGGACGATCTCGGTGACGGCGTTGGAGGCGCCGCCGGCACCATAGTCGTGCGCCGACAGGATCGGGTTCTGCTCGCCCATCGCGATGCATGCCGCGATCACGCGGTCGGTGACCTGCGCCATCTCGGGGTCGCCGCGCTGCACCGAGTCGAAGTCGAGCTCAGCAGCGTTCTCGCCGGAGATGAGCGAGGAGGCGGCGCCACCGCCCATCCCGATGCGGTAGGCGGGGCCGCCGATCTGCACGACGCGCATTCCGGCTTGCGGCTCGAGCTTGTCGATGTGGCGGGCGTCGATCAGGCCCGTTCCGGCGGAGTACATGATCGGCTTGAAGAAGGCCCTGTAGCCGGACGGGGTCTGGATGCCGACGGTGCGCGCGTGACCGAGCACGATCGGCTCGCCGAAGCGGTTGCCGTAGTCAGACGCGCCGTTCGACGCCTCGATCAGGATCTCGAGCGGGCTCGCGAGGTTCTCGGGGTGCCGACGGCCGTCCTGTTCCCATGGCTGCTCGTAGTCCGGGACGTGCAGGTTCGCCGTGCAGTAGGCGGCGGCGGAGGCGACTACCAAGCCGCCACGGCCGACGCACTGGTTATCACGGATGCGCCCGCCGCCGCCGGTCGCGGCGCCCGGGTAGGGCGCCACCCCCGTCGGGTGGTTGTGCGTCTCGGCCGTCAGCGTCGGATGGTAGGTGCGACGCTCGGTACGCTGAACGCAGCCGCTCCCGGGCCGGGCGGGGGCGAGCACCGGAACCTCGTACCCGGTGATCGCCGAGCTGTCGTCGTGGAATGCGATCACCGAAGCGCCCGGTTTGCGTCGCCACGGCTCCTTGACGATCTCCATCAGACTCGTCCCGAGGTCGCGCCCGTCGATCACGAGCCGGCCCTTGAAGAACCCATGACGGGAGTGCTCGGAGTTCCCCTGCCCGAGCTGGAAGAGCTCGACGTCGGTGGGATCGCGGCGCAGGCGCTGCGCGAACAGCTCCAGATAGGCCTCGAGGTCGTACTCGTCCATCGCCAGGCCGAACCGACGATTCGCCTCGTGCAGCGCCTGCATCCCCTCGGCGATGACCGGGATGCGGAAAGTGGGCTCCGGCTCCCTGGGCTGGCCGAAGCTCTCCAGCGGTCGCGGGTACACCGCCTCGGTCATCCGATCGTGCAGCGCGGTCGCGACCGTCGCGAACCGCTCGTCGCTCGTGCCGGTCGGGAGCAGGATCCGGCGCGAGCGCTCGATCCGTGCCACCGAACGCAGGCCGATGCGCTCGCAGATCTTGCCGGCGTTGGAGGACCATGGCGTGCGAAACTGCAACTGCGGGCCGATTTCGAGCACGCAGCCGCCGCTGAGGTGAGTCTCGTTCGACAGGCCGTGCGGCTCGAACGGCTCGCGCAGCATCCAGCGCAGCAGCTCGCGCTCGCGGCCGAGCAGCGGCGCGCAGGTCTCGATGTAGAAGCACCATTCCGCCAGCGGCGCGGGGTCAGCCTGTTCATCCCGGTCGGGTACGGCGATGCCGGCGTCCCGCAGCTTCGCCCGCTCGGCGCCGGTCAGACGATCGCTGCGGTAGGCGGCGATGAGCGCGGTCACGCCCCCACTATACGTTTCACCGAGGCGGCGGCTGGGGGCTCAGCCTCCGTCGGTGGTGGCGGCTGGGGCACAGCGCGCCGCCCACCGGCCGCGAGCCTATGCCGGCTCTGTGGTCATCTCTCATGCCCGCTGGACGACGCAGCGATCGGAAGCGTGACGACCGGCAGTCCGTCGTTCGAGGTCGCCCGTGTGCGGCCGTTGTCGGGCAGGCGCCAGCCTGGGTGGACGGGGAGATCGAGCGCCGGCTGCGGGCCCCACGAGCCCTTCGCGTAGGGGAGCGGCGCCGGCGGGCGCTCCAGCACCGGGGCGGAGACCTCCCACAAGCGCTCGATCTGCTCGCTACGCGTGAACAGCAGATGGTCGTTCATCATCACGTCGTAGAGAAGCCGCTCGTATGCCTCGAGCCCGCTGGAGCCGTCGAACGCCTGCTCCATGTCGAGCGTCAGCGCCGCCTTGCCGAGTGCCAGCTTCTGGCCGGGGATCTTCGCCTGCAACTCGAAGCTGACCTTCGGGTCGTCGGAGAGCTCGAACACCAGCTCGCTCGGCCGGCATGAATATGGGGGGCCCTCGCTCGGGAAGATCCGCAGCGGTGCCTCGGTCATCCCCAGCGTCACCGTCCGCCGGGCCTCCGCCAGCGCCTTGCCGGTGCGCAGGTAGAACGGAACGCCGCTCCAGCGCCAGCTGTCGACGCGCACCTCGAGCGCCGCGAACGTCTCGCAGTTCGAGTCCGGCGGCACGCCGGACTCGTCACGGTATCCCTCGTACTGCCCGAACACGACGCGAGCGGGTTCGATCAGCCGCAGCGCCTCGAACACCTTCGAGCGCTCGATGTGCAGGGCGTCGGCGGTGATCCGCGACGGCGGCTCGAGCGCGACGATCCCGAGGATCTGCAGCAGGTGGGTGACGACCATGTCCCGGAACGCGCCCGTCTGCTCGTAGAACGCCGCGCGGCCCTGGATATCGATCGCCTCGGGCACGTCGATCTGTACGTAGGAGACGTGGTCGCGGGTCCAGATTGGTTCGAGCAGGCCGTTGGCGAAGCGCAGCGCAAGGATGTTCTGCGCGGCCTCCTTGCCGAGGAAGTGATCGATCCGGTAGATCGACTGCTCGTCGAGCACCGCGTGCAGCGCGGCGTTCAGCTCCTTTGCGCTCTGGAGGTCGTGACCGAAGGGCTTCTCGACGACGAGCGAGCAGTCCTCCGCGATCCCCGTGTCGCCGAGCATCCGCACCATCGGCTGCATCGCGCCCGGCGGCACCGAGAGATACACGAGCCGTTCGCCGGTGGCCCCGATCTCGCGCTCGGCCGCCTGCACTGCGCGCGCCAGCTCAGCGCCATCGGAGGCGTCCGAGGCGACGAAGCTGAGCTTCTGCGCGAAGGCGTCCCAGTTGCTGTCCAGCCTGCAGCGGCCGTGGCGCCCGAGCGCCTCGCGGATGTGCTCGCGGAACACCTCGTCGCTGCCGGGCGAGTGCCGCCCCGAGCCGATGATGCGGAAGTCCTCCGGCATCATCCCCTCGCAATACAGGCAGTAGAACCCTGGGTACAGCTTGCGCGCCGCCAGATCGCCGGTGGCGCCGAACAGCACCAGCGCACGATTGGAGGGCCTCTGTTCGTGACCGTTCATCGCTCAACTCCTCTACCCCGCGGCCCGCGGTGCCGAAGCCCGCCGGTGCCTTACTCCACACGACCAACACGGTACATGAGCGCCGCGGCGTGTGACACAGGCAGAGGTCGTGATGCGCCGCGCCGGCGCTACGAGCGACTGCTGGCGATCAGGAGCGCGGAGGGCGCTATCGACTTCCGACGCTCGGCGACGCCGACGTGGCCAGCTGCGCGAGCGTCTCGAGCTCGAGCCCGTAGTCGACGATGATCGTCTCGGGGTCGGGCACCAGGCCGGGATCGGCCTGGAGGCCGATGATGACGCCGCCGTCGTAGCTGAAGATGCTCAGCCCCAGCCCGATCGAGCCCGCGCCCGGGACCCAGACGAGGACGCCGGCGATCTTCCCGCCGGCGAGGTATACCGGTTCGCGGGGGCCTTGCACGTTCGTCATCACGGCAGTCGTCTTCTGCGAGAAGATGTCGAGCACCCGTTGCTCGATCTGGTTCGGGGTGAGGCCGACCGCTTCGAGCAGCGCGAACGAGACACCGCCCTCGGCTGAGTGCTTGATCGCCTTCATCCGGTCGTGGACCGCAAGCAGACGCTCGGCGGGATCGGCGATCCCGACCGGCAGCGTGAGGTATACGAGCCCGAAGCGGTTTCCCAGCTCACGCGAGACGGGCTCCTCGAGTGCTCGCAGGTTGTACGGGACCATCGTGCGGATCTCGTCGACGAGGCTGTCGCGCCCGATCAGGTAGCGTCGCAGCGCGCCGGTCATCGCCGCGGTGAGGACGTCGTTGATCGTCGTCCGCGTCGCCAAGCTGATCAGCTTGACCTGCTGGAGGGGAATCCGCTCCGACCAGGTCAGCCTCCGCGACACGCTCACCTTCGTCTTGAAGACGGTCTTCGCGTCAGGCCGCGTCAGCAGCAGCTTCGCGAGCGCGGTCGCATCAGCGCTCCCGCGCCCGGCGAGCGCGGGCAGCTCGGAGGTCGGGTGCGTGAGGATCTCGAAGCCCTGTTGAACGCCGGCCTGTGCAAGGCTGGCGCCGGCCTTGACGGGCGCCAGAATCGGGCCCAGCCTGCTGTGTGATTCGGCGCCGTTGCTCGCCGGCGCGATTCCCGCCTGCGGCCGTGCATCGGTGAGCGAGAGCAGCACACGCGACAGCGCGACTCCGTCCCCGATGCAGTGGTGGATGCGCGCGAGGATCGCCATTCCGCCACCGAAGCCGTCGATCAGATACCAGTCCCACAGAGCCTTTGCTCGATCGAACGGAGCGATCACGAGCTCGCTGACGAGATCCTCGAGCGCGCTCTTGTCACCCGGCGCGGGGAGTGCGAGGCGATGGACGTGACGGTTGATATCGAAGTGCCGGTCGTCCTCCCACGACGGCGCCCCGACCCCGAAACGCGGCTCTGTGACCCGCTGACGAAAGCGCGGAAACGGCTCCACCCAGCGCTCGCGCAGAACGTCCTTGACGCGCTCGGCATCGACCGGCTCGTCGAACAACAGCATCGCGTTGACGACCATCAGGTTCGTCGGCCGATCCATGTGCAGCCAGGCCGCGTCAGCATTGCTCATGCGCTGCGCGCTCATATCTCGTCCTCTCCGAGCCCTACGGACTGAATGCCATCGGACACTATCCGACGGTTAACCGGAGCGCATCCGTAGTATTGTGCAATGCTCCGGTGGCTCGGCAGGCCGCCTCGCCGCACGGTGCGCGGCGCCGGCGCGCCCGCTTCGCACGAGCAGGCGTGCTTCTTGCCACGCACGTGCACTGTTGGTTTCAAGCTCCGAGCGCCTGCTGCTCGAAGCTGCTGTTGTAGTGTCCGTCCACGCTTCGCGACCAGCCGCGAGCCGCATCGACCACCCAGGGAGAGACCGCATGGCCACCGCATCAACCGAGCCCCTGAAACCCGACTTCGACAAGCACCGCGGCCATTTCATCTTCACCGACGAGCACGATCAGCTTCGCGACTCGATCCGCCGCTTCGTGCTCAAGGAGCTTGCGCCGCACGCTGACGAGTGGGAGGAGACGACCTTCCCAAACTGGGTGTTCACCCGTCTGGGCGAGCTCGGCTTCCTGGGGCTCGACAAGCCTGTCGAGTACGGCGGCCAGGGCGGCGACTACTACACCGCGATCGTGTTCGCCGAGGAGCTCGCACGGGCCGAGAGTGGCGGGATGTTGATGGGCGTCGCCGTGCACACCGACATGGCGATGCCGCCGATCCTGCAGTTCGGCACCGAGGAGCAGAAGCAGCAATGGGTCGTGCCCGCGATCGCCGGCGAGAAGATCCTCTCGATCGCGATCAGCGAGCCGGATGTCGGCTCCGACGTCGCGGGGATCAAGACGCGTGCGGTCAAGGACGGCGACGAGTACGTGATCAACGGGTCGAAGATGTACATCACCAACGGTCTGCGCTCCGACGTCGTCGTCCTGTTGACGAAGACCGATCCCGACGCCGGCTATGGCGGCCTGACGCTGTTCCTCGTGCCGATGGACCTCCCCGGGGTCGTCCGCGAGAAGAAGCTGGAGAAGCTCGGGATGCACGCCTCCGACACGGCGCTGCTCGCCTTCCAGGACGTGCGCGTGCCCGCGAGCGCTGTGCTCGGCGAGGTCGGCAAGGGCTTCTACGAGATCATGTGGGAGCTGCAGGGCGAGCGGCTGATCGGGGCTGCCGCCAGCGTCGCCGGCGCCCAGCTCGTGTTCGACCGCACGCTCCAGTACGCCAAGGAGCGAACGGCCTTCGGGCGCCCGATCGGTCGCTTCCAGGCGAACCGCTTCAAGTTCGCCGAGATGGCGACGAAGATCGAGACCGCACGGCAGATGGTGTACTCGACCGCGTGGCGCTCGCAGAACGGCGAGTATCCAGTGCGCGAGAGCTCGATCGCAAAGCTGCACGCCTCACGGATCGCGGTCGAGGTGGCCGACGAGTGCATCCAGATCCACGGCGGCGCCGGGTACATGCGCGAGTACATCGTCGAGCGCTGGTGGCGTGACCTGCGCGTCAGCCGGATCGGCGCCGGCAGCGACGAGATCATGCTGGAGCTGATCGGCCGCTCCTACGGCATCTGAGGTAACCGTCAGTCGCTCGTCGAGCGCCGCAGCCTCAGCCAGCGGCCGCCGATGTCGACCGTCAGGGCGTCGTCGGCGACCGAGGCATCGCCCGCGAACGCAGCGCCCGCCACATCGGCGACGAGACGTCCGCCCGGGTCGACCGACCAGCGGCCCTGCTGATCGCCGTGACCGGCGGTCCGCGCGCTCAGCGTTCCGTCCGCCCGAAAGCTCACCGTGAGAAACGGGCTCTCCCAGCTGCCGATGATCGCCTGTTCGAGCGGTCGGTTCTCAGACGGCGCCCCCGCCGGAGGCGCCTCCCTGGGCAGATAGCTCTGCAGCTGGCGCCCCATCGCCGTGATCTCTGCTCGAGCCTCCGCCGCGCCGACCGCGTCGTGTCTCGACGCGGCTCCGAGCCACGTCCGGATCGCCTGCGTCGCGCCGGTGGCAGACAGGTTCTCGATCGGTGGATCCGGCAGAAGCTCGAAGTTGACGACCCAGCGGCTCCTGGGGAGGTGGAAGAGTCGCACGAAGCCTCCGTCGGGAGCCGCCTCGTAGATGTCCACCGGCGAGTGGAATTCCTGATTGCCGGCCTGCCGGTTGGCGACCCAGATCCGGTGCGCGGCGGGGACGCTGCCGTCGAACTGGAGAATCCGCTTCGTGATCGCGCCCTCGATGCTCGCGACCTTACCCTCGCGAACATCCTTGGCGAGCGGATCAGTGCGGCGCAGAGCAGGACCGAGAATGCCCGAGTCCTTCCGGCTGACGTGATTCTGCAGCCTTGCCAGCTGTCGTTCACTGAGCGCTGCGCTCCGGTTTGCACCGAGCGCGTCGTCGTCGAAGCTCGTCACATTCCTCATCGAGGTGGTCAACCCTCTCTTCGCAGGCTCGCGTCCTGGTCCCGACGCGCACGCATCCGCATCATACGGTCGCCACTGTGCTGCGGGAGCGGTTTCGCCCAGCGCACCGCAGAGCGTTCCGGTGAGCGAAACTGTCCCCGGACCTGAGCGTTTCAGAGACGGACCATCATACGAGGAGCAGACCATGGCTTACGCCCGTACAATCGCGGCCGAAGGCGCCCTGACCGCCGCTGTTGCCGTCCTCACGCCGGCGGTCGCAGCCGCTGGAGCCTCACATACGAGCCTGTGGCAGACGAAGACCAACGTCCTCTGCGGTATCGAGGCTCCGGCGATCAGCAGAACCGAAGTGTTGTGCCAGGCGACGGGCGTCCCACGCCCTCCCCACAGCTCGCGCAACGAGGGGGATCCGGGCGTCGTCCTGGCGGATCACGGCAGCCCCCAGCTCATCCTCATGTCCCAGGACCTGTATCCGTCCGGCGCCACGAGCGTCACGCTCCCGGCAGGAACGGTGTGGAGCGCCCGCGGCGTCACCTGCACGATCGCCGTCAAGACCGTCACATGCAAGAACCGGTCGGGACACGGCTTCACGATCGGTAACGGCAAGTACAAGCACTTCTGAGGTCAATCGCACAGCGGCTCCTCCTGCTCCTCGTGGTCATGAGTGATCTGATCGGCTACCTCACGCCCGAGCGCTTCGCGGCCGCGCGCGAAGGAGTGGTCGAGCTCGGCCCGGCTCCGGACGGGTTGGGGTTGCTAGCCCAGGTGCATCGCCCCGCGGACGCGGCGGACCTGCTCGGTGGGGCCGCGAGCGTGCTCGGGATCGAGCATTTCGCACCGGGCTTCGCCGGGACACCGCTCGGACCGCTGGTCGAAGGGCTCCAGGCGTTGCTCGACGATCAGCTCGTCCAGCATCTGGCGCTTGCCGACGGTGCAGCGATCGAGGCGATCGTGCTTCCGGGCGAGGTCGCGCAGATCAGCGGGCCGACGCTCCTGGCGCGGCTGTTCGGCGCGTCGAGCACGTGGCGGGGCCCGCTTCGGCGTGGGTCTGACACGCCTACGGTGCATCCACCCGTGTATGCGCCGGCCGCGGCCGGCGCATCCGCGCCCCCCGGTTCGCCGCCAGGCTCCGGTCCGGCGACACCGGCGGACGGTCCCCGCCCGTTCGCGCGACCAGGTCGTCTGCAGCTGGCGATCCCCGTCACCGGCGGCGCCCCGATCGTCGTGCGCCGGCGGCACGACGAGCACGGCTGGCCACGCTTCTCGTACGTGAGGGAGTACGTCAGCGAGACGCTGCTGTCCATCCCCCAGAGCACCTTGCGCACTCCCGGGCGCGGCGCCCCGCAGGGCGCCTCGCTCGCCGACGCGCTCGATGAGTACGCGGCGGCACGGCTCGCCGGCTCGCCGGCGAATTGGCTCTGGCGCGTCCCGCGCGGGGCGCTTGCAGCTGTGATCGCCGAGGTCGCCGGCCGGCTCGGGGAGCTGCACGCCGGCGGTGAGGTGCACGGCGACGTCAAGTTTGCCAACGTGCTGCTCGCCCGGGGCGGGGTGCAGGTGTTCGACAGCCTGCAGATTCCCGCCGGCACCCGCGCAGCCGCGCTGTCGCGCGGCTGGGCGGCACCCGAGCAGGTGCTCGGCCGGCCGTTGAGCCCTGCGGCCGACCAGTATGCGATCGGGATGATGCTCGTGGCGCTCGTGCAGGGAGTGCCGTACGGCGAGGAGGCAACGGTCTCGATCCCGACGGGCGGGAGCACCGTCCAGCGCCATACGCTGCTGCGCGACCCCGGCGTGTTCATCGATCCGGAGACCGCGCCGGTCTCAACCGGCGCGATCACAGCGTGGCAGGAGCTGATCGAGCGCTGCATCCGCTTCGCGCCGCACGAGCGCCACCAATCGATCGACGAGCTCGCGAACGGGCTTCGCGAGCTCGCCGCGAGCGACACGCTCGAGGGCGAGCTGGAGCTCGTCCTCGACTTCGGAAGCGCGGCGATCGGCCGCGACACGCACGGCAACCGACGGCCATGCTGGCTGGCCACCGTACGCGACTGAGCTCGCGCGCGGTCGCCGTGTCCAAGGACCACGCGACGTGGCCTGCGGATCGGGTGAGGCTGACCCGTTGGGTCTGGGCGATTGCGGCAGTGCAAGCGGCGGTCCTGCTCGCGACCAGCACGCGCTACGGCTATCACCGCGACGAGCTGTACTTCATCGTCGCCGGCTCGCACCCCGCGTTCGGTTATCCCGACCAGCCTCCGGTCGTTCCGCTCGTCTGCTGGCTGATGAACGCGATCGGGCCGGGATCGCTGCTGCTGCTGCGAACCCCGTCGGCGCTGGTCGCGGCCGCGACGACGATCGTCTCGGGGCTGATCGCCCGCGAGGTCGGCGGCGGCTCGCGCGCGCAGATCATCGCGGCGGCCTGCACGGGCTGTTCGGGGTTCGCGCTCGCCGTCGGTCACTTCGTGACCACGTCGACCTTCGACCTGCTCAGCACGACGCTCCTGGGCTGGCTGGCGATCCGGGCGGTCGTCCGCGGCAGCGGCGCGTCGGTGCTTGCCGCCGGGGTGGTCGTCGGCGTCGGCGTCGAGGCGAAGCCGCAGGTCGGCCTGGTTGCCGGCGTGTTGGTGGCCACGCGGCTGATGGTCGGTCCGCGATCGCTGCTCCGCTCCCGGTGGGCCGCTGCGGGAGCCGTATGCGCGGTGGTGCTGGCCGCCCCTTACGTCATCTGGCAGCAGCAGCACGGCTGGCCACAGGTCACCGTCGCCGGCAACATCGCCGGCTCGCAGGAGGGCGGACGCGCGGGCTTCTTCCCATTCCAGCTGGTGATGGTCAGCCCTCTGCTCGTGCCGGTCTGGGTCGCGGGGCTGCTGATGCCGTTCCGCCGTTTCGCAGCGCGCGACCTGCGCTTCGTTCCGATCACGTACGGGGCGATGGCCGTCCTGTACTTCATCGGCAACGGCCACGCGTACTACCTCGCGAGCCTGTATCCCATCCTGCTCCGTCTCGGCGCGCCGCCCACCGCGGAATGGACGCTGCGCGCCGCGAGACGCACGTGGTACCCTCGCGATCGTCAACAACGGGGTCGGCCTCGACAATCAGGAGCAAGGCCTCCCGGTCATGCTCTGCGGGACCACGGGCCCATGGGCCGCGCTCTGGCCACAGCTGATCCACTTCGACTGAGACCAGGCGGGCGCGGATCGTCGACAAACGTGCGGGTTCCCCGATTTACAGGCGAGTGCCTCCTCCGTACGGTAGGCGCATCAAGCGAGTGAATCGTCCGGACGGCAATCGGTAGCGACAGCGACCCCGACCGGACCGACATCCACCGCCCACGGGCAGGCACCTCAGGAGGTTGCTCTCATGCGTATTCATCGTAGTATTCCCACGCTCGCTGCCGTCGCGACACTGCTCGGCAGTGCGGCTCCAGCGGCCTATGCGTCTGACAATGTGGCCGCCGGAAGCGGAGGCGCAGTGACCAGCACCGCACAGGTACAGCACAACTCGAGCGGGACAGGCGATTGGCTGATCGGCCTCGGCGCCGCCGGGGCGGTCACGCTGGCCGGCGCCGGCGTGGCGAGCTCGCGGCGGGCGAGTCGCAGGAGCGCCTCCGGCACCCGCACAGCGGCCGCGAGCGGCTCGTGACGCTGACCGTCACGAGTGCTCCGCGGAGGGCGGCCGGTCATCGCACTGGTCGCCCGCCCGCGGTTCTCGTGACGTGTCAGCCGAGGATGATCGCGGCTGAGGCCGTGATCGTCCGGAGCGCGGCGCCGGCAATGGCCACGGGGACGGTCGTCGTTGACGGCTACGTGCGGTCCGCGGCACCGAGCGGCTGGAGCGCGAGCCCGGCGGCGATCGACCTGTCGCTCATCGCCAGGTGCACGGCGGGCCGCGGCTGGCGCCTCGGCTGTGTCTTCCAGGAGCCCGGACCATCGGCCTTGTCCGATGACGCTTCCTTGTTGCGCGCGACGTTGAGCCGGATTGAGTCGGGCGAGAGTGACGGGCTGGTGGTGGCGCGGATGAAGCATCTCGGGTGCTCGCTGCACGAAGCGGTGGCGGTGCTCGAGCGCATCGCAGCCGCCGGCGGGCAATTCGTGAGCGTCCGCGACGGGATCGATCTCAGCACGCCGAGCGGCCGCCTGATCCTGCGACTGCTGTTGTCGGCGCTCGAATGGTGAGCCTTGATCTGCCGGACTGCGTCGAGCAAACTAGATGCACGGGAACGTCGGGCGCGACGGGAGGCGGTCGGCGGTGCCCCGGATTGAGAGGTGCGGGGATGAGACGTGTCATTGCCAGGCTGACAGCCGCTCTGCTTGTGCTGGGTGTTGCCGCGATCGTGGCTGCGTGCGGGACCTCGAGCAGTGCGAACACGGCGAGCGGGACGCTCGCGCCGGTGCTCGACGGCTCGGGCGAGAACCTGTACAACGGCGTCAAGGGCGGGACGCTTACGGTCTACGATCACACCGATTTCATTCATCTGGATCCCGGCGAGGCCTACGACGGGCTTGACTACGAGGTGATCAGCGCGACGCAGCGGCCGCTGTTCTCCTACCTGCCCAACGAGTCGCAGACGCCGTCGCCCGACCTCGCCTCGAGACCGGCGATCATCAGCGACGGCGGCCGGACGGTCACCGTTCACATCAAGCACGGCGTGTACTTCAGCCCGCCGGTCAACCGCGAGGTGACTTCGGCGGACGTGGCGTACGCGATCGAGCGCGGCGCGAACCCGAACGTGGCCAATCCCTACTTCCCGGCTTATTTCTTCTACATCGTCGGCGCAAGCAAGGCGACGGGTGGACCGATCCCAGGGATCGTCACGCCCAACCCGTACACGATCGTCTTTCATCTGACCGGACCGTTCGGGACGTTCTTCGCGAACGCGCTGTCGCTGCCGTTGACGGCCCCGGTGCCGAAGGAGTTCGCCGCGCCCCTGGACGCAAGGAAGCCAACCCAATACGGCGAGGTGTATGAGGTCGCGACCGGCCCCTACATGCTCAAATCCGACGCGACCGGCAAGTTCCTGGGGATCGGCTATCAACCCGGGAAGTCCGCGACGCTGGTGCGCAACCCGAACTGGAAAGCTGCGACCGACCGCCGGCCGGCGTACCTCGATCAGATCGACATCAACATCGGCGGAGATCCGACGGTGATCGGCGCCCAGGTCCTGAACGGATCGCACGCGGTGCAGAACGACACGCCGGCGCCGGCGATCGTTGAGCTCGCCGACAAGCACTACCACGACCAGCTCGTCGCGGTCCCCGGCGCCGGGATCTACTACATCGCCCTCAACAACCACAAGGGGCCCTTCGGCAACATCGATGTCCGCAAGGCGCTGTGGGCGGGGCTGGACCGCGAGGCGATGCTGAAGGTCAACGGAGGGCCGGTCGCGGGACAGCTGGCCACCCACTTCATCTACCCGGGCTCCGAGGGCTATGAGCAGGCTGGCGGCGCCGCCGGACCACAGGTCGACTACAACATGCACCCCAGCGGCGACCTGGCCCTCGCGGCACGGTACATGAGGGCCGCGGGCTATCCGGACGGCAGGTACACCGGCGACGCGAAGTTGCAGGTCGTCGGCGCGAACGGCAGCCCGTTCCCCGCGGTGACGGAGATCGTCAACCAGACGCTGCAGAACCTCGGGTTCAAGACGAACCTCACGCTCGTCGACGAGGGAGTGATGTACGGCAGGTACTGCGGCGTGCCCGCGCGAGAGATCGACGTCTGCCCGAACGTCGGCTGGATCCGCGACTTCGCCGACCCGCAGACGATCCTCGACCCGAGCTTCGCCGGCTACAACATCGTCTCGAGCAACAACTCGAACATCGGGCAGGTCAACGACCCGCAGGTCAACGCCGCGATGAAAGCCGCCGAGCGGGTGGTGGGCGAGAGCGCGCGGGCGGCGGCATGGGCGCAGATCGATCGGATGCTGGTCGGCATCGCGGCGGCCGTCCCGTGGGCGTTCAGCAACAACCCGAACATCGAGTCCCACGACGTCCGCGGGATCAACGACCTGTCGGACCTCGGCGTGTGGGACTACTCGTATTCGTCGCTCAAGTAGTGACGCGGTGGCTATTGGCCCGCTCGCGACTCGCTGCCCGTCGCCGCCCGCTCGGACAGCGCGGCGACGAGCTGCGAGCGTGACCGCACGCCGTACTCGCGGTAGACCTTGGTGAGGTGCGCCTCGACGCTGCGCTCGCTCATGTACAGGGTGGATGCGATCTCGCGATTGCTCATCCCCTCGGCGACGAGCTCGGCGACGCGCGTCTGCGCGGGGGTCAGCCCCTCGCTGACCACCGCGCGGCGCAGGCCGATCCTGCCGAGCTCGTCGCGCGCTCTCGCTTGCCACATCGGCGCGCCGATCGACTCGAACATCTCCAGCGAGCGCTCGAGCGTCTGCTTGGCGGCGCGCTTGCGCTTGGCGCGGCGCCGGAGCGTCCCCAGCTCGAGCAGCGTGCGCGCGATCTCGGGCCCCAGCGGACGCTTCGCGTGCTCGACGAGCACGGCCTCGAGCGCGTCGATCGCCGCGGGCACCTCGCCGCGCGCGGCGAGCAGCAGGGCCCGGCAGCGCTCCGCGACCGCGATCGTGTGCGGATTCTCGACGGTGTCGGCCCGCGAGCGCAGGTCATCGATCACCGGCTGCGCCTGGTCGAGGCGTCCGCACGCGATCAGCGCCTCGATGTCGCAGGACCACATGCCGAGCATCAGCGAACCCACGAAGCCGCAGCCGTTGGACACGAACGATTCGCGCAGCGGATGCAGGAGGTCGTGGGCCGCATGCGGGCGGCCCGTCCACAGCTCGACCCAAGCGAGCACGATCGTCGGCAGCGCGCCGATCAGCAGATTCGTGTGGCGCTCGGCCATCTCGATCGCCTGCCGCGCCAGCATGCGGGCCTCCTCGAGCTCGCCGCGGCCGGCGGCGAACAGCGACTCCCCCCAGGCCATCCACAGGTCGAGCGAGTGCTCGCCCCGGTCCTGCACCGCTTCGTGGACGGCGACACGATGGCGCTCGGCCAACTCGCGGTTGCCGGCGTGCCACTCGAGCATCGCGAGCTCGTACAGCAGCGCGGCGGCGTCGTACTCCTCTCCCAGCTCACGAGCCCGCGCCACGCACCGCTCGAGCGCCGGACGGGCGTGCTCGTAGTCATCAGACCAGAACAGGATCTGCGCGAGGCTTCCAGAAGGCAGGAGCGAGGTCGTGACGGGAGCGAGGTGTTCGAGCTCGATCGCCCTGTCGAGCGCCTCGCGCTCCAGCCTGCGGCCTGCGAAGCACGCGGCCACGGCGCGGTTGGCAAGCGTGAGCGCGAGCAAGCCCGGATCGCCGGCTCGCTCCGCGGAGGCGATCGCCGAGTCCGCGTAAGCAAGCATCAGGTCGAACTTGCCCAAGGGCGTCATTAGGCCAGAGAGCTCCCACTCGACCTGAGCGCGCAGGCGGACGTGGTCCCCAACTTCGGTCAGCGCCTGCCGTAGCAGCGCCTCACCGGCGGTCCAATCCTCCGTGCGGATCGGCGCGAGCTCGGCCAGCGCACGCGCGCGTGTCGGCCCCGAGGGCAAGTCGTCGATGAGCACCTCGAGCAGCTCTCGAGCGCGCGCCGCGTTCCCGCTCGCCCAGTGCTGCTGGGCGGCGGCGATCGTCCGCGACCCCCGTGCCTCGCCGGCGTCGATCGGGGTCAGGCGGGCGGCGTCCTCGAGCAGCAGCGCGCCCGCGTCCGGCGCGCCGCGGCGCACCGCGGCGCCGGCAGCCTGCTCGAGCACGAGCGCGATCTCGCGATCCGGCCCCTCCGCGCCGAGCGCGAGCTGTCGCGCGCGCTCCTCCTCGTCGCCGAGCACCTCCGCGAGCAGACGATGAAGCTCGCGCCGCCGCGAAGCCGAAGCGCTCGCATAGTGCGTGGAGGCGAGCAACGGGTGCGTGAAGCGCACGCGGTCGCCGGCGATCTCGATCACCTCCTCGCGCAGCGCGCTGTCGAGATCGCTCAGCGCGAAGGAGGGAAGCACCGCCTGCAGCACCGCGACCGTCGGGCTTGACAGCGCGGCGACCGCGAGCAACGGATCGTGCGCACGCTCGTCAACGCGCCGCAGACGCGACGCCATCGCGTCCGCGAGCGTGCGCGGTATCGGCACCTCCCCGGCCCCCGCCTGAGTCGCGTCCAGCCCACGCGCGATCGCCAGCGCGTACAGCGGATTGCCGCCGCAGGCCGCGTACACGCGGCGCACCAGCGGCCGCGGAATCGTCCGCCCCAAATGCTCCCGCAGCAGCGAATCGATCGTCTCGAGATCGAGCGCCGCAACGCTCAACGCCTGCAGCCCACCGCCGCCAAACCCCTTGGCGAGCGCCGGCCACAGCGCCCCGTCGCTGTTGGGCCGGCGCGTCAACAGCACGCAGACGGACTCATCCCGCAAACGGCACAGCGCAAAGGCCAGCACGCGCGCGGACGCACGATCAAGCCACTGCTCGTCGTCTATCCCGACGACGAGCGGCCCGTCCGCGGCCAGTCGTCGCAACACGATCAGAATCCCACGCGGCAATGCCAGCTGGTCAATCGGCGCGTCTGATGCACCCTCCAGGGACAGCGCCGCCGCCAGCGCGGCACGCTGAGGACCCGGCAAACCTCCGCCGACCTCATCCACTACGCCGTCGAACAGATCACCAAGCCCCGCGAACGCCAGCGCCGTGTCGGGCTCACCGGGCGCGCTCGTCAGCACGCGGTAGCCGCGGCCACGCGCCGACGCGACACCCTCGCGCCACAGTGTCGTCTTGCCGATCCCCGGCGCCCCCTCGAGCGCGATCCCCATCGGCCCGTCCAAGACCCGATCAAGCACGTGCTCGATCCGCTCCCGTTCTTCATCCCGCCCGAACACTGGACCCGATCGCTCCCCGCGAAGCCGTCGGCATCACTGTAGCGGCGCGGTCGCGCCACCACGGCAGGTTGTTCCCCACGTACGGGCGGATCCCGGCCGTGGCTGATCACGGAGGCTGTTTCATCGGCATGACGCCAGGACGAGACGGAGGCTAGGCTTCGGCCCGACATGGCCTCAGGGACCGGATAATGGGAACCGGACTGCGCTACCGATCCGCCTATGGATCGAGGCTCCTGGCGGGGTTGATCGATCTCGCGATCGTTGCCGTTCCATGCTTTGCGCTGTTCTTCCTGACCTCTTCAAGCGCGCCGGCGGGGACGGTTGCCCCCGGCACGTCGGTCGTGGACATCACGCTCGGGACGACCGAGCATTACCTCACCGGTTTTCCGGCGGTCGTGTTCACCGTCGTCAGCGCGCTGATCTGGATCCTACTGTTCGGCATCCTGCCGGCCCAGACCGGCTCGACGCCCGGCATGGCGTGGCGGGGACTGCGCGTCTCCGGCGAGGACGGCGAGCCGGTATCGCTGTCCCGGCATCTGGTGCGCACCGCTCTCTGGGTCCTCGACGGCTTCCCCTACGTCCTCCCCGGGGTCGTGGCGTTCATCTCGATACTCGTCACGCCGAGCCGACGGCGGATCGGGGACTTCGCTGCGCGGACGATCGTGATCGCAGCCGACGAGGCGCGCCGCGGCAGCCTCGAGCACCGCTACTAGCCGGCCGGCGGGCGGTGGCGCAGGCCATCGAGGGCGATGGCGAGGATGTGGTCGATCTGCTCCGGCGTGCCGGGCTGGATCTTCGCGATCCCGCCGACCATCTGGATGATCTCGGGCAGGTCGGTGTCGGTGCGCAGCACGCCCGCCCGCTGAGCGCGCTCGACGAGCGGCTGGGCGGCGGCGAAGATCGTCGTGCGGCAGGTCTGGAAGACCGGCGCACCGCGATCGACGTAGCCCAGCAGCTCCTGCGCGAGCGCCTGCTTGGTCGCCATGTAGGCAACGAAGCGGTGCAGCCAGCTGACGAGCGCCTCCCACGGCTCCAGCCCCTCGAGCTCGACCGCTGACCGGCACAGAGCGTCGACCTCGTCGACGTAGACGGCCTCGAGCAGTGCCTGGCGGTTGGGGAAGTGCCGGTACAGCGTCCCGATCCCGACCTCGGCGCGGCGCGCGATCTCCTCGAGCGACACGGATGCTCCGCCCTCCGCGAATGCCTCACGCGCCGCAGCGATCACCTTCTCGTAGTTGCGCAGCGCGTCGGCACGCCTAGGCCGCGTTCCTGGTGGGTTCTCGAGGGTGCTCATGTAGATCGGTGCATGTCGCTTGACAAACCGGAGGGCTCCTCCGTATAGTTCCGGAGGGATCCTCCACTTAGTTCTGGAGGATGCCTCCAGATTATCACCGGCCGCAAGCGGCCACAACAGTTTGGAACAAGATGACCCTTGTCTCTCTGCTCACGCCGAAGAACGACCGCCGTCGCTGGCTCGCGCTGGTGGTCGTCTGTCTCGCGCAGCTGATGATCGTCCTCGACACGACGATCGTGAACGTTGCGCTTCCGGCGATTCAGCGCGACCTCCACTTCACCCAGGGAAACCTCACCTGGGTGATCAACGCATTCCTCGTCACGTTCGGCAGCTTCCTGCTCCTCGCCGGGCGACTCGGGGACCTGCTCGGGCGCAGACGCGTCTTCCTCACCGGCGTAATCGTGTTCACGGTCGCCTCGGTTCTGTGTGGCCTGGCACCAAGCCAGGGCGCCCTGATCGCCGCCCGCTTCCTGCAGGGCATCGGCGCCGCGCTGCAGGCGTCCGTGATCCTCGCGATCATCGTCACCGAGTTCTCTGAGCCGGGCGAACGCGCCCGCGCGATGAGCGCCTACGTGTTCGTCGCCGTCGCGGGTGGCTCGCTGGGCCTGCTCGCCGGTGGCGTGCTCACGCAGGCACTCAGCTGGCACTGGATCTTCTTCGTCAACCTCCCGATCGGCATCGCCACGATCCTTTTGGGCAGAATCCTGATTCCCCGGGACACCGGCCGCGGGATCGAGCACGGCGTCGACTGGCTCGGCTCGGTGCTGGTCACAGTCTCGCTGATGAGCGCCGTGTACGCGATCGTGCAGTCCACCAACCACGGTTGGGGCTCGCCGCAGGTCCTCGGGTTCGGCGCGCTCGCCCTCGCGCTCATGGGCGCCTTCCTGGCCGTCGAGTCACGGATCGAGAACCCGATCATGCCCCTGCGGATCCTGCGGCTGCGCGGCCTGATCGGTGCGAGCGCCGTACGCGGCTTTCTGGTCACCGGGATGTACTCGACGTTCTTCCTCGGCACGCTGTACCTGGAGCATGTACTCCACTACAGCGCGCTCCAGACCGGCCTTGCGTTCCTTCCCTGGACCGTGACCGTCGGGATCCTGTCGCTCGGCGTGACCGCCCGTCTCGTCGCCCGGTTCGGCGCGATGCGGGTGCTCATCCTCGGCATGGTCACGGTGATCATCGGGCTCACGCTGCTCAGAAGCGCCGGCGCGCAGACGAGCTTCTTCCCGACGATCTTCGTGGCCTATTTCGCGATCGGTCTCGGGATCGGCACCGCCTTCATGCCGTTGCTCACGATCGCGATGGCCGACGTCCCGGCCGCGGATGCCGGCCTGGGCTCGGGGATCGTCAACGTCTCCCAGCAGGTCGCCGGCGCGCTCGGACTCGCCATCCTCGGCACGATCGCGACCAGCCACTCCAAGACACTCGAGGCGCAGGGCCACACGGTCGTCAGCTCGCTTATCGGCGGCTACCACCTCGCCTTCGCGGCCGGCATGGCGAGCATCCTGATCGGGATCGCGACCGCGCTGTTCGTGCTGCGAGCCCGCCGGGAGGCGACCGCCAAGCAGCCGGCAACCGCGTTGCCGTCGCCCCGCGTGATCGTCGAGGAGCCCGAGCCACAGTTCCAGCGCCAAGCCGCGTGAGGCGAACCGGCCCGGTCCCGACTGCCTAAATGGGCCCGCGACGCTCGCGCGGGCCCTCAGCTCGGCGGCTGGGAGCCAGGCCCTAAAGGGCCCTAAAGGGGGCCGCGACGCTCGCGCGGGCCCTCAGCTCGGCGGCGGGGAGCCAGGCGCGATGCGGCCGGCGTGAATGTCGCGCTCGTGAACGGCGAGCTGGTCGCAGCGATTGTTGAGGGCGCTGTGTGCGTGGCCTTTCACGCGCCGCCAGGTGACGGTGTGAGGCGCGATCGCTTGAAGTAGCGCGAGCCACAGGTCCTGGTTCTTGACGGGCTCCTTGTTGGAGCCCTTCCAGCCGTTACGCTGCCACCTGACGAGCCAACCCTTCACGAACGCGTCCGTGAGATACGCCGAGTCCGGAAGGATCGTGAGCGCTGTCGGCCGGCGCAGAGCCCGAAGCCCCTCCAGCGCCGCCGTCATCTCCATCCGGTTGTTGGTCGTGTCCGGGTGCCCTCCGTGACCTTCGACCTGCTTGACGATCCGCCCGTCCGGATCGCGCGCCACGAGAACGAACGACCAGCCGCCCGGGCCGGGATTCCCCGAGCACGCACCGTCGGTCCAGAGCTCGGTTGTGATCGCCACGCCGTGAATCTACAGTCGCGGCATGACAACGGACGACAAGCTCGGGCTGGTGCTCGGCGGGGGCGGCATCACGGGCATCGCGTGGGAGCTGGGCGTGCTCACGGGGATGGCGCAGGCGGGCGTCGATCTGCTGGGCGCCGACGTGATCGTCGGCACGTCAGCCGGGTCGGTGGTGGGCGCTCAGATCACGAGCTCCATGGCGATCGGAGAGCTCTACGAGCGCCAGCTGCAGCCGCCGTCGACCGAGCGGCGGGCGAGCATCGGCCGGCGCGCGAAGCTCGGGTATGTGAGCGCGCTGATCCGTTCGCGCGGCGACCTCGCCGACTTCCTGCGGCGGATCGGAGCCTTCTCGCTGCGGGTTGGTGAGACAGGACGCCTGCCCACCGTCGAGCAGCGGCTCGCGGTGATCACCTCGCGGCTTCCGTCTCAGGAATGGCCGCAGCGCGATCTGCGGATCACCGCGGTCGACGCGCGCACGGGCGACTTCCGCGTGCTCACCGCCGAGGACGCGGTCCCGCTCGTGCACGCGGTCGCCGCGAGCTGCGCCGTGCCGGGGGTGTACCCGCCGATCCCGCTCGGCGAGAGCATGTACGTCGACGGCGGTGTTCGCAGCATCGCCAATGCCGACGTTGCACGTGATTGCTCGAGGGTCGTGGTGCTGGCGCCGAGCCCCAAAGGAGTCGGCCCGATCAAGAGCCCGCGGCAACAGCTCGACGAGCTCGGGGGCGTCTGCACCCTGATCGCTCCTGACCGCGCGGCGCTAGCGGCGATCGGCCGAAACGTTCTCGACCCGGCGGCACGCCGCGGCGCGGCGCAAGCCGGCTACGCACAAGCCAGTAGCGCTCTCGGCCAGGTTCGCAGCGTCGTGGGCTGACTGCTCGACGCGCCGAGACGGGCGTACCCCTCGCCGCGCCATGGAGGGCCCGCCAGCGCAGTGATGAGCACGCCAGCGGGTTGCGGCCTATCGCAGGCCTAGCGCCCTTCCCACTCGCGGCGCACTGCGCGCTGCTCCTTGTCACGCGCCGCGCGCAACTTCCGCGCCGCCTTGTGCGCTTCCTCGTTGCACCGCGCGACGTGCTTGGTGAGCTCGTTGAATGCGGCGTCAGCCGTTGATCGCCCTGGGCCGGGGCCTGTTGGCTTTTCCATCGATGGCACTCCTTCAACTGCTCCCTCGGAAAACGGGCCACAGGAGAATGCGAGAGCTCGACACCCAGCCGTGGGGCTGCGCTCCTCAGTCTACGCTTCGAGCGCCGCGGCTCTCGCAGCGGATCAAACACGCCGCAATCGCCGGGAATCTCGGAATTTCAGGCTGACGTGGGGACCACAGCGACTGGTGGCACAACAACGTCTGAGCGGAGGCTGAGCCGGCCTGAGACGATGCGGTCGCCGAGCGCCCACGCGCCGTAGCAGAGCGAGCCGGCGATGCCGGTGAGCGTCAGCAGCACGCCGGCGGCCGCGGTCGCGGCGACTCCGTGGGCCCCGAGGATCAGGACGGCTGCAGCAGGTCCGGTGCTCGGACCGATCGGCAGCTGGCCCACGGTGAACATCACGATCAGGAGGGCCATGGCGTCAAAGACCGAGACGTGGACGCCGATCGCACGCAGCATCAGCCAGTTGCGCGCGATCTGCGCGCACACGGCCAGCAGCGTGAACGTGATCAGGCGAGCGCGACTCTGCATGCGCAAGACCGCAAGACCGGACCAGAGCCCCGTTCGATGGCGATCTGACATCCGGCGCAGAGCCGCTACGACACCGGCCGTGACCGCGACGACGATCACTGGGACCCACCACGGGACGCCGAGAGGTGCGACGAGCGTAAAGGAGAAGATCGCCACCAGCGTTAGTTCGACGGTGATGATCGGAACCTCAGCGGTCATGAGCGCAGGGACCCGGGGTGAGGTATCGGGTGCGGCGCGGCGCAGCGAGGCGATACGCGCGGCCATCCCGACCGATCCGTTCAACACGCTCGCGACGTAGCCTACGGCTGCCGCCCGAAACAGCACCCGGCGCTTGACGGAACCGCCGGCCGCACGGACGCAGACATTCCACGCCTCGCTGCGAGCAAGCAGCGCGATGATCTGCAGCAACACCCCCAGCGCGAGAAGCGTCAGCGGCGTAGCGCGCAGCGCGGCGCTGAACTCGCCAGCCCGTCCGCCCAGCACGACCGCCAGCAAACCCGTGACGACGAGGGCACCAAGCGCGGTCAACGCGATCCGCGAACGAAACGACGACAGACGAAAACGAGGCTCGTCGGGCTCGATGGAGCCATTGGCCAGCAGGTCAAGCTCAAGCGACAATACGATCTCCGGGCGGGGGGTTCCAGAGAATCAGAGTGGCTCTGCCACTCGCACGGCCGCCGTCCGCTGATGCTCTCCGCAGTTCACGGTAGCAGCGCGCTCGATCCGCCGCCATGCCGCGGCCGGATGTTGCTCTTGCGCTCCACACGCTTCCTATTCGGCTCTTACGGGGCGCAGGTTTAGGTTGTAATGCAACAGCGCCGCGCCGGCAGGCCGTCGATGATCTTCCACGAACAGCACCCTCATCGTCTCCGCCAAGGATGTCTGGGGGGATGACAGCGAGCTCACAACCCCTGTGACCGTGCTGTCACCACCGACCCGCTACAACTGCCTGGATCCGCCACGAAGGCCGCAAGGAGATCTCGCTCGCCATGCAGACCAGCCAACCGATGGCTCCCAACAGGGTTCTCGCAGCCGCCGTCCGGCGGCGCGGACTCGTCCCGCGTACGGTGGCGATCGCGAGCCTCGCGCTGCTCGCGGCGAGCTGCGGATCCTCCTCGCCCGCGAGCTCGAGCACCCAATCGCCACGCGACGGAGCGGCCGCCGCATTCAGGTATGCGGCCTGCATGCGCGTCCACGGCGTTCCGAGCTTTCCCGACCCGCAGGTCAGCACCTCCCCGGACGGCACGGCGACGTCGATCCGCCAAGTCGCGCCGCAATCGCTGGTCGACTCGCCCCAGGGCAAGAGCGCAATCAGGGGCGCCCTGACGGCCTGCCGCGGGCTCCTGCCCGGGCCGGGCAACGTCAGCCCCGCCCAGCTTGCCGCGCAGCAGCACGCCAGAGAGCAGGACCTGCTCGCGTTCGCGAGATGCCTTCGCAGTCACGGCGTGCCTCACTTCCCCGATCCCACCCCCGATGGCCGGCTGACCCTCGAGATGATCAGCGCGGCCGGAGTCGACCTGCACGCGCCGGCCGTCCTTCCCGCCGCGAAGGCCTGCATCGGCACCGCCCACGGCGTGATCACGCCTGCCGACGTCGAGCGCGCCGTGAACGGCGGCCAGTGACCCCTAAGCCCTCACGCGGCGTTGTTCTGTGACTCGCGGATGGACCGCTCGGCCGCCCGCGCCCGGCGGTACTGCTCGACGACGATCTCGTTGAGCTCGTCGGCGGACGTTTCAGCGGTGGGCTTGTCGAGCGCGATGACGCCCTCCTGGATCATGCTGACCCGGTCACAGCTGGCGAAAACGTGCGCGTAGTTGTGGAGGATCATGATGATCGAGACCCGCCCCTCCGCCTTGAGGCGGGCGATCAGGTCGAGGATCAGGGCACCCTCCTTGGCGCCCATCGCCGCCAGCGGCTCGTCGAGCAGCACGATGTCCGCGTCACCTGAGGCGCACCGGGCGACGGCGATCGCCTGCCGCTGGCCGCCGGAGAGCCGCGCGACCGGGACATCGAGGCGCGGGATGTTGATCCCGATCTCGTCGAGCGCCGTGCGGGCCTCCCGTCGCATCACGACGTTGTTGACGAACGGCAGCGGGCTGTACAGCTTCTCGCGATGGAGGAACATGTTCTGGTAGACCGTCAGCTGATTCACGAGCGCCAGGTCCTGGAACACGGTGTCGATCCCGTGGATGCGGGCGTCGTCGACGCTCTTGGGGGCGTACGTCTCGCCCTTGAGCCACATCGTGCCGGAGTCCTGCTTGTGGAACCCGGAGAGGATCTTGATCAGCGTCGACTTGCCGGCGCCGTTGTCGCCGAGCAGGCCGAGCACCTCGCCCTTGCGCAGATGCAGGTTGACGTCGCGCAGGGCGGTGATCGGCCCGAACCGCTTGGCGACGTGCTCGACGCGCAGGACATCGTCCTCGGCGGTATGCAGCGACTCGATGCGCTCGCCTGTGAACCCCTCATTGGGCACGGCCGGTCCGCCATCGCCGGGCATGATCTCGTCAGGCACGGCCGGACCCCACACGCACGCGGCGGACGAGCACGTTGATCGTCATTGCGATGATGATCGCGATCCCGAGGTAGAAGTACAGGTAGTCGGCGCTGACGCTCTTGATCGCCAGGCCATCCTGGAGAACTCCGATGAACAGCGCCCCGATCAGCGCGCCGACGACCGTCCCCTCGCCGCCGGTCATGAGCGTGCCGCCGACGATCACAGCAGCGACCGCGTACAGCAGGAAGGTGTTCGAGCCGGACGGATCCGGGGACATGCTCGACGTGCGCACGACCTCGAGGATCCCCGCCACCCCGGCGGTGACGCTGCACAGCATGAAGTTGCGAAGCATCACGAGCCGAGTGTTGATCCCCGCCTCCGCCGCACCGAGCCGGTTCCCTCCGGTCGCGACCGTGTAGAGCCCCCAGCGGGTGAATGACAGCATGACCTGCAGGACGACGACGATCGCGAGCGCCCAGATCAGCTCGGAGTACGTGCCCGCGCCGAACACCTGGGCGAACGTTCCCACGCCGATCACGGACGTGCCCGGTGTGGTGATCTCCTCAGAATGGGAGATGATCAGCGTCAGGCCGTCGAGGAAGAACAGCATCGCCAGCGTCGCTACGAATGAAGCGACGCCGACGTATGCGACGAAGAAGCCGTTGACCGCTCCGAGCAATGCGGCGAGCACGAGCGCGAGGATCACGCTCGGCAGGAGCGGGAGGCCGGCCTCGGTCAGCTTCCAGTACGCGAACGGCGTGAACAGGTAGAGCGCCCCGATCGAGAGATCGATCTCGCCGAGGGTCATCACGAACACCTGACCAGCCGCCATGATCGCCAGGAAGCAGAAGTACGGCAGCAGCCCCTTGAAGTTTGAGTACGTGAGGTAGTTGCTGGTGGTCGCCCCGAAGTAGATGATCGTCGCGATCGTGACGACGATGATGCTGCCCTCGCGCAGCGAGAGGAAGCGCGTCACCAACCCCAGCAGCGGATTCCCGGGGGCCCGGCTTGAAGCCGGACCCTCCGGGGTGGGCTTTGTCGGTGTGTCTGAGCTGGATGCGACCGACATCAGCGCAAACGCTATCCGCTTCAGACGGTGTTTGCTAGGACTTTTGGACGCCCGGCGCGGTGCCGGTGCCCTCGTAGCGGCTCTTCGTGCTGCTGTACGGCACGACCGTCGTCTTGTCCAGGAACTTCAGGCCGGTATCTGTTTCGGCGATGCCGCTCAGTCCCTGCGAGGCGTTGTACATGTAGAGCTGCAGGATCGGCAGGAACCCCTGCAGGTACGGCTGCTGATCGATCGTGAACTCGATGTAGCCGGCGGCGAGCAACTGCTCGGTGATCGGCGTGAGGTCGTAACCACCGCCCACCCAGCCCTTCGGCTTGAGGCCCTGCTTCTGGATCGTCTGCGCGACGCCCTGCGTGCTGCCGGCGTCGACCGCGAACATCCCCTTGGCGCTCGGGTGCCCCGTGGCCCAGGACTCGATCACGGTCAGCTCGGCCGGCACCGCTGCGCCGGTCGCGACAACGCTGTACTTGATGTTCGGCGTGCTCTTCAGCGCCGCCTGGGCGCCGTCGATCCGCGGCTGGATGTTGGCCGAGCCCGGGGTCGCGATGAACAGCGCGATCTGGCCGCCGCTGGGCAGGAGCGCCTGGATGTGCGCACCCATCGCCTGACCCGAGGCGTACAGGTCCTGGCCGATGTAGGACAGTCGCCCGGTCTGGGGCTCGTCGGCGTTGTAGGCCACGACCGGGATGCCCGCGGCCAGGGCTGCCTTCACCGGCGCGTTGAACGCGGTCGGGTCGATCAACGACGACGCGATGCCGTTGGCCTTGGCCGAGACGGCGCTGTTGATCGCGTCGACCATCTCGGTGACGTTGCTCGTCGCCGAGCCCGTCCAGGTGTATGTGCAGCCGAGCAGCTTGCACGCGTCCGCCGCGCCGTTCTGGGTCGGCGTGAAGAACACGTTGGTGGTCACGTGGTTGACCATCACGAAGTGATAGCTCTGGCTCACTCCGAAGATCGACGACGCGGCGCTACTCGTCGTCGCCGCACTCGCGGTCGAACTGCTGCTGCTGCTGCTGCTCCCGCACGCCTCCAGCGCAAGTGCCGCGATCCCGGCCGCCCCGCCGGTCAGGGCCGCGCGCCGTGTCACCTGACGCATGCGCTTGAGGGGCGATTCCTCCTCTTTGCGCTCGTCCCACTCGAGTCGCTCAACGGCGTCTCCCATCACGTCCTGTGGGTCCGACATCTGCGGTCTCCTCCTGCGTGGGTTATGAAGCGTTTATGTTAGCGATCACACTCTACCGCTGTCAACGCAAAGTCGTTGATCCGAGCCGGTCGCTGCTTCTCAGCCGCTGCTCGCGGGTCGCCGCACCGTTGTGCTCGCCCGCACGATCAGCTCCGTCGGCACGCGCGAGCCGGGCGGAACCCGCTCGCCCTTCTCGATCGTCCTCACCAGCAGCCGCAGGCTGCGGCTGCCGACCTCGATGAAGTCCTGGCGGACGCTCGTCAGCGGAGGCGTGAAGAACTGAGCCTCGGGGATGTCGTCGAAGCCGACCAGGCTGACGTCGCCGGGGACTTCTCGACCGGCCTCGTGCATCGCGCGGAGAACTCCGAGCGCCATCTGGTCGTTGGCTGCGAAGATCGCGGTGACGGCGGGATCACGACTGAGACGCCGACCGAGGTCGTAGCCGGCTCGAGCGGTCCAGTCCCCGACCAGCAGCGGCGGCGGCTCGGCCCCGGCGTCCTGCAGCGTCGTTCGCCAGCCCGCGACGCGCTCTCCGGACTCGAGCCAGTCCGATGGTCCCGAGATGTGCCACACGGTCTGATGGCCGAGGTCGAGCAGATGGCGCGTCGCGCTGACTGCGCCTGCAAACTGATCCATTGCGACCACCGGGAGAACGTCGGACGGCCCGGCCTCGACGGCCACCAGCGGGAGGTCGATCGGCGCGAGCCGGAGCGCGTCGGCGGCGACCTTGTTCGGCGTGTACACGAGGATGCCGTCGACGCCCTGAATCCTCAGGCGCTCGATCGCGGGCGCGACCGTGGATCGGTCCAGCGCCGTGACGCTCGCGACGATCATGAAGTAGCCGGCCTCGTGCGCCTCGCGCTCGATCCCGAACAATGTCGAGGCGGGCCCATACAGCCTCGTGTCAAAGCCGATCACCCCGAGTGTCCTGGTTCGGCCGGTGGCGAGCGCGCGGGCGACCGAGTTGGGCCGGTAGCCCAGCTCGCGCATCGCCGCGATCACCCGCTCGCGGGTTTCCGGGCTGACATTGGGGCTTCCGTTGATGACCCGTGAGACCGTCTGATGAGAGACGCCGGCCAGTCGCCCCACATCGGACATCACCGCTCCGCGCTGCGGACGCCTGCCCTTTATGCGGCCCTGCCCATCCATTGAGCGCGATCCTCCAAGGTTGGCCCGAGCCGCCATGTTAACGCTAACCTAACCCATTGTGCGGAAGCCCCACGATGCACCGGATCGATGGTTAACGGCCACGGCGCGTCACCCCAAGGAGGAGCGATGAAGACCAGCCTCGGAATCTGGGCCTTCGGGCCGATGATCACGCGCTTCGTGCCTGTCGGCTACCAGCCCGCGCACGACTACAAGGCGGAGCCGGTCGCGGAGAAGGTCCACCGGGCGATCGAAGGGCTGGGCGGGATGATCGACGGCTACGAGTTCCACTACCCGGCCGAGCTCTCGCCAGCCAACATCCACGAAGTGCGGGCGGCGCTCGGGGATCACGACGTGTACGCGATCGCGACCGGGCTGCACCTCGATCCCCGGTTCGGCCGCGGCGGTCTCGTGCATCCCGATCCCGGCGTTCGCGGCGAAGCTCGGCGGATCACGCGCGACGCCGCGGAGTTCGCGGGATCGATCGGCGCCCAGCTGATCATCTGGCCCGGGATCGAGGGCTACAACTATCCGTTCCAGACCCCGTACGTCGACTCGTGGCGGTGGCTGGTCGAGGGGATGGGCGAGGCGGCCGAGATCTGCGCACGACACGGCGTCAAGCTGTTCCTCGAGCACAAGAACTCCGAGCCGGCGATGAAGATCCTGATGCGCAACATCGGCATGTGCATCTACGTCGCGAGCAAGCTCCACGCGCAGGGCCTCACCAACGTGCAGGTCAACATGGACTGGCAGCACCTGATCATGAACGGCGAGCACCTCCCCGAGTACGCCGCGCTCCTGCACTCCGAGGGCCTGCTCGGCCACCTGCACGCCAACTCCGGCTGGGGCGTCACCGACGACGACAACATGGTCGGCGCGACCGCGTTCATGGAGACGCTCGAGCTGGCGCTCGAGCTGCGCCGCTGCGGCTACGGCGCACACGGCGAGCGGCTCGGGTTCGACCTCTACCCCTACACCGAGGATCAGGTCGCCGCCGTCGCACGCTCTGTCCTGCAGTGGCGGTTCATCGACTCGGTCGCCGCCAGGATCGACGATCGCGCGCTGCGCGAGGCGCAGCAGGCGAAGGACGCGACCCGCGCCTACGAGCTCGTCTACGCGGCGCTGGGGGCGTGATGCTCGTCGGGATCGACGTCGGCACGTCGGCGCTCAAGGGCCTGGCGATCGACGAGGACGGTACGGTGCTGGCGCGCGCCGAGGTCGGCTACCCACTTTCGACGCCGCGCGCGGGATGGTCAGAGCAGGACCCCGAGGACTGGTGGCGGGCGGCGGAGTCGGTCCTGTCGACGCTCTCCAGGGCTGCCGGCCCGCCGGCCGGCATCGGACTCAGTGGCCAGATGCACGGGCTCGTCGCGCTCGACGCCGACGATCGCGTGATACGACCGGCGATCCTCTGGAACGACCAGCGGACCGCCGCCGAGTGCCGGGAGATCGAGGCGACGGTGGGGCTGGCGCGCCTGATCGAGCTGACCGGCAACCGCGCGCTGCCGGGGTTCACGGCCCCGAAGCTGCTTTGGCTGCGACACCACGAACCCGACCTCTACGGCAGGATCGCGCGCGTCTGCCTGCCAAAGGACTACGTGCGCCTGAGGCTGTGCGGCGAGCACGCGACGGACGTCTCGGACGCCTCGGGGATGCTGCTGCTCGATGTGGCCGCGCGGCGCTGGAGCGTTGAGGTGCTCGAGGCGCTACAGCTGGACCCGGCGTGGCTGCCGGCCCTGCTCGAGGGACCCGAGATCTCGGGATCGACGTCCGGCGGCGTGCCCGTCGCCGCGGGCGGCGGCGACCAGGCCGCCGGTGCACTCGGCGTCGGCGTCGATCGCCCCGGGCCGGTGTCGGTCGTGCTCGGCACCTCCGGCGTGGTGTTCGCCGCGAGTGAGCAGTTCGCGGCCGACCCGCTCGGACGCGTGCACGCCTTCTGTCACGCGGTACCGGGAGCGTGGCACGCGATGGGGGTGATGCTCTCAGCTGCTGGCTCGCTGCGCTGGCTGCGCGATGTTGCCGCTCCCGGCGTCGCCTACGACGAGCTGACCGCGGCGGCAGAGAAGTGGGCACCCGGGGCGGAGGGCCTGATCTTCCTCCCCTACCTGGCGGGGGAGCGCACACCCTATCCGGACCCCGACGCGCGCGGCGCGTTCACAGGACTGTCCGTGCGCCACGACCGCGGGGCACTCGTCCGCGCCGTGCTCGAAGGGGTCGCGTTCGGCCTGCGCGACGGGCTCGACCTCGTCGCCGAGATGGACCCGAGTCGGCCTCCGCAGCTCGGTCGCGTCTCCGGCGGCGGCGCCCGCAGCGATCTGTGGCTGGCGATCCTCGCCTCCGTCCTCGAGTTGCCGCTCGAGCGGGTGACCGTGGACGAAGGGGCGGCCTTCGGCGCCGCCCTGCTGGGCGGCGTCGCAGCCGGCGTCTGGCCCGACATCCACGCCGCCGTCGCGGCGACCGTCGTGCCGGGAGAGCGGGTCGAGCCCGAGCCCGCGTGGGTGGCGGCGTACGGCGAGCAGCGCGAGCGCTATCGAGCCCTCTACCCGGCGCTCCGTTCGGTATGAGCGAGCAGACGCGCACCGGGCCCGGGCGAGACCTCGATCGCGCCGTCCGGCAGCTCGGCGTCCGCGGGCAGCAGCCCAAGGACGTGCCCGCCGAAGCCGCCGCCGAGGATCCGCGCACCGATCGCGCCCGCCTCGTGCAGGCGCGCGACCGTCGCCTCGACGGCCGGCGTCGAGACCTCGTAGTCGTCGCGCAGGCTCGTGTGCGAAGCGTCGAGCAGCCGCCCCAGCGCGGTGACGTCGCTGCCCCGCAGGGCAGCGACGGCGGATTCCACGCGCGCGTTCTCGGTGAGCACGTGCCGCGCCCGGCGCAGCAGCGGTTCGGGCAGCGTCGCGACCGCGGCCGGCGTCGTCTCGCGCAGCGACGCGACCCCGAGCAGCTGGCACGCCTGCGCGCACTCGCGCCGGCGCTCGTTGTAGCCCGACTCCGCGTTGCTGTGCCGCTCGCCCGAGTCGAGCGTCGCCAGCCGGTGGCGGCCGAGCCTCAGCGGCACGGAGCGGACCTCGAGCGAGCGGAAGTCGATCAGCACCGCGTGGTCAGCCTCGCCGAACAGCGACGCAAGCTGGTCCAGCAGCCCGGTGTGCGCGCCGACCCAGTCGTTCTCGATCCGCGAGCAGAGCCTCGCCAGGTCGACCCGGTCCGGCGGCTCGCCCCCGCCGAGCTCGACCAGGGCCAGGCACAGCGCCACCTCGAGTGCCGCCGAGGAGGACATCCCGGCGCCCTGAGGCACGCTTCCGGCGATCTCGAGCGATGCGCCCCGCAGCTGCTGTCCGGCCCGCCCGAGCTCGGCCGCAGCGCCATGGACGAACGCCCGCCAGCCGCCGGCGGGCGGCGGATCCGCGAGGGAGAACTCGTCGCGCTCGCCGTAGTCGAGGGCGAGCGCCTGGATCCGCGCCTGCGCCAGCACCGTCGCCCGGACCGTCACACCGGCGCTGATCGCGAACGGGAGCGCGAGCCCCTGGTTGTAGTCGGTGTGCTCGCCGATAAGGTTGACCCGACCGGGCGCGAACGCGCTCGCATGATCTGGCACGGAGGCAATTGTGGCTGACGCAGTGGTCAACTGGGGCATCCTCTCCACGGCGGCGATCAACCTCAAGCTGCTGGAGGGCGCGCGCGGCGCCGAGCGTGCTGCGGTGGTGGCGGTCGCGAGCCGCGAGCGCCAGCGCGCCGAGGCCTACGCGCGCGAGCACGGGATCGCGCGAGCCCACGGGAGCTACGAGGAGCTGCTCGCCGACGCCGAGGTGGACGCGGTCTACATCTCGCTGCCCAACTCGCTGCACCTCGAGTGGACCCACCGGGCGCTGCAGGCCGGCAAGCACGTCCTCTGCGAGAAGCCGCTCAGTCGCCGTGTCGCCGAGGTGTCGGCGGCGTTCGATGCCGCCGAGCAGCGCGGGCTGCTGCTGACGGAGGCGTTCATGTACCGCCACCACCCGCAGACCCGCCGTCTGACGGAGCTCGTCGCCGAGGGTGCGATCGGGAGGATGCGCATGATCCGCGCCGCGTTCAGCTTCGCGACCGACGACCCCGCGAACGTCCGGCTGCTCCGCTCGCTGGAGGGAGGCGCGCTGATGGACGTTGGCTGCTACTGCGTGAACGGGGCTCGGTTGCTCGCGGGCGAGCCCGAGCGTGTGAGCGCCGAGCAGGCGCTCGGCGGCGACGGGGTCGACGTCGCGTTCGCGGGGACGATGCGGTTCCCACAGGACGTGATCGCTCATTTCGACGCGGGGCTTGCGCTGGCCCCTCGGGATGAGCTGGAGGTCGTGGGGGACGCCGGCTCGCTGTGGCTCGACGATCCCTGGCACTGCCGGCAGCCGGTGATCGAGCTGCGCCGGGCCGGCCGCACCGAGCTGATCTCCACGGAGCACGCCGATTCCTATCGGCTGGAGCTCGAGAACCTCTCGGCGGCGATCCGCGGCACCGCCTCGCCGCTGCTCGGCCGTGCCGACGCGCTTGGCCAGGCCCGGGCGATCGAGGCTCTGTACGCGGCGGCCGACGGCGGCCGGGTGGTTGATTGCTAGGCGCTGACCCGTGGGCGAAAATGTCAAGGAGGGCTTGACATTTTCGCCCAGGGCTTTGGCTGGTGCCGGTTCCGTGGCACCATCGTGAGGAGATGAGCCAGACGCACCGGCCGCCTCCCCCCACGCCGCGGCTGCCCCGGCTGCTGCAGACCGCCGGGTTCATGTTCGGAGGCGTTCGCTTCCTGGAGGCATGCCGGCGGCGCTACGGCGGCGCCGTGACGCTCGGCACGGTGTTCGACCACGGGTTCGTCATGGTGTTCGAACCGGAGCTGGTCAAGGCCGTGTTCCACGGCCCCCACGGACAGCTGCATGCGGGCAAGGCGAACGTGCTTCTCGGGCCGATCCTCGGCGGGCGCTCGGTGCTCCTGCTGGACGGCGATGAGCACCTGCACCACCGCCGCCTGCTGCTGTCGCCGTTCCACGGTCGTCAGCTGAGCGCCCAGATCGAGACGATGCGCGCGTGCACGGACGCCGAGATCGATGCCTGGCCCGTGGGCGAGCCGTTCCCGCTGCTGCCCAGCCTCCAGTCGCTCACGCTCAACGTGATGCTGCGCGCGGTGTTCGGCGCGGAGAACCCGGGGCTCGCAGACGAGTTGCACAAGCGCGTGCGCGGCATGGTCGACCCGATCGCCCGCCCGCAGGGGATGGTCGTGATCGGAGCCGTGATGCGGGGCAGCCGCCGCCGCGCCGCCGCCGCGTTCGCTGCGCGCAAGCGTGCGATCGACGAGCTGCTCTATCCGGAGATCGCCCGCCGCCGCGCCGATCCCGATCTCGAGCGGCGCGACGACGTGTTCTCGGGGCTGCTGCTCGCGCGCGACGAGCAGGGCAACGGGCTGAGCGACCTCGAGGTCCGCGACGAGCTGCTGACGCTGCTGATGGCCGGCCACGAGACGACCGCCACGGCGCTGGCCTGGACGTTCGACCTGCTGCTGCACGATGCGCGCGTGCTGGAGCGCGCACGCGCGCGCGAGGAGGCCTATCTGGACGCGATCGCCAAGGAGGCGCTGCGGATCCGCACCGTCATCCCGAGCGTGGGACGCGTCGTCCAGGACCGCCCGTTTGCACTGGGGGGCTATGAGATTCCGGCCGGCATGGAGATCAACCCGTCGATCCAGACCATGCACATGCGCGCCGACCTTTATCCCGAGCCGAAGGCGTTCAAGCCCGAGCGGTTCCTCGGCCCTGACGCGCCGGACACCTACACGTGGCTGCCGTTCGGCGGCGGCACCCGGCGGTGCCTGGGCGCGAGCTTCGCGATGACCGAGATGCGGGTGGTGCTCGACCGCGTGCTGGAGCGCACCGGCCTCGCCGCCGTCGACCCCAGGACTTCGAAGGTCCAGTTCCGCGTCATCACGCTCGCGCCAAAGACCGGGGTGCGCGTCGCGCAGGCGCGCCCGCCGCTCGCCGCGGCCGCGCGGACGGGCGCGTCGCGGCCGCCCGGGCAGCGGCTGCACGACGAGCTCGCGGCGGCCCGAGGCGCAGAGCGGCGCTGAGCGCCCGGGAGCGAGTCATTGCGGGGCGCTGGGCTGCGGCTCCGACGCCGCGGCGCTGGCGACGTCGGACGCGAATGTGATGCGCGCGCGAATCAGGAACACGCCCCCGGCGAAAAGGGCCGCGAGCATGATCAGAAAGCACACCTGCAGCCCGGTCGTGGCGCTCGACGACGGCGCCTGGGGATGGGTCCCGATCGGCGCCTGCGCAGGCACGATCCCGGCGACCAGGACGGAGACGCCGCCAAAGACGAGCGGCGCGAGCGCCTGCGCAAGCGACCGAACGGCCGTCAGCGCGCTCGTCGCCCGTCCCCACAACCCGGCGGGAACGACGTCGAGGCGAGCCGCCTGGATGGGGGCGTTGGCGGCCGAGATCAGCGTCGCCCCACCCACCTCGAACCACTGCGCGGTACCGAGGCTGCGTCCGACGAACCCCGCGATCAGCAGCAGCGCCGCGCCGATGTAGCAGGCGCCCGGGAACCACACACGCGCCGCGAGATTCCCACGCCTGAGCATGATGTCGCTCAGCTGGCCGCCGACCACCGTCCCGATCACCGCCCCGACCACGAGCAGCGCGAGCACGAGCTCGGCGGTCGCCTGGCTGGCGTGGTAGTGGCCTTTGACGAACAGCAGCGCGAACGTCTGCAACCCCGCGAAGTAGAAGTAGCCAAGCGAAGAGCCCACCATCATCAGCACGTTGGACGGGATCGAGAAGATGTAGCGGAGCGAGCGCCCGAGGCCCATCCGCCGCGGGTCCTCATGCAGGACTAGCCTCGGGTTCGGCATCGCGCCCGCGCGCAGCGCGGCCTCGCGCACGGCCTCGTGCTGAGGATCGGGGGCATCGGCCTCCTCCGCGGCCGGTCGCTCGCCGCGCTGCGCCCGGGCCGCGGCCTGGGCGACCGCCATCTCGAGATCGACCGCCCCGACCTCGAGATGGCTCTGACCACCCCGCACCGGCTCCGGGACGGTCCGCCACAGCTCCCGCGCAAGAAGAAACCCCGGCATCGAGAGAACGATGAAGGCCGCTTGCCAGCCGATCAGGCTTGCCACGAAGCCGCTGACGATGAATCCGAAAGCCGTCCCGGCGGCCTCGCCCACAAGGATGTAGGACCAGATCCGGCCGCGCTCGTCGGCCGCGAAGTAGTCGCCGGTGAGCGACGAGATCGCCGGCCCAGCCGTACCCGCGACCGCCCCCAGCGCGAGCCGGGTCAGCAGCAGGCTCGAGAAGCTGCCGGCGAACGCGCTGAACAGCGAGGCGACGCTCCAGATGATGATGCTGAGCGCCAGGAGCGGCATCCGCTTGGTGCGATCGACCAGCAGTCCCAGCGGAATCGTGCAGATCGCGCCCACGAGCAGCGAGACGGAGCTCAGCAGCCCGACGTCGGTGTTGTTGATGTGGAGCGAGGACTCCAGCTGCGGCGCGATCGCGCCGATGGTCGAGGCGTCGGCCCCGTTGAGCGCCAGGACAATCGCGAACAGGACGATCACGCGCGCGCGGGCAGGCCCGCCGACGTGCTTGACAACCTCGCCCCGGATCGCTCGCCACAGGAACCCGGCGAGCCGGAGGAGCGATCGTCCGATGCGGGCGGTCCAGCTGTGGCTCTCGGCATCCTCGTTGCTCGGGCCCTCAGTGTCGGCGCGCCCTCCACGCGCCGTCGAGCGGAGCTTGAAGTACTCGGTGATGTCAGGGATCGTAGGTGCTCGCGGCTATGACGAGGCGCGGATCCGAGCCGACGGCGGCGGCAGTTGCATTCCTGGCACCAAGGGGAGCCATGGACACGAGCACAGCCGTAGCCGGGCCGCGGTCACGGCCCGGCTACGTTCACCTGAGATCAGGGGAATTCGATCAATTCACCTGAGATCAGGGGAATTCGATCAATTCATCTGAGATCAGGGGAATCGGACCTGGTTCTTGAGGTTCTGCCTGACGACGCTGAATTTGAACGCCGTCGTCGATGTGAACGTCGCGCCCGGGTTCAGCACGACCGATGGCCAGCCGGCCTGGCCGATGTGGTGCGGGGAGTCCGGGTAGTGCTGCGTCTCGAGCGTGAACGCGTCGCCCTGCCGGTAGACGTTGCCGCTGGTTCCGATCAGGTCGCCGACGAGGAAGTTCCCTGTGTAGACCTGTACACCCGGCTGATCGGTGTACGCCTGCAGCGTCACACCGTTACGCGGATCCTGGGCGACCGCTGCAAGCCGGTAGCCGCCGTAGCCGTTGAGGACCCAGTTGTTGTCGTATCCATGGGCTATCTGGAGCTGCTTGAGCGGCCCGCTCGTGCCATCGGGGAGATTCGTGTTGCGAATGTACTTACCGATCGAATGCATCGACCGGAAGTCGTACGCCGTACCGCCGACCGGCACGAAGTAGGGTGACTCCGGAATCAGGTTGGTGTTGACCGGCGTGTATTCGTCGCTGTTGAGCGCGAGCAGCTGGTTGTAGACCGTGCCGCTGGCCTCGCCACCGAGATTGAAGTACGTGTGGTTGGTGAGGTTGATCACAGTCGCCAGGGTCGCGGACTGGTTGACCGCCTGGTAGTCGATCTTCAGCTGGTCGTCGCTTGTGAGCGTGTAGGTCACCGTCGCGGTCACCGGGGCCGGGAAGCCGGTGCAGCCAGGGCTCAGCGACGGAAGGCATCCCTCTCCCGCCGGGAGGTCCGCGGTCAACTGCAGCGAGACGCCGCTCCGCGACCGAGAGGTGCTCGGGGCCCACACGTCCGTGTTCCAACCCAGATACCCGCCGTGGAGCGTGTTCGTGCCGTTGTTGGCATCGAGCGTGTACGTGGTGCCGTTGAGGCTGAACGACGCGTTCGCGATCCGGTTCGCGTAGCGACCGATGATCGCGCCGAAGTAGGTGTCACCAGACCCGCCGGCCAGCGGCCAAGGCGTGCTGGTCGCGCCCTGAGTGAAGTCGTCCACATAGTCGGACAGGGTCGGGAAGCCGAGCGCGACGTTCGTCGGCCCACGGTCACTCGGCACCCAGATCGACTGGACGACCCCTCCGTAGTTGGTGATATCCACGGTCATTCCGTGGTTGTTGCTGAGGGCGTACAGATTCACGGCCTGACCATCGACGGTACCCCAGGGCTGGCTCGTGATACTCAGTCCGCCGCTTCCGCCAGACGGGTGGCGTCGCCATTTGATCGTGCGCGCCGAGCTTGCGGCGCTCAGCACCCCGATGGCGATGACTGCCAAGGCACTGGCCAAGGCGAAGACAAGCAGCCTGTTGCGGCCGCGAGAAACGCGCATGGGTATCCCCTCCCGATTGTGGCTCACGCCGAGGCCGCAGCGCCGCCAACGACGCTATACCAGTTCTTCCACTGTGGGCTGATAATACGTATGCCCCTCCTTCACGGCATCCGAGTTAACCCCTGAGAAAAAAGCGGTGCATTTTGTCCGAGGTAATGTAACTGACATGTCACGGCCGTGGCGGTCATGTCACTGACATCTGGCCCGCCGGCTGCTCTTCAACCCGGCACCGGACCGTACTTCATCAACGGCTGGACGACCGGCACCAGGCTGTGAGGGCACCGACTGCACCTAGTCGGGCCCACTGACCAGTAGGGTGCTCCTTGGGCAGTGATCTCGAGAGGCGGAGCTGAGGCATGCTGCGGTACTGGTGCTTTCACTGCTACGGGATCAACGCGTCCGCGTCAGGTCCCTGCCAGCACTGTGGCCACCCGGTGCAGGGCCCGGAGAATCTCTCACACGAGCGGCGGCTGATCTGGGCGCTGCGACACCCCGACGGCGAGCGCGCGGTGCTCGCGGCCCGCACGCTCGGCGATCTGCGGGTGCGGGAGGCCTCGCCTGCGCTCGCGGCACTCATCAGGCAGGACCGCGACCCGTACCTCGCGGCGCAGGCGCTCCGCAGCCTGGTCGAGATCGAGGGCATCGAGCAGCTGCGCCCGTTGCTGATCGAGCTCGCCGGCTGCGACTCGTTCATGGTCGCGCGAATCGCCTCCGGCGCGCTCGGCGGTCAGTGATCCAGCAGGGCAACTTCCTGCTCGAGCAAGCGGCGAACCCCCGGGTGCAGCGGGAGATTGTGCATCTGCTCGACCGTGAACCATCCCGTCGTCTCGGTCTCCAGCGCGCAGTAAGCGGTGAACTCCCGGTCGACGTCGGCGAGGATGATCTGAAAGCGCCAGCCGCCACCGCAGTCCTGCACGAGCACGGGGCCGCGGCGGTAGGGCGGCAGCTGGCCGATCTCCTCCAGCGCCTCTCGCTGTGCGGCGTTCTCCGCGGACTCGCCGTCGCGGATCGCGCCCCCGGGAACGCCCCAGGTGCCGGGCTCATCGACGCCGCGAGTGCGCTGCGCGAGCAGGTGAGTGGGATCGGCCTCGGCGCGCTTGTAGCGGAACAGCAGCCCGGCGCCGCCGTTTGCGCCCCAGTGGACGTGTCCGAGCCGGCAGATCGTCCAGCGCTCACCGGCGGCGGGAGCGTTGCTGCTCACGGCGAGCGCCCGCCGCGATGCGCAGGCGGGTTCATGCGCGGAGCGTCGCGATCAGCAGTCGCTCGTCGAGCAGCAGGTCCAGCGCATCGAGGATCGATCGGCAGACGATGTCTGCGGCGGAGAGCGCGGTGACGCTCGCGCCCTCGGGGCCGATCACGGCGAGGGCGAGGCCCGCCGCGCTCAGCATCGCCATGTCGTTGTTGCCATTGCCAATCGCAGCGCAGCGCTCCGGACCGAGCGTCGACATGAACGCGAGCTTCTCGTCGCCGCTCGCGACGCGGTGCGCGTCGATCGCCAGCACGCGCGCGAACGAGTCGAGCGTGCCGAACGTGTCGGCGCTCAGCACGTGGACGCGCAGCCGCTGTGCGACCCTCGCAAGCCGCTCGGCGACGCCGTCGATCGCCGTGCCGCGGTCGCTGAGCGTGCCGTTCTGGTCGAGCAGGACGTGCTCGAGCTCGAGCGGCCCGCGGCCCGGGATGTCGACCTTGAGGGCCACGCCGGCTGACGCTAGCAGCCTGCTGGTAACGTTCGGCGCGGGCGATGAGGCTCGCCGGAACCGCCGCGCCGCGGCTGATGGCCTCTCTGCAGATTCCCCCAGCGAGGTTTCGGCTTGCCAGATCGATCGGCCCACAGCGATGCCCCGAGCTCCGCTCGTGCGCGGGTCGTCGAGGCGATCGCGGAGCTGCATCAGCTCGCCGGCGAGTCGCTCCCATCGAGCGCGGCGCGCCACCTCGATGCGGGAGTCGAGCGCCTGTCGCAGGCGCGCTTGCACCTCGTCGTCCTCGGCGAGTTCAAGCGCGGCAAGAGCACCCTCGTCAACGCGCTGCTCGGCGTCGAGGTGCTGCCCACCGGGGTGGTGCCGCTCACCTCGGCGATCACGATCATGCGCCACGGCGAGCGGGAGCGGCTGATCGTGCGCTACGAGGATGGGCGCGAGGAGGAGCATCCCGTCGGCGACCTGCACCGGTTCGTGACCGAGCGCGAGAACCCGCACAACACGCGCGCGGTCGGATCGACGATCGTCGAGGCACCGTCGTTGCTGCTGGCGAGCGGCTTGCAGCTCGTCGACACGCCGGGCATCGGTTCGGTGCACGCCCACAACACCGACGTCGCGTGGGAGTTCATGCCACGCGTCGACGCGGCGCTGTGCGTGCTGAGCGCCGAGCAGCCGTTCACGCAGGCCGAGCGCGAGTTCTTCCAGGCCGTCGGCGAGCGCGTGCCGCGACTGTTGATCGTCGTCAACAAGATCGACCACCTCGCGGCCGATGAGCATCGCGTCGCGATCGAGTTCATCCGCGAGGCCTCAGCGACGTTGTTCGCGGCGTCCGAGCTGGAGTTCTTCGCCACCAGCGCCCGCAGCGGCGAGGGCATCGGTGCGCTGCGCGAGCGGATCGCGCGGCTGGCCGAGCACGAAGCGGACGCGCTCCTGACCCGCTCGGTCGCGAGCCTCGCGGCGAGAGTGGCCCACAGCGCGACGCAATCCCTGCACTTCGAGGCGCACGCGATCGAGCTGCCGCTCGAGGAGTTGCGCAGCCGCGGCGAGCTGTTCGAGCGCCGCGCGGTCGAGCTGCGCGACGCGCGTTCGCAGGCGGCCGACCTGCTGGCGGTCGGCGTCGGGCGGGTGCTCGACCAGCGCGTCAACGAGCCGCTCATGGCGGTCGCGCGTGAGCGTGCGGACGAGCTCAGGGCGCGGCTGTCCGCGCAGATCACAGAGCTCGGGCCCATGCCGGCCCGCGAGCTCGCGCCCGCGCTCGACGCGTGGATCGACGAGACGATCCGCGCGCGCTTCGACGAGCTCGTGCCGCAACTCGAGGCGGCGGTCGCAGCGGAGGTCCGCGCGCTCCAGCAACGGTTCGCGCAGCGGATCGAGGCGATTCTCGCCGAGATCCAGGATGCCGCCGCCGAAGCCTTCGGGTCGCGCGCCGGCGACCAGCTGCCCGAGGTCGATCTGTCCGAACCCGCGGCGTTCAGCTTCAAGCTCGCCGACGTCGCGCACATGCTCGACACGGTCGTCGCAGTCGGCCGGCGGTCGATGCCAGGCCAGCTCGGTCGCAGGATGGTCACGCGCGACGCGCAGGAACGCCTCCTGCACATGGTCGACCGCCATGCGGGTCGCCTGCGATGGGCGCTCGTCGAGCGGGTCAGGAACGCAGTCGCCGAGTACCAGAGAGATCTCAGCAGCACCGTCGACGATGCGATTCTCGCGATCCAGGCCACCGTGCAGCGCGTGTCGGTGCAGCTCAGCACCGGCGAGGAGGAGGTCAGGATGCAGCGTGTCGATCTGGAGACTCGGGCGGCGCGGCTAGGGTCCCTCGCGGATGAACTTGCGGCACTCGCGGGTCAGAGTGAGCAATGCGGGCGTCAGGGTGAGCAGCGCGAGGGTCCGGGTGAACAGCGCGACGAGCGCCGCCTAAGCAGGACGAGAACGAGCTCGAGCCCCATCAGCTCGCCTGCGAGCCGGAGATCGCCGGGGCGCCCATGAACCCTCTGCCGTCGACCTGCGCAGGAAAGCGCAGATAGGCGCTGCCCTCCGGTCCCGTGCGTTCGTGACGGCAGGCCCAAGCCTCCTTGCGCGAGCTCTCCTCGAGCTCCCAGGCCAGCACGCCGAGGCGGGCGCCCACATGGTCGCGGAGCATCGCCGTGACCGGAGCATGCGCGGCGCGCGGGCGGGCGGGCGCGATGATGTCGCTCAGGCAGAGCCCATGTCCGGCTGTGTAGGCGCGCGCGACGCCCGGCAGTGCGAGCGCCTCGCTCAGCAGCGCGCCCTCCCGTCCCCGGGCGATCGCGACCGCCTCGCACGCCGGGCAGCGCGGGCCGCGCGCGAGACGCTTTCGGGCGGCCACGGCCGCGTCCGGCAGCCGTTTGCGTGCGCCCTCACGGAGCCCCGCGCGGCGCTCGAGCTCCTCGCGGATCGACGCGGCCGCAGCCTCGAGCTCGGCGCGCCAGCGCGGGGCCGCGTGCGATGCGGCGGCGTTGGCGGTCGCGGGATCGAGCAGCGTCAGGTCGGCGATGTGAGCGGTGCAGAGCTCGCCAGGGTCCTGTGCGAGCACCTTTCCCTGCGCGCGCCGCTCGGCGAGCAGCCAGGCGAGGTAGCGCTCTTCGGCCAGGCCGCCGGTCAGGCACACGGGGCAGGCGTCGAGCGCGAGTCGATCACAGAGCGCCGCGAGCGTGCCGCGTCCGCTCTCGAGCGCCTGCGGCGGGGTCTCGGGGTGGGGCAAGCGTGCGCGCCAGCGGGCGCGCTCGGCCGCGTCCCGATCGCTGCCCGTGAGCCCATCCAGAGCACGCCGCCGAGCCTCCGCGTCCGGCTGCTGGATCAGCCGGGCGCTCAGCGTCTCACAAGCGAGCGCGAGGACGGCCGGCTCGGCGTGCCGGGCGAACGCGAGCACGTGACGCAGGCAGGCGCCTCCGCTCTCGCGGAAGCATCGCGCGATTGGATCGCCGGCGAGGGCGCGCGAGAGCTCCTCGAGCACGTGGCCGACGAAGGAGTCGATGCTTGCGCACGCGGGGCACTGCGCGCGCTGCTCGGGGTGTGCGAGCAGGCGCCGCGCGCCCTTGGCAGTCTCGCGGTAGACAGTGCTCAGCATCGTCGGCTCTCCGTCGCGCAGGAGCCGGCGGGTGTGGGCCGGGCACATCCCCGCAGAGGCGCGGAGCTGGTGCACCATCTCCGCGGCGGCGTGGGTCTCGATCGCGAACCACGTGAAGAAGCGATCCTCGGCCTCATCCGCGGCGCGGCAGGCCGGACAGCCGCCCTTGCGCAGCAGCAGCTCGACCGTGTCGGGGCGAGCGGGGACGCTGCGCTCCCCTGGGAGAGGTGCCGGTGTCGTTGCGCCCGGGCTCATCGCGCGCCGCGGAGGTGATCTCTGAGGGTCGCGAGCGTGGTCATGGCCCGGGTTCGCTCCATCTCCTTCGATCCGGTGACAGGACGTAGAGGCCATCAGCGGCGGCGCCGCAGTCCGAGCGAGCCTCATCGCTCACTCGCAAGCCTAACGAACCGGATCACCCCCGCCGGGCCCCTCACGCAAGGCGAGTGCGGCATCCGCTATGTTCTCTGCGGGCCAGATGAAGTCCTGGCGGGCTTGCCACGTGAGTCCAAACCACCCCTGACGGGGGTTAATGGCTTCTTTCGCCGATCACCTGTAATCGCGGAAGGAGCTCTTCGTTCGTGCCCGTCCTGCCTGACTGGTTTGTTCAGGTTCTCCAGGTTCTGAGCGTGCTGTCGCTCGCGCCGCTGATCGCGGGCGTGATCGCCCGCGGCGAGGCGATCGTCCAGCAGCGGCGCGGTCCGCGGCTCCTGCAGCCCTACTACGACATCCTCAAGCTGCTGCGCAAGGAGACGGTCCTGCCCGCACCGGCGGGTCCTCTGTTCCGGGCCGCGCCGTACGTCAGCTTCGCGGGCTACGCGACCGTGCCGCTGCTGATCCCGGTGCTGACGAGCTTCGGGTTGCCGCTCGGCTACATGGCCGACATCCTCGGCGGCGGACTCATTCTCGGCGGCGCCGGTTTCGTGATCTCGATCGCCGCGATCGACAGCGGCTCGCCGTACGCGCAGCTGGGCTCGAGCCGGCTGCGGACGTTCGGCGCCCTGAACGAGCCGACGGTGATCTTCGTCGTGTTCGTCGTTGCGCTGACGACGCACACCGACCTTCCGTATGTGCTGGGCGCGACGCTGCGCGCCTCGACCGTCGAGGTCGTGCGTCCCAGCCACCTGCTGATCATCGCGGCGTTCTTCATGCTCGTGCTCAACGAGACCGGACGGATCCCGGTCGGCAGCCACGGCGGGACACTCGAGCTCGGCCAGATCGACGAGGGGCGCGTGGCCGAGCACTCGGGCCCGGGGCTTGCGTTTCTGCGCTGGGGCGCGTCGGTCAAGCAGCTCGTTCTGTACACGATCTTCGCCAACGTGTTGCTCATCCCGTGGGGTCTGGCGAGTACCGGGCGGCTGGACGACGTAGCGCTCGCGATCGTGCTGCTGGCGGCAAAGGCGCTCGCGATCGGCCTCGTGGTGGTCGTCGTCGAGTCGAGCTTCGCGAAGCTGCGGCTCTTCAAGATTCCCGAGTTCACCGTCGTGAGCTTCATGCTCGCGGTCCTCGCGGTCGTCATCTTCCTGTTCCAGCCCGGGTTCGGGAACCTCCACCTCAGCTTGTTCGGCGCGGCGGCGACGGTCACCGCGGTCGTCGTGCTGCTGCTGGAGCTGGGGATGCTGCGCTCACCTGATGTGTGGGAGCAGCTCGGTCTGTATGCGTTCGGGTCGGTGGCTGTCGCCGCGCTCGCGGCGGCGACCGCCGCGACCGGTCGCGGTGACGGCTCGCTCTATGTGCTCGCGGCGGTCACGATCGCGCTCAAGGCGCTGCTGTTTCCGATCGGGATCCGGTTCGTGCTGCGCCGGCTCGCTGCCGATCCGCGCGTGCCATCGACGCTCGGGATGCCGAGCGCGAGCCTGATCGCGATCGCGCTGACGGCGTTCGCGTTCGTGGTGATCCGGCCGATCCACATCGGCTCGGTGGCGTCGCTGCCGCTGTCGGCACTGCCGGTCGCCATCGGCGGCGTCCTGGTGGCGTTCCTGCTGATGGTGCTTCGCCCCTACGCGCCCTCGCAGCTGCTCGGCTTCCTCGTCCTCGAGAACTCGGTGTCGGTCGCGAGTCTCGTGATCGCGCCGGGGCTGCCGATCATCCTCGCGCTGCTGCTTCTGTTCGACGTCCTGATCGGGGTGCTCGTGTTCGTCGTGCTCGTGCAGTACCTGGCGATCGAGCGCACCGCGGTGCGGACCGACATCCTGGATCGGCTGACGGGATGAGCTGGGCGCTGATCGCACTGATCGCCGTCCCAGTGCTCGCTGCGCTGTGCAGCCTCGGGCGCCGTTGGCGGCTGGCGCGTGCCGCGACGGCGGTGGCTGGTCTCGTGTCATTCGGCCTGGCGATCGTGCTCGCCGTCAGCGTCGATCATGGCCGCACCCTCCAGACGGCGCACGGGTGGGTGCGCCTCGATGCGCTCGGCGCGGTCTTCTTGCTGGCGACGGGACTGCTGTATGCGGTCGCCGGCGTCTTCTCGATCGGATATCTGCGCGCAGATGAGGCGACCGAGGACTTCGCGCCGTTCGCGCGGCGATACTTCGCGCTGCTGAACCTGTTCGGCTGGAGCATGCTGCTGGTGCCGCTCGCCGCCGATTTCGGGACCCTCTGGGTGACCGTCGAGCTGACGACGATCGTCTCGGCGCTGTTGGTTGCGATCGACCGCACGGATGCTGCGCTCGAGGCCTCCTGGAAGTACATCATGATCGCTTCGAGCGGGCTCGGGATCGCGCTGCTGTCGATCATCGTGCTGTACGCGACCGGCACGCACGCCCTCGGCGAGGCGTACATACCGCGGTTCGCGCGTCTCGTCGCGCACGCCCGCGGGTTCTCGGTCGACGCGGTGCGGCTCGCATTCGTGCTCGCCGCCGTCGGGTTCGGGACGAAGGTCGGGTTCGTACCGATGCACGCCTGGCTGCCCGACGCGCACAGCGAGGCGCCGGCGCCCGTGTCGGCGATGCTGTCCGGATCGCTGCTCGCCGGCGCGCTGTACGCGATCCTGCGCTTCCTGCAGGTTGCCGTGGCCGCCGGTGAGCGCTCGTTCGCCGAGCACGTGCTGATCGTGTTCGGGGCGATCTCGCTCGTGGTCGCGAGCGTGTTCGTGCTGCGCCAGGCGAACTACAAGCGGCTGTTGGCGTACTCGTCGATCGAGCACATGGGCGTGATCGCGCTCGGCGTCGGGTTCGGCGCGCCGCTCGCCGTCGCCGGCGCGTTGCTGCACGTGCTCACGCACGCCTCCGCGAAGGGCCTGGCGTTCTTCGGCTCCGGGTCGCTGCTGCGCGGCTACGACACCAAGGAGATCGGCGAGGTCACAGGCGCCGGCACCGCGATGCCGTGGACCGGGCCGATGTTCCTGGCGGCCGCACTCGCGCTCTGCGGACTGCCGCTCTCGGGCGTTTTCCGCAGCGAGTTCCAGATCGTCTGCGGTGGGTTCGCCGAGCCGCAGTACGTCGGCGTGACGTTGCTGATCGTGTTCGTCAACCTCGCGTTCTTCGGGATCCTCTGGCATGCGGGACGGATGGTCCTCACGACAACGGCCGGCAGCGGCGCCCCTCGTGGCGAGGTGAGCGCGTGGCTGGTCGCGGGCATGCTCGGCTGCCTCGTGGTCGTCGTCGCGCTCGGAGTGCATGTCCCCGGGGAGCTGAGCGCCCTGCTGAGCACCGCGAGCCACAGCCTGACCTCCCCTCATGCGCTATGAGAGCACGCCGCCAACATGCTTCCAGGACGCAGAGCGAGCTGCCCGACTACGTGCCGGCGCGGCTCGGCGCCGAGCGCGAGGAGGCGCCCGCAAACGAGCTGCGGCTGCGCGTCACGCCGCTCGCGCTCGAGCGTTCGGTCCGGCTGTTGCGCGACGCCGGCGCGCGCTTCGTCACGATGCTGCTCGCGCAGGATCCGCAGCCGGCGATCATGGTCGCGCTCGCGCTGCGCGGCGACCTGGTGGTGCTGCGCGCACCGACCGCGGGCGCCGGGCCGGTGAGCTACGGGTCGCTAGGCGCCGTCTGGCCCGCCGCGCGCTGGTCCGAGCAGGAGCTGGTCGAGCGCGAGGGCGTGAGCCCGGTCGGCTACGACGCCGACCGGAGGCTGACGGCACCGGACCCGGATCTGCTGGCGGGCTCGCTCGCGGGTCTCGACGTGTTCGCCCTGCCATACGGTCCGGTTCGCTCGGGGATCTTCGAAGCCATCCAGTTCATGATCGAGACGGCCGGCGAGAGCGTGCCGCGGCTGCAGACGCGCCCGTTCTTCAAGCACCGCGGGATGCAGTCGCGGTTTGAGGGGCTCGACCCCGGCGCCGCCGTGTGCGTCGCGGAGCGCGTCGCCGGCATCGCGAGCGTCGCCTACGCGTCCGCGTTCTCGCACGCGGTCGAGCGGGCGCTGTGCGTGGAGCCCCCGGCGAGCGCGGAGCGCTGGCGTGCGGTCCACGCCGAGCTGGAGCGCATCGCCTGCCATCTTGACGTCATCGCCAAGCAGGCCGAGACGACGGCGCTGTCGGTCGGCCAGGCGCGCTTTCAGATCCTAAAGGAGCGCGTGATGCGGCTGCGCGCGCGGCTCACGGGCAGCCGCTTCGGGCGCGGGGTGATCGTCCCGGGCGGCGTGCGCCACGAGGGGCTGATCGAGCTCGACGTGCTGTTGGCGGAGCTCGATCAGCTCGAGCGCGACCTCGTCGTCGATCGCAGGCTGTTCCTCGCGACGAGCTCGATGACCGACCGGCTGATCGGCTCCGGCGTGCTCGGGCGCGAGCTCGTCGACGAGTACGCGGCGGTCGGGCCGCTAGCGCGCGGGTCGGGGCTGTCGGTCGACGCGCGCCACGAGCGTCCGTACGGCGAGTACCGGCGGCTCGGTCTGCGGGTCGTGACCGAGCGCGCCGGCGATGCGATGGCGCGCGTCAACGTTCGCTTCGGCGAGATCGACGAATCGTTGCGGATCCTGCGCCAGGCGATCGATCACCTTCGCCGCCGCAACGGACAGCAGAGCGTGGCGCTGCCGGGCGACGGCTCCGGCAGCGCCTTCGGTTGGGCGGAGGCGCCGCAGGGGGAGCTGGTCGTCTGGGTCGAGATCAACGGCGGGCTCGTCCGCCGCGCGCGCATCGCGTCTCCGTCGCTGCGCAACTGGGCGCTGTTCAATCGCGCCTTCCCGAAGGACGTGCTCACCGACTTCGCGTTCATCGAGCACAGCTTCGGGCTGACGGCCGCGGGGGCTGATCGCTGATGCTCGCCTGGATCGCGCGCGGCCTGGGCGCGGGACGGGTCACAAGCCGTTACCCGCGGCAGGCGGAACATCCCCCGGCCGGGTTCGAGGGACGCGTGCGCTTGCTGGACGCGCACGGCGCGAGCGATGAGCTCGTCTCGCGCTGCCCGACTGGAGCGATCGCCGTCGATCGCGACGGCGCCCTGTCGCTCGACCGTGGGCGCTGCATCCTCTGCGGCGCGTGCGTGCGCGCCGCGCCGGAGCGCTTCGCGTTCGCCGATCGCTACGAGACGGCGGCGCGCACGCGTCCGGAGTTGGTCGACGACGGCCACGGGCATCCGGCTGCGGGCGCGCCGCGTGAGGCGCTCGGCGTGCAGGTGAGGGCGCTGCGGCGCTCGATCCATGTGCGCCACATCGACACGGGCTCCGACGGCGCCGAGGAATGGGAGATCCAGGCGCTCTGGAACCCCTACTACGACATCCAGCGTCTCGGCTTCTTCCTCACCTCCTCCCCGCGCCACGCCGACATCCTGATCGTTACCGGCGGTGTGACCGAGCCGATGCGCACGCCGCTGCTGCGCACGTGGGAGGTGATGCCCTCACCGAAGGCGCTCGTCGCCGCCGGGACCGATGCCTGCTCGGGCGGGCTCTCCGCCGCCACCGGCTTGACGGCCGGTGGCGTCGACCAGGTGCTCCCGGTCAACGTCTACGTTCCGGGGTCACCGCCCGCGCCGATCGCGCTGCTGGACGGGCTGCTGCAGGCCGTCGGGCTGCTGGGTGCGGAGGCGGGGGCATGACCCTCACGTTCGCGGCCGCGATGACGTGCCTCGTGGTCGCGCCGCTCGTCGCCGCGCGGGCTGCGCGCCTCAGCGCGCTCGTGAGCGCGAGCGGGTGCGTTCTGCTGGTGGTCGTCGGGCTCGACGCGGCGCTCGGCGGCGCGCGGCCGGTGCTCGACCTCGGCGACTGGCTGGGGTTCGGGCACAGCGCGCTGCGCGCCGACGGCCTCGCCGGGATCTTCCTGGCGCTGACCGGCGTCGCCGGCGCGGCCACCGCGATCGCCTACGCCGAGCTCCCGCCCGGCCGGTGGCTGACGGCGCTGGGCGAGGTGCTCGTGCTCACGGTTGCGGTCGCGATCGGCGCCGACAACGCGTTCCTGTTGTTCCTCGCGTGGGAGTCGCTCGGGGTCTGCATATATCTGATCGCGAGCGCGGACCGAGCGCATCCCGCCGAGATGATCAGCGGGTATCTCACCGCCGGGATCACGAAGATCGGCGGCGCCGCGCTGCTCGCCGCCTTCGGGCTGCTCTACGCGCACACCCACACCTTCTCGCTCACGGCGTGGGAGCACGCATCGCTACCCGGGGGCACGCGCGGGGTGCTGTTCGCGCTGTTCGTCCTGGCGTTCGGGACCAAGATCGGCCTGCTCCCCGTCCAGGGCGGCGTGCCCGCCGGCTATGGTGCGGCGCCCCGCCAGGGCGCCGCCTCGCTGTCCGTCGCCCTGTGTGCGGGGTTCTACGGGCTGTGGCGCTTCGAGGTGGAGATCCTCGCCCCGTTGCCGACGTGGTGTGGCGACGCGCTACTCGTGCTCGGGGCGTTGACCGCCGTCGCCGGAATCGCGTACGCGATCACCCGCAACCACCTGCGGCGGTTCCTCGGATATTCGACGATCGAACAGGCGGGCATCGTGCTGATCGGGCTCGGGGTGGCGCTGCTGGGCCGCTCGGCGCACAACACGACGCTCGAGGCGGTGGGACTGCTCGCCGCCTCGCTTCAGGTCTGCGCGAGCGTGCTGGCGAAGACGCTCGCGTTGATCGCCGTCGACCGCGTGGAGCAGGCGACCGGCGAGCGCACGCTGGACCCGCTCGGCGGTCTCGCGGCGCGCACTCCTGCGGCGGCCGCAGCGGTCGGGATCGCATCGCTGACGCTTGCGGCGATCCCGCCGCTCGGCGGGTTCGTCGGCGAGTGGTTCACCTTCGAGGCGCTGCTGCAGGGCTTCCGGATGCCGACCCTGCTCTCGCAGCTGTTGTGCGCGCTCGCCGCCGCCGCGCTCGCGCTGACCGCGGGCATCGGGCTGCTGGCGTTCGCCAAGTACTTCGGCTTCATCTTCCTGGGCCCGCCCCGGACACCGGAGCTGCCGGTGTCCGCGCCGCCGCAGCGGGACCGCCAGCTCAGCCTGTGGCTCCTTGCGATCGTCGTCCTGCTGCTGGGCACGATCGCGCCGTGGGAGATCCACGCGCTCGGCTCCGGGCTGCGGTCGATCCTCGGGTTCGACCCGGCCGCGAGAACGATCTCGCACCCGCTCGTGCTCGGCCCCGTGTTCGCTCACTTCTCGGTGCTCGCCCCGACCTGGCTGTCACTCGTGCTTCCCGCCTACGCGCTGCTCGCCTTCCTGATCGCGCGTGCCGCGGGCAGCCCCGGCGCGCGGCGCGCGCCGGTGTGGGTGACCGGCAGCGGCGCCGAGCTCGAAGCCGTGCAGTACCGCCCCGGGGCGTACTCGAACCCGATGCGGGTCGTGCTGCGCGCCCCGCTCGGCTATCGCACGCGCATCACGGCGAGCCGCGACAGCAGGCAGCAGGACACCACCGACGTGCTCGAATCCGGGACGGTGCTCGCCGTCGACCGCTTCCTCTACCAGCCGCTCACGAAACTCGCGCTCGCCGCGAACGCGCGCGTGCGCCGCCTGCAGTCCGGGCGCCTGTCCTCCTACCTCCTCTACGTGATGATCGCCCTCATCCTCGCCCTCGCTCTGATCCCCATCCTGCACTGATGTTCCAGCGAATCATGCTCGCCTGGGACGGCTCCGACGTCGCGCGTGACGCGTTCGACGTCGCGATCGACATCGCCCGCCGCTACGAAGGCGAGCTCGTCGCCGTGTCCGTCGCGTACTCGCCGGCCCACGCCGAGACCCGCGCCGACCGGCGCGAATCCACCGACACCGCCCACCGCTTCCTCGAGGAGACCTTCCGCGACGTGGCCGACCGCGCACAGCGCGCAGGCGTCGAGGTGGAGCACCAGATCATCGAAGGCAACACCCCTGCCCAGGCGCTGCTGAATCATGCGCACGAGCACGGCTTCGACCTGATCGTCTGCGGCCATCACCACACCCGGCGCGCCGGGCGACTGCTGCTGCACGACGTCGCCGACGACCTCTACCGCGAAGCCCGTACGCCGGTCCTCGTCGTCGGGGAGAACGCGCATCGATGACGGCCCGCGACAACCCGCACGGTCGAGAAGAGACTCTCGCCCTCAATCCCCTCAGCCAGGACGTTCCCGTCCACGACCTCGAGACGCTGATCGACGTCGCTGAGCCGTTCCAGCTCCGACCCCAGGCACGTCGGTCTCGGATGATGGACTGCTGCCACCGCATCCGCAGCCGAGCAGCGCCAGGGTGACCGTGAAGATGGTCGCGGCCACCGCTTGCACTCTCGGCGGCGATGCCCGTCCTGACCGGCGTGCGACCTCGGGGCTGTCGTTCAACGTGCCCGCCTCAGGGTTGGATGATCGTGCTGGGTCTGGGTGAACAAGGTCAGAATCGCGTGGGAAGCTGAGATCGTGCTGAAGCGCAGTTGTCGTTCAAGCCGATCTTCAGCCGATCTTGAGGCAACGTCGAGGAGAATCGCCGGGCGATGGGCGAGCCGATCGGTCGAGTGGTCGTGATCGAGGACGAGCAGCCGGTACGCGACGCGGTACTCGCCGCGCTTCGCGCGGAGCGGTTCACGGCGACCGCGTTCGAGGATCTCCCCCGCCCCGGAGACGTGCTCGCTGTAGCGCCCGATCTGGCGATCCTCGATGTACTGCTGCCGAGCGGCAATGGCTTTGAGTTGGCAAGCCTGCTCAGGCAGCAATATGAGCTGCCGATCATCTTTCTCACAGCCCGCGACACGGTGGCCGACCGGGTCGCGGGACTCGACCTGGGCGCCGACGACTACCTGGTGAAGCCGTTCGCGCTCGAGAGCTGATGGCGCGTGTGCGAGCTGAGCTGCGCCGGCGAGGCGCGATCCCACAGGTCCTGGAGGTCGAGCGGCTCCTCGTCGACGAAGAACACGGGTTCGCTGCCCGCGCCGGTCGAGACCTCGCGCTGACCTGGACCGAGCTTCGACTGCTCGCATTTCTCATGCGTCACCGCGGACAGGCCCTATCCAAGGACCAGCTGCTGACCCAAGTGTGGGGTTATGACGCATACGACCACAACCTCGTCGAGGTTCACATCAGCGCACTGCGGCGAAAGCTGGAGGCCAACGGCCCTCGCCTGATCCACACGGTCCGCGGGATCGGCTACCGGTTCTCGCCTTGAGCGGTCACCGACCCGCGCGCACGCGGCTGATTGCCGCCTCGATACTCGGGATAGTCGCCGCGCTCGCGGCGTTCGTCGTGATGATCACGGTGCGCTATCGCGATGGGCTCGAGCAGCGCCTTCGCACAGACCTCACGTCTGGGGCAAGCCCGCTCAGCGCGGCACGCACGCCTTTAGCGTTCAAGTCGGTGATCGGCTCGCTCGCCGCGGAGGGCATCTCGGTTGATCTCGCCGGGGTGACCGCCAAGGGCGGGACCCTTCTGGCCATCCCGGGCGAAGCGCTCCTGACCGTGCACGAGCTGATCCCGGTCGGCGGCAGAGACGTGCCCGCGACCCTGACCGGCAGCCGTGCCGGGATCGACCGGCAGGTCCGCAGCCTGGAGGTGACCGAAGCCGTCGGCGCCGCGATTGCGCTGGCGCTCCTGGCGGCGCTCGCGCGCGTGCTTGTGCTGCTCGACCGCGCCGTCTCGGAGGCGCGCGCATCTGAGGCGGCAATGCGAACTTCCTGGCCGTCGCCTCACACGAGCTCCGCACGCCAGTCGCCGCGCTTCAGGCGACCGCCGAGCGGGTCTTGCGAGATCAGCCGCCGCGGCCGGTGCGCGACGCGATCGAAGCCCAACTCGCGCGTGACAGCGGTCGCCTCGGGCACCTGATCGACGACCTCTTGAACCTCGCACGGCTCGACGCTCGCGAGCGACCGCACCGCTCACCAGTCGACCTCGCCGACCTCGTATCGGCTGCAGTAGAACGCCGCACGCACCACCGACCCGGCCGCACGTGTCGAACTGGTCACCGCCGGCCCCGTTCCAACCACCGGTGACCGCGACGCGCTGGTCCGCGCCGTCCGCAACCTGCTCGACAACGCATTCGCGGTCGCTGACAGGGTCGTGGTCGAAGTCACGCAGACAGCGAACGGTCCAAGGTTGTCGGTGACCGACAACGGTCCAGGCGTCCCCACCGATCAGCGCCAGCGGATCTTCGAACCGTTCGTCCGCCTTCCCCGAAGCCCGCGCGGCGGCACGGGCCTCGGGCTCGCGATCGTCCGCCGGACCATCGAATCACACGGCGGCACGATCACGTGCGACCCAGCGCCGACGGGCGGCGCCCGATTCACGCTACGACTGCCAGCCGACTCCTAAACCGGGAACTTCGGCCTAAAGGGTCCGCGAGGCGCTCGCTACCGGTCAGCTGGGATCATCTCCGCGAACGGCCGACCGCATCTCCGGATCCAGGTTCTGGAGCAGCGGGGTCGATGCGGACTTGAGCCCTTGTACCGCGTTGTCGAGCCGGGTGGCCGAGGAGCTCCCTTGGCCGGGCGTCTTGGCGAGCACGGTCAGCGCCCGGGCCATCTCACCGTCCACGTGCTGGGCTTGCTCGAGGAAGTTCCTTGACATCTCGGCGTCGATCAGTACCGGCGCGACGGCCAGCAGCATCATTGTGTAGGTCCGGAACTCATCGAGCGCCACGTCCCGGCCGCCCGAGCCGGCCAGTGCCTGGGACACCGCCCGCGATGCGCGGTTGGCCTGAGTCACCATGATGGCTGCCTGGACTGCCACGACGCGGGCCCGGTTATTGATCTGCCGGAGCCGGACCACCTGATCAACCACGAGGACCGTGATCAGCAGCACGAGCAGCCCCGCGACCGAGTCGGTGGTCAGGGCGTGACCGTCCCACCAGCGCCGCAGCCAGGCGTCGCTCAGATCAAGGATCACCACGGCGCAAGCCACCAGCGTAACGACGACGGCGGCGAGCCCGGCTTGCCAGCGTGACAGCATCAAAAGAACGTAGCGGGCGCTCCGGGCGTCAGCGAACGGCCGCTCACGTGGTTCGCCGCGGCGGTTGTCGCAATCGGCACCCTCGTGCTGTTCGCCGCGCTCGGCACCGTCGGGCGGCTGATCGCGCTGCTCGTGTTCGTCTACCCAGCGCCGGCGTCCTCCGGCGGGACGGTCCCGCTCCAGCGCCGTCGGACCCGTCCGCTTCCTGCCGAGTTCGAGCCGCTGCGGCAGATCCTCGGAGGCGTCAGCGCGATTCCCTGCCGCGATGGCCACCGAGCGGCCGGCTGACACGCGCATTCGTCGCCACGGCAATCGGCCAACGCTTCAGGCCACCGCCGACGTCGGCGGTGGTCTGATCGCGACGGCCGGGGTCAGGGTGAAGCGCGTGCGAGCGATCGCGGTTTCATGACTGTCGCTACGCCGCTGAAGCCAGACGCAATCAGCCGGTCGGCGGCATTGCATAGGCAAGCCGCGCCGCTGACGACCACCGAGGAAGGATCATGGACAGCACAAAGACGTTTCCGATCAGGTTCGATCGACCCAGCCGCATCCCCATGACCGTGCTCGGCGCCGGTCCGAAAGTCTCGTGCGTGGAGGTGAGTGCTTCAACGGTCGACATTCGCATGGGCTGGGCATTTCGAGCCACGATCCCTCGCGAGGCCGTTGCATCTGCCCGGCCACTGGACGGAGGCCTGAGCGAACTGAGTGGTCCTTTCCGAATCAGCGTTCCCCGCGGAGTCAACTACTGGCGAGGCACCGCTCTCGTCAATGGCGCCGGTACCGGGCTGGTCGAGATCACGACGGATCGGCCGAAGTGGGTGCGCCTCGGTCCGCTCCGAGTCAGGATGCGTCAGCTCATCGTGAGTGCCGAGGACCAATCCGGGCTCGTCGCGGCACTCAACCCCACCCCAAGCCAGCCAGGTTCGGGTGACCCAAGTCTGTAGTCGCGGGCCCGGTAGCTTCGGCAGGCACTTCCAAACATAAAACATGAGAACGCTGAGAACCTGGCTCTCAATGAGCGGCTGGGCCGGCGGATCCGCTCGAGTACCGTCGCATGCCTGCTCACGGCGCGGCGGGCGGCGCGCACCTGACGCTCGACGCGACGGGCGAAACGCTGCTGATGGTGACGTACGCGCATGACGAGCACGGTTGCGGTCGTTGTGCGGGGCAGTGGGGCGTTTGAAGGTGCAGCTGGTGGCGATCGAGCGCCCAGCTGGGCTCTTGGTCGAGCGGTTGTTGGATGCGAGGTTGCGAGTGCTGGCGCCGCATCCCCAACCAGCCCCCGGGCCCGGCCATGAACAGCCGAAGCTCATCGAGTGGGCTCTGCGGGCGGGGTCACGCCGTCTGCGATGCCAGGCGATCGTTTTCTTCGCCCGACACTACGGTCGCGGATCAGCCGCCGTATCGCGCCCGTGAATATCCGATCCGGGTCGCTTCCCTGGTCCGTGTCAAGAATTGTGAGACGACGGCACCGACTGAGAGGAGCGCCTGTCCCATCCGTGAAATGGCGAGTAGTCGCTCGCGTCCCACGCTTCGCGAAGCCCGGGCTTGCTCAGATCCCAGTCGGGGCGGATCTCGCGGGTCACGGTCCGCAGGTCGTGCCAGAGATCCGCGAAGGACGGACGTCCCCAGAACCAGTAGCCGTTGTAGATGCTGTGGATGACCAGCCCGGGCTTGAGCACAAGGGTGTGGGGGATCATCGGGTCGTGCTCGGGGTCGGTGTACTCCTGGATTTCGAGGTCCTTCTGGACGGTCCGCTCCGGGTCGGAGAGGAAGGGCCACTGGGCGCCGGTCGAGGCGCGGAACTCCTGGCTCGCGTGATGGGTGTCGGTCGAGATGGTGGCGATCTTCGTGTATGCCACGGCGATCTTGGGGTAGTTGGCGGCGAGCTCGAGGTGCTGGAGGTGCTCCTTGGGGCAGTAGTGCCCGCGCGCGAGCGTGAGGATCAGGGGGTCGTCACCTTGGATATCGCTGAGCTTTCGAGGAAGGTTCTCGTGGTCGGGCAACTCGTAGTCGGGGAGGGTGCCGCCGGGGGCGATGTCGCTGCGCATGATCTGATCCTGTCCATGGTTGAGGAGTGACGCGAACGATGCCCGTTGGCCCGTCCACTCGCGCCCCGTGGTGCACCGGCCTGCACCCTGGTCCGCGGCACGGGTCGATCAGGCCCTTTCGGCCGGTCTGCGGATCGTGTCGTTCATCTTCGGCGATCCCCAGAGCTATGTCGAATTTGGTGCATGACGCCGGAGGGCTTGTCATGCATACGGTCGGCAGCGCCGAGGAAGCTCGGCGCGCAGTCGGATGTGGAGTGAACGTCATCGTTGCGCACGGCTGGGAGGCCGGCGGCCACGTCTGGGGTTGTGTGGCGACGCCTCCGTTGGTGCCAGCGGTAGTCGACGCGGGAAGGCGGGCGTCTTGGTCGAATCTGCGAGATTGCTCGCAATGGTCGGCGCTCTCGAACAACGCACTCTGGCGGCCGCCGGCGCGGTTGCGGCTTCACGCGGCCTCAGCCCGAACGATGCGGTCGTCATCCACTCCGGAAGCAATGTGCTGGTGCATCTTCGTCCTGCGCCAGTCGTCGCGCGCGTGATGACCGGAACGGTGGCGCTCCACGACGACCCGCAGAGGTGGCTCGAACGCGAGATCTCGGTGCTCGAGTTCCTCGCGCCTTCTCGCCTGGCCGTCTCACCGAGCCGGTTTATTGCGCCGGGGCCGCACCACCACGACGGTCTGTGGATGACGTTCACCGAGTGGATTGCTGAGGTCGAGCCGGGTCCTGAGGTCCAGCCCGCGGCTCACCTTGACGACGCGCGGGGGCTTGGTCGAACGCTGAGGGGTCTGCACGAAGTGCTGGGGCCATTCGAGGGTGAGCTGGGCGGGCTGGGTGAGCTTCGCGAAGACATCGAGCGTCTGCTCGGCCAGGTCCGGCCGGCCGACGCTCAAGAGAGCGACGCGATCTCATCGCTTCGTGAGCAGCTGGACATGCTGCGAACGGCCATCTTCGAATCAAAACTTCCGACTCAGGCGTTGCACGGAGACGTCTCGCTCCGAAACCTGCTTCGCACGCCGCGTCGCCGCGTCTGGAACGACTTCGAGGACACCTTTCGCGGACCGGTCCACTGGGACGTTGCCAGCTTCGTCGGCAGTCTCCGGATCCACGGAGCAAGCGCACGCTTCGTGCGGGAGATGCTGGATGGCTACGGCTGGGACGACGAGGAAGAGCTGGCGCCCTTCATCGCTGCACAAGACGTCTATGACAAGATCTGGCGGAGGTACGACCGGCAGCGGCGTCGCTCATAGGTGGCGCTCAGCCATCCTGGCGTCCTTCAGGCAATCATGTTCGGTGCCGTGGCGGTCAGCCTCGTCGCCATCATCGGCGTCGGTCTTGGCGGCGTCATCCAAGTAGCTCACACTGACGCGTGAGCGCAACGGACCCGCAACGGACAATCGAGCGAGGGGCGGCGGCGAGATCGCGCCGCCACCCAAGTCCCAGGGAGGAGATCCGATGTCGGCGTCGAAAGCGCGGTCGATGGGAAGCTCAGGGCAGGTGCCCGCACCCTCGCCGGGGGATCCGGTGCCGCCAAGCGGCGGCCACGATTACCCGCTGACCTTCTCGGTCGACTATCCCGACCGCAGCCTCAACCGCCTAACCACGGCGTTTCGGATCTTCACGGCCATCCCGATCGCGATCCTCGCCGCAACGATCGAGGGCGGCAGCTTCGGGTCAAAGGCGGGAGGCGCTGGCGCCCGCTACGCCGGCGGCGGCATCGCGATCCTCGTCATCCCCGTCGCGCTGATGCTGCTATTCCGCCGGAAGTACCCGCGCTGGTGGTTCGACTGGAACCTGCAGCTGACCCGCTTCAGCAACCGGATCGCTGTCTACCTCGCGCTGATGGACGACCGCTACCCGTCGACTGACGCGGAGCAGGCCGTTCACCTCGACTTCCCCTACCCTGACGCCGAACACGACCTCCTTCGCGGTCTGCCGCTGGTCAAGTGGCTGCTGGCGATCCCCCACTACATCGTGCTGTTCTTCCTCACAATCTGCGCGTTGTTCGCCGCCATCTTCGCCTGGTTCGCGATCCTGTTCACCGGCCGCTACCCACGCTCGCTGTTTGACTTCATCGAGGGCGTGATCCGCTGGCACAACCGCGTCGCCGCCTACGCGTTCCTGCTGATCACCGACCGCTACCCGCCCTTCAGCCTGCAGGCCTAACGCCCGCAGGCACCAAGCTGCTCCAAAGCTGGAGCCGTCGCCTGGATGCTGCAGCGGTCACCACCGCCGCAGGGATCACCCCGGATATGACATCTTTCGCCGGCGCGACGGGTGACGGTCCGCCGAACTGATGCTGGTTTCCGCCTGCGATTCCGTCCACGCCGCTCCTTAGCATGTTGAGTCCTTGCTTCTGGATCGTGTGCAGTCGGAGATCGTCACCGTCACCGAGTATTCGGCGCGGTTGGGGTTTGCGCTGCGGCAGGTCGGCCCGGCGGTCATCGAGGGGGAGGTGCAGAAGGTCAACCGCAGCCAGCGGGGGATGGTGTTCTTCGAGCTGACCGATGGCAGTTCGCTGCTGGGGTGCAAGGTCTTCCCGCGGGACGCTGCGACGCTCGAGCGCACACCGAAGCCCGGCGACCTCGTTCAGGTCCGGGTCGACCGGCCGGACTTCTATCCGGCTCAGGGTTCGCTCAGCATCATCGTCAGCGCGGTTCGTCTCGCTGGCGAAGGCGAGCTCTTGCGCCGCCGCGCCGAGCTCATCGCCCGCTTGAGCGCCGACGGGTTCTGCGACCCGCGGCGCCGGCGTCCGCTGCCGCGGTTCCCGCGGGCGGTCGGCATCATCGCGGGCCAGGGCTCCGACGGGATGAGCGACGTCATCCGAGCGCTCGTTGATCGCTGGCCGCTCGTTCACATCGTCACGTGCGCGAGTCTGGTGCAGGGGAAGGCCGCTCCGATGCAGCTCATTGACGCGCTCGCGCGCCTGCAGGACCACCCGCTTGTCGACGTAATCGTGATCGCCCGCGGCGGCGGCTCGGTGCAGGATCTCGTCTGCTTCGACGACGAGGGGCTGTGCCGGGCTGTGTTTGCGTGCGCGGTCCCGGTCGTGTGCGCGATCGGCCACACCGACAACAACCCGGTCGCCAACCACGTCGCCTGGCCGGCATTCACCCCGTCGCGCTCCGCCGAGCTCGTCGTCCCGTCCGCCGCCGACGTGCGACGCGACCTCGCCGCTGCGCGCGAGCGTCTCGACGCCATCCCCCGCCGCGTGGACGGCGCCCGCGAGCGTGTCTCGGTGTGCGTCGAGCGGATGGACTGCCGGACGGCAATCGCCGCCCGTGCGGCTTGTGTCCGGGAGACCGCGGGCGAGGTCTCCGACACGCTCAGCGATTTCCTCGCCGTCCACCAGCGTGGGCTCGTGCACGCCCGCGGCACGCTCACGGCCGTCCCGCATCGCGCTGCCCGCGAGCTCGCGGCCGAGCGGGAAACGCTCGCATCCGCGAGTGGCGCGCTCGTGCACACCCGCGAGCAGCTCACCCATGTCGTCGGGGACGTTCACGAGCTCGGGTGCCGCGTGCGGCAGGGAACCCGCCGGCAGCTCGCCGACCACACCCGCGACTACAGCCGCGCCCTGAGCCGGCTGCTACGGGAGGCGCGTGCCGGCGTCGAGCGCCGCACCGTCCGCGTCCGCGAGCAGGTCCAGCGGGAGGGCATGCTGCTCAGTGAACGCGCCCGCCGCCGCCTCGATGACACCCAGCGCGACACCACCCACCAGACCGAGCTGATCGCCGCTCACGACTTCCGCCGCCGTGGCTGGCTGCTCGCCAGCACCACCGACGGCAAACCCACCCGCTCCGCCGCTGACCTCACGGCCGGGGCGCGCATCCATCTCCATATGCACGACGGCCACGCCCAGGCGGTCGTCGAGCACGCCAGCCACAACCCACGGAGCCTCGCCTCATGACCACCACCAACCCCATCGCCGCCGGCGAGCCGACCGAACTTCCCTTCGAGCAGGGCTACGAACGCCTGCAGACCATCGCGAGCCGCCTCAACGAAGACGAGGTTCCCGTCTCAGAGATGTGCGACCTGTTCGCCGAAGGCAAGGGCCTCGAACTCGCGCTCACCGAGTTCCTCGACACCCAGCGCCAGCGTGTCGAGGCCATCGAACGCGGCGAAGGCATCCGCACGTTCCGCATCAGCGGCACCCAAGCCGCGCAGGGCACAGCGGCCGCCGCCAACGACCCCTCAGACGACGATTTCGTCTTCCACAGCCCGTCGAGCGCGACTCCGAGAGCGCAGACGCGACCGGCCAGCCGGACCGCACCCAGCGCGATCGACGACAACATCCCGTTCTAGCCCAGCCGCGCACCGACGGCCGGGCCCTCGTCTAACGACGTGGCCGAATGACGGTAGACACAGTCCTGAGCGCGCGTCGGTCACCCATCGTGAATGCAATCCCGGTGATCCCCGTCGGAACGCGCTTCACGCCGACACCGCGGCCCGCGCCGGGGTGCGCAGAACTACGCGCCTGCATATGCAGGAGCGATTCTGCACGTTCCGCACGGAGACCTCGCGGCGCAGCCCAAGGCACGTCTGCTTTGCGTCGGCGACCACGCTGATGGATGAGTCGCCGGAAGGTTTCGGCCCCACGCTCGCGCTGGCGGTGTTGCGGAAGCTCGAGGTGAGCAACGGCGATCAGGCAGGAGTACGACCGGACCTGGCGAACAAGGATCGGCGTGCGGAGGCTCGCTTCGGTCATCTATGTCGTTCTTGGCGTGCTTGTCGCCTCGCAGCATGGCTACTACGCCGACCTCAGCAGCGCCTCCGCGGTGCTGTCCGCGGTTGTCGCGACGGCACTCTGGCCTCTGATCCTGCTCGGCGCCAGCCTGCACCTCAGTCTCGCCCGGCTATAGGCGAGCACTCAGCCCACCGAGCGCACACGACGATCGTCTATGGCCGAGCGTCATCGCTTGGCGGTCGCGATAACGTGGGCCCGACCGGCCGGACTCGTACCGGTTCGAGCGTCGCCGATCGCCGCAGCGAGGACGTCGCCGCTTGGCGCCATTTCGAACGACGTCGAGATTGGCGGCCAGGTCGTTGCAGTCGTTCGTCAGGATCTGGGGCGCTCGATTCCGAGAGCAGCCTTCCCTCCGAATCAGCGTGCAGAATCAGCGTGCAGAAACAGCGGGCGTTCGCTTCTCCTGTTAGCACAAAGCGGCAGCGTGCCTCAGACTTCACTGCCAGCGCTTGGACTCCCGATTGATTGGAGGCATCGGATGGCGGAGGCATTCCTGGAACACGGCGTGCCGGTGACGGCCGGATGGTTCGTCGTCAACGTGCGCGACGCGCGCTGGCTGCATAACCGCATGCGGTCGGTGTGTCGCTTTGGTGGCGAGGGCGAGGCGCATTTCGACGACCTCGGGGTCAGCCTGTTCTGGCTTCAGCCCGGACGGCCGATGTCGCTCTACCACCACGAGGCTGGGCAGGAGGACTTCATCGTCCTCGCGGGTGAGTGCACGCTCATAATTGAAGGGCAGGAGCGTCCGCTCCGGGCCTGGGACTTCGTGCACTGCCCGCCTCGGACTGCGCACACCATCGTGGCGGCGGGAAGGCAGCCCGCTCTCGTGCTCGGCGTAGGCGCGCGCAAGGAGAAGGGCAGCGCACGCTACCCGGTCGACCCGGTCGCGATCGCCCACAGAGCGGGAGTGCCCGACGAGTCAACGCCAGCACAGCAGATCTACGCGTCCTTCGGAGAATCGGTCCCGGGCCTGGCGCCGGACGTGTTCGCGAGCCATCGTGAAGGCGTCGTGCCGCTTTGATCGAGGACGAGCAGCGACCAATCGAAGCCCAAAGGGGAAGCGAGCATGCGCTCCTGCTTGTGGCGACAGACAGGGCACGGCCCGGGTTTGGGCCACCGGCCCTGCATTCACAGTGGCGCGGGCGTGGCGCGTGCCGCCCTGTGGGTCGCGGTGTTCGTATAAGCCCGGTGAGTGCGAAACATGCGGGAACACCCTATGTGCGACGCGGGCCGGCGAGCGGGCGCTGATGGTCGGTGCCAGGTCGCCTGCTGGCACCGGCGTCCAGTTGTGGATCCCGACTGAGACGCGCACCGCCGCTCGACTCGAGGCTGAAGTTGAGCGAGCTTGATCCGTGAGCCTGCCGTGGTTCAGCGGACGGTAAAACTCGCCGAGCCGAACGGTGGGTAGGGCTTGTCGTGCTCGTTGAGGACGGAGATGCTGAAACGGTAGGTGCCGGAACATTTGATGACGCCGAGTGGGCCACCGTCGAGGTATGTGTCGCCGCGCACCGTGGGCTCAGCGCCCGGTTGGAGCACCTCTCCGTAGCCAGGTCCACTTGGATCTTGAGGGTTCGCGGTGATGCAGCCGGGTCGCGGACCGCCGGTCAGGCGAAGGAAGTAGTTGCGGTGGTTGAGCAGCACGTTGAAGAAGAGCTGGGGTCCGGGGCCAAGCGTGACCGATTTGCGTGTCACGACGCTTGGAACGAGGACGACCCGGTTGGGTGTTGCCGGATCGCGCTCGGCGCGACGCGAGAGCGCTGTTTCCGGTCCTGGGGTCGATCCGTCCCAGGTTGTTCCCAGGTAGACGCTGGCGCTGTTGCTGGGGTTGTTGGAACTCGCGATCACGGTTGCGTTGGCGGCGTAGAGCACCACCGTTTCAGGGTCGATCTGATCGACGGAGGAGAACCGCGCTGGGGCCGGCGCGACGGCGATGTTGTCGTGAACCATTGCGGAGACCGTGACCCGCGGCACGAACCTGAGCGCCGCGGAGTCGAACTCCCGCGGCCAGCCCCAGCTCAACCGCGCGACGTCGTCCGGGACCACCGCGACCATCCGGCCGCCGGGAGCGGGCAGGAGATTGGCCCCGGGGGTTCCAGGGGCGAACTGCCGAGACCTGGCGGGGCTGGTGGCGATCAGTTGAGCTTGCCCGGATCTGCCGATGCGCGCCCACAAGGTGTATGCCGGCTGGGAATTGCTGGACCTTTGAAGCGTCTCTAGGCGTTGGCGCGTGGTGCGTTGGGCTGCCGCCTGCGGGTCGTTGCCCGTGACGGTCGCCTTCGGGAGCGTGTCGCTGGGGACGAGATGCTCGACGAACAGCGACACGCTCAGTCCGTCGACGAGCACCACGCGAGTGAGCTCAGGGACGTCCTGGTAGTGCGCCAGCCCGGTGATCCGAACCCGGTAATAAAAGCTTCCGCCCCCCGGGCGTCCGCCGCTTGCGCCAAAGCCACGCCTGCCCCCGGCCAAGCTCGGCGCGGGCCCGGAGTCTTGGCGGTCAGCCGCCGTTTGAGGCCGGCGCAGAACCGCGTATTCGGCTAGCAGCGCACGTTCGCCAGCCGCCGTGCGGACCGCTGGATGGTGGTGGGCCGAACGAAGGAGGAGAATCGCCGCGAGCGCGATGATGACCGACACGGTCACCGCAGCGGCTGGGACGATCGCCCCGGGCAACGCGCGGATCGACCGCCGCAGCAACGAGCGCGGCCGCCGGTGGCTGTCTGAGCCGTAGGTTCGAGCTGCAAGGTCGACGAGCTGCTGCTCGAAGTCGGGAAGGATTGTCATGGCTTGACCTCCAGACGGTCACGAATCCGCGCTAACCCCCGCTTGACGCGTTGCCGGACGACACTCTGCGAACAGTCCAGCGCCTCCGCCAACTCGCGATACTCGCGTTCCTCGAGCACGCGGCCGGACACGGCCTCCCGCAACGCTTCAGACAGCCCAGCGAGCGCATCGAGCGCTGAGCCATCCCGTGAGGCGAGCGCCTCGATCCGCTCGAGCGCCTCGTCGTCGACGACTACTGGCGCCAGCCCAAGCCGTCGCCGAGTCTCGTCCTCGACACGACCGCGCCTGACGCTCCGGGCAAGAATGTTCTGCGCGATCCCGAACAGCCACGCGCGCGGCTCACCACGCTCCGGCTCATATCGCGGCAGTGACTCAAAGACTGCGGCGAACGTCTCCGCCGTCAAATCAGCGGCCAGCCCGCCCGACCGACACCAATACAAGAAGAACCTCATGACCGCCTGCTCGTGGCGCCTGTAGAACTCACCGAAGGCGTCCGGATTCTCGGGCGTCGCCGAAAACAGCTCAGCGTCGGACCTTGAGGCCAGGCGTCTCATCTCGCTTACTTCACCGCAAGCAGCAACTTGTGACATCCGGCTGTCCCGACCCGGATGGGACGCCGATCCGGACCACCTGGCCAAGCCTACGAGTCAGTCGTCGTAGCGGGCGGATATGGCGGCCGAGGCTCGCCTCACCGCGCTCGGGAATAAGACTCTCCCGAGCAAAGGAATTCGCCAGCCAGGCGTCCGCTATGCCTTCGTGCCCGGGGTCAGGCCGACCACCGTGTAAGCCATCTCCCCGAAGGTCGTCTGGTACCCGGGGGCGCCGAACACGAGCTGCGGCGCCGGCACCGGGCTGCCATCGAGGAACAGGCCGTATCGGACGGCGTCGCCGTCGCCCCCGATCACGACCGAGACCCGTGAAGGCGACGTCGCGACCGGCGAGATCGTCGGTGCCGCCGGGGCCGGCTGCGGCAGCGTCGTGACGACGTTCGTGTTGCTCGGCCCCGATTTCGCGCCGTTGGAGCCAACCGCGAAGACGGTGAACGTGTAGGTTGAGTCGGGAGAGCCCTGGGTGTAGGTGAAGCTGGGCTTGGCGATGCCGCTGTAGTCGGCGTCGAGGCCGTCCGGTCCCGGCAATCCCGACCTGCACCGTGTACGTGAAGCTCCCGGCCGTGTCGGTGAGGGCGTCCACGACACGCCGATGTCGTTGTCGCTAGTCGCCGTGCCATGCAGGTTGCTCGGCGCCGTCGGCGCGGTCTTCGGTCCCGGGCTCGCTCCGCTCAGGTTCCCCGTCAACGCGATGCGGTACCGCCTGACACCGGGTGCCTTGATGGACGGCACGGGTGCCCGGCAAAGGACAGCCTGTTTGGACGAGCACGTCCATCCGCGCGGTGGGGGCCGGCCCGCCGCCTCGTCGGGAGCAGCCGGCAGGACTCTGCCTCGGCTTCATTGCAGGCGAGTGAAGCCTCCGACGTGGCAGCGCCAGACACGACGATCCTTCGGTCGCAGGGTTGTCAGATCAGAGACTCCATGGTCCGAGCTCACCCCGCACCTCGCGCCAGCGACAAGGCCGTGTGCGGCGTTCGCTTCGCGTTCGAACCTGCGACCGCCGGCACGTGTGGTCGACATTTGCGAGCATCGGTCCGATGGACGCGGTGATCCGGGAGTATTGGACGTCGGACGAGGACCCCGTCGTCGAGATGGCACTTCGGGCATGGGCTCCCGTGTTCGGCTCGCTCGAGCGGGCGCTGGGCCGCGAGATCTTCGATCGCTTGCACGGGGACTGGCGTCTCTACCAGGCGGGCGCGGTCAGAGAGACGCTCACCAGTGCGGCCCAGGCTTGGGTCGCCTAGGACGAGCAACGGATCGTCGCGTTCGCCGCCGCCACCATCTATCAGGACAGGCTCATCGGCGAGATCTCGATGCTGGCCGTCGATCCACAGCACCAACGCGAAGGCGTAGGCACCGAACTCATGCGGTTCGCCACCGACTGGTTGCGTGGTCGCGGGATGCGGGTCGCGATGATCGACACCGGCGGGGACGAGGGCCACGCTCCCGCACGCCGGTTATACGAGCGCGTGGACTACACGTTGCTGCCCGTCGCCCGCTACTTCAAGGCCCTGTGACCATTCGATTCGGTCAGGCGACACAGTGCGGTAAGCCTTCCGTTGCGGACGCGATCGCCCAGTAGGAAGGGTCTTCACGACCGGTCTACTTGCGCGCGGGCGCGGGATGGCCGCGAGTGAGGGCTAGCTCCTAGGTCTGGCCGACGAGATCGACCCCGAAGCTGCGGTGTGAGCGTTCGTCGATCAGCCGGAAGCCTCGTTGAAGGTAGACATGGCGAGCCGCGGCGAGCGGGTGGTTCGTCCACAGACGCGCACGTTCGTACCCGGCCGCGTGCGCGAACTCGAGCGAGCGGTCGAGCAGTCGGCGGCCGAGACCATGACCGCGGGCGTCGGGATGGACGAGCAGGATTCGCAGCTTTGCCGCGCCGGGATGGTCGGGGTCCGCGACGCAGAAGATGCAGCCCACGCGGCGGCGGTCGATCTCAGCGATCCACGCCGCTTCTCGCTGGGGGTCGCGATCTGCGGCGTAGTCGGCGACGATCTTTGCAACCAACGCCTCAAAGCTCGTGTCCCACCCGAACTCGTCGGCGTAGAGCTCGCCATGAGTCATCACGACCCAACCGAGGTCGCCTGGATTCCCGACGTCACGAATCGTGATCTGCGCTTTGGATTCAGCCACACCGTGCCTTCGACCCGAACCGACTGAAACGGTCGTTTCAGTGACTTAGACTACCGCGATAATCACGAACGTTCCACCCGATTCCCCCCGCCGCGAGGAGCTCCTCGAGCGCGCCTACCGCTACGTCCTCGAGCACGGCGTCGCCGACCTCTCGCTGCGACCGCTCGCGGCTGCTATCGACTCCAGCCCGAGAGTGTTGCTGTATCTGTTCGGCAGCAAATCCGAGCTCGTCCAGGCGCTCCTCGCCCGAGCACGACAGGACGAGCTCGCCGTCCTGAGTCAGGTACAGACGGTCAGCCACAACAACGACCTCAGCACCGTGGCCGCCGAGCTCTGGAAATGGCTCGCAGCCGACGAGCACCGCGCGCTCCTGACGCTCTGGGTCGAAGGCTACGCCCGGTCCCTGATCGCCCCCGAAAGCGCCTGGGCCGGCTTCGCCCGCAACACGGTCCACGATTGGCTACACGTTCTTGCCGACACCCAGCCCCCCGGCGAGCGCGACACCCCAGCTGCCGAGGCCGAGCGAACGCTCGTACTCGGAGTGCTACGCGGCGCCATGCTCGACCTGCTTGCCACCGGCGACATCACACGCACGACCAACGCCATCGATCAACAGCTGACCTTCCTGCACCCCCGGTGACTAACGCGGGAACGCGCCCGCGGCCGCTCTCCCGCTGTTCGCAGGAGGTTCGACAAATGAGACGCGTTCGCAAGCGGCTTCGAACGCGTCCGCAGCCGCTTCTGGCGTGCGCTGGTGGATGGGCTTCAGCGACGAGACCTGCCTTCCGCGCATTTGCAGGGAAGGCGGCGCTGTGAAGGCGTTATCCGAAAGTTCGGATAAGGCGGCCTATACGAAGTCGGGCGTTATCCGAAGTCGTCGTCCGGCTGCGGCTGCTGCGGGGGCTGTCGGGCTCGTGTGCTTCGCATAATCAGAGTCGTTCCAGCAATGCGAGGAGGGTGTCGGTTGGTCGGTAGCGGCCGGGTCGGGTGCCGAGCGGGGCGGTTCGGTCGATCGCGTCCTGCTTGAGCTTGTTGTCGGCGTGGAGGTATCGCTCGGTCGATTGGACGGTGGCGTGTCCGAGCCATAGTGCGATCGTGTAGATGTCGACGTTCTCGGCTCGGAGGAGCATGGCGTTGGTGTGGCGGAGGCTGTGCGGGGTGATTCGTTTGGTGGTCAGCGTCGGGCACAGCCGGGCTGCTTTGGCGGTGTGTTTGTCGAGCCGCAGCTCGAACGCTCGGGCGGTCAGCGGGCCGCCGCGGCGGGTCGGGAACAGAGGCTCGGGCGGCTGGCCTTGGCGTTCTTTGAGCCAGGCGTGGAGGACCGCGGTGGTCTCGTTGGTGAGGATCGCGCAGCGTTCTCGGTTGCCCTTGCCGATCACGCGGAGGTTCGCGCCGGCGGTGAGGCTTGCTTGGGCGATCGTGGCGTTGACGAGCTCCGAGACGCGCACGCCGGTCTGGATCGCGAGCAGCAGCATCGCGTGGTCGCGGCGCCCGACCCACGTGCTCCGGTCTGGTGCTGCGAGGAGCGCGTCGATCTCGGCGCGGTCGAGGTAGGCGATGCTCGTTTTGCGGTGGCGTGTGGCCGGGATCGCCAGGACGCGGGCGATGCTGGCGGCGTGTTCGGGGTGGCGCAGCGCGGCGTAGCGAAAGAGCGAGTGGATCGCCGCGAGCCGCAGGTTGCGGGTCGCGGCGCTGTTCCCGCGCTCGCCGTTGAGGTCTTGCAGGAAGGCGCCGATCAGCGGCGCGTCGAGATCGGCGAAGTCCAGGCGACTTGGCGGCTTGCCGCTCTGCTCCTGCGCGAAGCAGAGGAGCAGCCGCAGTGAGTCGCGGTAGGCCATGATCGTGTGCGGGCTGACTTGGCGCTGGGTGAGCAGCCGTTCGGTGAAGAACGCCTGCAAGGTCGGTGCCACGGGGGTCATCGCCGGTCTCCTTGGATGCCTTCGAGCTTGCTGGCGACGGGCCGCATCAGCTCTGGGGTGGAGTGCAGATACCAGTAGGTCGATTTCGGATCGATGTGTTGGATATGCGGGTGATATGGCAGGGTCACGAGGCATCCCGTCGAAGAGACCGCTTGCGCGCCGTTCAGCGTCCATCGCTGCGCTCGATGCCGGTGAGGAAGGAGCTGGTGGGATGACGTTCGTGCCGCGCTTGGAGCGGCTGGTGGAGGGTTCGGAGCTTGTCGCGATCACGCTCGGTCATCTGCTGGTGGATGACTATTTGGCGTTCGTCGGCGCGCGTGGCGCGGTCAATACGTGGCTGGCGACTGCGTATGACTTGAAGGTGTTCTTTGAGGTGGTCGGAAAGGAGCCGGCGGAGGTGACCGCCGCGGACGTGTTCGCGTTCTTGGCGGCGCAGCGCACGCCGCGGCGGGGCGAGCGGGTGGTGCGGATCGAGGACGGCGAGTCGGGGTTGGCGGCGCGCACGATCGCGCGGCGGTTGTCGAGTGTTGCCGGGCTGTTCTCGTATCTGCTTGCGCGTGGCGATGCCGGGGTGGTGAGTAATCCGGTTCCGCGTGGGCTGGCTTCGCGTCGGCCGGGGCGCCGTGGTCGGGGTGGTGTGCGGCTGGTACGAACGCCGAGGACGTTGCCACGGGTGCTCTCGCCGGCGGAGGCTGGTGCGCTGCTGGGCGCGTTGCGCACTCGGCGTGATCGGGCGATGGTGCTCGCGATGCTGCTCGGCGGGTTGCGCCGCTGCGAGGTGCTTGGTCTGCGGCTCTCTGACGTGAGTGTGGGCGAGCGGCGGCTGCATGTGTGCGGCAAGGGCGGCCGGGAGCGGATCGTTCCGGTGTCCTCGCGGTTCTTCGCCGCGCTGGGCGGGTATCTCGAGCTGGAGCGTCCCGCGGATACGCCGGGCGCGGCGTGTTTCGTGGTGCTGAAGGGACCGCGGCGGGGGCTGGCGCTGTCGGCGGCGGGGCTGGACGAGGTGCTTGCGGGCGCGCGGGCACGAGCCGGTCTGTCGAGCGCGACCTGCCATCAGTTGCGGCATACGTGCTTGACGCGGTTGCGTGAGCAGGGGATGGCATTGGAGGCGGTGCAGGCGCAAGCCGGGCACGCGTCGATCGAGTCCACGCGCATCTATCTGCATCTATCGAACGCGTGGTTGGCGGGGGAGTATCTGCGGGCGGTGGAGGCGATCGATGCGCAGATCGATCCGTTGACGGGAGAGCTCGCGTCGTGAGTCGCCTGCAGCGCGATCCGGAGGTCGAGGCGTTGATCGCTGCCTATCGCGCTGATCTCGAGGTCAGCGGGAAGTTTGCGGGGAATCCGATGATCTCGCCCGCGCGCTCGTTTTTGCTGCGCGTGGGCGTGGAGGGCTTCTCGCGCTTGTCGCTGAGCGAGCAGTGCTCGATCTCAGAGCACGAGAGCCGGCTGGTCACGTGGCTGATCGTGACTGGTCGGTTGCGCGCGAGCGCCGAATATCTGCTCGCCAGCCGGTTGCGCGCCGGCCGCGTCGCGGCGTGGGTTCATCGCGACTTCCACGAGCACTTCATGAAGACGGCCGCCGAGGTCGGGTTTGCCGCCAAGTCGGCGGAGCTGCAGTGGTGGGCGGTCGCGATCGTCGCGGCGCATGCCGGCGTGAGGCCGGAGCGGTTGACCACGACGCAGTTCGACGCTTCGCGCGAGCAGCTGGTCGCCGCGACCCTGCGGCTCGATCCTGAGCATCCGGGTCGGGTGGGGATCCTGAGCACGAGACTGTATGGGGCCGAGACGACGCTGTTTCACGCGGGCGTGCTCGATACCCCGCCGCGCAAGCGCCACGCCAACAGGTCGGCGCAGCGCGCGAGCGAGTGGGCGAGCGTCTCGCCTCGCCTGGCGGCAACACTGGAGGGCTATCTCGAGCAGATGCGCCTGGCGCTGCGCCCATCCTCGATGTTCCATGTCGAACGCGCGCTGCGCGAGTTCGCTCTGTGGCTGACCGCGCAGGAGCCCACGGTCGGGGCGGTGGCCGATCTGCGCCGCGCGCAGATCGAGCGGTATAAGCGTCACCTCGCCGAGCGGCCGAACACGCGCGGTCAACGCTCGAGCAAGCGCACGCTCGCCGGCGATCTCGGGACGCTGCGGATCTGCCTTGAGCGTCTGGGTGAGTGGCAGGGCGAGGACGCTCCCGAGCGCGTGCTGATGTTCCCCGGCGACGTGCCGCGGCTCGATGATCCGCTGCCGCGGTTCATCGACGACGCCGCGGCCGCGAAGTTGCTGCGCGCCGCCCGCGCCCAGACGGACCCGTTCGCGCGGCTGACGGTCGAGTTCCTGGCGCGCACCGGGCTGCGCCGCAGCGAGTTCGTGAACCTAAGAATCGACTCGGTCGTACAGATCGGCTCGGCCTATTGGCTGCACGTGCCGCTCGGGAAGATGCGCACCGACCGCTACATCCCGTTGCACCCGCAGCTCAAGGAGTTGTTGGACGAGTGGGTCACCCACCGTCCCGCCTGCCTGCGCGAGCCGTGGCTGTTCATGCACCGCGGGCGGCGGATCGGCGTCAGGCGCGTTGAGCAGGCAGTCGCGAACGTCGCCCACCAGGCCGGAATCGGGCACCTCACCCCGCACCAACTCCGGCACACGCTCGCGACGCAGGCGATCAACCGCGGCATGTCGCTCGAGGCGATCGCCGCGCTGCTGGGGCACAAGTCGATGCGGATGACGATGGTCTACGCGAAGATCGCCAACCACACCGTCGCCGACGAGTACTTCGCCGTCTCCGAGAAGGTCGAGGCGCTCTACGACCAGCCCAAGGAGCTCCCGGCCGACGCCGAGGGCGCCGAGATGCGCAAGCTGCGCGCAGAGCTGCACCAACGGCTGCTCGGCAACGGCTACTGCGCCCGCCCGGCCAGCCTCGACTGCCACTTCGAGTCGATCTGCGAGTCGTGCACGTGCTTCCAGACCACGGTCGAGTTCCGACCGGTCCTCGAGCGCCAGCGTGAGGACGCGGCGACCAAGCGCCAAGTTGGTAGACAGAAGATCTTCGACGGCCTCCTGCAGCGACTCGACGCCCAAGCCTCATGACCCAACCCCACCCCCGCCTCGCCCTGTTCGAGGTCGCGACCACCCGAACCGGACTCCAGCCCACCGTTCCTGAT